>CAYOIZ010000009.1:12191-145704 GCA_964404165.1 uncultured Binatia bacterium (SeqCode) | reverse complement strand
AAGATCGAGAGGCCGGCGGGGATCTCGTAGCTCACGATCTGCGCCGCCGAGCGGATGCCGCCGAGCAGCGACCATTTGTTGTTCGACGCCCACCCCGCCATCAGGATGCCGACGACGACGAGCGCCGTCACCGCCGTGATGTAGAGGATGCCGACGTTCAGGTCGGCGATGATGAGGTCGCCGCTGAACGGCACCACCGCGAACGTCGCCACGAAGCCGATGATGACGACGTAGGGTGCCAGCTTGAACAGCGGCACGTCGGACGCCGACGGGATGATGTCTTCCTTGAGCACGCTCTTGATGCCGTCGGCGAGCCACTGCAGGAAGCCGGCGGGCCCGGTGCGGTTCGGCCCGATGCGGCTCTGCATCCGCGCCATGACCCGGCGCTCGACCCAGGTGGTGATGCCCGCCACCGGCAGGACGAAGCCGAAGACCACGATGCCCCCGAAGGTGAGCATCGCGGTGAGGTAGTGCACCCAGGCGGGAATGCCCTCGGGGGTCATTCCGCCGGCGATCAGGCCGTCGACGAATTCCTGCATGGCGTCAGCGATCGATTTCCGGCGCCACCAGATCGAAGCTGGCGATCACCGCGATGAGGTCGGCCAACATGAGGTTGCGGCTCACCTTCGGCACCATGCTGATGGCGGCGAACGAGCCCGTCCGTATCTTGCAGCGATGGGGGAACGAGGTGCCGTCGCTGACGACGTACCACCCCATGTCGCCACGGGCACTCTCGAGGCGGACGTAGCAGTCGCCCGCCGGCGGCTTGAAGTTGCGCGCCACCTTGGCGATGACCGGCCCGTCGGGGATCTGCGCCAGGCACTGGCGCAGGATGCGACAGCTCTCCTGCATCTCCCGCATGCGCACGATGTAGCGGTCGAAGCAGTCGCCCACCGTCCCGAGCTCGCCGCGGCCCACCGGCACGTCGAACTCGAGCTCCGGGTAGATCGAGTACGGCGCGTCCTTGCGGACGTCGTACTTGACGCCCGAGCCGCGCAGGTTCGGCCCGACCAGGTTGTAGTCGATGGCCTCCTGCGGGCTGATGACGGCGACGTTGATGAGCCGCTCGGCGTAGATCTTGTTGTACGAGATCAGCCGGTCGTACTCGCGCACGACGGGCTCGAAGCGGTCGAGGAAGTGCAGCACCTTCTCGACCCACCCGGGCGGCAGATCCCAGCCCACGCCGCCGATCCGCATGTAGTGGAACGTCAGCCGCGAGCCGCACAGCTCCTCGAACAGGTCGTTCAGGTACTCGCGCTCGCGGATGGCGTGCGTGAACGGCGTGAACGCCCCGATGTCCATCGCCATCGAGCCGACGGACAGCAGATGGCTGTGGATGCGGCAGAGCTCGTCGGCGATGACGCGGCAGTACTCGCCGCGCTTCGGGACCTCGATGCCGGCGAGCTTCTCCGCCGCCATGGTCCAGCCGTGGTTGCAGAACATCGCGGCCACGTAGTCGACGCGGTCTGTGTAGGGCAGGAAGCCGTGCCAGCCCACCTTCTCCGCGATCTTCTCGATCGAGCGGTGGAGGTAGCCGATGTCCGGGATGGCCTCCTTCATCACCTCGCCGTCGGCACGCACGACGAAGCGGAGCACGCCGTGCGTGGACGGGTGCTGCGGCCCCATGCTGAGGGTCATGTCCTCGGTGACGAGGCCCCCATCGGCCTCGCGCTGCACCTCGACCTCGAAACCCGCCAGACCCATCGTACCTCTAGTTCTTCAGGAGACTCTCACGCGACGTCGCGATGCCATGGTACTCCTGCGGCTCGACGAAGTCCTTGCGGAGCGGGTGGCCCGGCCAGTCTTCCGGCATGAGGATGCGGCGCAGGTCGGGGTGGCCGGTGAAGGTGACGCCGAGGAGATCGTAGACCTCGCGCTCCTGCCAGTTGGCGGCGCTCCACACGTCCGACACCGTCGGCACGACGGGGTCGTCGCGCAGCGCGTTCACCTTGAGCACGATCCAGTGCCCGAGGCGGTACGAGTAGAGATGGTAGACGACCTGGATGTGCCCGAGCTTCGGATAGTCGACGCCGGAGAGGTTCGAGAGGCAGTCGAAGAGCAGCGCCGGCTCGTCGCGCAGGAAGCGGCAGACCTCGGCGATGCGCGCCGGCTCGACCGTGGCGGCAGCGTCGTTCCCCGTCCCCGCGAGCGCACCGATGGCGTCGCCGAATCGCTCCTGCAGGCGGGCGTGCACACCCGCGGCATCGACCGGCATCTAGGCCCGCACTCCCACCGGCTCGGTCTTCCGCACCAGCCACTTCTCCTTCTGGATCTTCTCCTGCAGCTTCACGAGCCCCTCGGTGAGGGCCTCGGGTCGCGGCGGGCACCCCGGCACGTAGACGTCGACGGGCACCACCTTGTCGACGCCGTCACACACCGAGTAGGCGAGCTGGAAGAGCCCGCCGCAGTTCGAGCAGCTGCCCATCGACACGACGTACTTCGGATCGGGCATCTGGTCGTAGAGCACCTTGGTGCGGAGCGCCATCTTGAGGGTGAGCGTGCCGGAGACGATGAGCACGTCGGAGACGCGGGGCGTGGCGCGCGGCGCCATGCCGAAGCGTTCGAGGTCGGCGCGCGGCCCACCCGTCTGCATCATCTCGATGGCGCAGCAGGCGAGACCGAACATCATGTACCAGACGGACGATTTTCTGGTCCAGTTGAGGAGGTCGTCGATCTTCGTGGTGAGCGCCATCTCGGGCGCGGAGTTGATGAGGGACATGCCGCTAGTCTCTCCTATCAGGCCGCCCGGCGCACGCCGGCGTCGTCGGACCGGCGCTCGGCGGGCACGCGCTTGATCCACTCGAGGTCGCCCTTGACCCACACGTAGACCAGGCCGACGGCGAGGATGGCGATGAAGACCGCGAGCTCGGCGAGCGCGAAGAGCCCCTCGCCGCGCAGGACCCAGTCACGGAACACGGCCACCACCGGATAGACGAAGGCGAGCTCGACGTCGAAGATCACGAACACCAACGCGATCAAGTAGAAGCGGATGTTGAAGTTGATCCAGGCGGGACCGCTCGGGGGCTCGCCGCACTCGTAGGTGCTGAGCTTGCCGGGGCTCGGATTCGAGGGTCGCAGCAGCAACCCGAGGCCGAGCATCAACGCGCAGAGCACGAAGCCCAGCAGAAAGAACACGAGGACGTTCGCGAACTGGAAGTGCATCGGCCGACCCGTACCCCCGAGCGGCCAATAGCAGGGGGGTGGGCCGGCGGGCAAACGGATCGGGTCGGGTCAGGGTTCCGTCATGCGCGTCGAACGACCGACACGCCGTACGAGGCAGCGCCGTGCTCAATCGCTGGGCAAGCGCTGCCGCTTCGAGAGCAGCACGGACAACCGTACCGACGAGGAACGCAGCATCTCCGGCGTTTGCACGGCGCTACGCATTCGGGCACGGAGGTTGCTCTTGGAAAGTGGAGGGCCACCTCCCGCGTGGGGCGGGATCGGCCTTCACTATGAGGAGGAGGGATTCATGAACCACCGAGGTAGCTCGAAGAGTAGGACCCGCAGGGCTGGCGCCTTTGCCCTGGCCGGGCTGCTGCTCTCGGCGTCACAGGCGCTGGCCGGTCCGAACACCGGTAAGATCACGTTCAGCATGGGGCAGGACATCACCACGGCCTATTTCTTCCGTGGCATCCTGCAGGAGCGGGACGGGTTCATCTGGCAGCCGTATGGCGAGGTGAACATCAACGCCTACTCCGACGAAGAGGGTGTGCTGAGCGGGATCACCCCGTTCCTGGGCACCTGGAACAGCGTGCAGTCGGAGAACACGCTGAGCTCCGGCAGCGGCCCGGACAACTGGTACGAGTCGGACGTCTACCTGGGCGTGAAGTTCACGCTGCTGGGCAAGCTCGAGCTCAAGCCGTTCTACATCGCCTACACCTACCCGAACGGCGCCTTCGCCACCGTGCAGGAGTTCGACTTCACGGCGACCCTGAACGACAGCGAGTGGCTCGGCATGTGGGCCATGTACCCGTCGATCACGTTCGCCCAGGAGCTCGAGAACACGGCGCTCGGGACCAAAGAAGGCAGCTACATGGAGCTGAACGTCCGTCCGACGTTCACGGTCATCGAGAGTGATACCTACCCGGTGTCGCTCGCGGTCCCGCTGCAGCTCGGCCTGAACGTCCACGACTACTATGAGTCCGAGGGGACGACCGCGAACTTCGAGACCCTGGGCTTCTTCAAGGCCGGCCTCGTCGCCAGCGTGCCGCTCGCCTTCGTGCCCGAGGAGTACGGGGCGTGGAGCGTCAGCGCCGGCGCGTCCGTCTACACCTTCGGCGCCGTGACCGAGTTCTACAACGAGAACGACGACCCCTGGGTCGTCGGCACCTGGTCGCTCAACATGACCTACTGATCGCCGCCAGGCGATAGCGACACGAACGGCCCGTGCGGTGCAGAGCTGGGGAGCTTCGCCGCCGGGCCGTTCGTTCGTTCGGTGCTCGCCGCTCTTGACGGCTGGAGCCCGAACTACCGATAACCCCCCGCCATGGCGCGTTTCTTCGAGGACTTCCGGGCGGGCGAGCTCATCAAGCACTGGCCGGGTCGCACCATTCGCGACTTCGACGACACCTGGTTCACGCTGATGACCATGAACACCAACCCGCTCCACTTCGACGAGCACTTCGCCAGCCAGAGCCAGCACGGGCGGTGCCTGGTGAACGGCACCCTGGTGTTCGCGCTCACCGTCGGCATGAGCGTGCGCGACATCAGCGAGACCGCGATCGCGAACCTCGAGTACGAGAAGGTCCTGCACCTGAAGCCGACGTACCACGGCGACACGATCTACGCCGAGTCGGACATCCTCGAGGTCACGCCGTCGACGACGAAGAACGACCGCGGCATCGTCTACGTCGAGACCCGCGCCCGGAACCAGCGCGACGAGGTGGTGCTGTCGCTCCGCCGTCGCGTGATGATCCCGCGGCGTCCGAGCTAAGCCGCGAGCAGCCGCCCCACCGCGGCGAGCACGCAGACGACGGCCACCTCGACGAGATCGGCCGTCGCCCGCACCAGACGACCGCGCATCCCGCCCGTCCAGCGATAGGCGGCGAGGCGCACGGCGAGCATCGTCCCGGCCGCCACCAGGGTCGCGAGCAGGCCGACCGCGTCGAGCGCCACCAGCATGCCGCCGATGGCCACGACGCTGGCGACGCCGAACTCGCGGAAGCGCGCGCGGCCGATCCACGGCGCGTCGGGCTCGGGTCGCGCCGGCACGCCGCCGTAGCACTGCACCACCGCCGCCCAGCGCCCGACCATCGGCGCCAACAGCAGCGCCGTCGACCGGGCCTGTGGCGAAAGGGTCGCGAGCGCCCACACCTCGAGCACCGTGGTCGTCATCGCGCCGGGCCATCCGAGTGCTGCGACACGACGGCGCGGGCCGACGCAGAGCTCGCGGACGATCACCGCGAGCGCGCTCGACGGCAGCGCGCCGAGCCCGACCGTGGCGGTGGCGACCATGGCGGCGATACCCCCGAGCGCCAATCCCACCAGCGGCCAGACCGCCAGCCCCCCTACCCTCGCCTCGCGCGCGACGCCGCTCGGCGCCGGCCACGCGGTCAGATCGCCGAGCGCGGCGCGTACCTCGTCGACGATCCCCACCGGCGAGGCGGGCTACCCGAGGCCTCACCGGCGGTCAAGCGACCCGCCGTGGTTGCGGGGGTCCCGTTGCGCCGCTATGGCAGGCGCCGGACCATGGGCAGACCCGACGAGCGGCTGGAGCGACAGATCACCACCTATGCGTCGGAGGTGGGCACGGCGCTCGGCGACCAGCTCACGTGCCTCGCCCTGCACGGCAGCGCCGCCGGCGACGACTTCGTCGAGGCGCGCTCCGACGTCAATACCGTCGTCGTCGTGCCGATCGTGTCGATGGAGGTACTCGAAAGCCTCGGCCCGGTCGTGGCGCGCTGGGAGCGCCGGCGCTTCGGCATTCCGCTCGTCATCGACGAGCCCTTCCTCACGCGCGGCACCGACACCTTCCCGATGGAGCTCGAGGACATCCGCCGCCAGCACCGCGTGCTCGCGGGACGCGACGTCCTCACCGCCATCCACGTCGAGCCCGGCGCCCTCCGCCGGCAGTGCGAGCAGGAGGCGCGCGGCAAGCTGCTCCGGCTGCGCGCGCTCTATCTCTCGACGTCGGGTGCCCCGAGCGCGCTCGAGCGCCTCATGCTCGACTCGCTGAAGAGCATCCTGATCCTGCTGCGCCATCTGCTGCGGCTCCGCGGCGACGAGGTCGGGCAGAGCTATGCCGACGCCCTCGCCGGCGGCGCCGCCGTCCTCGGTCCATTCCCGCTCATGCAGGCGCTGCTCGACCACCGCCAGGGGCTGACGCGCCTCGTGCCCCGCGGTCTGCACGCCGAGTTCCGCGCCTACCTCGACGAGGTCGAGCGCATCGTGGGGGCGCTCGACGCGTTGGATGCGTAGGGCCGGGGCATTCGCGGCAGCGATCGTGCTCGGCGTTGCGCTCGCGCACGCCGCCGAGCCGACGCTGCCCCGCCCCGACGGGTTCGTCACCGATCGCGCCGGCGTCCTCGGTCCCGAGGTGCGCCAGCGCATCACCCGCCTCGCCGAGACGCTGCAGGCCAAGACCGGCGCCGAGCTGGCCGTCCTCACCGTCCGCAGCACGCAGCCCCTCGACGACTTCACCTACGCGATGCGGATCGCCGACGCCTGGGGCGTCGGCAAGCGTGGCGAGGACACCGGCGTGCTGCTGCTCGTCGCCACCGACGACCGCCGCATCCGGGTGGTCACCGGCTACGGCCTCGAGGGCATCCTGCCCGACGGCCTCGTCGGCGCGATCCAGGACGAGGAGATGCTGCCGTCGTTCCGTGCCGGACGGATCGACGAGGGCATCTGGCGGGGCGCCGCGGCGCTCGCCGGACGCGTCGCCGCCGCGCGTGGGGTCACCCTCGACGGGCTTCCCACCCCGCGCCGTCCCCAACCGACGACGGTGGAGCTGCCGGGATGGGCGATCGTGCTCCTGATTCTGCTAGTGTGCGCCGCGCTCGCGTTGGGCGGGCGGCTGCCACGAGGTGGCGGCGGGCTGGGAGGGTTTCCCGGCGGCTTCGGCGGTGGTGGTGGGGGTTTCGGTGGATTCGGCGGCTTCGGCGGCGGTCGCTTCGGTGGCGGCGGCGCCGGTCGCAGCTGGTAGGGAGGGACTCACGATGGGCATGCGGACGACACGACGGCTCTGGCCACTGGTGGCGGCACTGCTGCTGAGCGGCTGCAACTACAATCAGCTCGTCTCGATGCAGGAAGGCATCGCCTCGGCGTGGGCACAGGTCGAGAACCAGCTGCAACGACGCAACGACCTGATCCCGAACCTGGTCGAGGTCACGAAGGGCTACGCGGCACACGAGAAATCGGTGTTCGAGGCCGTCGCCGACGCGCGCGCGCGCATGCTCTCGGCCGGCACCCGCGACGAGAAGATGCAGGCCGCCGACGCCATGTCCGGCGCCCTCGGCCGCCTGCTGGCCCTCTCCGAGAGCTACCCGAACCTCAAGGCCGACGCGCAGTTCGCGCGGCTGTCGGACGAGCTCGCCGGCACCGAGAACCGCATCGCCGTCGAACGCATGCGGTTCAACGACACCGTGCGCGCGTTCAACACCGCCATCAAGAGCTTCCCGACGATGGTCTACGCCTCCGCCATGGGCTTCAAGGAGGAGAAGTACTTCGACGCGCCCGAGTCCGCGACGCAGGTGCCCAAGGTCGACTTCGGCACGCCGGCGAAGTGATGCAGGTCCTCGTCCACGGCGCCGGGGCGGTCGGCGGCTACTTCGGCGCCCGTCTCGCGCGCGGCGGCCACGACGTCACGCTGGTGGCGCGCGGCCGCAACCTCGCCGTCCTCCAGCGCGACGGGCTCACCGTCCACCTGCCCGGCGAGACGTGGACCCTGCCGCTGCGCACGGTCGCCGTGCCCGCCGAGGCTCCGCCCCCCGATCTGGTGCTCGTGTGCGTCAAATCGCACGACACCCGCGCCGCCGCGGACGCGCTGCGACCGGTGGTCGGTCCCGACACCGTCCTGCTGTCGCTGCAGAACGGCATCGAGAACGAGGCCATCCTCGCCGAGGCCCTGGGGCTGCCGCCGCTGCTGGTCGGTCTCACCCGCATCGGCGTCGAGCTCACGGCGCCCGGGGTGGTGCAGTACACCGGGCGCGGCGAGATCGTCTTCGGCGAGCCCGACGGCCGCGACAGCCCGCGCTCCATCCGTCTCGCCGAGGCGTTCCGCGCCGCCGGGCTCGACCACAAGCTCCATCACGCCATCCTGGTGGCGGCGTGGGAGAAGCTGGCGTGGAACGCCGCCTTCAACGCCGTGACGACGCTGGCCGACGTGCCCTGCGGCCCGGCGCTGGCCCAGCCCGGCAGCCGTCGACTGATCGAGGACACCATGCGCGAGACCGACGCCGTCGCGACCGCGCTCGGCGTCCCGGTGCGGCGCGGGCGCATCGCCGCGGTGCTCGCCGAGAGCGCCACCGAGATGCCGGACTTCCCCACCTCGATGCTGCAGGACCGCCGTCGCGGCGCGCGCCTCGAGCACGACGCCATCAACGGCGCGGTGGTCCGCGCCGCCGCGCGGACGGGCGTCCCGGTACCGCTCAATCGCGCCCTGCTGGCGCTCCTCGCCCGGCTCGACCCCGCGGCCTAGCGCAGCGACGCGAAGGCGTCGGCGGCGAGCTGCATCGAGCCGCCCGGGAACAGGCCGATCGCCATCGTCCCGATGAGGGCCAGCACGATCGTGGCCAGCAGGCACGGCCGCGAGAACGGCGACGCCGGCTGCACCGTGCCCTCGACCATGTACATCTGGACGACGACGCCCAGGTAGTACCAGACCGAGATCACGCTGTTCACGACGCCCAGCACCGCGAGCCAGATCCAGCCCGCGTCGATGGCGGCGCTGAACAGGTAGAACTTGCCCGCGAAGCCCGCCGTGGGCGGAACGCCCGCCAGCGAGAGCATGAACACCAGCATCGCGACGCCCAGCAGCGGCTGCCGGAAGCCGACCCCCGCCAGGTCCTCGAGGTGCTCGTTCGGCTCGCCGCGACGCCCGAGCGCGAGCAGGACCCCGAACGCACCGACGTTCATGCAGGCGTAGACCGCCAGGTAGAAGAGCAGCGCCGCCCCGCCCTCGCGGGTGGCGGCGACGACGCCCATGAGCGCGTAGCCGGCGTGCGCGATGCTGGAGTACGCCAGCATGCGCTTCACGCTGCGCTGGCTGATCGCGACCACGTTGCCGATGGTCATCGTCAGCACGGCCAGCACCGCCAGCAGCATCGTCCAGTTGGCCGAGACGCCGTGCAGCGACGTCCAGAAGACGCGCCCGAGCGCGGCGAAGGCCGCGGCCTTCACCCCCACCGCCATGAACGCCGTGACGGTCGTGGGCGCACCCTCGTACACGTCCGGGGTCCAGGCCTGGAACGGCACCAGCGCAACCTTGAAGCCGAAGCCGATGGTGACGAAGGCGATCCCGAGCAGCATGTAGGGCGTCAGGCCGTCGCGGGCGATCGCCTGCGCGATGACGTCGAGCCGCGTGCTGCCCGACGCGCCGTAGAAGAAGGCGATGCCGTAGAGCAGGAACCCGCTCGCGAAGGCGCCGAGCAGGAAGTACTTCATGGCGGCCTCGTGCGAGCGCCGGTCGCCGCGCAGCATGCCCGCCAGCACGTAGACGCCGACCGACATGATCTCGAGCGCGACGAACGTCACGACGAGGTCGTTCGACGTCGCCATGAACACCATGCCGCAGGTCGAGAGCAGGAGCAGCGCGTGGTAGTCGCCCACGGGGATGCGGTGCTCGTGCAGGTACTCGACCGACATGAGGATCGAGAACGCCGCCGCCACGGCGATGACGACGGAGAAGAACAGCCCGTAGCGATCGGCGCGCAGCATGTTCTGGAAGCCGGACGGATCGGTGCCGCTCGACCAGAGCCACACCGACACCGCCACCGTGACGCCGAGCCCCAGGATGCCGATGGCGGCGAGGCCGTCGCGATCCTGCGCGCGGCTCATCAGGTCGACCGTCATCAGGAGGAAGGCGGTGGCGGCGACGGCGAGACCGGGCAGCGCCACGAGCCAGTTGCCGACGAAGCTGGCAGCGTCGATCGGCGTCACGGCTGCACCCCCGGCTCGACGCTGGCGGTCTGGACCTCCGCGGCGTTCTTGAGGCGCGACAGCGCCAGCTCGATGGAGGGCTGCATGCGCTTCAGGAACGGCGTGGGGTACATGCCCATCAGGAAGCAGAGGAGGATCACCGGGATGATGACCACCCACTCCCGGCGCGTGAGATCGGTGAGGTGCCTGTTGGCGTCGTGCGTCACCGGCCCGAAGATCACCCGCTGGTACATCCACAGCAGGTAGAGCGCGCCCAGCACCACGCCCGACGTGGCGACCGTGACCGCCCACGGCCAGGGCGGGAAGGCGCCGACCAGGATCAGGAACTCGCCGACGAAGCCGTTCAGGCCGGGCAGCCCGGCCGACGCGAGCATCACGATCAGGAACACCGCCGCATAGCGCGGCACCACGCCCCAGAGACCGCCGTAGTCGGCGATCTTCCGGGTGTGCCGGCGCTCGTACATCATGCCGACGACGAGGAAGAGCCCGCCCGTCGACAGGCCGTGGTTCAGCATCTGGTAGACGCTGCCCGTGACCGACGTCGGCGTGAGCGCGAACAGCCCGAGCATGACGAAGCCCAGGTGCGAGACCGACGAGTAGGCCACCAGGCGCTTCATGTCGGGCTGGACGGTGGCGACCAGCGCGCCGTAGACGATGCCGATCACGGCGAGCGCGATGATCCAGGGCGCATACGTGGAGACGGCGGCGGGGAACAGCGGGATCGCGAAGCGCAGGAATCCGTAGGTGCCCATCTTGAGCAGCACGCCCGCCAGGATGACCGAGCCACCCGTCGGGGCCTGCGTATGCGCGTCCGGCAACCAGGTGTGGAGCGGGAACAGCGGCACCTTGATGGCGAACGCGAGGCCGAACGCGCCGAACAGCAGGAGCTGCGTCTCGAGCGGCATGCGCAGGTCGAGCACGCGCTCGTAGGCGAAGCTGAACGAGCCGGTGCTCTGCTTCACCGCCCAAGCGCAGTACAGGATGGCGAGCAGCATGAGCACGCTGCCGGTCATCGTGTAGACCACGAACTTCATGGTGGCGTAGAGGCGCTGATCGCCGCCCCACACGCCGATCAGGAAGTACATGGGGATCAACATGATCTCCCAGAAGACGTAGAAGAGGAACAGGTCGAGGGCGAGGAGCGCACCGAGCATGCCCGTCTCGAGGACGAGGATGCAGATGAAGTACTCCTTCACCTTGCTGTGGACGTCGCCCCACGAGCTGAGCACCACGATCGGCGTCAGGAACGTGGTGAGCAGCACGAGGAACAGGCTGATGCCGTCGATGCCGAGGTACCACTCGATGCCCCACTGCGGGATCCAGGGCACGCGGTTGCCGAGCTGGAAGCCGGCGGTGCCGGCGGCGAACTCGGTCAGCAGCAGCAGCGAGCAGACGAACGGCACGAGCGACAGGGCCAGCGCCACGCGGCGGATGCCCTGGACGTTGTCGCGCGGGAGCGGCGCCAG
The DNA here is from genome assembly GCA_964404165.1 of uncultured Binatia bacterium (SeqCode). Taxonomy (GTDB): domain Bacteria; phylum Desulfobacterota; class Binatia; order DP-6; family DP-6; genus DASYLJ01. The sequence continues at coordinate 134,140 of CAYOIZ010000009.1, read as the reverse complement.
CAGGACGGCACCGAGGAGCGGGAACAGCGTGATGAAGGTCAGCATGCTCAGCGCGTCACGTAGAAGAGGAGCGCCAGCGCGCCGACGAGGAACGAGAGCGCGTAGTGCTGCACGTTGCCGGTCTGGAGGCGGCGCCAGCTGCGGCTGGCGCCGCGCACGACCCGACCGACGCCGTTCACCGCGCCGTCGATGAGGCCGCGATCGACGATCGACGCCGCGGCGTCGGCCATCGCGAACAGCGGCTGCACCACCACCACGTCGTAGAGCTCGTCGATGCGGAACTTGTCGCGCACGAGTTCGTAGAAGCCGCTCAGTGCCGTCGTGACCCGCTCCGGAATCTCCGGGCGCGCGATGTAGCAGAGCCACGCGAGCCCGAGCCCGCCGAAGGCGAGGCAGCTGGCCATGACGAGCGCCCAGAGCGGCGCGTGGTCGTGGCCGTGTTGTCCCGTCACCAGCGCGACGATGTCGGGGATGGGCAGGAACCCGCCGACGGCGGAGAGCACCGCCAGCACGACGAGGGGCAGCGTCATGACCGCCGGCGATTCGTGCAGGTGCGCCTTCGCATGCGCGTCGACGCGCGACGACCCGAAGAACGTCAGGAGCAGCAGGCGCCCCATGTAGAAGGCGGTGAGGAACGCCACCACGTAGCCGATGATGCCGAGGATGGGCTGCGCGTGGCTGCCGCCGTGGTAGGCGCCCCAGATGATCTCGTCCTTGCTGAAGAAGCCCGACAGCGGCGGGACGCCCGAGATGGCGAGCGTGCCGATCAGCATGGTCCAGAAGGTCACCGGGAGGTGGCTCCGGAGCCCGCCCATCTTCCGCATGTCCTGCTCGCCGCTCATCGCATGGATGACGCTGCCGGCGCCGAGGAACAGCAGGCCCTTGAAGAAGGCGTGCGTGACGACGTGGAACAGCGCCGCCCCCGTGACCCCGACGCCGAGGCCGAGCACCATGTAGCCGAGCTGGCTGACGGTGGAGTACGCGAGCACCTTCTTGATGTCGGTCTGGGTCATGGCGATCAGCGCCGCGACCAGGGCCGTGAGCGCACCGATGGTGGCGATGACGGCGAGCACGTCCGGCGCGAGATCGAACAGGAAGTGCAGGCGCGCGATCATGTAGATGCCGGCCGTCACCATCGTGGCGGCGTGGATCAGCGCCGACACCGGGGTGGGACCGGCCATCGCGTCGGGCAGCCAGACGTAGAGCGGAATCTGCGCCGACTTGCCGGTGGCACCGAGGAAGAGCAGCAGACACGCGACCAGCGGCACCGGCCAGTCGCCGATGGTGGCGTTCTTGAGCACGTCGACGTGGTTCTGCAGCTCGGCGACGTCGAGCGTGCCGGTGGTCTTCACCAGCAGGAACATGCCGACCAGGAAGCCGGCGTCGCCGATGCGGTTGACCAGGAAGGCCTTCTTGCCGGCGACGGCGTTCTCGACCTTGTCGTACCAGAAGCCGATGAGCAGGTAGGAGCAGAGCCCCACCCCTTCCCAGCCGACGAACAGCAGCAGCAGGTTGTCGGCGAGCACCAGGATGAGCATCGCCGTGATGAAGAGGTTCAGGTACGTGAAGAAGCGCGGCGTGTCGTGGTCGTGCGCCATGTACCCGATCGAGTAGACGTGGATCAGGAAGCCGATCCCCGTCACGACGAGCACCATGATGCTGCTGAGCGGGTCGAGCCGCAGCGCCGCCTGCGCCGTGAACTCGCCGGCGTCGATCCAGGTGAAGACGTGGTCCCGCAGCCAGGCGCCGTGCTCCATGCCGTGCAGTTGCAGCACCGCCGTGACGGCGACCGCGAACGCGGCCAGCAGGACGCCGGGGCCGACGAGCTTCACCGAGCCCGGCAACCGGCGGCCGAAGAAGAGGTTCCAGAGGAAGCCCAGCGCCGGCAGCAGGATGATGAAGCGCAGGAGCTCGGTGGGGGTGCCGTTCACCATCGCAGGTCCGTGATCTCGTCGGCGTTGATGGTGTCGCGGGCGCGGTAGAGCTGCAGCATGATGGCGAGGCCGACCGCCGCCTCCGCCGCCGCCACCGCCATCACGAAGAAGACGATCACCTGCCCGTCCATGGAGCCGAGCTGGCGGGCGAGCGCCACGAACGTCAGGTTGACGGCGTTCAGCAGCAGCTCGATCGACATGAAGATGACGATCAGGTTGCGGCGCACGAGGACGCCGACGACGCCGATCGCGAACAGCACCGCGCTCAGCGTCAGGTACCAGGCTATGGGCGCCGTCCCCACCGTCACACCCCTCGCTTCTTGCCGAGCACCACCGCGCCCACGATGGCCACCAGGAGCAGGATCGAGGTGAGCTCGAAGGGCAGCAGGTAGGCCGTGAACAGGCGCTCGCCGAGCGGTGCGGTGCCGCCGAAGCCGGCGTCGACCGTGGGCGCCGCCGTGGGCGGCACGTGTCGCAGCGCGGCCAGGATCGCGCCCGCCAGCAGCAGGCCCCCCACCGCGGCGATGCCCACCTGCGGCGGGCCCGCCGTCGAGCGCGGCTCGACCTGGAGGTTCAGCAGCATGATGACGAACAGGAACAGCACGACGATGGCGCCGGCGTAGACGATGATCTGCAACGCGGCGACGAGATGCGCGTCGAGCCCGATGAAGAACATCGCCAGCAGGAACAGCGTCGAGACGAGCCCGAGCGCGCTGTACACCGGGTTGCGATGCAGCACGACCATGAGGGCCGCGCCGATCGTCAGCACGGACAGGATCAGGAACGCGAGCCCGCTCACACGCCGTGCTCCGTCAGGAGGATGACTGCCGCGGTGATCACGACGTTCGCCAGGGACAGCGGCAGCAGCCCCTTCCACCCGAGGGTCATCAGCTGGTCGTACCGGAAGCGCGGCAACGTCCAGCGGATGACGATCTGCAGCCAGGTGAAGAAGATCAGCTTGATGGAATAGGACAGCACCTGCAGCACGACGACCACGATCGACGGCAGGTCGAGCCCGCCACCCCAGGGGAAGTGGAAGCCCTCGCGCCCGAGGTACGGCACCTGCCAGCCACCGAAGAACAGCGTCGCCACCAGCGCGGCCACCAGCACCACCTCGACGAAGTCCGACATCATGAACATGAGGTGCTTGGCGCCCGAGTACTCGGTGAAGTAGCCGGCCACCAGCTCGGACTCGCTCTCCGGCAGGTCGAACGGCGTGCGCTTCGACTCGGCGATGCCGGCGGTGAGGAAGATCAGGAAGGCGAGCGGCTGATAGAGGATGCCCCATGCCGGCAGCCAGCCCCAGATCAGCTGCCCCTGCTGGCGGGCGATCTCCTGCAGATCGAGCGTGTCGTAGGTGAGCACGACGCCGATCAACGCCAGGCCCATCGCGATCTCGTAGGAGATCATCTGCGCCGAGCCGCGGATGCCGCCGAGGAGCGACCAGCGGCTGTTCGAGGCCCAGCCCGCGAGCACGACGCCGTACACGCCGAGCGACGCCATCGCCAGGATGTAGAGGATGCCGACGTTGAGCGCCGCCGCCTGCAGGTTGATGGTGCGGCCGTCGAGCTCGAGCACGTCGCCGAACGGAATGACGGCGAATGCGCCCAGCGCGGGCAGGACGCTCAGGATGGGGGCCAGCGTGTGCAGCAGTCGATCGGCGCCAGCGGGGCGGATGTCTTCCTTGAGCAGGAACTTCACCGGATCGGCGACGAGCGTGTTGATGATGCCGAGCCCGGCGAATCCGAAGATCGAGGCGCGGTTGGCGCCGATGCGATCCTGGATCACGGCGCTGACCTTGCGCTCGAAGAACACGCCCATGCCCATCACCTGGAGCGTGATCAGCAGGACGACGAGGGCCTTCGCGGCCGCGATCGCGACTTCCAGACCCATGCGCTCAAGCGCTCCCGAGCCGCTCGATGAGGGCCCGGAGCGCGGGCACGTCGAGGTTCTCGTAGTACGGCCCGTTGCTGACCTGCACCACCGGTGCGGTGCCGCAGCTGGCGAGACACTCGACCTCTTCCAGCGAGAACTTGCCGTCGGGCGTGGTCTCGCCGTTGCGGATGCCGAGCGTCTCGCGGATGCACGAGCGCAGCGCGTCGGCGCCGCGGAGCGCGCACGGCAGATTGCGGCAGAGCTGCAGGTGCACCCGCCCGACCGGCTCCTTCCAGTACATCGTATAGAACGAGGCCGTGGACGTGACCCACGCCACCGGCAGCTCCATGAGCTCGGCGACGTATTCCTGCACCGGCACCGACAGCCAGCCGAACTCGCGCTGCGCGAGCCACAGGGTGGGCATGAGGGCGGCGCGCCGCTCCGGGTAGCGCGTCAGGATGTCGCGGTACTCGGCCAGCGCGGCCTCGGAGAACCGCGGCGGGGCGGCCTCAGCGGTCACACTCGCCTCCGATCATGTTGAGCTGCCCGAACGTCGTGATGATGTCGGCGATCATGTTGCCGCGCAGCATGTCGCCGAGCGACGCCATGGCGTAGAAGCACGGCGGACGGACGCGCACGCGGTACGGGCGGCCGCTGCCGTCGCTGACGAGGTAGAAGCCGAGCTCGCCGTTGCCGCCCTCGGTGGCGACGTACACCTCGCCCGGCGGCACCTTCTGCCCCTCGATGACCAGCTTGAAGTGGTTCATCAGGCCTTCGATGGTCTCGTACACCTGCTTCTTCGGCGGCAGCACGAAGCGCGGGTCGGTGACCATGATGGGGCCATCGGGGATCTGTGCGATGGCCTGCTCGAGGATGCGCATGCTCTGCTGCATCTCGGCGAAGCGGACCATGTACCGATCGTAGTTGTCGCCGCGCGTCCCGGTGGGGATCTCGAAGTCGAAGCGGTCGTACACGAGGTACGGCTCGTTCTTGCGAACGTCGTACTCGACGCCGGTGGCGCGGAGCAGCGGCCCGGTGAGCCCCCACGAGATCGCCTGCTGCTGCTCGATGATGCCGACGCCCACCATCCGGTCGACGAAGATGCGGTTGCGCGACAGCAGCTTGTCGCAGTCGCCCAGCACCCGGCGCGTGCACGCGAGGGCCGCCGCGAGGCGGTCCTTCATGTCGGGCGGCAGGTCCTTCATGACGCCGCCGAGCCGGCAGTAGGTGACCGTGAGCCGCGCGCCGGTGATGGCCTCGACGAGATCGTAGAGCATCTCGCGCGCTTCCAGCATGTAGAACGCGGCCGAGATGGCGCCGATCTCGCTCGCGGCCATGCCGAGGCAGGTGAGGTGGTCGGTGATGCGGGAGATCTCGCCGGCGATGACGCGGATGTACTGGCAGCGTTCCGTGGCGGTGACCCCGGCCAGCTTCTCGAGCGCCAGCGCGAATCCGACGTTGTTCAGCAACGGCGACGCGTAGTTCAGCCGGTCGGCGTACGGGAAGCAGTGGTTCCACGTCCCCTGCTCGCACATCTTCTCGAAGCCGCGGTGCAGGTAGCCGACCTCGACGTCGACGTCGAGGATGGTCTCGCCGTCGAGCCGGAGGTTGAACTTGATGGTGCCGTGGGACGCCGGGTGCGACGGCCCCATCTGGATCTCCATGATGTCGCTCTCGCCCCGATCGGTCTCGATGAACCGATCGGGCATCATGGAACCGGGCGCGCGTGCGGCCATGCCTAGCGATCCTCCGTGCGCGGATGCCACGGGTTGGTGATGGGATCGCGCTCGGGCACCAGCGAGTGGCGCAGGTCGAGGGGGTAGTCCTTGCGCAGCGGATGCCCCACGAACTCGGGATAGAGGAGGATGCGACGCAGATCGGGGTGACCGGTGAAGCGGATCCCGAAGAGGTCGAACACCTCGCGCTCGGCCCAGTTCGCGGAGCGCCAGACGCCCGTGGCCGTCGGCACCTCGGCGTCGTCCTCCGCCACCGCCACCTTGACGCGGAGCCGGTGACGACGCGTCAGAGAGTTCAGGTTGTAGACCACCTCGAATCGGGGCGTGCGTCCCCGGTAGTCGACCGCCGTCAGATCGCTCAGGGCGTCGAAGCGGAGCTCGGGGTCGTCGCGCAGCAGCGGCAGCGCGTCCGTCAGATGGTCGCGCGCGAGCGTGACGACCGCCTGGCCGCGCACCATCTCGGGCGGCGCCGGGACGGCCGTCGGCAGCAGGACGGCGACACGGGCGAGTACGGCATCGGGAGTCATGCGCGTCGCGTCCTCAATCCCACTCGAGGGCGCCCTTGCGCCACACGTACGCCAGCCCGAGGGTCAGGATGAAGACGAACACCATCATCTCGACGAAGCCGAACCATCCCAGCCGGCGGAAGAGGATGGCCCACGGATAGAGGAACACGACCTCGACGTCGAAGACGATGAAGAGGATCGCCGTCAGGTAGAACTTGACGGAGAAGCGTCCCCACGCCGGACCGCTCGACGGGTTGCCGCACTCGAACGTCTCCGATTTCACCGTCGACGGGTTGCGCGCGCCGAAGAGCGCGCTGATCCCGAGGAAGAGCGCGGGAACGAGCGCTGCGATGAGCAGCGTGGCGACGACGGGAACGTACTCGAACTTCATGAAAACCTTGGCTTCGTAGGGCAATGTCCGGAGAGAGTCAAATGCGCTCGCGCCGCGTACGCGTCACTGCCCGCGTCGTGCGCGATTTTGACTCCCGATCGGCGCTCTGCTACCGGCCACCGATGTCCGCGCCGCCCTCGCACGACGTGCTCGCGCGCGCCGTCGCCGACGCGTTCGGCAGCGGTGCGCAGCTCGTCGCCACCGAGCCGCTGCACGGTGACGCGTCGAGCCGCCGCTACCTGCGCCTGCGCCTCGAGGGCGCACCCGTCAAGACCGTGACGGCGATGGTGCTCGGCGAAGGCCGCTTCGGCGGCTCCGACGAGCTCGGTGGCGGTGCGGCGCCGAGCGAGCTGCCGTTCGTCAACGTCGCCCGCTGGCTCGATGCGCACGGGCTGCCGGTCCCGGTGATCCATGCCGATCTGTCGCGACGGGACGGGCTGCTGCTGCTCGAGGACGTCGGCGACGTGAGCCTGTGGACCGCGGTCAGCCGGGCACCGTCGAGCACGCCCGCGCGCTTCGCCGACGCGGTCGACCTGCTCGTCCGCTTGCAGGTGGCGGGCGCACGCGACCCGGACCCGACCTGCCTGGCGTTCGGGCGTCGCTTCGACCATGCGCTCGCCACGGCGGAGCTGGAACACTTCCTCGACCACGGCATCGAAACCCGCGTGGGCCACGCCCTCCCTGCCGCCGAGCGCGCCGAGCTCCTGGCCGAGCTGGCACCGCTGGCCGAGCCGTTCGCGCACGGGCCCACCGCGCTCTCGCATCGCGACTACATGGCGTGGAACGTCCACGTCCGCGACGACGGCGGCCTGGTGCTGATCGACTTCCAGGACGCGCTCATCGCCCCCGACGCGTTCGATCTGGCCCAGCTCCTCACCGATCGCACGACGAACACGCTCGTCGACGACGCGCTCGAGGCGTCGCTCGTCGCGCGCTTCGAGGACGGCATGGCCGCAGCGGGCCTCCCCGTCGCCGACGGCTTCCGCGAGCGCTACCGCCTGACGGCGCTGCAGCACGCGCTCAAGGTCATCGGGCGGTTCTGGTTCCTCGAGGTGGTGAAGGGCAAGCCGGGCTATCTCGCATATCTGCCCGCGGTGTACGGCGTCGCCCGCCACATGTTCGCGGGGACGCCCGCGCTCGCCGGTGTGCAGCGCCACGTCGCGCGGCACGTCCCCGAGCTGGCGCCATGATCCGTCGTGCCATGGTGCTCGCGGCCGGCAAGGGCACGCGGCTGGCGCCGCTGACGGACACGCTCCCGAAGCCGCTCATGCCGATCGCCGGCACGCCGCTGCTCGCGCACATTCTCGCGTTCCTGCGCGCCGGCGGCATCGACGACGTCGTCATCAACCTGCATCACCTCGGCGAGCGCATCGAGGAGGCCATCGGCGACGGCGCGCGCTTCGGGCTGCGCGTGCGCTACTCGTGGGAACGCGAGATCCTCGACACCGGCGGCGGCATCAAGCACGCCGAGCCGCTGCTCGGCGGCGAGCCGTTCGTGGTGTGCAACGGCGACAGCCTGCTCGAGCTGCGTCTCGCCGACGTCGTCGCGCATCACGAAGCGCACGGCGGCATCGCCACGCTGGCCGTGCGGCCGGCGCCGGACGCCGCGCGCTACGGCCTCGTCGAGCTCGACGACCACGACCGCGTGCGCCGCATCGCCGGCCGTCCCCCGGCACCCGTGCCGGACCCGCTGCGCGCCTTCATGTTCCCGGGGCTGCACATCCTCCAACCGGAGATTTTCCGATGGATGGAAACCGGCGCGGTCTTCGGCATTGCACGGGTGACCTACCCGAAGCTGCTCGAGGCCGGGCGCGTCATCCACGGGTTCGTGACCGACGCCCGGTGGATCAACATCGACACGCCGGACGCCCTGGCCGACGCCGACCGGCGTTTCCGGGAGGCCCCCTTCCGGTACGACCAGGTACGGGCCAATGCACGAAGTTCGTGACATTTTTTCAACGGTCAGGGTATATCCGCGTGCGGCGGCCCCAGTGAGGGCCGGCCAAACGGGATGCAGGCAGCTGGCATGGCCATTGCTCACTCGCTATACCGCATGACGCAACGCTCCGATCCGGGCCAGGGGTACTAGCGGCCGAACGCGGCCAGGGAATCTCGAATGGGTCTCACGATCGTCCACAAGAGCGACTTGGCGGCGCGCAAGCGCAACCCTCGCATCGCCCTCGTCCTCGCCGGCGGGGCGGTGACCGGTGGCGCGTACAAGCTCGGTGGCCTGAAGGCGCTCGACGACTTCCTGGTCAATCGGAAGACGACCGACTTCGACATCTACGTCGGTCTCTCCGCCGGCTCGTTCCTCGCCGCCCCGCTCGCCGGCGGCGTCACCCCACCCGAGATGCTGCGCTCGCTCGAAGGCATCTCGGAAGACTTCAGCGAGCTGCGGCCGATGGACTTCTACGGCTTCAACATCGCCGAGTTCGCGCGCAAGCCCATCGAGTTCCTCGTCGACCTGATGAGCTACGTGCCCGGCGTCCTCTACGACTTCCTCGTGCAGACGCCGACGGTGCTGCGCGCGCTGGAGGCGCCGCTCGAGCGTGCCCGCCAGAACCCGTCGCTCGACAACCTGATCGAGTGCACCAAGCCGCTGATCGACGCCATCGGCGCGGCGCGCGAGTTCCCCTTCCCGCTCGCGTATCTGCCGTCGGGGCTGTTCGACAACGCGAACCTCGAGCGCTACCTGCGCAAGAACATCGAGCGACGCGGCATGACGAACGACTTCCGCGTGCTCTACCGCGTGCGCGGCGTCGAGCTCTACATCGTCGCGATGAACCTCGACACCGCCGAGCGCGTCGTCTTCGGCCACGACGAGGACACGTCGCTCACCATCTCGGAAGCGGTGCAGGCATCGTCGGCGCTCCCCGGCTTCTACAAGCCGGCGCGGCTCAAGGGTGTCGACTACGTCGACGGCGGCGTGCGGCGCACCGCGAACATCGACGTCGCCATCGAGCACGGCGCCGACCTCGTCATCTGCTACAACCCGTTCCGTCCGTTCTCGAACCGCGTCACGAGGCGCTTCCATCCGGAGCGCAACGGATACGTGCTCGAGGGCCGGCCGCTCGCCGACCAGGGCATGCTGACGGTGCTGAATCAGGTCTTCCGCACCCTGCTCCACTCGCGGCTGCAGCTCGGCATCCGCCAGTACCAGGACGACCCCAACTTCCAGGGCGACATCATCCTGATCGAGCCTGCCGAGACCGACCTCACCTTCTTCAAGATGGCCCCACTGAACCTCTGGGCCGGCCGCAGCGCCGGCGCCCACGGCTATCTCTCGGTGACGGAGACGGTGGAGAGCCACTACGAGCTCATCCGTCAGATCCTGCAGAGCTACGGCGTCCAGATGACGCGCAAGGAAGTCCGCGAGGGTCTCGAGCGCCTCCTCACCAGCGACAACAGCGACGCCCCCGACGACGTATTGTTGCGCGACGTCCCGAAGCGCAATCTGCACGTCGCGTAGCGCGAGCGCTCCGCGCTCGCTGAATCCCAGAGAGCAGAGCAGCGCGCGCGTCTGACGCGCCCCTGGTCACAACGGGGCGCGGGGGTCGTCGGGCTCCCGCAGCGGCGAGTCCGCAGCGCGCGGGTGGGGAGTGGGGGTGGAGTGGTGCCGCGCGAGGACCCGAGCAAGCGCGGGAGCCCGACGGCCCCCGCGCCCCGCACCGATCCGGCGACCGCGCCTCAGACGCGCTCGATGATCGTCGCGATCCCCATGCCGTAGCCGATGCACATGGTCGCGAGACCGATCGTCTTGTCCTGCCGCTCGAGCTCGTCGACGAGCGTGCCGATGATCATGGCACCCGTGGCGCCGAGCGGGTGACCGAGGGCGATCGCGCCGCCGTTCACGTTCACCTTGTCGTGCGGGATGCCGATCTCCTGCATCGTGATCATGGGCACCGGCGCGAACGCCTCGTTGATCTCGACCAGGTCGATGTCGTTCACCTTGATGCCCGTGCGCTTCAGTATCTTCTGCGTCGCGGGGATCGGCCCGGTGAGCATGATGATCGGCTCGGAGCCGACGATGACCGTGTCGACGATCCGCGCACGCGCCTTCAGGCCGAGCTCGGAGACGCCGCGCTTGTTGGCGAGCAGCACGCCGCCCGCGCCGTCGACGATGCCGCTGGAGTTGCCGGCGTGCACCTTGCCGTCGGGCTTGAAGGACGGCTTCAGCGCCTGGAGGCCGTCGAGCGTCGTCTGCGGACGCGGATGCTCGTCGGTGGTGAACGTCTTCGTGGTGCCGTCGGGCAGCGTGACCTCGACCGGCACCAGGCTCTTCGCGAAGCGGCCTTCCTGGATCGCCTGCCAGGCGCGACGCTGGCTCTCGAGGGCGAACTCGTCGAGCTGCTTGCGGCTGTAGTTCCACTTGTCGGCGATCATCTCCGCCGACAGCCCCTGCGGGATCAGGTTGTAGCGCTCGAGGAGCGACATCGGCAGCGCGCCCGCGTCGGAGCCCATGGGGCAGCGGGTCATGTTCTCGACGCCGCCGGCGTACACGACGTCGTGCGCGCCCGAGGCGACGGCCTGGGCCGCCAGGTTCACCGCCGTCTGGCCGGAGCCGCAGAAGCGGTTCAGGGAGAAGCCGGGAATCTCGATCGGCCAGCCCGCGGCGAGCACCGCGGCGCGGCCCACGCAGGCACCCTGCTCGCCCGTCTCGGTGACGCATCCGATGATGGCGTCCTCGATGCGCTGCGGGTCGATGCCCGTGCGCTGCACGATGGCATTCATCGGCACGGTGCAGAGGTCGATGGGGTGCGTACCGGCGAGGCTTCCGCCCCGGCGGCCGCGCGGCGTGCGAGCGGCGTCGACGATGTAGGCGTCCATGGACGGGAGGCGCTAACAGCCGGGTCTGACCGTGTCAACGAGTGCCAGAACCTTTGCCGATGCTATTTTCCTGTGTTAGCGTCCCGCGTATGTCCGAACCGGCCCTCGAGGTCGATCTCGAGGCCGCCAACCTCGAGCTGGAGAGCGCGACCCCCGAGGCCATCCTCGCGTGGACGTGGAAGCGCTTCCATCCGGACGTCATCCTGACGTGCTCGTTCCAGCACGACGGCGTCGTGCTGGCGCACATGCTCCGTACCGTCGCGCCCGAGGTGCCGGTGGTGTTCGTCAACACCGGCTTCCACTTCCAGGAGACCCTCGACTACCGCGACGAGATCAAGCGCCGCTTCGGCATCACGCTGGTCGAGCTCGAGCCCATCATGCCGCGCGCCGAATTCGCGGAGCGTCACGGCCTCGACCTCTATGCGCGCAACCCGGACCTCTGCTGCCACATCAACAAGGTGGAGCCGCTGAAGCGCTTCCTCCCCGGCGTCCGGGCCTGGATCAACGGCCGTCGCCGCGACCAGGCGTTCACGCGCCAGAGCATCCGCGTCGTCGAGGCCTTCCAGGGTGGTCTGTGGAAGGTGAATCCGCTCGCCTCCTGGAGCTCGCGGGACACGTTCTACTACATGGAGAAGCACGGCATTCCGACGCATCCCCTGTTCGATCAGGGCTACGCCAGCATCGGATGCGCCCCCTGCACGCGCCCCGTCATGCCGGGCGAGAACGAGCGGGACGGCCGCTGGGCCGGACAGTCGAAGACCGAGTGCGGGCTGCACACGTTCCTCGAGCCCGACTCCAAGGCCTGACCTACTCCCCCTCCTCGGCGTCACGCTCGGCCATGGCCTCGGCGTAGAGCTCGAGCAGCCCCTCCCCGAGCCGTCGGACCAGCCATCGATGCAGCACGTTGGCGGTGGTCATCCACTGCGCGTCGGCGATGAGCCAGTGCCCGGCGTCGGGCACGATCTCGACGTCGGCCTGGAGGCTGGAGGCGAGGTCGCCGGCCCTGTCCGGCGGGCAGATCGGGTCGCGCTGGCCGGCCAGGACGACGGTCGGCACCGGCACCGCCCCAGGTGGCATCGCGCGTCCGCGTACGACGTCGAGCACCGCTCCGCGATCGTCCGGACCGAGCGCGGCCACGATCCGATCGGGCAGCTCGCCGAAGACCCCTGCGGCCACGCGCCCCGTCGGCGGCCGACACGATCGGCCGAAGACCAGATCGACCACCGCATCCCAGCGCCAGGCCAGGCGCCGCACGCCGTCGCTACCCGTGAGTGACGGTGCGACGAGCACGAGGGCCGCCGGCGGCCGGATCCGCGCGACCCCGGCAGCCACGAGCGCACCGGCGCCGTGTCCGATGAGGACGGGCGCCGACGGCAGTCGGGAGACGTGCGCGGCCACGGCCGCGATGCGCGCCTCGAGCCCTCCGATGATCCCACGGAGGTCGACGCTCGCCCCTTCCCAGCCACGATGGCCGAGGAAACCGGCCATGGTGCTCCAGCTCTCGGGGCCGGCCCAGAGGTCCGGCAGGAGCAGGAGCGGCGTCGCGTAGCGCCCGCTCTCGGCCCGGATGGGGATGGTCCGCATCATGCGTACCGTCGCGTTCTACAACGAAAAAGGCCCCCGGCGGGTACCGAAGGGCCTTTCTCGGGGCCCCCGAAGGAGCCCACTCTCGCCTGAGACGAAAACGCGTCTACTTCTTGGTGTTACGTGCCTAGCAGGAACAGAAACAGAAACCGGACAGTGTCACGCTCGAAAGCGTGACGTTACTTCTTCTTCTTGGCGGCCTTCTTCTTTGCCGGGGCCTTCTTCTTCGCCTTGCTAACGGTCTTCTTCTTCGCAGCGGCCATAGGAACCTCCTGTTGGGCTTCCATCATGGAAGCCGAAAGCTGAATTGCTTAACCCCTCTCCCAGGCGAGAACCCTCATCCACATCCCATCCACAACTGCGGCGGAGTATAAAGGTGCATCCGTGCAAGAGTCAAGAGAGCACCAGCGTTTTGGACATATTTTTTTATTTCGGCACGTAGTGTTTCCGCGGCGATCCGGCGATCAGAATACCGTTACCGGGTTGTGACCGGGGAGAGTAGCAGATCGTTTTACCAAGTCCGCATTGCCTCCCTACACGGTTTCGGTTACCAGTCGCTGCGGTGCGCGAGCGGGGTGGGCAGATAGTGACCTTCGGACTGGTCCTGGCGATCGTTGCGGTCGCGGGATCGGCCCTCTTCGGCTCCGACGGCATCACCCGCCTGCTCGAGCTCCGGAGCCTCCGCCAGCAGCTCGGCGAGACGGCCATGGCCGGGTTGCGGGAGAACGAGGCTCTGCTGCAGCAGGTCCGCGCGCTCCGCGACGACCCGCGGGTGGTGGAGGCCGAGGCTCGCAGGCAGCTCGGTCTGGTGCGGCCGAACGAGACCGTCTACCGGTTCGACCAGCCGCTGGCGCCGGGACGCTGAGCCGCCCCGGCCGGGGCGCTCACCCCTCGTCGTCCCCGGACGCGAACTCCTCGTACTCGTCCAGGTCCATCAGGTCCTCGAGCTCGGTCTCGTCCGCCAGCTCGATCTCGATGAGCCACCCCTCGTGCAGCGGGTCTTCGTTCACGATCCGCGGGTGGTCTTCCAGCTCGCCGTTGACGGCGGTGACGGAGCCACTCAGTGGCGAGATGAGCTCGGTGACCGTCCGCACGGACTCGATCTCACCGAACGGCTCGCCCTTCTCCATCTCGTCCCCGACGTCCGGAATCTCGACGGCGATGACCTCGCCGAGCTCGGTCTGGCCGTAGTCGGAAATGCCGAGCTGGGCGCGGGATCCGTCGACGCGGATCCAGAGATGGTCTTCCGTGAACTTCAGGGCGTCAGCCATGGCGGACTCCCCCACCCGTGCAATCGAGAACGTTCATGGTGCTGAGAGCGGGTCGATACCGAGGGGTACCCGCTCGTGTCAAGCCTGGTCCGGGCGACGACGCGGTGCCGAAACCGCCGCGGGGCGCCCTTTCGGGCGCCCCGCGTCCGCATCGCGGACATCCTCCCACTCCGGGGAGGCCGACCACGTCACCACACCCGAACCCCGTCGCCTCCCGCCCCACACCGTCGACGACGTGCACACACAGCTCAGGAGCAGCCGCTCGTCGCTCCGCAGTTGAAACACTTGTAGCAGGCACCGTTGCGCACCATGAGCGACCCGCAGTCGGGACAGCTCGGCGCGTCGGCCTGGTTGCTGAAGGTGATGGGCGCCTGGGTCGAGATGGTCCCCGGCGTGAAGCCGATCGGATGTGGCACGGGCTCGCCCACGCTGCCGAGCGCCCGAGGCGCGCTGCCGACGATGGCCGCCGTGCCCCCGCGCGCCGGCTCTTCACGCTCGACCAGCCCGACGGCCGCGCGCTGCTCCCCCGACAGGAATCGGGACCCGAGGAACCGGAACAGATAGTCGATGAGCGACTTCGCCATCGGCACGTCGGGATTCTTGGTGAAGCCCGACGGCTCGAAACGCACGTGGCTGAACTTCGACACCAGCACCTCGAGCGGCACCCCGAACTGCAGGGCCATGGAGGTGAGGACGCCGACGGTGTCCATCAGGCCGGAGATGGTGCTGCCCTCTTTCGCCATCTTGATGAAGATCTCACCGGGCGTGTGATCCTCGTAGAAGCCGACGTGGATGTAGCCCTCGTGTCCCGCGATGTCGAACTTGTGACAGAGCGCATCGCGGTCCGCGGGCAGTCGGCGCCGCACCGGCTTCGCCGGCGTCGGCTCGACGGTGGCGACCTCGCGCGCCGTCGGCTTGGCCGTGTTGAGCGGCTGCGTCTTCTTGCAGCCGTCGCGGTAGATCGCCACCGCCTTCAAGCCGAGCTGCCACGACTCGATGTACGCCTGCTCGATCTCCTCGACGGTGGCGTGCTCGGGCATGTTGATGGTCTTGGAGATGGCGCCCGAGATGAAGGGCTGCACCGCGGCCATCATGCGCACGTGACCGAGCGGCGCGATGCTGCGCACACCCCGCGCCGGCTTGAACGCACAGTCGAAGACCGGGAGATCCTCGGAGCGCAGGTCGGGCGCGCCCTCGATGGTCTCCTGCTCGTCGATGTACTCGACGATGTTCTGCACCTCGCGCGAATCGTAGCCGAGACGACGCAGCGCGCGTGGGACGGTGTTGTTGACGATCTTGAGGATGCCGCCCCCGACCAGCTTCTTGTACTTGACGAGCGCGATGTCGGGCTCGACGCCGGTGGTGTCGCAATCCATCATGAACGCGATGGTGCCGGTGGGCGCCAGCACGGTCACCTGGGAGTTGCGCACGCCGGCATCGCGACCGATGGCGAGCGAGGAGTCCCACGCGTCACGCGCCGCCGCCAGGAGATCCAACGGCACCAGCGTGGGGTTGAGCTTGTGGGCGTGCCCGCGGTGCTTGTCGATGACGCGCAACTGCGGGTCGCGATTGACGGCGTACCCGTCGTAGGCGCCGAGCGCCCCGGCGATGCGGGCCGACTGCAGGTAGGCCTCGCCGCACATGAGGGACGTGACCGCTGCCGCGTACTCGCGGCCGGCATCGGAGTCGTACGGCAGGCCGAGCGACATCAGGAGCGCACCCAGATTGGCGTACCCGAGACCGAGCTCGCGGAACGCATGCGCGTTGGCCGTGATCTGGGACGTGGGGTAGCTCGACTTGTCGACGATGATGTCCTGCGCCGTGATGGTGATGTCGACCGCATGCCGGAAGCCCGCGACGTCGAAGGAACCGGCCTCGTCGATGAACCGCATGAGGTTCAGGCTGGCGAGGTTACAGGCGCTGTCGTCGAGGTGCATGTACTCGGAGCACGGATTCGACGCGTTGATGCGCCCGGTATTCGGACAGGTGTGCCACGCGTTGATCGTGGTGTCGTACTGCATGCCCGGGTCGCCGCACTGGTGGGTGGCCTCGGCGATGCTGCGCAGGATGTCGCGCGCGGGCACCGTCTCGGCGACCTCGCCCGTGGTGACGAAGCGCGTCGACCACGGTCGTCCCTCGACGGCCGCGCGCATGAAGTCGTCGGTGACGCGCACCGAGTTGTTGGCGTTCTGGAAGAAGATGGAGCCGTAGGCGGGCCCGTCGAGCGAGGCGTCGTAGCCGGCGGCGATGAGCGCCCACGCCTTGCGCTCCTCCTCGACCTTGCACGTGATGAAGTCGGAGATGTCGGGGTGGTCGACGTTCAGCACCACCATCTTGGCGGCGCGACGCGTCTTGCCGCCCGACTTGATCACCCCGGCGGAGGCGTCGGCGGCGCGCATGAACGACACCGGGCCGGAGGCCGTGCCCCCGCCGCCGAGGCGCTCGCGCGACGAGCGCAGCTTCGACAGGTTCACGCCGGAGCCGGAGCCACCCTTGAAGATGACGCCTTCCCGACGGTACCAGTCGAGGATCGAGTCCATCGTGTCGTCGACCGACAGGATGAAGCACGCCGAGCACTGCGGCTTGGGCTCGACACCGACGTTGAACCAGACCGGGCTGTTGAACGCGACCTTCTGCTGGAGCAGCAGGTGCGTCAGCTCGTCCTCGAACGTGCGCCGATCGTCGGGCGTGGCGAAGTAGCCCTGCTCGTCGCCCCACGTACCGATCGTCGTGACGACGCGGCCGATGAGCTGACGGACGCTCCGCTCGCGCTGCGGCGTGCCGAGCGGGCCGCGGAAGTACTTCGAGACCACGACGTTGGTCGCGAGCTGCGACCAGCCGCGCGGCACCTCGACGTCGCGCTGCTCGAAGACCGTCTCGCCACCCTCGCCCTGGATCATCGCGGAGCGGAGGTCCCACTCCACTTCGTCGTACGGATTGACGCCGAGGGGGACGAAGCGTCGCGGGATGTGCATGCCCGTCGGTCGCCCCATGTCCTGCGTCGTCATGCCGTATCCTGGTGCGGGCTGCGCCCACTGCTCGCCCGGCAGACCGGGCTGCTGCGGCCGTTCCATGGCCATAATCACCACCCTCCCCGTTCGCTACATGTTGCGCCTTGGCGCAACAGAGGAGGGGGTTGTAGCACCATATCTTGTGCTGTCAACAAGTTCGTCACGATCCCGTCTCGGCGTTGCAATGAAGCCCGTTTTTCGCCACAGATCGCGCGTGCCCCGCGATCCCATGCGGCTCGGTGACGCGCTCCGCGCCGCCTTGTCCAGACTTCCCGCCGGCACCGAGCTCGTCAACTACCCCATCTGGAGCGAGTGGAACGACACCGTCGGCCCCACCATCGCCCGCCACGCGCGCCCGCGCCGCCTCCGGCGGGGCGTGCTGCTCGTCGAGGTCGACGGCCCCGAGTGGATGCACGAGCTGCATTTCTTGAAGCGCGACCTGCGCGAGCGGCTCAACACGCGCCTCGGACGCTCCGTGATCCGTGACGTCTTCCTGGTGCTCGTCACCGGCTGACGACCAACTTTCGGCGTGCGACGCGCGGTGCTATGTCGGTCGTCGATCGCATGCCATCGCTGCTCCTCGACAGGCTCGCGAGCACGCTCGCGGCGCGCTCCCGCATCACGCTGGTGCCCCCGGACCGTCGGGTCGCCGCGGTGCTCGTGCCGTTGCTCGAGGTGGACGGGGCGCTCCACGTGCTCTACACGCGCCGTGCGACGTCGTTGCCCCATCATCAGGGCCAGGTGTCGTTTCCGGGCGGCACGCGCGACCCGGGCGACACCGATCTCGCCGTGACGGCGTTGCGCGAGAGCCACGAGGAGATCGGCCTCGCCCCCGCCGACGTCCAGCTCCTCGGGACGCTCGACGACATCGAGACGATGAGCTCCCGGTTCGTCATCACCCCCTACGTGGGGCTGGCGCCCCACCCCTACGACTGGCGGCCGGCGCCCGACGAGGTCGACGCCATCTTCACGGTCCCCATCGCCACGCTCGCCGCGCCGGACGCCGAGCGCTCCGAGGTCTGGGACTTCGACGGGCGCTCCGTGCCCGTGCGCCTGTTTCCGGTGGGCGGCGAGACCATCTGGGGCGCCACCCACCGCATCACCCGCAACCTCCTCGAGGTCATGGCCACACTCGTCTGATGCGCGCGCTTCTCATCACGTTGGTCTTCGCGGTGCTCGTCGTGGTGCTCGTCACCCGCGCCGAGCCGCTCGGCCCGTCCGTCACCCTCGACGGGCCCCTCGACGTCATCGGCCGCGGCACGCCGCTGCGCGTCCTGGCCCACGATCGCGGCAGCGGCCTCGCCCGCGTCGAGGTGCGCCTCGTCCCCAACGACGGCGGTGCGCCCGTGGTGCTCGCCACCGAGGAGTTCCCTCGCCTGTCGTGGAGCGGCAGCTCGGTCTACGACGCCACGCTCAGCCCCACGCTCGGGCCGGACGCCAAGCTCCCCGAGGGACCGGCGACGCTCGAGGTCTGGGCCGACGACCACTCCTGGCTGTCGGCGCTGCGCAGCGGGCCCCGGCTCTCGCATCCGGTGACCCTCGACCTGACGCCGCCCACGGTCTCCGTCCTCACGGCGCAGAACGTGGCCCGCCTCGGCGGCAGCGAGACGGTCGTCTTCCGCGTGAGCGACGACGCCGTCGACAGCGGCGTCAAGGTGGGCGACGTCGTGTTCCCGGCCACCAGCGGCTATTTCGCCGATCCGCAGCTCCGCGTCGCCCTCTTCGCGATCCCGCACGACGCCGGCGACGCGCGCCCGGTGGTCGTGGTCGCCGACCGCGCGGGCAACTGGCGCGAGGCACCGATCGACATCGAGATCCGGCCGCGACGCTTCGCCGACAAGACGCTCGAGCTGAGCGACGACTTCCTCGCGAAGAAGGTCCCCGAGCTGTTGCAGGCGAACGGTCTCGACCAGAGCGGCACCCTCGTCGACGGCTACCTGCGCATCAATCGCGACCTCCGCGCCGCCACCGAGGTGAAGGTGCGCGACATCTGCCGCGACAGCGCCCCCACGCCACAGTGGCAGGGCAGCTTCGTGCGACTCCCGAACGGCGCGCCGCTCTCCGGCTTCGCCGATCGCCGCTCCTACGATCACAACGGCACCATCATCGACCACGCGACGCACCTCGGCTTCGACCTGGCCTCGCTGAAGCGCGCCGTCGTGCCTGCCGCAAACGGCGGGCAGGTCGTGTTCGCCGGCCCGCTCGGCATCTACGGCGAGACGGTCATCATCGACCACGGCCTCGGGCTCTTCACGCTCTACGGCCACCTGAGCGAGATCGCCGTCACCCAGGGCGCCACCGTGAAGCGCGGCGATCCCATCGGCAAGACCGGCGAGACCGGGCTCGCCGGCGGCGACCACCTGCACTTCAGCACCATGATCCGCGGCATCCACGTCGATCCCGTCGAGTGGTGGGACGACCACTGGATCCAGGATCACGTCGCGCTCCGCCTGGGCTCACAGCCGCGGGCCGCGGCGGCCGCTGCTGCCGCACCCGCTGTGGCGCCCGGGCCGGCCTCGTGAGCACCCGTCGCGACGCCGCACAGGCCCTGCTCGCGCGCCTCGGCCTCGATCCGGCGACGGTCGAGAGCGGCAGCCTCACCGACGACGCCCTGCGTGCGCTGCTCGACGGCCCCGACGCGGCCGCGGCGGCCGAGGCCCTCGGCGAGATCGGCGGCGCCGCCGTGGCGCAGGCGCTGGTGCCGGTCGAGATCACGACGACGGGCACACTCCGCAAGGCGCTCCGCCGCGCGCTCTTCCGCCTCGAGCAGCGCGGCGTCCCCGTTCCCGAACGCGAGCCCGCCCCGCCGCCGGTTCGTCCCGTCGACCTCGACATCGAGGGCTTCGTGTCGGCGTTCGACGGCCGCGGCGACCGGTTGATCTGGCTCACCCGCTCGCAGCCCGGCGGCGGCACCCTCGTGCTCGACGCCATCGTCCACGAGCCCGACGGTCTGAGCGAGGTGCGCCTCGTCGAGATGAGCCGCAAGGACGTGCGCCGCACGCGCGAGCGGCTGCAGGAGGGCACCGGTCTGCGCCTGGTGCCGGCCGACTGGCGCGCGCTCGATGCGCTGGTCGTCGAGGCACACCATCGCGCCGGTGCACCCGACCGCCAGCGCGACTATCTGCGCCTGCGCCCGCGACTCACGAGCGAGCCGCCGCACGCCCCCGCCGAGCTGCGGTCGTCACGCGCAACGCCTCCCGCCGACGACGAGCAGGCCGCGCTGGTCGCGAGCGGTGCCGAGCTGCTCGCCGAGCCCGAGTTCCGCACCTGGTGGCCCAGTCGCGAGGCCGCCGACCCGATCCTCGACGAGATGCGGACGGTGCGCGACAGCCCGCTGGTGCTCGGTCACGCCCAGACCGAAGAACGGCTGCGCGCCGTCCTCGCACGCGCCACGGCCACGCTCTTCCCCGCCGCGACGACGATCCGTCGCCTCGAGGGCACCGCCTACGTCCTCGCCGAGACCGGCCGCGTCCCCGCGGCCCGACGCGCGCTCGCCGCGGCCGCCGCGCTGCGCACCCGTCCCGACGCCGCGGACGAGGTGCCGCTGCTGGCGGCGCTGGTGCAGCAGAGCATCGGTGCGTTCTTCGCCTCCGAGGAGGCGCGCCGGCAGGACGAGCGTCGCGATTCGCTCGTGCTCACGCCGGGCGAAGCGCTCACAGCTCCAGGGTCATCCCGTCCCGGGCGCACTCCAGGCTGACTTCGCTCTGCCGCTCGAGCACCTCTTTGCCGAGGTGCGACAGCAGCAGGCGCTTGCAGCCGAGATCACGCGCCCGCGCCGCCACCTCGGGGTACGCGATGTGGATGTCGAGATGCGTCTCGAACGTCGAGCACTCGCACAGGAAGAGATCGACGCCGCGCGTGTGCTGCACGAAGTCCTCCGTCCACGCCGAGTCGCCCGAGTAGAGGATCGAGCGCCCCGCGACGTCGATGCGGTACGCAAACGCCACCAGCTCGGGGACGTGCGGCACGCGCAGCGGCGTGATGCGGACGCCCTCGACCTCGGCGACGTGACCGGCCTGCAGCTCGCCGTAGTGCACCGCATGCGGCTGCGGCTCCTCGGCCGACTTCTCGTAGAGCGCCGAGAACAGCTTCGTCACCCGACGCTCGAGGCCGGCCGGCCCGTGGATGCCGAGCGGGCGCGTGCGCGGATTCTCGTACCGGTACTCCATGAACAGGAACGGAATGCCGCCGAAGTGATCGCCATGCAGATGCGTGATGGCGACGAAATCCAGACGGGTGGTGTCGAAGCGCATGCGCTTGAGCGACTGCAGGATGGTCGGCCCGCAATCCAGCAGGAACGTGACGCCCGGCGCCTCCACGAGGTACGCGCTGTGCAGGCGTCCGCCCGCACCGAATGCGTCGCCAGAGCCGAGGACCGTCACGCGCACCATGCGAGGTGCCCCCCTGCATGCACACCCATGAACGTCGGCGTCATCTCCATACCAGACTGTTTCGGAAGAATCCGGCGCCGGCGCGAGGGATTCGACGGCATGCACTTTGCTGTTTACGGCAGAAGGCAGCCAATCTCCAGAGGTGGACCATGAACGTCGGATATGACCCGGAACTGATGAGCCAGGTGTGGAGCCTGGCACAGGTGACCGCCATCGCGGCCGCCGCGGGTTGGACCGCGGAGCGGCTGCTCGACACGGGGGTCCAGACCCGCGGATTGCCCCTGTTGGCCGGGCTCTTCGGCCTCTATCTCGGCCCCTACCTCCTCGACATGACGGGATGGTACGGCGGGCCGTCGATCGGCGGCCATCCGCTGGCCGGCGCATTCGCCGGCGCACTCGCCATCTGCGCCTTCCTGAAGCTCGTCAGCCTGGGCGCCGCCGGCCCCAGGCGCTAGCGTCACGGCATCGACGGCGGGGGCTCGACCGCCGGCTTCTCCGGCGCGGCCCGCTCCTCCGCCGTCTTCGCCTCGACGATCTGCCGGAAGCGCTTCTCGAGCTCGCTGAACGACGCCTCCATGCGTGAGGCGCGGCTGAGGACGTCCTCGAGCTGACGGCCGAGCGCGGTGCGCTGGTCCTCGTTCTCGCGCAGCCGGCGCTCGAGATCCTGCACCACCTCCGTGCGACGGATCAGCAGGTCGCCGCCCCCGGACTGCACGAACCAGATCGTGACACCGGCGCCGACGACGAAGCCCAGCAGCAGCGCGAAGAGGAAACGGATGACGTTCATCGAGAGTCCTGTCGGGGGCGCGCAGGGGGAGTGAGCGGTTCGCTCACACGACGGATCTCGCGCGCCACCACGAGTAGAGCCGCCAGCGTCACCCGGGGGGTGGCGCGTAGATCACGAACGAGCTCCTGCACCGGCGCCAGCAGACGCACCGCCTCGGCGGCGTCGGGCAGCGCCACCAGATGCCGGCGCGCCGCCTGCAGGTCCTCCGCGAGTGCCTCGGTGGCACGCTGCTGCCAGCGGTCGTCGTCGACCGCGGCCTCGCCCAGACGCGCCTGGAGCCAGCCGAAATCGAGGACACCGGCGAGCGCACCCCACCGTCGACCCGCCTCGGCGACGTCGAGCCCCAGCGCCTGCGAGGCCGTCACCACGTCGAGCACGGCCGGCAGCCACTCGGCGAGCGCGAGACGGCGCGCGAGCGGCGACGACAGACCCGCGATCTCGAGCGCCGCGACGCGCTTCTGGAGCGCCTCGGCCTCGCTGCCGACGACCCAGCCGGCCAGGCCCTCGCGCGCCGGCGCCATGGCATCCGCCAGCGTCCGCGCGACGACGGCGGCCGACTGCGTCGCGTCGGTGCGACGCAGCACCCAGCGCGTCACCTGCTCGGCGGCGGCTTCCAGCGCGAGAAGGCAGCCGAGCTCGTCGTCGGCGGCCATGCCGGCGGCTTCGAGATCGCACAGCAGCCCCGGGCCCTCGAGCACGGTCCACGCGATGGCCCACGCCCGCACCGCTTCCGGCACGGTGACGCCGACGGCGCGCCGCACGCGATGCACGAACGTCATGCCGACGCCGTCGACCAGCATGCCCGCCACCTGCGTGGCGATGATCTCGCGCCGCAATCGATGCCCGCGCACGGCCTCGGGATGCGCCGCCACAAGGCGTTCGGGGAAGTAGGACAGCAGGTACGGCTCGAAGAGCGGATCGTCGAGCACGGGCGACGCCAGCAGCTCGTTCTGCTGGCGCAGCTTCGTGTACGCCATCAGGACGGCCAGCTCCGGTCGCGTCAGGCCGAGGAACTCGCCGCGACGGGCCCGCAACGCCGTGCGATCGGGCAGCGACTCGAGCGCCCGGTCGAGCCCGGCCACCCGCTCGAGGTCGGCGGTGTGATCGCGGAAGTCGGCGAGGCGCGTGCGGCTGCGCAGCTGATCGATGCCGAGGAGCCGGCTCTGGCGCCGATTGTGCGCCAGGACGTGGCGCACGACGTCGTCGCGCATCGCCTCGAGCAGCGCATTGCGCGCCGCCGTGTCGAGCCGCCCGGCTTCCACGACCGGCTGCAGGCAGATCTTGAGATTGACCTCGTGGTCGGAGCAGTCGACGCCGGCCGAGTTGTCGACCGCGTCGG
Source organism: uncultured Binatia bacterium (SeqCode) (assembly GCA_964404165.1). Classification (GTDB taxonomy): domain Bacteria; phylum Desulfobacterota; class Binatia; order DP-6; family DP-6; genus DASYLJ01. The sequence continues at coordinate 110,488 of CAYOIZ010000009.1, read as the reverse complement.
TGTTGATGCGTCCGCCGGCGAGCGCGTAGGCGATGCGCGCGCGCTGCGTGAAGCCCAGGTTGCCCCCCTCGGCGACGACGCGCACGCGCAGGTCGGGCGCCGTGACGCGCACGCTGTCGTTGGCGGGGTCGCCCACCGCGACGTCGCTCTCGGCGACGTCGCGCACGTAGGTGCCGATGCCGCCGTTCCAGAGGAGGTCGGCGTCGAGCCGCAGCACCGCGCGCACCAGGGCCTCGCCGCTGAGCGCCTCCTCGGAGACGCCGAGCATGCTGCGCACCTCGGGCGTGAGCACCACCTGCTTCGCCGCGCGCTCGACGATCATGCCGCCGGGCGACAGCAGGGCCCGATCGTAGGCGTCCCAGCCCTGCACCGCGCGGAAGAGTCGCGCCCGCTCGGCCGCGCTGCGCGCGGGGTCGGGATCGGGATCGAGGAAGACGTGGCGGTGGTTGAAGGCGGCGCGCAGCCGCAGCGCCTCCGAGCACAGCAGGCCGTTGCCGAACACGTCGCCGCCCATGTCGCCGATGCCGACGACCGTGATCGGCGCGCGATCGACGTCGAGCGCGAGCTCTCGGAAGTGGGTGCGGGCGCATTCCCAGGCCCCGCGCGCCGTGATGCCGAGCGCCTTGTGGTCGTAGCCCTGCGACCCGCCCGACGCGAAGGCGTCCCCGAGCCAGAAGCCCTGCTCGACGGCGATCGCGTTGGCGACGTCGGAGAACGTGGCGGTGCCCTTGTCGGCGGCGACCACGAAGTACGGGTCCGGCTCGTCGTGCACCACGAGCCCGCGCGGATGGACGACGCGACCGTCGACCAGGTTGTCGGTGAGGTCGAGGAGCGCGCGGATGAACGCACGGTACGCGTCGGGAGCCGCGGTTCCACGTCGTGGCACGAACCCGCCCTTGGCGCCGGTCGGGACGATGACGGCGTTCTTCACCGTCTGCGTCTTCATGAGCCCGAGCACCTCGGTGCGGAAGTCGTCGGGACGATCGCTGAGCCGGATGCCGCCGCGGGCGATCCGACCGGCGCGGAGGTGGATGCCCTCGACGCGCTGGCCGGAGACGTAGATCTCGTAGAGCGGCCGCGGCGCCGGCAGCAGCGTCAGATCGGCGGCGCGCAGCTTGATGGCGACCCAGTCGCAGTCGTCGGGGCGCGCGAAGACGTTGCTGCGCACCGTGGCCTCGACGGCGGCGAGGAGACCGCGCAGGATGGCGTCCTGCCGCAGGCTCGGCACCGTCTCGAGGCTCGCCAGGAAGGCCGCACGCGGGTCGGTGGCGTTGCCGTCGGGGCGGAAGCGCGCCGCGAAGCAGGCGAACAACGCCGTCGCGGCGCGCGGGTGCTCGATCAGGGCGGCCTGCACCTCCGCACGCCGGCCGAGCCCCGCCTGCACGGCCCAGCCGGCGTAGGCGCGCAGGCACTCGACGGCGCGCCAGTCGAGCTCGGCCTCCACCACGAGACGGTTCAGGACGTCGTCAGCGGCCCGGCCACGCCAGATCGCGAGCAGTGCCTGGCGGAGCCGCGTCGCCACGGCGGGCAGGTCGAGCGCACGCCCCTGCCGGTCGTGCACGAGGAACCGATGGATGTGCAGTGGCGGCTGTCCCGCCGGCGTCACGGTGACGCGATCCTCGTTCAGGACGCGGAGGCCGAGATGCTCCAGGACGGGGAGGACGTCGGCGAGCACCAGCGGCGCGCCGGCGACGTAGGCGCGCAGCGCGGTGACGCCGTCGCCGTCGGCCAGGGCCACCTGCGTGCCCTCGCCCTGCACCACGGCCTCGAGCAGCTCGATGTCGGCGAGCGCGCGCTCGGGCTCGACCCCGACCCGATAGTCGAGCGGAAACGCGCGGCCCCAGCGCCCGACGAGCCGCAGCGCCTCGGCCTGGCCGAGGTGCTCGCCGAGATGCTCGCGCAGGCGATCCTCCCACGACTGCACGGCGTTCTCGATCGCCTCGCGCAGCACCGCCAGCTCGCCGGCGCCCGACGGCGGCCGCGCGGGCGCGAACAGCAGATGGAGGCGGACGTGATCGTCGTCGCCCATGTGCAGATGCTCTTCGAGCAGGATGCCGCCGAGCCGCCCGATGACCGCGGCCTCGATGCGCGGTTGCGCCGCGCCGGACAGCCGCGCCTCGCGCATGACGACGAGGACGCTCAGCCGCGCACCGTCCTGCCGCGGCTGGACCGACACCATCACCTCGTCGCTGCGGGTGGCGGCGACGATGGTCTGCACCTCGGCGCGGATCTCCGCCGGGGTGCCGCTGAACAGCGCCCCCTTCGGCATGGTGTTGAAGACCGAGACGATCTCCTTCCAGTCGTGGCTGCCCTCGACCGCCTGCTCGGCGGCGAGCACCTGGCGCAGCGTGCGACGGAGCAACGGCACGTCCGCCGCCTCCTCCGCCCGCGCCTTCGACGTCAGGAGCCCGAGGAAGCGCCGCTCGCCGACGACGCGGCCGGCGGCATCGAGCTGCACGATGCCGATGTCGTCCATCGGCACGCGACGGTGCACCGGCGAGCGCGCCAGGGTCTTCGTCACGGTGACGAGGTGGCGCCCGTCGAGCCGCAGTCGCACGACGGGCGCCAGCTCGGTCAGTCGTCGCGGCGTGACGAAGACGGAGCGTTCCTCGCGTCGCAGCAGGCCGAGACCGCTGCCGGCGCGCTGCTGCACGGTGGTGGCCTCACCGGTGCCGTCGAGGACGTACTCGCGCGAGCCGAGGAAGACGAAGCTGCCGTCGACGAGCCAGCGCACGAACTCGGCCGCCGCGGCGGCTTCGGTGGCACGCTCGCCGCCCGCGAGCCGATCGAGCTCGGCGGCGGTGGCCTCGGCGCGTTCGCGCATGGCGCCGAAGTCGTCGGTGACGAGCTGCACGTCCTCCAGCCGCTCCTGCACGCCGGTCGCCAACCGCGCGAGGCGGTCGCGCTCGGTGGTGCGGGCGACGGCGACGTGCAGGAACGACTCGCGGCCGTCGGCACGCACCGGCGCACCGATGCTCTCGAGGGCCCCGGTCGCGTCGCGGTGCACGGCCAGGATGGGATGCAGCAGCGTCAGCGCCTCGAAGCCCTGCGCACGCAGCTCCTCGCGCACGGTGTCGACGATGAAGGGCCGGTCGCCGAGGATGGTCTCGACGATGGTGACCGGCGCATCCCACCCGTCGGTGGCGTAGTCGGGCGTGATCGCCCGTACCCGCACCGCCGGCCCGGGACCGGCGAAGAACCGGAAGGCGGACACCACCAGTGCGGCCACCTCCTCCTCGGCGAGCTCGGTGACGTAGCCGCTCGGACGGGCGAGCAGGAGGCGTGCGAAGGTGGCGAGGCGCGCCGCGTCCGCCCCACCCGCTTTGCGCTCGAGGAGGCTCTTGAACCGCTCCGACGCCGTCCGCCGCGCGCCGTCGCCGACCTGGGATTCGGGGCGCATTCAGCCCCCCTCTACCAGGGCCAGCTCGGCGGTCATCACCTCGCCGGCGTGATAGCCGCGCGACGTCAGCGCCGCCCGCAGCGCGCCGTCGTCGGGTTCGATCCAGGCGCTCAGCCGTCGGCAGCCGCGCTTGCGTGCCCGCTCCTCCGCGAAGGCGATCAGGTGGTCGAGGAGCGGCGCGCTGGCCTCGTGCGGCGACCGCGCCGCGTCCAGCACCGCCGACCAGCGGCCCTGCCGCAGCGACCGCAGGTAGGCGATGGCGACCACCCCCACGATCTCGCCACCGTCCGCCTCGGCGACGTAGACGTCGCTGCCGAGGTCGTCGAGCTGGCGCCGGAGATGGCGCTCGCGGTCGGGGGCGTCGTCCATGCCGAGCAGGACCCGCACGCGCGCGAGATCACGGCGTTGGCCGCGCCGAACGCGGACGGCCGTGCCGGGGAGACGTCGTGCCGACATGGGTGGGCGATCCGTCTAGCACATTTCCCGCACCCGCCCGCAAATTCGCCCCCCTTGCGCCCGGAGGCGGCGGATGCGCTAACGAGCGACCGTGTCCGACGCGCCACTCACGCTCGAGGTCGAGCGCCTCACCTACGGCGGCGATGCGCTCGCACGTCACGACGGCCAGGTGGTGTTCATCCCCTATGCGGCAGCGGGCGACCGCGTCGTCGCCGTGCCGTACGAGCGGCGACCGCACTTCCTGCGCGCCACCCTCACGTCGGTGCTGTCGCCGGGCCCCGATCGCGTGCCGCCCGCGTGCGACGTCTTCGGGGTGTGCGGGGGCTGTCAGTGGCAGCACGTGGATGCGACGGCACAGCGCGCCGCCAAGACCGCCATCGTCGCCGAGCAGCTCGCCCGCCTCGGCGGTCTGCGCGACGTGCCGGTGCTGCCCGCGCTCGCCGGCGACACCTGGCGCTATCGGGCCCGCATCGCGCTCGCCATCGACGGCGAGCGTCTCGGCTACCGGCGCGCCCGCTCGCACGATCTCGTCACCGTCGACGACTGTCCGATCGCCGCCCCGATGCTGACGGCGCACCTGCCGCTCGTCCGTCGGTGGGTAGGCGCGCTGCGTGCCGGCCCGGAGCGTGTCACGATCGCCGCGGCCCCCGAGGGCATCGTCCTGGTCGCGTCGGTCCGCGGCCGTCCCGGCGACACCGATCGCGCCGCGAGCGACGCGCTCCTCGCGTCGGAGCCCGCCGTGCGTGGCATCGTGCTCGCGGGCGGCGGCGCGCGCCTCACGCTCGGCGATCCGATCGTGCACGTCCTGCCCGAGCCCGACCTCGTCCTGGAGGTCCCCGCCGACGTGTTCGCGCAGGTGCATCCGGCGGCGAACCTCGCCCTGGTGGCGACCGTGCTCGACTTCGCGTCCCCGGCCGCCGGCACGACCGCGCTCGACCTCTACTGCGGCGCCGGCAACTTCGCCCTGCCGCTGGCACGCCGCGGCGCCCGCGTCCACGGCATCGAGCAGAGCGGTGTCGCGGCGGACGCCGCCCGCAGCAACGCCACCCGGCTCGGCATCGACGGCGCGACCTTCGAGGCCGGCGACGTGACGTCGGCGCTCGCCGCGTGGCGCGACCGTGCGGTCGACGTGATCGTCCTCGACCCACCACGCGCGGGGGCGGCAGGCCCCCTGCGCCACATCGCCGCCTGTCGCGCGCCACGGATCGTCTACGTCTCGTGCGATCCGGCCACCCTCGCGCGCGATGCGCGCACGCTCACCGGGCTCGGCTACCAGCTCGCGCGCGTCCAGCCCGTGGATCTCTTTCCGCAGACGTATCACATCGAATCCGTTGCGGAATTCCTATTGACTTGATGGGGGTCGGCGCCTATCGTGCCGGCCGAGCGCCGTGCCGACCGGCGTCCCCTTCTTCGCCGCGGAGGTCACCGCCCGGATGCCGAAGCAAACCGAACGTCCCGCCCGTCCCAAAGTCACGATCATTCCAGGCAAGGGGGTGGCGCAGACCATCAACTACCTGTTGGAGGATCGGGACGATCTCGAGTGGCTCGTCGCGGTGGGACGGAACAAGAACGGTGAGATCTTCTTCTACGACACCGGCGGCGACATCATCGAAGACCTCGGCACGCTCGAATACCTGAAGGAGCGCATCACCCGCGCCCACTTCGGGGACGAACCCGAATAGGTCAGTCGTCGGGCAGCCCGATCGGGCAGTCCGCATGGATCGTCTGCGTCGCGTCGATCGTGATGGGCACGCGATGCAACGCCTTGCCGCACGGCGGACCGGCGATGCACTCCCCGGTGTCGGGCACGTAGTACGCGCCGTGGGTGGCGCACTGCAGGAACTGGGCGTCCTCGGTGAAGAACTGGTTCTCCACCCAGTCGAGCCCCATCGGCACGTGGCGACAGCGGTTCACGTAGGCGTGGAAGGCGCCGCCGACGTTGACGACGAAGCACTCGAGCTCGCGGCCGTCGCAGGTGAGCAGGAACTTCCGGCTCCTCCCGGGAGCGATCTCGTCGGTGCGGGCGATGGCGATCGGCATGGGGTCTTCGATGTACGCGATCAGAGCGCGTCACGCACGGCCCCGAGCATCGTCGCCAGGTCGGTGCACTCCACCACCGCGTCGCACGACGGCGCGTAGAGCCGCAGCACGCTGTCGCCGGTGTCCCAGCGCTGGCGCGGCTCGGGCACGAGCCAGACGATGCGCTGCACGCGCTCGCGCAGCGCGCGCAGGACGTCGGCCCGCGGTGGCAGCCGGTTGTTGCGGGCGTCGCCGAGGATCAGCAGCAACGTCGTGCGCCCGAACAGCCCAGCGTGCTCGTGCCACAGCGTCTGGAGCACCCGCCCGAAGTCGGAGCGCGCGTGCAGATCGAGCGGCGCGCCCGGGGCGACGTGGCCGCGCTCGATCGACACCGGGCACGGCCGGTCGACGTAGGCGAACAGGTGGACGCGGCGGAAGAAGACGTCCGCCGGCGCCAGCAGCCCGAGCAGCAGCTCGCTCGCCGCCGCCACCGAGCCCGACAGGTCGCACAACGCCACCAGGTCGGGGCGTCCGGGGCGGCGGGTACGACGGCGCAGCACCAGCGGCACACCGCCGCTCGCGGTGGCGGCGCGGAGTGTGCGACGCAGGTCGATGCGGCCCTGCCGCGTGCGTCGTTCGCGGCGTGCGAGCCGGCCGCGCAAGCGCGCGCCCAGCTCGCGGACGAGCTCGCGCGCCTCGCCGACGTCGCGCGCGGTGAACGCGGCGAACGGCTGCGTCATCAACGCCTCCCGCGTCGCACGACGCGACCGCGCCCCCTTCGCATCGTCGGGTGGCGACGCGCGGCCACCACGGGCCTCGGGTGACGGCTCGCGCGCTCGCCCCTCGCCCTCCCCCTCGCCCCGACCGACGCCCGGCTCCGCCGACTGCGCGCGACGGCGCTTCGGTCGCGTGGCAACGGCCGGCACGCCGACCAGCGGGAACGCCACCTCGAACAGCGGATCGAACGTGGGGCGATCGCGCTCGTCCTTCACCAGCGTCGCGGCCAGCGCCTCGCGCAGCACCTCGCGCTCGACGCCGGCGGCGCCGACGGCCGCCAGTGCGTCCATGCTCTCCGCGACGGACACGGCGAGCCCGTGACGGCGCAGGTCCTGGACGAAGTCGAGCACGCGGGCGCGCACACCCGCCGTGGTAGCCGCTCAGGCGTGGAGAAGCGACAGCAGGCGGCTCATCCAGGGGATGAACGAGAAGAACGTGTAGGTGGTCGCCAGCACGACGAGCGACTCGTAGGCGAGCGGCAGCTCGCCCGCCCGTCGCAGCAGCACCAGGAAGCCGCAGGCCTTCGCCTTGAACAGCATCAGCGTCCCGACGGTGCCCCAGTATGGCATCGCCTGCAGCACGAGCGGGTTGCCCTCGCCCCAGAGGTGGAAGCCCTGGTACGTCGCCACGCCGTCGAAGAGCTGCAGCGCCAGGTTCAGCACGAAGAGCTGGTGCAGGCGGTCGATCGGGACGGGGATGGCGGGTGCGGACGACACCTGCGGTATCGGGCAGCAAGCCCGATGCCATGGGTGGCGCGAGGCCCAGTATGGGGCACCCCGCACGAACGTGTCAGGGGTGTGCCACCAGCGGCACGTCAGCGTGCAGCGGTGGACGCCACGAGGGCACCTACCTTGGCGTCCGCCTTGCGCACGTCGTCCTCGTGCTTCAGCACCAGGGCCAGCGTCTGGCGGACGGTGGCGGCATCGAGCTCGCGCACGCCGAGCGCACAGAGCCCGCGTGCCCAGTCGAGCGTCTCCGCGATGCTGGGCGCCTTCCTGAGATCGAGCTTGCGGAGCCCGGCCATGAAGCGCGCCACCTGGGCGCGCAGGCGCTCGTCGAGCTCGGGGACCTTGAGGGCGATGATCTCGGCCTCCTTCTCGGGCCCCGGGAAGTCGACGAAGAGGTGCAGACAGCGGCGCAGCAACGCTTCCGACAGCTCGCGCGAGCGATTCGACGTCAGCACGACGACGGGCCGGTGCCGCGCCGTGAGCGTGCCCAGCTCGGGCACGCTCACCTGGAAGTCGCTCAGCACCTCGAGCAGGAAGGCCTCGAACTCCGGGTCGGCCTTGTCGATCTCGTCGATGAGCAGCACGACCCGCCGCGGCGCCGTGATGGCGCGCAGCAGCGGCCGCTCGAGCAGGAAGTCGCGGCCGAAGACGTCGTGCGCCACCTCGTCCCAGGCGCGGCCGGCGTCGCGATCGGCCTGGATCCGCAGCAGCTGCTTCTGGTAGTTCCACTCGAAGAGCGCGCGCGCCTCGTCGAGCCCCTCGTAGCACTGGAGCCGCAGCAGGTCGGTGCCGAGCATCGACGCGAGGACCTTGCCGAGCTCGGTCTTGCCGGCACCGGCCGGCCCTTCCGCGAGCAGCGGCTTGCCGAGCGTCAGCGTCAGGAAGAGCGCCGTCTCGACCCGCGGCGTGGTGACGTAGCGGGCGGCCCGCAATCCGGCACGCACCTCTTCGAGCGTCGGCTCCATCAGCGCAATCGCGGAATGCGGAGCCGATCGAGGAGGCGGTGCGGGCGACGCACCTCCTTCATCCAGGTCACGTACGCCCCGAAGTCGGTGAGCGCGGCGTCGACGTCGATGCCGTGGGTGGTGGGACGGAAGTCCTCGAGCGTGGCCAGCGCCTGCGACAGCAGGTGCTCGGCGCCGCGGGTGCCGCCGCGCCGGGTGCGCAGATGCATGCCACCGGCGAGCTGCACGAGGGCTTCGAGAAACGGCCGATCGGCGCCATCGGCGTCGCGCCACGCCGCCTCCCACGCCTGCTGCGCCGAAAAGTAGCGGCCGATGTTGAAGAGGCGCACCCCCTGCCGGACGACGCGCGGGACGTCCGTCGGCGGCGCCTCGCTCACGACGTCCGATCGACCGTGGGGACGGCCGCCTCCATGCGCCGCGCGAAGTACTCCGGAGGATGCGCGACGGTGAGATCGAGCGACAGATCGTCGCGCGGGCCGGCCGGCGCCAGCTTGGCGCACAGCTCCTCGATCTCGCGCGACGACAACCCCAGCGCGTCCATCTCGGCGGCGGTGACCATGCCCGGCTGCGCCTCGAGACCCTTCCCCGTCACCTGCACGAGGCGGCGGAGCGCCGCCAGCTCGGCGCGCGACAGCGGCGCGCCGTGGACGTCGTAGTCGAGCCACGCCTCGAAGCTGAGCGGCGCCACGCGCTGCACCATGCCAGCCATGACGCGGGCGAAGGCGCGGATCTCGTACTGCGCGTGCGGATCGATGCGCAGGGTCAGGAAGTGCAGCAGGTTGTGCAGGTCGACCTTCCAGTACCACTGCGTGTAGATCGACAGCGGCAGGTCGATGCGCGCCAGCTCGCGCGCGACGTCGTGCTGCACGAGCCACTCGTAGTGCTCGGCGCTGAGGCCACGCAGCCGCTCCCAGCGCTGCACCGCCTCGGCATACAGCGGGTCGTCGACGGGCTGCGCCGCGCGGCCCTGGCGGTTCGACGCGCTCTGCACCGCCAGCTCGGACGGCTCCGGCCGGTAGAACAGCAGCGGCAGCAGGCTGTAGCGACCGCTGTACTCGTTCACGCTCGCGGTGCGATGGCGGATCCACTGCCGCGCCACGAACACCGGCATGGCGCAGTGGAACTTCATCTCCACCATCTCGCTCGGCGTGGTGTGGTGATGGCGACGGAGGTAGCGGACCAGGCCGCGCGTCTGGCTCGTGCGTCGCGTCCCGTAGCCGTACGACACCCGCGCCGCGCGCTCGACGTCCTCGTCCGAGCCCATGTAGTCGACCAGCGACACGAAGCCGTGGTCGAGGACGGGGAAGTAGAGGCCGAGCAGCGCCTCGGCGTCGGGATAGGTGGGTCGCTTCGTTTCCACGTTCCGCGCTCCTCAGATCCAGGGCGGTCCGACCAGGTCGAACACCATGCCGTCGGCCAGCTTCGGATAGAAGTACGTCGACTTCTCGGGCATGAGCTCCCCCGCCAGGCAGACGGCACGCACCTCGGCCATCGTCGGGGGATTGAGCAGGAACGCCGCCGTCGCCTGGCCGCCCGATACGGCCTCGAACGCCTCGGCGTCGTCGTGGGTGAAGGCGAGGTCCTGCGGCGTGACACCGAGGATGGGCCGCAGGATGGCCTCGTGCAGGATGGCGACGTCGAGCGCCCGCACCGACGCGGGTATGTCCGTCAGTCCTTCGGCGACGCCGGCACGAGGCCGGAGCCGCAACCGGCGATCGGGCAGCACGCAGTCGATGACACCCGGCGGCCGCGGCGCACCGGCCTCGAGGGGCTCCACCGCGAACGCCTCCGCGAGCCGCGCTTCGAGCGCAGCGGGCGCGAGCTTCAGCGGCGTCTTCACGAGCCGATGCGTGGGCAGGATGACGAGGCCCTCCTCGGCCATGTTCGAGAGGAAGGCCAGGATCGAGCCCGAGCCGCCGCCCTCGGCGTGGTAGTTGAGCGCCGTCTCGTAGCGGTGGTGCCCGTCGGCGATGAAGATGGTCTCCGCTGCCAGCGCCGCCTGCACGCGCGCGATGGCCTCGGGTGCCGTCACGCGCCACAGCCGGTGCGTCTCGCCGTGCGGCATGGTGACGCTCACGGTGGGCGTGCCGGCGACGCCGGCGACGTCGCGGAGCCGCTCGCCGGGCCGCGCGTACATGCCGAAGATCGGGCTCAGATAGGCACCCGTCGCGCGCAGCAGCGCGAGGCGATCGGCCTTCGGGCCCGGGAAGGTGCGCTCGTGTGGGCGCACGACGCCGGTGGAGAACGGCTCGAGGCCGAGCCGGCAGAGGATGCCGTCGCGAGTGTGCGACGAGCCGTCGGGCAGCGTGAAGCGCTGCGAGTAGAAGTAGAGCGCGGGCTCGACGTCCTGCGCCAGCACGCGCTCCGCCATCCAGCGCCGCAACGTCTCCGACGCCGCCGCGCCGCGGTCGGCGTCGCGCGGCAGGATCAGGCGCACGACGTTGTACGGGCTGCGCGCGTAGAGCGCCTCCTGCTGGGCGGGCGAGATGACGTCGTAGGGCGGCGCCAGCACGTCGGCCAGGTCGGCGACATGGCTGCCGTCGTAGCGCACGCCGCGGAAGGGATTCACCACTGCCATCTGACGATCCTCATGTTCATGCGTCGGTCAGCGCCTGCTGCAGCGCCGCTTCGGTGACGGGGCCGGGGCGGAGCACGCGCACGCGATCGCCTTCGACGACGGCGACGGTGGACGCACCGCCGTGCAGGTCGCCGGCGTCGACGTAGGCGTCGACCGCCTCGCCGAAGTAGGCACGCGCCGACGCGATGTCGCTGGGCGGCGTGGCGCCAGGCGGATTCGCACTGGGTGCGGTGACGGGCCCGCCGAGCCCGGCGACCAGCGCCGCGGCCATCGGATGGCTCGACACACGCACGCCGATGGTCCCCGTGCCGGCGGTGAGCGGCGGCGGCAGATCGTCGCGCGCCGGCAGGACCAACGTGAGCGGCCCGGGCCAGAAGCGCGTCGCGAGTCGTCGCGCCGCCTCGGAGACGTCCGTCGTCACCGTCGCCGCCATCGCGAGGTCGCGGACGAGCACCAGGATGGGCTTTCCCGGATCGCGCCCGCGCACCGTCACCAGTCGATCGACCGCGTCGACCGAGCGGGCGTCGGCGCCGAGGCCGTAGACCGACTCCGTGGGGAACACCACGAGCCGGCCGGCCGCGAGGGCGGCCACGGCGGTTGCCGTCTGCATCTCAGTGACGGAAATGCCGCACACCCGTCAGCAGCATCGCCACGCCGCGCGCGTCGGCGGCGCGGATCACCTCGTCGTCGCGCGTGCTGCCACCGGGCTGCACGAACGCGACGGCCCCGGCCGACGCGGCCTCTTCCAGGCCGTCCGGGAATGGGAAGAAGGCATCGCTTGCCAACACGGAGCCCTGTAACGAGATGTCGAGCCTCGCTGCCCGCGCCACCGCGTTGCGGATCGCCTCGACGCGCGACGTCTGTCCGCCGCCGACGGCCAGCGTGCGATCCGGGCCGGCGAACACGATGGCGTTCGACTTGACGTGCTTCACGACTCGCCACGCGAATCGCATCGCCGTGCGCTCGGCGTCGGTGGGCTGGCGCGTGGTGACGACCTTGGCGGCGTCGAACTCGGGGCCCGGCGCGTCGGCGTCCTGCACCAGCAGCCCGCCGCGCACGCCGCGCACCACCGGCGCGTTCGCGGCGACGGCCGTCGGATGCCAGCGCACCAGGCGGCGGTTCTTCTTCTTCCGCAGCCGCTCGAGCGCGTCGGGCTCGAAGGACGGCGCGATCAGCACCTCGGTGAAGAGCTCGTCCACCGCCTCGGCCAGCGCCAGCGTCCACGGCTTCGTACAAATGATGATGCCGCCGAACGGCGACTCGGGGTCGGTGGCGTAGGCCGCCTTCCACGCCGCCAGCGCATCGGCGCCGACGCCGACGCCGCACGGCGTGTTGTGCTTCAGGATGGCGATGGCGGGCTGCGTGTCACTCAGGAACTCCGTCGCCAGCGCGATGGCGGCGTCGCAGTCGACGACGTTGTTGTACGACAGCTCCTTGCCGTGCAGCGGCTCGGCGACCTTCAGGAAGTCGCCGTAGAGCGCCGCCTGCTGGTGCGGGTTCTCGCCGTAGCGCATGTCGATGGCCTTGCGGCCGCCCCAGTGGAACGTCTGGCCGAAGTGGCGCTCGGCCTCGGCGCCGAGATAGTCGGCGATGGCGCCGTCGTAGACCGCGGTGGTGTGGAACACCTTCTGCGCCAGCCGACGGTTCGTCGCCGCCGACACCTCGCCGCCTGACCCCTGCAGCTCGGCCAGGACACCGGGGTAGTCGTCGGGGTCGACGAGCACCGTCACCGACGCGTGGTTTTTCGCCGCCGAGCGCAGCATCGACGGGCCGCCGATGTCGATCTGCTCGATCGCCTCCTCGAGCGTCGTCCCCGGCTTCGCGACCGTCTGCTGGAACGGGTAGAGGTTCACGACCACGAGGTCGATGTTCTCGATGCCGTGCTCGCGCATCGCGGCCTGGTGCTCGGGGAGATCACGGCGGCCGAGCAGCCCGCCGTGGATCTTCGGGTGCAGCGTCTTCACGCGCCCGTCGAGCATCTCGGGGAAGCCGGTGAAGTCGCTCACCTGCGTCACCGGCAGCCCGGCGTCGGACAGCGCCTTGGCGGTGCCACCCGTCGAGAGCATCTGCACGCCGAGGGCGTGCAGGCCGCGCGCCAGCTCGACGAGCCCGCGCTTGTCACTCACGCTGAGCAGCGCTCGCGTCACCTTAGCCATCGAACTCCTCCACATAGACGCGCGGGACGCGCTTGCCGACGGACGTCAGCACTTCATAGGTGATGGTGTCGGTCCACGCAGCCAGCTCCTGCGCGCCGATGACCTCGCGGCCCTGGCTGCCGAAGACGACGACGTGATCGCCCGCCGCAGCACTCGTCACCGCGGTGACGTCGAGCATGGTGTGATCCATGCAGACGCGGCCGGCGATGTCGACGCGGCGTCCACCGACCAGCATCTGCGCCCGGTTCGACGCCAGGCGGTGCAGGCCGTCGGCGTAGCCGAGCGGGAGCGTGGCGATGGTGGACGGCCGCGACGCCACCCACGTGCCGCCGTAGCCGACCGGCGTGTCGAACGGGATGCGGCGGGTCTGTGCGATGCGGGTGCGGAGCCGCATCGCCGGCTGCAACGCCGCCACCTGAGCGAGGTGCGGCGCGGGCGCGTAGCCGTAGAGCATGAGGCCCGGCCGCACGAGATTGAAGTGCGCCTCGGGCTCGCACAGCACGGCGGCGCTGTTGGCGAGGTGCACGAACTCGGGCTCGACGCCGGCCGCGTGCAGCTCGTCCACGGCGCGGCGGAAGCGCTCGCGCTGCGCGTGCGCCGTTGCGGTGTCGACCGCGTCGGCGGACGCGAAGTGCGAGAACACACCGGCGACGCGCACGTGCGGCACGTCGCGGACGGCGGTGCCGAAGGCGCGCACCTCGTCGACGTCGAGGCCGAGGCGCGTCATGCCGGTGTTCACCTTGACGTGGAGTGCCGCCACCTTCCCCGCCGTCTCCGCGGCCTTGCCGAGCGAGCGCGCGCGGTCGAGCGTCCACACCGCGGCCGCCATGTCGTTGGCGACCACCATCGGCTCCTCGCCGTCGAACACGCCGCCGAGGACGACGATCGGCGCCGTGATGCCGGCCCGTCGCAGCTCGAGCCCCTCGGCCGCGAGCGAGACGCCGAGGCCCACCGCGCCAGCCTCGAGGAAGGCCTTCGCCGACGCGACGGCGCCATGGCCGTAGCCATCGGCCTTCACCACCGCGAGCACGCCCACGCGATCGCCGACGAGGGTCCGCGCCTGGCGACAATTCTCCCGCAGGGCACCGAGGCTCACCTCGGCGACCGTGGGTCTTCCTTCGACGTGGACCATGGGGGGCGAAGGGTCGGGTTTACCAAGGCGGGATGGTGTTGTCACCTCGCGGACCAGGCGATATCTACCGATCACGGTGCAGGTGACGGTGAACGACGAGCCGCACGCGCTGTCCGAGGGCGCCACGGTCGCCGACCTGGTCACCGCGCTCGGGCTGGGCCCGCGGCGCATCGCGGTCGAGGTGAATCGGGCCGTCGTTCCGCGCGCCGAGTATGCGCACACCACGCTCCACGACGGCGACGTCGTCGAGGTGATCCACTTCGTCGGAGGCGGCTGACCATGACCAACCTCGATCCCTTCGTTCTCGCCGGCAAGGAGTACCGCTCGCGGCTCATCGTCGGCTCCGGCAAGTACCGCTCGTTCGAGGAGACGCGCCGCGCGACGGACGCCGCCGGCGCCGAGATCATCACCGTCGCCGTGCGCCGCGTGAACATCACCGACGCCGGCAAGGAGAACCTGCTCGACTACCTGCCGCTCGACCGCTTCACGATCCTGCCCAACACCGCCGGCTGCTACACCGCCGAGGAGGCCGTCCGCACCTGCCGCCTGGCGCGCGAGGCGGGCGTCGGCACGCTGGTGAAGCTCGAGGTCATCGGCGACGAGAAGACGCTCTTCCCCGACGTCACGGCGACGATCGAGGCGGCGAGGCAGCTCGTGAAGGAGGGGTTCCAGGTGCTGCCGTACGTCACCGACGATCCCGTCGCCTGCAAGCGGCTCGAGGACATCGGCTGCTCGGCGGTGATGCCGCTGGCGGCGCCGATCGGCTCGGGGCTCGGGATACGGAATCCGTACAACCTGCGCATCATCATCGAGCAGAGCCGCGTACCGGTGATCGTCGACGCGGGGGTCGGGACGGCGTCGCACGCGGCGGAGGCGTTGGAGCTCGGGTGCGATGCGGTGCTGATGAACTCGGCGATCGCGGGGGCGCGCGATCCCGTGCTGATGGCGGAGGCGATGAAGCTCGGTGTCGAGGCGGGGCGGAAGGCGTTTCTGGCGGGGCGGATCCCGGCGAAGCTGCACGCGAGCGCGTCGAGCCCGCTGGAGGGGTTGGTTCGCTAAATCACGGCGGTGTCGCGGGAGCGGTGAGCCGCTTCCACGTCTCGTCGTCCACGACCTCCTGCCGGTACGCGGCGTGGCAGCCGACGCAGGCCTGCAGCGTCCGGTCGAGCGCGGACAGGACACCGGCGCGATCACCGCGCCGGGCAGCGTCGCCGATGCCGTCGGCCGTGCGGTGAAAGGCCAGGGCCAGGGTGGTGAAGCCAGGCGCCGCCGCCCCCATGTGCTCGCACATCTGCCCCATGGACTCGGAGTATCCGATACGCGCCGCAGCCGTGGCAACGGCGTCCATGTCGTCGCGAGCGATCGCGGCGACGATCGCCTGGACCGCCGCGAGGTGCTCGCGCATGTTCTGCTTCTGGTGCGCGGCCATCCTCGCCAGGAGGGGAAGCGGCTGCCGCGCGTCTTCTGCACTTCCCGACATCATCGCGTGGTCACCACCGGCTGACGTCCGTCCGGAGACCAGCAGGAGAAGGACGGGGGCGAGCATCCATGGGCTGTATCTCATGCTGGGACCCTACACCTAGCCGTCGCCCGGGCAGATCCTTCTCGTGGACCTGGCTCGCGCGGAGGCCGGCGTCGGGCGCGGCGGTGACGGCGTCGACGAGATCGCGGCCGGCCGCCGGTCGCGTGGCGGTCGGTGACGAGCAGGAGGCGGGGGACCACGGACACGGCAGCGACTGTAGCGATCGGCAAGAGAAGGGAATGGCGGACGCTCCGACGTACATGCTAGCGAGCGGTATGGTCGATGTGACGCCCGCCGAGCTGCAAGCAACGGTCGCAGGACGGCGACTGACATGGTTCCTCGACCGTCTTCGTGACGGCGCCGCCACGTCGACCGACGAGAACGTCAGCACCGAGTGGCTGAGCGAGCCGCCCGGGCCACCGCCACCGGTGCGGCGCATGATGTGTGCGCACTTCGCCGCTGCGATCGGACCGTTCACCGTTCGGTCGTACGAGCCGTGGCGTGACGACTTCGCGGCGGCCCTGCTCGAGGATGCGCGCGGTCGCGCGTGGCGGGCCTGGGCACAGCTCGAAGAGGCGCCGCCGCATCGCATCCGCGTGGCGGTCGCTGTCCTGGCGCCGCCCGCGGGGGTCACGCTGCGACTCGCGCGCCCGAGCGACGCGGCGGCCCTGCGTGACGTCGAACGCCGCTGTCCGGTGGTGATCGGCGACGTGCGGGTCACCTACGACCGGGGCGAGGACCATTTCGCCGGCGCGCGGTTGGTCGGTGACACCGACGCGGCAGTGGCCGAACGGGACGGGGCCATCGTCGCCCTGCACTGCATGCGGACCACCGAGCTGCGGGTCGGCGGTGTGCCGATCTGGGGGACCTACCTGCACCACAGCCGCATCCTGCCCGAGGCCGGGGGCGGTGGTCTCTTCAGCGCGTTGAACGGCGCCGAAATGGAGCGCCACGCCCGCACGATGCAGGTCTCGTACGCCTACGTCGCGGTCGGCAACGACACCGCGCTCCGGATGGTGCCGGTGCCGACCTGGTCGGTGCGCCCCGAACGCGTGGTGATCGACTGCCGCGCCCAGGCCGGTGCTCCTCGGGGGCGCCCGGCAACGGCCGGGGACGCGACGCGCATCGTCGCGCTGATCAACGCCGCGCACGAGCGCGAGGAGCTGTTCGTGCCCTACACGATCGAGCGACTGGCGACGCGGCTCGATCGCGAGCCGCACGCGTACGGGTGGACGCATCTGCTGGTAGGCGAGCAGGCCGTGGTCGGTGTCTGGCGGGCGGGCCTTCGGGTGCTGCGGGAGGGGCCGGACGGCTCCGAAGAGAGCGTGCGTGCGCTGGTGCTCGACACCGGCTTCGCGCCCGGTGCCGAGGGCGAAGTGATCGCGCTCTTACGATCGTGGTGCGCGACGTTGTCGGCGGAAGGCTTCACGCACCTGACGGTATTCACGTCGCCGGGGAGCCCCGGGCGCGATGCGCTGCACGGACTCGCGGCGCGCATCGAGCCGTACCACTTCAACATCGGTCTGCCGGAACCGCCCGACGTCGCCACGCGAGGGCTCCACGTCGACCAGCTCCACTTCTGATCGGGATTCACCGCGCCGCCGATCCGGTGCAGGGACAGGCCGATCGACGCAACCGCACGCACTGCCGCTCCGCCGCCACGCAACCACGTCGGCACCGCGTCGCTCGCCGTCGCCTGAACGAGCGCCAGCCGATGCCCCTGGATGAACAATGTGGCGCCGCCCTCGCGTCCGTCAGCTACCCGTGGCCCACCGCACGAGCGCGAGCAGCACGCCGATCAACCCACCGACGACCGCCCCGTTCAACCTGATGTACTGCAGGTCGTTCCCAACGCGGTCCTCGATCTGCTCGACGAGCTTCCCCGTCTCCAGCTGCTCCAGATTCTCGCGCACCGTCTTCCCGATCTCTTCGTGATGACGGTTCACGAGGTCCTTCAGCGTGTCGCGGACCCAGCGGTCGAACGTCGCGCGTTGGGCGTCGTCGTGGAGCAGGTCGCGGGCGGTCTCGCGGAGACGGCGCTCGACGAGCGCCGAGAGCGCGCTCTCGGGCGCAGCCAGGTCTGCATCGAGCTGATCGCGGAGCTTGCCCAACATGTCGCGGACCAACGGTCGCGCCTGCAGGCTCTCCGCGAGCGCCGTCCACACGCGCTGCGCCTGCCCCATCGCCTCGGGCTCGCCCTGCTGCAGCCGCTCGGCGAAGCGCCGGATGGCGCCGAGCAGCAGCGTGCGCAGCGGATGCTGCGGATCGTCGGCCGCGAGACGCAGCTCGGTCGACGCGTAGCTGCACGCCGCGTCCACCAACCGCTCCTGCACCGCGTTCCGACGCAGTAGGAACGGCACCAACCGCCGACCCGAGTCGCGCAGCGTCTCCGCGGAGCGATCGAGCCACCAGCGCAGCTCCTCCGCCGTGCGCGGACGCTCCGCGAGCTTCGCCAGCGACAACGCCAGCGTCGTGAACACGCCGTCGGCCACACCCGGCTCCGCGACGCGCGCCAGCCACGCCCCGGCGGACGCATCGATCCGAACCGCACCCACCTGCCGCTCCAGCGTGCGGGTGAGCAGGTCGACGACCTCCTCCTCCGTCAGCAGCCGCGCCACGCTGCGCAGCAGGTCACGCACCGGCGCGGCGACGCGCGCCGCATGCTCCGGTGCCTCGAGCCATTCGAGCAGGACGCGACCGGCGCTGATGCTGTCGAGACGCGCGCCGATGACGTCGGGCGAGAGCCAGTCCTGCTCGATCATCTTGACGATGCTCTCGATGATCTTGTCGCGACGGGCGGGGATGATCGCCGTGTGCGGGATCGGCAGGCCGAGCGGGTGACGGAAGAGCGCCGTGACGGCGAACCAGTCCGCGAGTCCGCCGACCACCGCCGCCTCGAACCCCGCCGCGACGACGTGAAGCGGCGGTCCGTCGGGCACGAGGCCCAGGAGCCGCGCCGCCTGGCACGCGACCGCGCCCCCCACGGCGACGGCGAGCGACGCGGTGCCGACGTGGTTGCGGCGCGGCGGAGCGCCAGGTCGTGAGGTCGCGTCGATCGGCCTGTCCCTACACCGGATCGACGACCTGGTGAATCCCGACGCGCGGGTCGTGCCTCAGCGCCTCACATCGGACCCGGACATTCGCGTAACGGCAGGCGTCGAGGCTTCTCCGTGCAGCGTTCACCTGGAGTCCTCGGAAACGGCGATCGGCAGCACGCAGGCCCGCCGGGGAACTGCGTCGGCACGGCGATCGATCGGCCTTCGATGCGGCAGAACGTGATGTGGTCGACCTCGGCAACATCGAGGAGCTCCACTCCGCTGCTCCGGTAGATACCGCTCGCGTACAGCTCGATCAGCGCGAACGTCTTCCCGTCGGCGTCTTTTTTCGTCCACGCCATGAGCACGTGGGCTCCCGGCCCGCTGACGGACACGTCGTTCGGAGGTCCCCACGCGCGCCAGCCCCTCCCGAGACTCCGCTGATTGCGAGATCGCCGGCTGCGCACACATCCGTTGTCCTGGTAGTCGGCGTCCACATATCCGACGGCCCGTATCTCCTCATCAGGGTCGACGAAAAAGGGAAGGTTCCGGACGTATTCGCACTCCGCTTGGGGCGTCGCGAAGCCCAATCCGTCATCGCCTGCCATCGGATAGACGGAGGAGTCGCTCTTGGGGGTGCAGGCGCAATCCGCGTAGGTGACGCAGACCTGCGCCTCGGTGACGGCCGGGAGCAGCGGCATGGCCATCGCCATGACGGCGCAGGCGATCAGGAAGCGCCGGTACGATCGTCGCGGCGCGGGACGGTGCAGGGATCTTCCTTCGCGGATCATTGGAAATGCCTCCCACAGGAACCGGTCGGGTGTCTATCCAGAAATCAGAAATCGACGGGCGTCCCGCTGTCGTCGCCGGAGGCGGCTCGCTACACTCCGCGCCCGTGCCCGCCGTCCCTCGCCTCCTCCTCGTCACCGATCGCCGAGCCACCGATGGTCGCGATCTCGTCGACGTGGTCACTGCTGCGCTCGACGCCGGGCTTCCCGCCGTCCAGCTGCGCGAGAAGGACATGCCGGGCCGCCAGCTGTTGGCGCTCGCCGAGCGACTCCGCACGGCCACCGCCCGCACCGGCGCCCTCCTCCTCGTGAACGACCGCATAGACGTTGCCATTGCCGCCGGTGCCGACGGCGTCCATCTCGGTGGCGGCTCGATGTCCGTCGACGTCGCGCGCCGCCTCCTGCCCCCCGGGAGCCTCGTCGGCGTCTCGACCCACACCAGGGCGGAAGTGCTCCGCACGACCGCCGACTACGCGGTCTTCGGGCCGGTCTTCGCCACGCCATCCAAGATCGTCTTCGGGCGGCCACAGGGGACGGCCAAGCTGCGCGACGCCGTCTACGGCGCGCCCTGCCCGGTCCTCGCCATCGGCGGCATCGAGCCCGCCGCCCTGCCCGACCTCGGCGCCACCGGTATCCACGGCGTCGCCGTGATCCGGGCCATCCTGTCCGCCCCCGACCCCGGACGGGCCACCCGGGCCTTCATCGAGGGGCTTCCCTGAACGCGACGGCCTGGCAGGATGCGGGCCGACGCCGTTGACCGTCGCGCCCGCCGGGGTATAGGGCCGGCGCGAGGAGGACCGCTCGCATGAGCTGCATCTTCTGCCGCATCGTCGCAGGCGACATTCCTGCCGAGATCGTCGCACGCGACGACGCCGCCGTGGCGTTCCTCGACGTGCACCCGCTGGCCAACGGCCACACCATGGTCATCCCGCGGACCCACGTGGCCACACTGGAAGAGCTCGACGCGGCCACCGCAGCGAGCCTCTTCCGCACCGTCCATCGGCTGGCCGGTGCCGTGCGGAAGGCCGTCGGTGCCGAGGGCAGCACCATCGGCATCAACAACGGCGCCGCCACCGGCCAGACCATCCCGCACGTGCACGTCCACATCGTGCCGCGCTGGGACGGCGACGGCGGCGGCAGCGTGCACACCATCTTCCAGCACGGCGACCGCCGTCCCATCACCGACGTCGGCGCTGCCATCCGCAAGGAGGTCGGCGGGTGACCGGCACCGACCTCGGCGACGCCGATCTCGCGCGCGCGGCCTTCGCGCAGTCGGTGGTCCGCGGTCTCAGCGACACGCCCCGCTGGCTCTCGTGTCGCTACCTCTACGACGCCGAGGGCAGCGAGCTCTTCGAGGCCATCACCGCACAGCCCGAGTACTACCTCACCCGTACCGAGGACGCGCTCCTCGCCGCACACGCCGCCGACATCCGCCGCCTCGCCGGCGCGACGACGCTGGTCGAGCTCGGCTCCGGCAGCTCCACCAAGACGCGGCACCTGCTGCGCGCCTGGACCGAGGCCGGACCCGGCGCGCGCTACGTCCCCGTCGACATCAGCCGCACCATGCTGGCCGAATCGTGCGCCGCGCTCCGCGACGCGTTTCCGGGCCTCGACGTGCAGGGGCTCGCCGGCACCTACGAGCAGGCGATGGGCCGCCTGCGCGAGCTGTCGCCACTCGTGCTGCTGTTCCTCGGCAGCAGCATCGGCAACTTCGATCGCGCCGAGATGTTCGGGTTCCTCGAGCGCGTCGCGGCCAATCTCAACACCGGCGACCACCTGCTGCTCGGCGTCGACCTGGTGAAGGACGTCGCCGCGCTCGAGGCGGCGTACAACGACGCCGCCGGTGTCAGCGCCGCGTTCACGCGCAACCTCTTCCACCGCATGAACCGCGAGCTCGGCACGACGCTCGACCTCGACCACATCGAGCACGTCGCCTATTGGAACGAGACCCGCGAGCGCATCGACATCTTCGCGCGCTTCACGCGCGAGATGCGCGTCGAGCTGCCGTCGCTCGGACGCTCGTTCCGCATCGCACCCGGCGAGATGATCCTCACCGAGGTGAGCCGCAAGTTCCGGCTCGACGAGACCGCTGCCGCGGTCGCCCGCCACGGCTTCGACACGTTGCACGTCTTCACCGACCCGGCGCAGGCCTTCGGCCTGTTCCTGCTGCGACGACGTCAGCCGCCGCGCCCCGGTCCGCGACGCCTCGTCGCCGAGCGCCACATGGTGGCGGCACGCGGTCGCACGCTCGAGCTGGTGGTACCGCTGACGGAGCAGCAGCTGACGACGCAGCACAGCCCGCTCATGAGCCCCATCGTCTGGGACCTGGGCCACATCGCGAACTTCGAGGAGCAGTGGGTGCGGCAGGCGAACGCACCACACAGCCGCCGCGACGACGCCGCCCGTGCCCGCGACCGCCTCTACGACGCCGTCGCCCATCCCCGCGCCGCGCGAGCCCAGCTGCCGCTGCTGACGCGTCACACCGGCCTCGCCTACCTCGACGACGTGCGCCGCAACACGCTCGACATCCTGCGCGCAGCACCCTTCCCGCCAAACGACCCACTGCTGGGCGACGGCTTCGTCTACGCCATGCTGGCGCAGCACGAGGCGCAGCACACCGAGACCATCCTACAGACGATCCAGCTCATCGACGACCTGCACTACGAGCCGCCGCGCCGCTGCGAGCCGCGCGGCACGCTGGCGCCGCTCGACGCCGCCTGTGCCGTCATCCCCGCCGGCCCGTTCCCGATGGGCACCGACGACCGCGCCTGGGCGTACGACAACGAGCGCCCGGCGCACGACGTCGACGTGGCGCGCTTCCGCATCGACGTCTGCCCGGTGACGAACGGCCAGTACCTCGCCTTCATGCAGGACGGCGGCTATCGCCGTCGCGAGCTGTGGTGCGAGGCCGGCTGGGCCTGGCTCGCCGAGGCCGACGTCACCCACCCCGCGCAGTGGCGCCTCAACGGCGGCGGCATGTGGAACGAGCGCGCCTTCGGACGGCTCGTGCCGCTGGCCCTCGACCAGCCCGTGATCCACGTGTCGTGGTACGAGGCGTCGGCGTTCGCGCGTTGGGCCGGCAAGCGCCTGCCGACGGAGGCCGAGTGGGAGAAGGCCGCCGCGTGGGATCTCGAGCGCGGCACCGTGCGGCGCTACCCATGGGGCGACACGGCGCCCACCTGGGAGCACGCCAACCTCGACCAGCGCTGCTTCTCACCCGCCGCGATCGGCGCGTATCCTCAGGGCGTGAGCTACTTCGGTTGCCATCAGATGCTGGGCGACGTGTGGGAGTGGACGTCGAGCGACTTCGCACCGTATCCCGGCTTCACCGCGTTCCCCTACGCCGACTACTCCGAGACGCACTTCGGCAAGGGCTACAAGGTCCTGCGCGGCGGCGCGTGGGCGACGCAGCCCATCGCCATCCGCAACACCTTCCGCAACTGGGACCTCCCCCAGCGCCGACAGATCTTCGCCGGCTTCCGGTGTGCGGCTGACGCCTGAGGCGTTGCGCGCGCTGCCGCTGCGGATCGACGCCGCCGCGTGCACGACGTCGCGCGTGGACGTGCCCTCCTATCCCGACGAGCCGCGGCCGTCGTCCGTGGTGACGCTCACCGGCGCCGGCTACCGCGGGCTCGGCGAGCACGTCGGCTGGACCGACGCGGCGCACATCGCCTTCGGGCACGCCGTCGGCGGCATGACGACGGGCACGTTCACCGTCGGCTCGTGGAGCGATCGGCTGCGCGAGCTGCCGCCGTACGACCGCGCCGCGCTCGAAGCCGCCGGGCTCGACCTGGCGCTGCGGCAGGCGAGCACCAACCTCTTCCGTCTCGCCGGTGTGACGCCGGCATCGGTGCGCTACGTGGTGTCGTTCGGCCGCACCAGCGCGCCCGACGCGGTGGCGCAGCGCCAGGGCGACGTCGAGCTCAAGGTCGACGCCGACCCCGCCTGGGACGACGCCACCTTCGCGACGCTCGGCATGGTGTCGCGCGTGGCTGTGCTCGACTGGAAGGGCTCGGGCACGCGCACCGACCACGAGCGCGCGCACCGCATGCTGCCCGACGCCCTCGTCGAGGATCCCGCGCCCGACGCCGCGCCGTGGTCGGCGTCGCTCACCCGCAAGCTCGCCATCGACGCCGGCGTGCTCGCCGCCGCCGACGTCGCCTCGCTCGACCCACGGCCCGCCGCCGTCAATCTGAAGCCCGCACGCATGGGCGGCGTGCTGGCCATGCTCGCTGCCGCCGCGGCGTGTGCGGAACGCGGCATCGCCGTGTATCTCGGCGGCATGTTCGAGCTCGGACCCGGCCGCACGCAGCTGCGCACCCTCGCCGCGCTGCTCTCGCCCGACGGCCCGAACGACATCGCCCCCATCGCCACCACGCAACGCGCCGCCGCTCGGCCCGACCGCCTGCCCGCCCCCGCCGACACGCCGGGCTTCGGAGACGACCCCACATGAACGAGCCGCCCGACAGCCCCGAAGAGCTCGCCGCGCTCCAGGCGCTCATGGATCGCAGCGTCCGCACGGCCGGCGCGTCGGTCGGCGACTCGGTGGCGTATCCCGATCGCCAGCTCCGCGCCGCCGACTTCCTCGCCTTCTGGCGTGGCGCGCGCCTGATGGCGATGACCACCGTCGGGCCCGACGGCCAGCCGCACACCGCGCCCGTCCACACCAGCATCCGCGGCACCACGCTGTCGCTCGTCGTCTACGACAACACCGTCCGCCGTCGCGACCTGCGGACCAATCCGCGCGTCAGCTTCACGACGTGGAAGGACGGCGCGGCGGCGATCGTCTACGGCCGCGCGCGCGAGGTCGAGGGCAGCCTGCGCGAGACGCGCCCCGGACGCAGCGGCGCTCCCCGCAACGTCGTCACGATCGAGGTGGCGCTGACGCGCGTCTACGCCATGCGCCCGCCGGACCCGGCGTGAGCCTGGTCGAGTTCGACGCCGCCTCGGTGCGCCTCGCCGACGGCCGCACGATCCTCGATCGCCTGACGCTCGACGTCGCGGAGGGCGAGACGCTGGCCCTCATCGGCCGCAGCGGCTCGGGCAAGACGACGGCGCTGAAGCTCGTGAACGCGCTGCACCTGCCGACGTCGGGCACGGTGCGCGTCGGGGGTCGCGCTACGACCGACTGGGATCCGATCCGGCTCCGCCGGCAGACCGGCTACGTCATCCAGGAGGTCGGCCTGCTGCCACATCTCACGGTCGCCGCCAACGCCGGCATCGTGCCGGAGCTCGAGGGCTGGGACACGGCGCGCCGCGAGGCGCGCGTCGCCGAGCTGCTCGACATGGTGGGGCTGCCCGTCGCGGAGTACGGCACGCGGCTGCCGCACCAGCTCTCGGGCGGCCAGCGCCAGCGCGTCGGCGTGGCGCGCGCCCTCGCCGCCGACCCGCCGCTGCTGCTGCTCGACGAGCCCTTCGGTGCGCTCGACCCCATCACCCGCCTCGAGCTGCAGGAGAGCTTCCGCGCCCTGCAGCAACGGCTCGGCAAGACGGCCATCTTCGTCACGCACGATCTGCGCGAGGCCGCCCGCATCGCCGATCGCATGGCGCTGCTCTCGGGCGGCACGCTGGTCGCGGTCGGCACGCGCGCCGAGCTCGACGGGCTCGGCCACCCCGAGGTGGCGGCGTTCCTCAGAACCGCCGACGCGTGATCAGGGCTGCAGGTGCGTCCAGCCCTGCTGGTTCAGCTGGATGAGACGCGCGATGGCGCCCGTCGTGACGGCGACGCCCGGCAGCAGGTCGGCGTTGGTCCAGCCGTTCAGCTGCATGGTGTAGGCACAGATCTCGAAACGGACGTTCTTCGTCTGCAGCGAGGCGATGTCGGCGGCGTAGGGATTGCCGCCCGTCGTGCCCACGATGCGGTCGTAGGCCTCGTCGTTGAGCGCCCAGGTGCCCGCGGGCCCGTGCATGATGCCGATCAGCTTCCGGCGCGTGTGCCACTGCTCGAAGTGCAGCAGCATCTCGTCGAGCCAGACGAACACCGTCGGCCGATCCCCCGACAGGTCGATCCGGTCCATGTTGAAGACGACGCGGGCACGCTTGAGGCGCACGGGGACGTCCACCACGATTCCCGGCCCGAAGCCGGCGTGCGCCAGCGGGGCCAGCAGCAGCGAGACGAGGAGAGCGGCGCGGAGGATGGTCACCAGTGCCGATATCGGCACGGCTCCCCGTCGACTTGAGACTCAGCGCGCGAACTCGATCCGCGGCGGCGGCGGACCGACGCGGTAGCCGCTCGCGCCCACCGACACGGCCTCCAGGACGGGCAGCGTGACGTCGACGGTCTGGTCGTCGCCGATCACGAGCGGCTCGGGATCGCTGGTGCTGCCCGGGTAGATGCCGAAGGCCTCGCCGGCGTCGCCGATGAAGCCGTCGCCGTCGCGATCGGTGCCGGCGGCGAGGAGATAGCTACCGCTCAGGATCGGCTGCGTGAAGTCGAGCCGGTAGCCGCCGTCGCGCGTGGTCGCGAGCTGGTAGCGCGAGGTGCGGGTCGCGGGATCGATGAGCAGCGCATACACGGTGCCGACGTCGCCGCCGCTGGTGGTGGACGGGACCGCGATCGCCACCGGCACGATGCGGGTGCCGGCGTCGCTGGCGATGGTGATCGCCGCCGTCTGCACGAGGCCCTCGGGCAGGCCGGCGCGCTCCGCGTGCAGCGTGATCGTGCCCGGCGCCGCGAACGGCACCTCCGCCGACGTCGTCGCCGTGAGCCAGGTGGCCGCGGCACTGGTCGTCACCGACTGGATCGTCACCGCGCCGCTGCCGGTATTGGTGACCGTCATCGCGAGCTCGTTCAGGTCGGCGCCGAAGCTGAGCGACGTGGGCGACACGCCCAGGTTGGGCGGCAGCATGCCGGCGATGCCGCCCGCGCGCAGGACCGCACGGCGCGCGTTGATGAGCCCGGCGCCCGACCAGTTGTCGATGCCGAGCTGATCGGTGATCTCGCCGTTGGCGATCCACTGGTCGAGCTCGTCGGGGGTGAAGCGCCGGCCGTTGGTGGCAATGTGGGCCGCCTGCATGAGCGCCAGCACGCCGGAGACGTGCGGCGTCGCCATCGAGGTGCCCTGGAAGAACGGATAGCGGAAGACGAGCGAGCCGGTGGAGTCGTCGGCACCCACCGACAGCACGCCGTCGGCGAAGCCGTCGCCGTTGCGGTCGACCGACGTGTCGCCGCCGGGGGCGGCCAGATCGACGATGGTGCCGAAGTTCGAGTACGGCGCCTTCTGTCGCGCCAGGTCGCTGGCGCTGACCGTCACCACCTCGGGGAACATCGCCGGCGAGAAGTTGGCGGCGTCGACGTTGTCGTTGCCGGCGGCGGCGACGACGATCACGCCCGCGTCGCGCGCCGCCCGCACGGCGCTCTGCATCTCGGCGGAGAAGCCGCTGCCGCCGAGACTCAGGTTGATGACGTCGGCGTGCGGCGACGGGATGGTGCCCGAGTCGTTCGGCAGTCCGGCGGCGTAGCGGATGCCCTGGCCGATGTCGTAGCTCGAGCCGCCGTCGACGCCGAGGACGCGCACCGGCAGGATCTTCGCGTTCCAGTCGACGCCCGAGACGCCCTTGCCGTCGTTCGACGCCGCACCGACGGTGCCCGCCACGTGCGAGCCGTGGAACGACGAGCCGACGCCGCGCCGGCCGTCGCCGTTGTCGAACGGATTGGCGTCGATGCCGTCGCCGTCTTTTGCATTCGACGGGCTGGAGATGAAGTCGAAACCCGGGAGGATGCGGCCGGGATCGAGATCGGGATGCACGAGGCCCGAGGGCCGGTCGTAGAGGATGCCGGTGTCCACCACCGCAACGGTGACCTGCGACGAGCCCTGCGTGACGTCCCACGCCTCGGGCAGCGAGATCAGCGGGTAGTGCCACTGCAGCGGATAGAACTGGTCCGACGGCTCGAGCTGCGGTCGCAGGATGAAGTTGGGCTCGGCCCACGCCACGTCGGGCCGCTTCTTCATCTCGGCCACGGCGTGCAGCGTGCGCCAGCGGTCGTAGCGCTCGGTGCTCCACGTCGACGGATCCTTGATCTTCGATCGTCCGGCGACCGCCGCCGCGACCTGCGCGCGCGCCGCCAGCGCCGCGGGCAGACGGAACAGCACGCCGCGGTCGGCGGTCGGGTCGCCCTTCACGAGGGCGAGCGTGCCCATCGAGAGCGCCAGCGTCTTCGGGCTCGTCTTCGCCCGCACGACGCCGGGACGCATGCGCGCCACCACCTCCCCCGGCACGAACTCGGCCGGCCCCAGGCTCGGGCCCTGGCCGATGGAGAGGACGTAGCCCGTCCAGGGATTGGCGGGCGCCTCGAAGCCCGGGGCGATGGCGGTGTAGACGACGATGTATGCCGTCCCCGTCTGCGTGGTGGTGATCACCTGCTCGACGTTGTCGCTGCCCTCCGACGACGGCACGATCTCGTCGCCGTTCTCGTCGAGCAGCAGCAGGTCGAGATCGGAGCGATCGGGCTCGGCGATGAAGAGCGTGATGTTCACCGGCTGCCCGGTGAGCTCGATGCGGTAGTAGTCGTCGTCGAAGTCGGTGTTGCTGACGATGTAGGCGGCGCCGCCGACCGTACTGAGCAGGCCGACGTCCTGCGCCGTGCTGCTGCGATCGTTCTCGCCGTCGGTGCCGGAGTCGGCGGTGTCGACGTCGGCGATGGCGCTCGCGGACACCGCCACGCCGCCGCGCACGGCACCCTGCGCGAGATGCGCCACGATCTTGCGCCGCGACCTCGGCTTCTTGCTGCGCAGCCGCCCGCGCAGCTCGCGACACGTGGCCGCATCGATCATGGCCTTCAGGCGGACCTTGCCGTTCACCCCGTCGCAGGCTAGCCACGTCGCAGTGATCCGCGTGCCCTTTCGCGTGCGTTTGAGCTTGGCGGTGGTCCGTCCGCACGTGCCGACGATCGAGGCTTCGCCGTTGGCGACGACGAGCCCGTCGGCCGTGACGTCGGGCAGCAGCGGCAGGCTCTCGGGCGTGGCGCGGAAGGCGCCGCCGGGGCACGCCGCCGGCTTCTTCGCCGCCGCGGCCTGGCTGGCGCAGAACACCGCCAGGACGACGAGCAGCATGCGCTTCACCATGCGGGGCTCCCGGTGATCGACGAGATCGTCCGCGAGACGCTCCGCCACGTCCTGCTGGTGGCCGTGTCGGTGGGGATCGCCA
Organism: uncultured Binatia bacterium (SeqCode); assembly: GCA_964404165.1. Lineage (GTDB taxonomy): Bacteria > Desulfobacterota > Binatia > DP-6 > DP-6 > DASYLJ01. The sequence continues at coordinate 81,785 of CAYOIZ010000009.1, read as the reverse complement.
CGGCGGTCGGGGTGCCGCTCGGGATCGCCCTCACGCGGCGTCCCGCCTGGCAGCGCATGGTCCTTGGGGCGGTCAGCATCGTCCAGACGATTCCGAGCCTGGCGCTGTTCGGGTTCCTCATTCCGGTGCCGTTCATCGGCGGCATCGGCGTCCGGACCGCGCTGGTCGCCCTAACGCTGTACGCGCTCCTCCCGGTTCTCCGCAATACCGTCGTTGGCATCAGCGGTGTCGACGCCGCCGTGCGCGAGGCGGGGCGCGGGCTCGGCATGACCGACGGCCAGCTCCTCTGGCGCGTCGAGCTGCCGTTGGCGGCGAGCGTCATCCTGGCCGGCATCCGTCTGGCCGCCGTGGTCGGCATCGGCGTCGCCACCATCGCCGCCGCCATCGGCGCGGGCGGGCTCGGCGTCTTCATCTTCCGGGGGGTCGCAATGGTCGACAACACCACGATCCTGGCCGGCGCCCTGCCCGCCGCCGGCCTCGCCATCGCCACCGACACGTTCCTCGGCGCCGTCGAGCGCCGCCTGCGGCCGCTCGCATGAGGGCGCGCTGGCTCGTCGTCCTGGTCCTGGTGCTCGGCTGCGGTGCGGGCGACGGCGTCGTGGTGGGCTCGAAGAATTTCACCGAGCAGCGCATCCTCGGCGAGCTGCTGGCGCAGACGCTGGAGCAGGACGGCATCCCGGTGGAGCGACGGCTCGATCTCGGCGGCACGTTCGTCTGCGATGCGGCGCTGCGCGCGGGACAGATCGACGTCTACGTCGAGTACAGCGGCACCGCGCTCACCGCCGTGCTGAAGGAGCCGCCCGACCCCGATCCGGCGACGGTGCTGGCGCGCGTGCGCGCGGGCTACGCCCCGGCGGGGCTGGTGTGGACGGCGCCGCTCGGCTTCGACAACACCTTCGCGCTGGTGGTGCGCGGCGACGCCGGGGTGACGACGATCTCCGACGCCGTCGCCCCTGCCAAGAGCTGGCGCGCCGGCTTCGGCTACGAGTTCCAGCAACGCACCGACGGCTACCCGATGCTCCAGCGCGTCTACGGCCTGCAGTTCGCCGAGGTGAAGACGCTCGACCTCGGGCTGCTCTACCGCGCGCTCATCGATCGTCAGGTCGATCTGGTGGTGGGCAGCGCCGCCGACGGCCTGATCGAGGCGAAGCACCTCGTCATGCTGGCCGATGATCGGCACGCCTTCCCGCCGTACGAGGCGGTGCCCGTCGTGCGCCAGGCGACGCTCGACGCCTATCCCGCGCTGGGTCCGGCGCTCGCGAAACTCGGCGGCACGATCGACGCCGCGACGATGCGACGCCTCAACTACGCCGTCGACGGCGACCACGAGTCGCCCGCCGACGCCGTGCGAGCCTGGCGCGAGAAGTCCGGGGCTGCGAAGTAGACCGCATGCGACGCGTGTGTGTCTTCTGTGGCTCGTCGATGGGCAGCGACCCCCGTTTCGCGGCGGTGGCGCGCGACCTCGGCGAGGAGCTCGCCGCGCGTCGCATCGGCCTCGTCTACGGCGGCGGCTCGATCGGCCTGATGGGCGTCGTCGCCGATGCGGTGATGTGTGCCGGCGGCGAGGTGATCGGCGTCATCCCGCAGTCGCTCAAGACCGATGAGATCGCCCACGCCGGCCTGACGGAGCTGCGGGTCGTCGCCAGCATGCACGAGCGCAAAGCCATGATGGCCGACCTCTCCGACGCCTTCATCGCCCTCCCCGGCGGCCTCGGCACCTTCGAAGAGCTGCTCGAGATGCTGACCTGGCTCCAGCTCGGCATCCACCAGAAGCCGGTGGCCCTGCTGGACGTGGCCGCCTACTGGACCGGCCTCCGCCAGCTCCTGACCGACGCCGTCACGAACGGCTTCGTCCACGAAAAGAACGCCAGCTCGCTCCTGGTGGCAACGACCCCGCACGCCCTACTGGACGCGATGAAGACGTGGACCCCACCACCGCTCCCCCGCCTCTGGCTCAAACAGAGCGACTCGTAACGGCGGAGAGCGCGCGCTCTACCACAACCGGTTCAGCCGGGGTGCGGGCTGCGGTGCACGGCGCGGGCCTCCGAAGGAGCGCGGCGAGAGTCAGCGGGTGGGGAAAAGGGGCGGGGTGGTGCCGAGCGAACGCCGCGCGGACCGGAGGCCCCTCGCCGTGCACCGCAGCCCGCACCCCGAGCACCGACCCGACCCGCTCAGTCGGAGCCCGCCTTGAAGGTCTCGCCGTCGTTGTCCTCCGCCGTGCTGTACGTCGCCTCGAAGCACGTGCCGTTCGAGGCCTGCAGCTGCACACGGATCGGAAGCGGCACGGGGCTCTGGGCAATCGGCAGACCGAGGTTTTCATCCTTGCCCTTGAGGATGATCTTGGCGTTGCCGTCGATACCAGGCGAGAGAACCATCAGCTTCAGCCCGTCGGGCGTCTGCTCCTTGTCGTTGTAGCGGTACCCCTTCACGCCAGGCGTCTTGCCGAGGCCCTTCCAGCACGGCTTCGACGTGCAGTTGCCGGCGGCGGGCGCCGCGGCCTGCAGGTAGATCGCGGGCGTCGGATTCGAGAGGTCGAACAGGCAGAGGCGGTAGCTGGTGGTGGTCACGGGATCGCCGTAGTCGGCGGGCACCGTCTCCTGACCCTTGAGCCACTTCCACTCGACGACGTCCCCCGCATCGTCGATGCGGTTCTTCAGGGCCAGCTTCGAGCGCGAGCCTTCTGTCGGCACCTTGCAGCCGATGACAGGACCGATGGCGCACGCGCCGGCGCCGTTGCACGACTCGCAGGCGTCGCAGCCGGCATCGAAGCTCCCGGCCGGCTTCGTGACGTCGGCGGGGCACGCATCGCTGAGCCCGGTGCACGTCTCCGTAAAGTCGCACGTGGACGCGGCGACGCGACACGGCGTGCCGGCGGACTTCAGCACGTCGACGGGACACTCGTTGCTGTCGCCCGTGCACGTCTCGGCCTGATCGCAGATGCCGGTGGCCGCGCGACACGCCGTGCCTGCCGGCGCGACGACGTCCGCGGGACACTGATCGCTGGCGCCGGTACACGTCTCGGCAACGTCGCAGATCGAGGCGGCGGCGCGGCAGATCGTGTCGGCACTCTCGAACGCGCAGCTCGGATCGCAGCAGTCGCCGGGTGCGGTGTTACCGTCGTCGCACTGCTCCATCTCGTCGAGGGTTCCGTCACCACAGGCGGCCACGGCGAGGACCGGTCGGCCGAGGGCCAGCACCAGAGCGAACGGAAGAAAGAGGACGGCGGTGCGTATCGATCGACCTGTCATGTGTTCTCCTGTGGGGGCACTCGAACTGCCGTAAAGGATTACCGTCGGTATCCCCATTGCACAAGCGCATTTGCGCTATCGGTCCTACCGAATCGACACCGGATTCGACTGGACCTGGCCCGGGGTCCGCTCCACCCGGGGCTCGCAGGTGGTGAGGACCACCCGCGCCCGCTCGACGGCCGTCCCACCCAGCACCCGAAGCCGGCTCTCGGCGTCGACCTCGATACAGCCCTCCTGCGCGTCGGGGGCCTCGGTGTCCTCGATCTGGACCGTCGGGCCCTCGGAAGCCCCGTCTACCAGGAGTTTTGCGGTCCGGGCGACGTGGATCGGGGGGCTCGTGACGGCGTGGAACCGCAGCGCCATGGGCTCTTCGCGGGCGTAGTGGTCGAACTCGGTGCGGGCGAAGACTCGTGCATTTCCGCCCGAGAGGTTCTCGTCGACCTTGGACGTGGCGGCCTCCCAGAAGCGGGGCTGCCCCACGTCGACGTGCATGAAGCCGTTGCCGGCGTAGTACCCGGCCCCACAGCACTCGAGCGCCCGCAGGGCCAACCACAGGTCTTTCATGCCGGGACGCGGGAATGCCAGGTCGGCCGCCATGCCCTCGGTGTGGAGAGATCCGCTGGCCGCCTTGCGCCCCGCCCGGCGCAGGCCCTCGTTGTACGCCGGGCTGCGGTAGCCCGAGAGGAGCTGCAGCGGCTTGCCGCCCGTCATGCCCTGGACGTGGCTCAGCACCTCGACGAAGCGCAGCGTCATGTCGCCGACCTTGCCGTCCTTCGAGCGGAACACGCGCGCCAGCTTGGCGAGCTGCGTCTCGTCGTAGGTGCCGTCGGCGCGACGGTAGACGACCGTCACACGCTCGCCGTTGTGGATGTTCTTCACCGACAGCGTGCCGTCGCCCATCACGAAGAAGCGATCGGTTGCCCCCGCCGGCACGGCGACGAGCAGCAGCAGCCCCAGCAGGACGCGCCTCATCGGACGAATGCTCCCACCTGGTTGGCGAGCGCATCGTGGATGCGGACGCGCGAGATCGGCATGAGGTCGTGCGGCAGGGCGTCGGGCGCGAAGAACGTCAGCTCGAGCGACTCCTCGCAGCACGTCAGCGTGCCGCCGCGGATGACGCACTCGAAGACCGTCGTCACGTAGTGGGTCACGGTGCCGTCGGGATACGTCACGACCTGGTGGTGCGCAGGATCGGAGTAGACGCCAACCAGTCGCAGCGGCTCGACGTCGAGCCCGGTCTCTTCCAGGACCTCGCGGATGATCGCGTCGCGCACCGTCTCGCCGGGCTCGACGCCACCGCCGGGCAATCCCCACAGACGGTTGTCGTCACGTCGCTGCAGCAGCACACCGTCGGCCGTGAGGATCACCGCCGCCACCCCCGGCCGGATCAGCATGCCCGGCACTGTAGGGAGCACCCCCACGCGGCGCAACTCAGAACCAGTCGATCGACGTCTGCAGCACGCGGTAGAGACACGCGAAGAGAAGCGCGACGAGCCCCACCGTCGCCGCCACCACCGGCACCTCGGTACGCGTGATGGGCCACTCGCGTCGCGGACGGTGGCCGCCGGGCAACACGCGCAGCGACACCACGTGGCCGTCGGCGTGGAGCAGCTTGCGAACGTGCGCCTGCCTCATCGGACCCCTCCCTCCAACGCGAGGCGCTCCGCCGCCTCGCCCGCCAGCACCAGCAGGCCCTCGGCCAGCGTACCCGACATGCGCGCCTTGCTGCGCGACCGCTCCACCCCGGCGATGTACCGATCCAGCGCGCGACGGGCGCGCCGCAGCCGCTTCGCCGCCGCCTTCCCCACAGCCTGGCGGGCGCGCTCCACGAATCGTCGCACACCGGCGAGCTGGTTCTCGAGGCGTTGCGCCGCGCGACGGCCACCGAGCGCCACGCTGCCCGCCTGCCCCATCACCGCGCCGAGCGTGTCGAGCCGGCAGGTGACCCCCTCGAGCCCCGTCGCCGCGACGTACACGCAGATGCCGAGCGGATCGCAGACGTCGGTGGTACAGGCGTCGCGGTCGTCGCACGCGAACGGCACGCCGGGCGTACACGCGAGCGGCACGGTGGTGGACGTGGTCGCCGGCAGGCTGCTGATCGTCGAGCTGCTGCCGCCGCCGACGGTCGTCGTCGTGGTCGTCGTGCTGCCGTCGAGGGTGGACGTCGTGGTGACGAGGCTCGTCACCGTCGTGCTCGTGCTCGTCGTGGTCACCGACGTCGACGGTATCGACAGCGTACTGCTGGTGGTAGTGCCCCCGGGCGTCGTCGTGGTGGTCGTCGTGCCGAGGTCGACGAAGACGTGGACGGCGCCGGCGTCCTGCGCCGCCTGGTCGTCGTGCCATGCGGCCACCACGATGGTGACGCCGTCGTCCGTGGCAACGGCGTTGCCGAACTGGTCGTCGCCCTGCGGCGTGGGGTTGTCGAGCGTCGCCTGCAGCGCGCCGGCGGCGTCGAAGACGTAGACCACGCCCACGTCGGCGGTGTCGTCGACGTCTTCGAACGGCGCGCCCACGACGACGTCGCTGCCGCGGAACGCCACCGCCGCGCCGAAGCGTCCGCTCGGCTGCGGCGAAGGGCTGGTGAGCTTCCGCACCATCGCACCGGTGACGAGATCGAACAGGTAGACGGCGCCGGCGTGCGAAACGCGCTCGCTCTCGTCGAGCGGTGCGCCCACGGCGACGAGCGTGCCGCCGACAGCGACGGCGCGACCGAAGTCGTCGCCGAGCGCGGGCGGCGGACTCACGAGCGTCCAGCGATGTGCGCCGCTGGCGGCGTCGAAGACGTAGGCGGCCCCGGCGTTGGCCCCGGCCCCGTCGTCGGCGGGTGCGCCCACGACGACGTCGGTGGCGCCGATCGCGACCGATTGTCCGAAGTCGGCGTAGGCGGCCGGCGTCGGAGCGAGCAACGTGTGCTGCACCCCGCCGCCGGTACCGAGCATCCACGCCGCCCCCGCGTTCGCGAGCCCGGCGCCGTCGAGCCGCGCGCCGGCAACGATGTCGCCACCGCTGATCGTCACCGCTCCGCCGAAGACGTCGTCGAACCCGGGGGCGGGGTTCGGGATGCTGCGCTGGTAGCCGCCGTTCAGGTCGAAGAGGTGCACGGCGCCGGCGTGCGGCTCGCCGGTGTTCTCGTGCGGCGCGCCGGCGGCAACGAGGGTGTCCGCGGCAACGGCGGTACCGAGCCGCGCGTCCACCGCCGGTGTCGGCGCGAGCAACGTCGTCACCAGGCCGCCGCTCGTCACGTCGTGCAGGTAGACGGCGCCCGCATCGGCCGCGCCGACGACGTCGTGCCGGGGCGCACCCACCGCGAGCCTTCCGCCTGCCAGCGCCACCGCGGCGCCGAAGAAATCGCCCACGGCGGGGGCGGGATGCGGCAGCGTGTACGCGAGCTGGAACGGAATGGCCGACGCGACGGCCGGCAGCGCCAGCACGAGCAACACCGCCGCGACGGTCAACGTCGTGACTCCACGTCAGCCGGCCGACGCCTCAGCGCCGCCGATCGGGCGTTCCGCGACCGGTGCATCTCCCGAAGCAACGGTCGTGCCGGCCGCGTTGCCCGCCGGAGGACATTCTGGTCTACGGGGCGACGGAGGTGTGGTGATGGGGTGGAGGATGTTGCTCGGACTGATGGCGGCGAGCCTGGCGTCGGCGCCGGGGCACGCCGAGGTGCTCTGCCGGAAGAAGACCGGCACCGTGAAGGCGCGGCCCGGCACCGACTGCAGGAAGCACGAGACACCCATCGACCTGGCGGGCTACGGCGCCGTCGGACCGACGGGCCCCGCGGGACCGTCCGGCCCATCGCAGCTCCCCGGCCCCGTCGGCGGCGATCTGACCGGCGTGTTCCCGAACCTCCATCTCGGCGCCGGCGTCGTCGGCACGCAGGCGTTCGCGGCGCTGCCCGCGGCGCGCGCCAGGGCAACGGTGGTGCAGACGATCCCGCACGCCACGCAGGTGGCGATCATCCTCGACACCGAGGAGTTCGACGCGCCGGGCACCATCTTCGGCAGCAACGCGACGACGTTCGTCGTCCCCACCGACGGCATCTACGCGCTGAGCGCGCAGCTCGGCTGGGAGGCCGACGCCGACGGGGCGCGGCAGCTCGACATCGTGCGCAACGGCGAGGCGGTGGCCATCGAGCAGGTGGCGCCGGTGGCGAACGGCAGCGTCACGACGCAGCACCTGGCCACGGTGGCGCGGCTCGAGGCGGGCGACGCCATCACGCTGGAGGCGTTCCAGACCAGCGGTGATCCGCTCGACACCTGGAGCAGCACCGCCGGCTACGCCCACCTGGCCCTGCACTGGCTCGGGCCGTGACGGTCGGCAGGCGCGTCGTCGTCGTGCTAGGAGCACCGCATGGCGGTGAACCGCACGGAGACGACGCCCCTGCTCTTCCTCGAACGCGCGCAACGCGTCTACGCCGAGCGCATCGGCGCGGTGTACGGCGCGCGCCGCTTCACGTACGCCGAGATCGGCGACCGCGTGCGCCGATTGGCGGCGGCGCTGCAACGCGCCGGCCTCCAACGCGGCGATCGCGTGGCGGCGTTGCTCCCGAACGTGCCCGCCATGCTCGAGGCGCACTTCGGCGTGGCGCTCATGGGCGGGGTGCTGGTCGCCATCAACACGCGGCTCAAGGGCGCCGAGGTGGCCTACATCCTCGAGCACTCGGGCGCGCGGCTGCTGCTCGTCGACGCCGAGCTGGCGCAGGGGCTGACGCTGCCGGCGAACGTGGAGACGGTGGTCACCGTCGACGACCCCGAGTTCGCCCCCGGCCTCGCGCGCACCTTCGACGGCCCGGAGTACGAGGCGTTCATCGACGGGCCGCCGGCCGACCTGCCGTGGCGGGTGCCGTCCGAGGACGACATGATCTCCATCAACTACACGTCGGGCACGACGGGGCGGCCGAAGGGCGTCATGTACACGCACCGCAGCGCCTACCTGAACGCGCTGTCGGAGATCGTGGCGCATCGGCTGGAGACGTCGTCGGTGTTCCTGTGGACGCTGCCCATGTTCCACTGCAACGGCTGGTGCTTCCCGTGGGCGGTGACGGGTGCGGGCGGGCGTCACGCGCTGCTGCGCAAGGTCGACCCGCCGCTCGTGTGGCGGCTCGTGCACGAGGAGGGCGTGACGCACTTCAACGGCGCGCCCACCGTCCTCATCATGCTCATCAACGACGCCGCGGCGCCGAAGGACCACGTGGAGCGTCCGCTGCGCATCGCCACCGGCGGGGCGCCGCCGTCGCCGACGCTGCTCGCGCAGTGGGAGGCCATCGGCGCCGAGCTGACGCACCTCTACGGCCTCACCGAGACGTACGGCCCGCACACCTACTGCGACTGGCACCCGGAGTGGAACGTCGAGCCGCCCGAGCGCCGCGCCGTGCTGCGCGCGCGTCAGGGCGTGGCGAACCTGGTGGCGTGCGAGCTGCGCGTCGTGGACCCGGAGATGGTCGACGTGCCCGCCGACGTCGCGACGATGGGCGAGGTGATCATGCGCGGCAACAACGTCATGGCCGGCTACTTCAACGACCCCGAGGCCACCGCCACGGCGTTCCGCGGCGGCTGGTTCCACTCGGGCGACGTCGCCGTCATGCACCCCGACGGCTACATCGAGCTGCGCGACCGCGCCAAGGACATCATCATCTCGGGCGGCGAGAACATCTCCACCATCGAGGTGGAGCAGGCCATCGCCTCGCACCCCGACGTACTCGAGGTGGCGGTCATCGCCGTCCCCGACGAGAAGTGGGGCGAGGTGCCGAAGGCGTTCGTGGTGCCGAAGGAGGGCCGCACGCTGACGGCGGCGCAGATCATCGCGCACGTGCGCGAGCGGCTGGCGCACTTCAAATGTCCGAAGACGGTGGAGTTCGGGCAGCTGCCGAAGACGAGCACCGGGAAGGTGCAGAAGTTCGTGCTGCGGGAGCGGGAGTGGGGTGGGAAGTCGAAGCGGGTGAATTGAGCGAGATGTGGGCTGGGCGGATTGCGGGACCAGCGATTCCCGCAGGCAACAGCCGACGGCATGAGAGCCGGCACGACTTGACCTCGCCGTCCGCCGAGGGCTACGTTCACCATATGGTGAACTGGCCGATTCTCCATGCCGCGCTGGCTCACCCGTATCTGCCATCGGATCCGCGCGCTCGCCGTCACAGGACGCGTGCACTTCACGGACAAGGCTCTGGAGGAACTGCGGGCGCTCGACCTCGGTCTCGACCGGCGCGACGCGGTGGCCATCCTGGCAGACCTTCACGCCGGCGACGTCGAGCGGAGGCTCAGGTCACATCACGACGGCGAGCTCCTGTATGTGCTCCGTCCAATCGTCGCCGGCACCCCGCTGTATGTGAAGATCGCCCTTCGCAGCCATTGCGTGGTGGTTTCCACGATGACGAGGAAGACGACGATGACGACGGCTACTGAGGGCACCCGCCCATCGCGGCGTCGACGACGCCCGCCGGCTCCCGATGATGCGTGCCCTCAATGCGGCACGATCATGAAGCCACGGGTGGCCGCGCTTCGACACGTGGTCAACGGGGAACGCATGGTCGTTCCCGGCATCGCCCACCTACACTGCGGCCAATGCGGCGAGAACCTGCTCGACCTGGAGGCGGTCGATCAGCTGTGGGATGGAGCACAGGCCGCGTACCGTGCCCGGCACGGCCTCCTCTCCGGCGCAGACATCCGCGCGCTTCGCGAGCACCTCGGCCTCACCCAGGCCGAGCTCGCCACCCTGCTCCGTCTCGGACCGAACACGCTCTCGCGCTGGGAAGTCGGTCGCAACGTGCAGAGCGCCGCGATGGACCTGCTGCTCCGACTGCTGCGCGACCTGCCCGGCACGCTCGCGTACCTGCGACGACGCGCTGCCTAGGAGCTCGCCCCAAGACCATGTCTTGGGGCGAAGAAGACCCCGAGCATGGCGCGATTCATCCCGCGCGACCTGGCTGTCGCGGCCGGCGAAGCCGGCGCTCCATGGGAAGCACGCATGGGGTCCGGACCGCAGAACCACTGCGGTGTAGTGTCAGGCGATCGGAGCAGTATGGTGCGCCGGCTTCGCCGGCCGCACCAGAGTGGTCGCACGCGACGTGTCGCCACACGCTCGGGTGCCTCCGACCCAAGACATGGTCTTGGGTCGTGCCGCCTAGCCGGCGGCGCCCCTGTCCATCTAGAAGCGCTCTATATGCCCTGCACATAACAAAACGCCGACGCTCCGCTGCCAGCCATTGACCCTGTGCCATTCGGCATGGGAATCCACGATCCGTCTCCTCCTCCGATTCCGAAAGGAGTGATGCATGGCATCGGATGCGGTCCAGTACGCGGTGCTCGGGTTGATCTCGTCGCGGGAGGCCGGCATCCACGGCTACCAGCTGAAGAGCGAGTTCGACTCCCTCTACGGGGACTTCTGGGCGCTCAACTACGGTCAGATGTATCGCACGCTCGATCGGCTCGAACGCGCCGGGTACATCGAGGGCTTCGACCAGCTGCAGACCGGCCGACCCAACCGGAAGATATTCCGCATCACCGAGCGCGGCCGCCGCAGCCTCGACGAATGGCTCGTCAACCCACCGAGCCATCAACCGCGGCCGTTGCGCGACGAGCTCTCGGTCAAGCTGCTGTTCCTCAACGAGGCCCGGATGGACGAGATCCTCACGCTCATCCGCAGCCAGCGCGCGATCTACCTGCAGCACCTCTCCCGCCTCACGAAACGCCGGGGCAAGCTCCCGGAGGATCAGGACCTCTTCGTCACCGACCTGTTGCTGCGTCAGGCCGACATGCGGGTCCGCAGCGATCTCGCCTGGCTCGACCTGGTCGAAAGCGAGGTCCGCCAGCGATTCGGCGGTGGCACGCCCGCGAAAGCCCGATGATCCGATTCACCCGCGTCTGCAAGACGTTCGGTGAGGGTGCCACCGAAGTGCAGGTCCTCCGCGACCTCACGTTCTCCGTACCCGCGGGCCAGCTCTGTACGCTGATGGGCCCCAGCGGCTCCGGGAAGAGCACGGTCCTCCACCTCATCGCCGGGCTCACCCGGCTGACGTCGGGCGAGATCGAAGTCGGCGAGCGACGACTCTCGCAGATCACCGAGCACGACGCCGCACTGATCCGGCGGCGCGAGCTGGGATTCATCTTCCAGTTCTTCCACCTCCTGCCGTACCTGACGGCCGAGGAGAACGTCGCCCTGCCCCTGCTGCTCGACGGCCATTCGGCCGGTAGCATCGAGGAGCGCACCGAACGCGTGCTGCGGCTCGTCGACCTGCTGGATCGACGACACCACAAGCCCTCCGAGCTGTCGGGTGGCCAGATGCAACGCGTGGCGATCGCACGCGCACTGGTCGTCAGCCCGCGACTCATCCTCGCCGACGAGCCGACGGGCAACCTCGATTCGGTCGCCAGCGCCGGGATCATGCAGCTGCTGCGACGGAGCAACGAGGAGCTGGGCGTCACGGTGCTGATGGTGACGCACGATCCCGTCTGCGCGTCGTACGGACAGCGCGTGGTGCGGATGGTGGACGGCACGATCGTCGAGGACATCGACGTCAGCGACACGTCCGCGGACACGCCGGACATCGGCTCGGGTCGGTCCTGATGTGAGGAGGCATCGATGAACGGTACGCGTCCACCGGTCAGCATCGGATTCGAGCCACGCTTCTGCGCCAACCACGTCGTCGACCTCACCGCGGGCTGCAGCTTCGGCTGCATCTATTGTCCCTTTTCGGACATCGAGGCGCGGCGGCAGGGCGTCACGCGACCGGTCACGGTCGACCTGGATCAGGTCGCGAGCCTCCCGGCTCCGCCCACGTTGTTCCTGAGCCCTGCGAGCGATGCCTTCGCCCCGCAAGCCGCGGCCGGCACGCACGCCGTCCTCGAGCAGGTGCTGCCGCGCGGGACCGTCGTCGGCATCCTCACCAAGGGTCGCATTCCGGACCGCACCCTCGACCTCCTCGCGCGCCATCCCGCGCAGATCGAGGGCATCGTCATAGGGCTCACCAGCCTCGACGACGAGCGCAACCGCGTGCTCGAGCCGGGGTGTCCACCGGCGAGCGAACGTCTGGACAACCTCACCCGTCTCGCCGCGCGCGGTCTCACCTCGGCCCTGCGCCTCGATCCGTTGTTCCCGGTCGTCGACGACGCCCCGGACGCACTCGAGCGGATGGCGGACGAGGCCGCGGCACGCCGCGCCGTCGGGATCACCGCGACGTACATCTTCGCCTGGGGCCGCTATCTGCGCCGGCTGCGCGAGACCCCACTGCTGGCTGCGGCCCTGCCCCATCTGACCGAGCGTGCTCCCATGGAGGGCGGCACCGCGTTCAGCGTGCCGCTCGGCCGCAAGCTCGACACCTATGCGCGCTTGTCGGCACTCGCGCGCGCACGGGGCATGCGGTTCAGCACGTGCGGCTGCAAGGATCTGCGGGTCCGAGCGCAGGGCCCCTTCGACACCACGTGTCGCAACTCCCTGTTCCTCGACGAGCGCGCCTCGTCGCTCACTCGTAGCGAAGGCTGTCGAGGACCGGCTGCTTCAGCGCCCGTCGCGCCGCCAGCTGCCCGGCCATGATGGCCACGCCTCCCGCCAACAGCACGCACCACAAGGCGGTGAGAAGCGGAAAGTGGTACTCGAGGATGTAGCCGATCAGGATGCGGAAGTTCACCCGCACCCAGAGGAGCGAAGTTCCGACGGCGAGCAGTGAGCCCAGGACTGCTCCGGCGACGCCGATGACCAGGGCCTCGAGTCGAATGGCCCGTGCCACCTGATGTTCGTCCGCACCTACGGCGCGGAATATCCCGATCTCCTGTCGCCGCTCGATGATCTGCGTGGTCAGGAGATCGAAGATACCGGCGAGCGTGACCGCCACGACCAACAGTTGGATCGCATACGTGAACACGAACGCCCTATCGACCATGCCTTGGTGGTAGGCCAGGGTCTGCGGCACCGTCAAAACCTTCACGAGGTACCGCGTTCCCAGCGCCTGCACGATGGCCGCTCGCGTATCCTCGAGGCTGGCTCCGGGCTGAACGAAGACATTGAAGTGGCTGACGCGGGGATCGCCCCACAGCGCCGCGAATCGGTCGCGGCTCATCACGATCGACCCTTGATCACCGCTGTAGTCTGCCGAGACCACCCCCGCGATAGAGAACGCCACCGGCCCCGCGGGAGTCGGCACGTCGACGACGTCCCCAACATTCAGACCAAATCGATCGGCGAGATTGTCGGACACGATCACGGACTGACCGTCCTGCGTCGCACGGATCGCGTCATCGGCGTCGCCCGATACCACCTGGCGTCGAAACTGCCTCGTATCGATGAAGCCGCCGCTCACCGCGACGATGGCGATACGTGCGTCGCGGAACTCCTGCCCCTGCAGCACGCGGTAGGTCTCGATCGCACCAACACCAGGGGTGAGTCGCAGCTCCTCACCGACCTCCGGACTGAGCGGCATCTCGAGCCACCCACCTTCCGTCGCCACCGACGACACCACGAGGTCGCCCATCAGAATGAACCAATTACGCTCGGACTCGCGGAAGCTCAGGGCGATGGACGACACGGCGAGGGCCACGGTGAGGCTCAACGCGATCACGGCGGTCGTGACTCCCGTACGACCGGGAGAGCGTGTGAGCCCTTCCACCGCAATACGCCCCTCGAACCCTCGCATGCTCGGAAGCCATCGACGCAGGAGCCACGACACGGCGCTCATCAAAGGGATCGACACCACAACGGCCGCCACGTACCACAGCGAGGCTCCCAGATTTCCCCAGACGATCGAGCGAGTCTGGTTCTCGACGTACACCGCGATCAGGGACACGAAGATCAACCCGGCCCCGATGCTCAGTAGGCGCGCATTCGGCGCAGTGATCGCGAGACGCTCGCGGAAATCGGCTCGCATGAGGTCGAGGGGATCGAGCCGACTCGCCTTCCGTGCCGGCACCACCGCCGCCGCGAACGAGCTTACGACCCCGAGGCCCAGGTACCATGCGATCTGCCCGCCGGTGAGCGTGAACGACTCCACCGTGAACCGGGCCTGGTAGACGACTCCCATCGACTGGGCGACCAGCTGCAGGAGCACGTGCGCCAGGCCGTAGCCGATGCCGATGCCGAGGATCGACGCGACGAACCCGAGAATGACCGCCTCCATCACCACCAGCCGGAAGATCGACGGCCGGTCCGCGCCCACCGCGATCAGGATCGCCAGGTCACGCGCGCGCTGGGTCACGGCGGTCGCCGCCGTGTTGTACACGATGAAGATCCCCGCCAGCAGGCAGAGCAGGCTCAACCCGTCGAGCATCGCCTGGAAGGCGCTGATCGCCCGCTCGAAGCGCTCGCCGCGGAACGCCGGTCGTTCGACGGAGAGCGACGCGGGCAAGGCGTCCTCCAACCGCTCGCGGACGGCGTCGGCGCGGCGGTCGGAGCGCAGCAGCACGTCCACCTGATCGACGCGCCCATCCTTCCCGAGCAGCCGCTGGGCCGCCGGCAGGTCCATCACCGCCAGGTTGCCGCCGAACACGGTCGCCATGCCCTCCGGACGGAGCAACCCGCGCACGTGCAGCGCCTGGATGCCGGTCGGGGTCGCGAACCGCACGCGGTCGCCGACGGCGACGTGATGGCGCCGCGCATAGTCCTCCGCGAGCAACACCGACGTCGGATCGTTCAGCATCTCGAGCTCGTCGATCTCGTCGTCGCCGACGGCATGCACGTCGTACGAGTCGATGGCCTCCGACGTGAGATCGATGCCGAAGAGCTGCAGCACCTCGCCCGACACGTCGGTCGCCACGAGGCTGCCGCGCGACACCCCGAAGGCATGCTGCACGTCGGGATCGGCGGCGACGATCGCGATCGTCGCCTCGTCGAACCCCACTTCGCCGGTCCCGAGCGCCACCTGCAACGCCGCCTTCCCCGCCGCGCGCTCGAGCGAGAGGCGGAAGTTCGACAGGACGCTCGCGTTGATGATGCCGAGCGCCGCGATCAGCGCCACGCCGACGGCGATGCCCCCGATCATCAGGGTCAGCCGACCCGGGGCCGCGGCATAGTCGCGCACACTCACCCGTCGCAGCAGGCGCCACATGCCGCGCCGTGTACCACGCGCCCCGTGCGCCGAACAGCACATCGTTGGTGTCCGGAGAACTAGTTCGCACCGGACGAGCCTCCGACTAGTCCGCAGGCGATTATCTCGCAGCACGTCTAGCTGTCTATCCATTGACAGCGGCGCTTGCGTGCCGTAGGTCACGGCACCCACTTGCACACTGGAGGGCCGCACGTGCTCGACGGATGGACCACCGTCTCCCAGCTCCACATCCTGCTCATCGACGCCGACCCCGAGGCGCCCGCCCGGCTGCGACAGCGGCTCGCCGCGCTCGAGAGCGAGCTGCGTCTCACCACGGCGTCCTCGTTGCGGGCGGCGCTGCGCGCGCTCCGGGCACCGGGCATCGGCTGCATCGTGACGGAGCTCGCCGTCCCCGACGCGTCCGGGGCACAGCTGCTTCGCGCGCTGCGCGACGCCCATCCCGGCGTTCCGATCGTCGTCCTCACCGCCGCCGGGTCGGAGGAGCTCGCCGTCACGGCGATGAAGCTCGGCGCCGCCGACTATGTGCGCAAGGCCGACGCCGACGATCTCGCCACGGCGGTCCGCAGCGCCCTCGGGCGCGCCATCATCGCCGGCATCGACGAGCTGCCGTCACCCGGCGCCGCAACCGGCGTGGCGGACGTCGCCGGCGAGGACTTCGTGGCCACCACCGCGAGCATGCGCCGCGTCCTGCAGCTCATCGAGCGCACGGCGCAGAGCAGCGTTCCCGTCCTGCTCGAAGGCGAGACCGGAACCGGGAAGGAGGTGCTCGCGCGCGCGATCCATGCGCGCGGCCCGCGCCGCGGGCGGTCGTTCCTGGTCCAGAACTGCGGCGCGCTCACCGAGACCCTGCTCGAGAGCGAGCTCTTCGGCCACGTGCGCGGGGCGTTCACCGGTGCCGAGCGCGATCGCTCCGGGCTCTTCGTCGAAGCCGGAGACGGCACCGTCTTTCTCGACGAGATCGGCGAAGCCCCGCCCGCCGTCCAGGTGAAGCTCCTGCGCGTGCTCCAGCACGGCGAAGTGAAGGCCGTCGGCGCCGATCGGACGCACAGCGTGCGTGCGCGCATCGTCGCCGCGACGAATCGCGCGCTCGCCGCCGAGGTGGACGCCGGTCGCTTCCGCAGCGACCTCTACTACCGCCTCACGGTGTTCCCGATCCGCATCCCGCCGCTCCGACACCGCGCCGCCGACGTCCCCGAGCTGGCGGCACGCTTCCTGGCTCGCTTCGAGCGCATGGAGCGCCGGCAGACGGCCGGGTTCGCACCCGACGCGCTCGACGCCCTCGCGAGCTACCCGTGGCCCGGCAACGTGCGCGAGCTCGAGCACGAGGTCCATCGCCTCGTCCTCACCGTCGCCAACGACCAGCGCATCCGCCTCCACCACCTCGCGCGCGCCATCCGCGACGTCACGCATCGCCCGCCGCCCCCCGAACCGCTGCGCCGACTCGTCGCGCGCGTCGAGCTCGCCCTCATCCGGCAACGGCTGCAGGAGCTACCCACCAAATCGGCCGCCGCGCGCAGCCTGGGTATCACGCGCGAAGCGCTCTACGGGAAACTACGTAGGCTCGGTGGGCCAACCCGCGGCCGCTGATGTCAACGGACTGACCGCCGCGCGTTCCGCCAAAGGTTCTGCACCCTTCTGCCGATAGACCCAGGGCATGGGTGCGTCCGCCACCAGTCTCTCGCTCGCCGCACGCGGGCGGGCGATGTGTCTCACGGTACTCCCAGTCGTCGGGGTGATCTCCGCGCTGGTGAGCCTGCTGTACGCGGTGGCCCCGCCCCTGCTGCCCGGGCTGCCCTATTCCCTGTCCGCGCTCACCGTCGCCATCGTGTTCGGGCTGCTGGCCGTCGCGGCACGACACGCCCCCGATCGGGCCATTCCGCTCGTCTCCCTCCTGAGCGGGCTCAACGCGCAGGCCTTCGCCCTGGCCTTCCTGGCCATCTCCGGCGAGCCCCGCCAGAGCGTCATTCTGGTGACATCGCTCCTCGGCGCCTCGTCGTGCCTGCTCTCGATGCGCGCCACGGCAGTCACCCTGGTCTTCGGCCTCGGTGGATGGCTGACCCTCGCCTGGAACTGGCCCGCGATGGAGCTCCTGCACTGGGCGCTCAACCTGACCGCGTCGGGCGTCATCGCCCTCGCCATCACCGCGGCCCGGGTGCGCTCCATCACCGCCGTGCGCCAGGCCACCTCCCGCGTCGTCGAAAGCGAGGGACGGCTGCGCCACATCCTCGAGCACCTGCCAGCGGGTGCCGTCCTCGTCGACGGCGAGCTGCTCACCATGAACGCCGCCGCCGAGGCCATCACCGGCTACCGCCGCCACGAGCTGCCTACGCTCGACGACTGGTTCCGCATCGTCCACGGCAACGATCATCAGGTCGTCCGCACCCGCTGGGAGGTGGCACGACAATCCGGCGTCAACGGCTCGGCCGTCCTCCCCATCACGACGAAGGACGGCAGCCGTCACCTGGTGGAGTTCGCCGCCTACGGCTGGTCGGACGGCGAGGTGTGGCTGCTGCAGGACCGCACCGATCGCGAGGCCGCCGAGGAACGCTTCCGCGCCATCTTCGAGCTGTCGACCGACGCGCACCTGATCCTCGACGACTCCGGCGTCGTCGACTGCAACGAGTCCACCGTCGCCATGCTGGGCGCCACCAGCAAGGACGCCGTGCTCGGTCGCACGCTCCTCGACCTCTCGGCCGACGTCCAGTCCGACGGCGAGCGCTCGGCCGATCGCCTCGACGAGGTGCTGGCGCTCGCGCGCGAGCGCGGGTCGCATCGCTTCGAGTGGCTCGCCCGCGCCGACGACGGCGAGCTCTTCCCCGTCGAGGCGACGCTGACGCCCGTCATGCTGAGCGAGCGCCCTGCGCTCCTGCTCGTCGCCAGCGACATCGCCGAGCGCAAGTTCGCGCAGGAGCAGCTGCAGCGCTCGTACGGCGAGGTGGAGGAGGCGCGACGTCGCGCCGAGGACCACGCGGCGCAGCTCGCCCACCAGGCCCAGGAGCTGGCCGAGGCGCGCAACGCCGCGCTGGCGGCGACGCAGCTCAAGTCGGAGTTCCTCGCGACGATGAGCCACGAGATCCGCACGCCGATGAACGGCGTGATCGGCATGACGGGGCTGCTGCTCGAAACCGAGCTCGACACCGACCAGCGCGACTTCGCCGAGACCATCCGTCGTTCGGCCGAGGCGCTCCTCACCATCATCAACGACATCCTCGACTTCTCGAAGATCGAGGCCGGCAAGCTCGCCATGGAGACGGTCGACGTGGAGGTGCGCCCCGCCCTCGACGACGCCGTCGATCTGCTCGCCGAGACCGCGCGCCGCAAGGGCGTGGCCCTCGGCGTCACCGTCGCCCCCGAGGTGCCGCACTGGGTGGGCGGCGATGCCGGGCGCCTGCGCCAGGTGGTGCTGAATCTCATTGGCAACGCCGTCAAGTTCACCGAGAAGGGCTCGGTGCACCTGCACGTCACGCAGGAGGCCCACGAGCCGGCGTCGGTGGTGCTGCGCTTCGCCGTCACCGACACCGGCATCGGCATACCGGCCGAAGCGCAGACGCGTCTCTTCCAGGCGTTCTCCCAGGCCGACGGCTCGACCACGCGGCGCTACGGCGGCACCGGCCTCGGCCTCGCGATCTGCCGGCGCATCGTGGAGATGATGGGTGGCGAGATCGGCGTCGACAGCACGCCCGGCCAGGGCAGCACCTTCTGGTTCACGGCGCGCTTCGAGCACCGCACCGGCGTCGCGCCCACCGCGGTGGCTCCGACCACCGAGTCGGTCGGGCTGCAGGGCGTGCGCGTGCTCGTCGCCGAGGACAATCCCGTCAACCAGAAGCTGGCGGTGGCACTGCTCGGCAAGCTCGGCTGCCAGGCAGACGCCGTCGGCAACGGGCGCGAGGCGGTGTCGGCGCTGTCGATGGTGCCGTACGACGTCGTGCTGATGGACTGCCAGATGCCCGAGATGGACGGCTACGAGGCCACCGCGATGATCCGCGCGTGGGAGGCCGAGCGCGGCGGGCACACCCCCATCATCGCGATGACCGCCAACGTCATGCAGGGCGATCGCGAGCGCTGCCTCGCCGCCGGCATGGACGACTACGTCGCCAAGCCGGTGCGGATGGAGATGCTGCGCCTGGCGCTCGAGCGCTGGGCGTCGCACGGCACGGCCGAGCAGGCGCTCGGCGCCACACGGGAAAGTACCGCGGCCGTGAAGTCCACGGTGCCGCCCGCCCTCCCCGGCAAGTCGACGACGGTGTAAAACGGCGGGCATGGACACCATGCCCAAGCCCGACCACATCTTCGGCGCCCTCACCGCCTACCAGCGCACCGCCACGCTGAAGGCCGCCATCGAGCTCGACGTGTTCACCGCCATCGGCGCCGGCGATCGCACCGTCGACGCTCTCGCCGCGCGCTGCAAGGCGTCGCCGGTGGGCATCGCGCGGCTCTGCAACACGCTGGTCGCCGACGGCATGCTCACCAGGGACGGCGAGGCGTACGGTCTCACCACCGACGCCGCCATCTTCCTCGATCGCAGCTCGCCCGCATGCCTGGCGTCGATGATCACGTTCTTCACGAGCCCCACCATCGTCGAGTCGTTCGCGCGGCTCACCGACGCCGTCCGCCGCGGCGGGACCGCGCTCGACGGCGACGGCACGACCGCGCCCGAGCATCCGGTGTGGGTGGAGTTCGCGCGCGCGATGGCGCCGGGCGCACGCTTCATGGCCGAGCTGATGACGAACATCATCGGCCCCGTGCACGGCACCGTGCTCGACATCGCCGCCGGTCACGGCCTCTTCGGCATCACCGTCGCGCGCAACAACCCCGACGCGCGCGTCGTCGCCCTCGACTGGGCCAACGTGCTCGTCGTCGCGCAGGAGAACGCCGAGGCCGCCGGCGTCGCCGATCGCTTCACGGCGCTCCCCGGCAGCGCGTTCGACGCCGACCTCGGCGCCGGCCACGCCGTCGTGCTGCTGCCGAACTTCCTGCACCACTTCGATCTGGCGACGTGCGAGACGCTGCTGCGCCGCGTGCACGCCTCGCTCGCCCCCGGCGGGCGCGTCGTGCTGGTGGAGTTCATTCCGAACGAGGATCGCGTCACGCCGATCGACGCCGCGCGCTTCGGGCTCACCATGCTCGCCACCACCGCGCACGGCGACGCGTGGACGTTCGCCGAGTACGAGCGCACGCTGCGCGCCGCCGGTTTCGCGAACGCGACGCTGCACGAGATGCCGCCGGCGCCTGCGCGGCTCGTGATCGCCGAGCGCTGACGTCTACGACCAAAGGGTGGGGTTCCCCGCTCGGTACTCCGGTGCTAGTCACTGCAGCTCGGGGGGAGATTGGGGAGGAGCTTCATGCGCGACGATGCGCTCAGGCCGCGAGTGCTCGGAGTGATGGCAGCGCACCTGCGCCTCGACCCGCTCGGGCTCGCGCCCGAGCAATCGCTCACGGATGACCTCGGCGTCGATTCGCTCGGTCGCATCGATCTGGTGTGCGCCCTCGAGGATGCCTTCGACGTGAGCATTCCGGAGCAGCAGGTGGAGGCACTGCGCACGTGCGACGACGTCATCCGCGAGGTCCGCGCCGGGCTCGCCGAGCGCCACCCGTGGCCCAGCGCCGAACCCGAGGCGACGCTCTGGATGCGCATCCACCACCCGCACCGCGGCGCGGTGCTGGAGCGCGCCGTCGAGCTGTCGCCGTACATGGTGCAGACCATCGCCGACGACATCGAGGGAGCCGGCGCCCATGCCTACGTCGAGGTGGTGATCCCACCCGGCGCCTCCGAGGAGATGCTGGCGCTCATCGAGCACGCCTTCGCGCGCGTGCGGCGTCGCGGCGCGACGGTGGAGCTGTCGCGCGGCGTGGGCCTGGCGCCGCCGGCGCTGCGGCTGCGCACGCTGGTGGAGTTCGCCACCCGCATCGGCACGCTGCTGCACGAGATCCAGCTCGAGCGTGGCCTCACCTGCCTGCATCTCAGCGTCCGTCACCGCAACGTCGTCGTGGCGCTCGACTCCAAGTACCGGGCGACGGACGCCGCCCTGGCGGCCTATGCCGAGCACTTCCTGTCGCACCAGACGCTGCTTCCCGACCCGGTGTGCGAGCAGGCGGCGCGGGCGCTCGGCGCCCTCGGGCAGCTCGACGACATCCGCCGCCTGGTGCGCGAGCCGGTCGAGGAGCGCGGCGCCATCATCCACGGCTACGCCCTGCT
Organism: uncultured Binatia bacterium (SeqCode); assembly: GCA_964404165.1. Classification (GTDB taxonomy): domain Bacteria; phylum Desulfobacterota; class Binatia; order DP-6; family DP-6; genus DASYLJ01. The sequence continues at coordinate 60,307 of CAYOIZ010000009.1, read as the reverse complement.
CGACGCCGACCTCATGGCCGTGGCCGCCGGCATCGCGTCGGTGACGCCCGACGCCGAGTACGGCCGCATGGCCGAGAGCTATCTGGCGCTGCTCAACGCGCGAGAGAGCAGTGCCCTCGGCAGCGCCGTCGGCTCGGGCGGCATGGCGCCCGGACAGGACGTGGCGCTGGCGTCGCTCGTCTCGGCGCAGCGCGCGTTCATGGCGCTGTTCACCGCGACGGCAGGGCCGGAGGTGGTGTCGGCCTACCGCCGCAAGGCGGCCGATCCGTCGTTCCGCGAGTGCGAGCGGCTCGAGCACCAGATGCTCGAGAGCCTCGGCACCGTGGAGATCGACGCCGACGCCTGGTTCCGCGCCACGGCGACGAAGCTCGACCGCCTGCGCGAAGTCGAACAGGTGCAGCTGGCGGCGCTCATGCGTCGCGCGTCGGCGGTGGGCGTCTAGTCGGGCTGCAGGCGGTGCGGATCGCTCGCGAGCGACGTCGCCGTGGCATCGAGCACGGAGAGGAACCCCTGGCGCTCGCGTTCGGACAGCGTCTGGTAGACGTGGATCAATCGATCGAGCGCGGGATCGCGCAGGATCGGGAAGAGCTGGTAGCCCACGCCGCCGACGGGCGGCGACAGCTGCGTCGCCACGTCGAGCATGCAGCGCACGTCGTCGGTGAGCAGCTCGGGGTCGAGCTGTTTCAGCGCGCGGACGATCACCAGATGGACCTTCAGGAAGGTGAGGATCGGCGTCGCCAATCCCTTTCCTGCCTCCACCCGGCTGACCGCGCCCTGGCTCACACCGGAGAGTCGCGCCAGCTGCTCCTGCGAGAGTCCGAGGAACTCTCGCGCGCGTCGTACCTGTCGCCCGGCTTCGTAGATCCAGGCGGCCCAATCGGGTTTGCCCTGTGGGGTTTCGATGGTTTCCATTTCCTCGCTCGCCAGCACAGTAGTTGTATTCGGTTGCAATGATTGTGCCTTCGCACTCGGCACCGATTGTCGCCCGTCGTTGCGTTGGTGGGCCTCAGCGAGAGCGGCACTCCGGTTCCCAGTGCGTCAGCCAGGGGGCCCTCGCGTTCCCTGTGCGCGGCCCTCAAGAAATGCACGCAGCGCCTCGTTGAATCGAGAGGGTTGGGCGAGATTTACGACGTGTCCCGCCTCCGGGACGACGACCAGGGTCGCGTTCGGCAGCACCTCGGCCAGCTCGCGGCTCGGGACCAGCGAGCCCGCGTCGTGGTCGCCGACGACGACGAGCACCGGCACCTCCAGCCGCACGAGCTGCGGCACCAGGTCGGCCACCGCCGGCTGCTGCGCGATGACGCCACGCAGGGTGTGCACCAGGCCGTGCGGCGGATGCTCCAGGAAGCCCTGCCGGACGAACCGGGCGGCGGCCTCGTCGAGCCCCGACTCCGGTCCCCAGACGAAGCGCTCGCCCGCCGCCTCGAGGCCGTCGCGCTCGATGGCGTCGGCGAAGCGGTGCGCGATGGTGGTGTAGCTGGTCGGCGTGCGGGCCGGGAACGCCGCCAGTACCAGCCCGCGGACGGGATGGTCGAGCGCGAAGCGGAGCGCCGTGGCCGCGCCCATCGAGAGACCGCCGACGACGGCGTCCTCGTCTCCGTCGACGACCCGCGCCAGGTCGTCGACGAAGGTGGCGGGCGTGTAGGCGCGCGGATCGTCGGGGGCGTCGCTGCGGGCGTGGCCGCGGGCGTCGTAGCGGACGACGCGATGCGAATCGCGGAACGCCCGCGCCTGCGGGCCGAAATTGCGCGCGCTGCCGCCGAAGCCGTGCGCGAGTACGACCTTTGGGCTGGCAGTTCCGTCAGTATCTGTGTGGAGATGCAGGTCCACGTCGCCGAACTAGCACGAAAAACGCTGGCCGCGAGAGTTATTTCCATGCGAGTTAGCGGGCCGTGCGCCGCCTGCTTTCCCTCCTCGTGCTCCTGACGACGGCCGTCGCGCGGGCCACGCCGCCGCTGCCCCCGGTGATCATCGAGCCGGTGGTGGCAGGACAGGTCGTGCACTTCGCCGACGTCCACATGGCAACGGCGCTCTTCGCCGATCCCGACGCCGGCGACGCGCACCGCTGCACCGACTGGGAGCTGTGGACGGTGACGCCGTCGGAGCGCGTCTGGTCCACCGCCTGCGTCACCGACGCGAGCCTGCGCGTGCACGCACATCTCGGCGACGGGACGTTCGAGGGTAGCCGCACCGGCCTGCTCGAGCTGGCGGCGGACACCGAGCACCTGCTGCGCGTGCGGCACCACGATCTGTCGGACACGCCGGGCCCGTATGCCGAGCGGGCCTTCCGCACCACCCCGGCGACGGTGGTGTCGCCGCTCGAGCTCGACGACGTGCGCTCGGCGCCCGCACCCACGTGGATCGATGCGGGCGGGGACGCCATCGATCCCGGCAACGGCGCGTTGCGGCTCGAGTCCCCCGCCGGTGAGCTGCTGCTCGGGCTGGTCGGTGGTCTCGTGATGGCGCCGCCGCCGCTCGATCACCATACGGCGCTCCGCGTCCTCCTGGAGGGACCGCTCGTGGTGCCGACGTCGCGTCTCGGCTTCACCGGCGGCGACGGCGTGGCGCGCACCATCTACCTCCCCGCGGTCGTGCTCGGCTCCGGCGAGCAGCGTTTCTTCTGGGTGGCGATCAACGGCAGCACCTTCGACGCCGAGGCCGCCGAGACGTCGCCCGACTTCTCGTCGCTGGCGCAGGGCGCCGCCGTGCCGTGGACGGCGCCACCGGGCTACGTCGTCGAGGTGGTGGCGAGCGGCTTCCAGCTCCCGGTGCACATCGCCTTCGTGCCGGAGCCGGGTCCCGAGGCCGACGCGCCGCTGTACTACGTGAGCGAGCTCTACGGCAGCATCAAGGTGGTGGGCCGCGACGGCAGCGTGCGCGACTACGCGACGGGGCTGCTCAACTTCGATCCGCTGGCGAGCATCCCGGGCACCGGCGAGCGCGGGCTCACCGGCATCGCCGTCGAGCCGTCCACCGGTGACGTCCTGGCGAGCCTGCTGGTGAGCCCGGACCCGTCGAATCCAAACGCCGGGCTCTTCCCGCGCGTCATCCGGATGAGCTCCGCCGACGGTGGGCGCACGGCGGGCATGCCGACAATCGTGCTCGACATGCCGGACGAGACCCAGGGACCGTCGCACCAGATCTCGCAGCTCACCTTCGGCCCCGACGGCATGCTCTACGTGCACATGGGCGAGGGCTTCTTCTACTGGCTGGCGCAGGAACTCACGTCGCTGCGCGGGAAGATCCTGCGCATCACGCCCGACGGCGAGCCGGCTCCTGGCAACCCCTTCTACGACCTCTCGGATGGCAAGAGCGCGCGCGACTTCATCTTCGCGTCGGGCTTCCGCAATCCCTTCGGGGGGGCGTGGCGCGCCGCCGATCAGCAGCTCTACGAAGTGGAGAACGGCCCCAACACCGATCGCTTCGCGCGCGTGCTTCCGGGCATGGACTACGGCTGGAACGGCGCCGACGAGAGCATGACGATCGGCGCGCTCTACAACTGGTTCCCGCCGGTGGCGCCCGTGGCGCTGGCGTGGGTGCAGCCCGAGACGTTCGGCGGCAGCGGCTTCCCGGCGTCGCAGATGGGCCGCGCCTTCGTCACGCTCTCGGGGCCGACGTGGGCCTCGGGACCGATCGAGGGCACCAAGCGCATCGTCTCGCTCGCGCTGGACGACGACGGCCTGGTCGCCAGCATGCCGACCTCGTTCGTGGTGTACGACGGCATCGGCAAGGCCACCGCGGGCGGCATGGCCGCGGGTCCCGACGGCCTCTACTTCGCCGACATCTACCGCGACCTCGGCTACGCCCTCCCCACCGACCCCGGCGCCCATATCCTACGCGTGCGCTTCGTCGGCGCCGCCGACTTCACCGCCGACGTGCAGCAGGGCCCGGCGCCGCTCACGGTGCACTTCACCGACACGTCGACCGTTCCCGGCGCCACCGCCTGGGCGTGGGACTTCGGCGACGGGACGACGAGCACCGAGCAGCACCCCGTCCACACCTACGACGCCAACGGGCGCTACGACGTGCGGCTGCGGGTGACCGGCCCCGGCGGCATCAGCGTGCTGCGGCGCGGGCAGTTCGTGCGGGTGGCGTCGACGCAGACCGACCTCCTCGTCAGCACGTCGCCGTCGCGCACGGAGCCGGTGTTGCTCGACGGCCGCGCGGTGTCGGGCGACATCTACGTCTTCACCGACCCGCCGACCGGCGTGGCGTCGGTCGAGTTCCGCGTCGACGGGGTGGTGACGCGGACGGAGGCGGTGGCGCCGTTCGACCTGGCCGGTACGGGCGTCTCCGAGGCGCTGCCCTTCTCCACCACCACGCTCACCGACGGCCCGCACACGATGACGGCCCAGGTCACGTTCGTCGCCGGCGGCAGCGAGCAGGTGGTGGCACACGTCGAAGTCGACAACGACGCCTGCGGCAGCGGCGCGACGACGTACGGCGAGCAGTGCGACGACGGCAACGTCGCCGCCGGCGACTGCTGCTCGCCCACGTGTCAGCGCGAGGACGACGGCGTCTCGTGCAGCGACGGCGAGCCCTGCACCGTCGGCGACGTCTGCCACGCGGGCGTCTGCGACGGCTCGCCGATCGACTGCGGCGGCCTCGACACCGCGTGCCGCGTGGGTGCGTGCACGGGGTCGGGCTGTGCATCGATGCCCCGCGACGACGGCACCGCGTGCGACGACGGCAACGTCTGCACCAACGGGGACGCCTGCACCGACGGTGTCTGCGGCGGCAACGCCGTTTCCTGCGACGACGGTGTTGCCTGCACCGCGGACGACTGCGGCGCCAGCGGCTGCGTCCATATCGGCATCCCCGACTGCTGCGACGCCGACGAGGACTGCAACGACCGCAACGTCTGCACCGGCGCCGAGACCTGCGTCGCCGGTACGTGCATACCGGGCACGCCGCTCGTCTGCAGCGACGATGTCGGCTGCACCGTCGACGGCTGCGATCCGGCACAGGGCTGCCTGGTGATCGAATCCACCGGGTGTTGCGCGCCTGGCGCGTCGTGCGACGACGGCGACGCCTGCACCGGCGTCGAGACGTGCGACACGTCGAGCGGCAGCTGCCAGACCGGCACGCCCCTCGCGTGCGACGACGGCGACGCCTGCACCGTCGACCGCTGCCAGGGCGGGTGCGTGTCGGAGCCCGTCGACCTCGACGACGTGACCGAGGCGCTGGCGGACCCCATCACCATCGGCTGCGACCGCATCCCGCCTGGCGTGCAGCAGGCGCTGCACCGCGCCCGCACGCGCCTCGACCGCGCCGGTGCCGCGACCGCGCCGAAGCGTCGCGCCCAGCTCCTGGCGCGCGCGCGGCGTGACGTGGAACGCGCACAGCGTCGCACCATTCGTCGCGGCATGCCCGACGCATGTACGGCGGGGGTCGAGTCGCTGCGCGCGCTTCTGGCCTGCGTGCACTGATCGATCGGCTGGCTACTTGAGCAGGCGGTTGACCCGCGCTTCCGCGTCCGTGAAGTCGCGAATGAGATCCGCGGCGCAGGCGGCCGGCAGTTGGCCGGTCATGGCGCGTCGGCCGGTGCGCCAGGCAGCACGGTCGAAGCGACGGCGCGCCGTGGTCACGAGCCGGTAGTAGCCCGCGCTGCCCAGCGTCACTGCGCGCTCGAGCAGCGCGCATGCGCGCTCGGCGCGACGCACGAGCGTGGCGAGCACGGCGGTGCCGGGGCAGGAGGACGGCACCGCGCGATCGCAGGCGCAGTGTGCCGACGCGAAGCCCACCGGCTCGATCACCACGCAGCGGTCGTTCACGCACTGCGCCGGGAAGCACGGATCGTCACTGTGACAGCCCGTCGTCTCGCACGACGGCTGGCGGACGCAGTGTGGCTCGGTGCTGTCCTCGGCGCACGGGAGCTCGTAGGCGCCCATGTCGGGCGCCGGCCCCGCGACACGCGGATTGCGCACGAGGTCGTGCATGAGGTCGTCGGGCAGCAGCTCGAGCGACGCGGTGTTCACGCCGAGCGACGTCGCTTCGAGGCGATGGTCGTCGGGACCGACGAACTGCGGATCCGCCACGACGATGGTCTCCGGATGCGGCGCCGACGGCGCGTCGTCGATGCCGCCGATGTGGGTCACGAGGTTCCGCCGCTCGATCACCGCGTCGCCGAACTCGTGGATGCCGACGTCGCTGCGCGCGCTGAAGACGAGGACGTTGTTGGCGATGATGCCGGACATCGCGCCGCCGAGATCCTCGCGCCCGCCGACCTGCACGGCACGCAGCGCCGCATACGCGATGGTGTTGTGGAGCACGGCGAGGTCGATGGTGCCCTCCGACGCGTAGAAGCTCGCGCCGAAGAGCATCCCGCCGTCGACGCCGGTGATGACGTTGTTCACGACCCGCGCGATCGTCCGGCCGGTGGTGTCGACGGTCTGCCATACGAAGAGGCCACCGACCTGGCCGGGCGCGCCGCTGGCGATGACGTTGCGGGCCACGTCGAGCGCGAGCGTGCCGCCCGAGTGGTACATGCCGATCGCCGAGTTCTGACGGACGCCGGCGGTGCGGATGGTGTTGTCCTCGATGCGGACCACCCCGTCGAGGGCGCGCCCGAACGACAGGAAGAAGGGGCTCGCATCCGCGTTGGACGGGATGTCGACGACGTTGCCCGCGATGCGCAGGTCGATCGGCCCGGGCGGCGGTGTGTCCGGCGAGGAGTACGTCTGCACCGTGACCAGGTCGCCCGAACTGCCGCCCGTGATGCCCACGAACGCGTTGTCGAGCAGCTCGATCTGAAACGATCCGTCGGTCGTGTGCGTCACCCGGATCGCGGTCGAGCGGGCGGGCTCCCAGCGCAGCCCCTGGATGACGAGGTGGCGATCGCCGCCCGGCCTGGCGCTCGCGAGGATGTAGGACCCGGGCGTGAGCACGGGGGTGAAGCCCGGCGCGGCGCGGAGCTGCAGGCTGCGTTCGATGGTGAGGACCTCGTCGATCGGGCCGTTCGTGGCGACCCGGATCTCCGAGCCCTCCGGCGCAAGCGCGACGCAGTCCTGCAGCGTCGGCGCGCACCCGGGGAACGTGTACACGAGGACCGGCGGCGGCGCGGCGGCTGCCGTCCCGATCCGTACGGCTACGAGCAAGGTCAGGGCCAGGCGGACGAGCCGCCGCGGCGGTGATGACGTCTCCATGCCGGGATGAGACGCGCCAGTGCATCGCGCCCATTGCACGGGACCTGGCGAGCCTCGACCGGGGGGTAGGCTCCTACCGGGCCGCCGTGACCGGCGCGTCGGCCCACGGTATCCAGCCGCCGCCGACCGCCTTGTAGAGCGCCACCAGGTCGAGCGCGACGTTGCGCTCGCTCTCGGCCAGCGTGTCTTCCGAGTTGAAGAGCGTGCGCTCGGCGTCGAGGACGGAGAGGAAGTCGGTGAGGCCCTGGGCGTAGAGCTGGCGCGCCAGCTCGGCGGTGCGCTGATCGGCCTTCACGGCGCGCGCCAGGTCGTCGCGGCGCACCTGCTCGCGCGAGTACGCCACCAGCGCGTCCTCCACCTCCTGGAACGCCTGCAGGACCGTCGCCTGGTAGGCGGCGGCCAGCTCCACCTGCTGCTCGGTCACCAGCTCGATGTTGGCGAGAATGCGACCGGCCTCGAAGATGGGCCAGGTGATCGTCGGACCGATGTTCCCCTTGCGGCTACCCCAGGTGATGAAGTCGGCGGCCGACACGCTCTCCAGGCCGGCAAAGCTGGTGATGAAGAAGCGCGGGAAGAGATCGCGCCGGGCGACGCCGATGCGGGCCGTGGCACTCGCGAGCTGCCGTTCCGCGCGGCCGACGTCGGGGCGACGGAGCAGCAGCTCCGACGGCATCCCGATGGCCACCGCGTCCGGCCCCGCGGGGATGGCGGACACGGGTGCCAGCTCGTCCTCGAGCGCCGTCGGCAGCAGCCCGAGCAGCGTGCTCAGGCGGTGCACGGCCTGATGCGCCTGCTGGTCGAAGAGCGGGATGGTCGACTCGGTGAACGCCACCTGCGACTCGGCGCGGGTGACGTCGAACTCGGCGGCCAGGCCGGCGTCGAAGAGCTTCCGGGTCAGCGCGAGCGTCTTCTGCTGCGCCGCGAGGTTCTGCCGCGCCAGCCCGATGCGCTGCTGCAGGCTGCGGTACTGCACGTAGTTGGCGCCAACCTCACCCAGCAGCGACACCACGACGGCGTAGGCGTCGTCCTGCGCCGCCTCGACGTCGGCGTCGGCGGCCTCCACCGCGCGCCGGTTGCCGCCGAACACGTCGATCTCCCACGACGCGTCGAAGCCGACGTCGAACAGGTTGCCCTGCTCGCCCGACGCCGCCGTCGGCACGTGCTCGCTGGTGCGGACGCGGCGGTACGACGCCGACGACTGCACGCTCGGCCACAGGCTCGCCGACGTGATCGTCAGCTGCGAGCGCGCCTGGCGCACGCGCGACGCCGCCTGCTGCAGATCGAGGTTCGACGCCACGGCGCGCTCGATGAGCGACGTCAGCTCGGGATCGCCGAGCGCGGTCCACCAGTCGGCGGGCAGCGGATCGGGCGTGGCGCGGCTGTCGGACGCCGGCGTCAGCTCGCCCCATTCGGGCGGCGTGGGGGCCGGGGGACGCACGTAGTCGGGCCCCACCATGCATCCGGCAAGGACGACCAGGGCCAGGACCGCCGCGCGCATCAGCCGCCCTTGGCGTCGGGCTGTGCCACGCGCACGCCCGTGCCCTCGACGAGGCTGCCCGCGATGCCAGTGGCGAGCACGGCGTGCTCGTCGAGCCCGCCGATCACCTCCACCTTGTCGCCGAAGTCGCGGCCGAGCTGCACCGGCTGGTAGTGCAGCGTCGGCGACGTGGCGTCGCCCTGCACCACGGCGACGCGGATGCCGTTGGCGTCGATCAGGAGCGCGCTCGCCGGGATGAGGAGCGGTGGCGCCGTCCGCGTGATGCGGAAGTGCACCGTGCCGTAGCTGCCGGCGAGCAGCGCGTGATCCTGGTTGGCCACCTCGATCTGCGCCAGCATCGTGCGCGACGTCGGATCGATGGAGCCCGCCGTCCGCGTGACGACGCCCTGCACGACGGTGCCGGGCCGCTCCCGCACGCTGATGTCGGCCGTCGAGCCCACCTGCACGTCGGGCGCGTAGGCCTGCGGCACGTAGACGAAGATGCGGAGCGTATCGACCTGCGCCAGCCGGAACAGCTCGCGCACGCCGCCGCCGGTGCCGGCAGAGATGAGGGCGCCCGGGTCGACGTTGCGGGCCGTGATGATGCCGGTGAACGGCGCGTACACGCGCTGGAAGCCCTGCAGGTCTTCCAGCCGCTCGACGTTGGCCGCGTTCGCCGCCGCCGTGGCCTTCGCGGCTTCGACGGTCTTGTCGGCCGTGGCCACGCTGGCCGTGCGCTCGTCGACCTGCTGCTTCGACACCGACCCCACGCCGGCGGCGATGTAGCGCTGCAGGGTGCTGCGCGCGAGGTTCAGGTCGGCCTGCAGCTTCACAACGTTGGCCTGCGCCTCGGCGAGGCTGGCGCGCGCCTGGTTCAGCTGCTGGTCGACCTCCGGGGTGTCGATCTCGGCGAGGAGCTGCCCGGTGGTGACGGCGTCGCCGATGTCGACGTAGCGGGCGCGGAGGTAGCCGTCGGTGCGGGCGTAGATGCCGGTCTCGAGGATCGCCTGCACGGTGCCGGGCAGCGACACGTCGACGACGGCGTCGGCGCGTTTGGGTTGTGTCGTGCTGACCAGCGGCATCCGATCGCGCGCGGCGTCGGCTTCTGCCGCGAGCCGGTGCTGGATCATGAGGCGCGGAATCAGCGCCGCGACGTAGATCGCGCCCATGACGATGGCCGCGATCAGGAGGAACCGCATGACGCGCGGGGTCTGGAGGGCGTCGCCGTTCATGCCGTTCTCCGCTCGTAGGACTCCAGGTCGGGATCGAGCGAGTCGTCGGGGGTGGCTCGTCGCAGCAGGCTGTAGGCCACCGGCACGAAGAACAGCGTGGCGACGGTGGCGAAGAGCAGGCCGCCGATGACGACGCGTCCGAGCGGTGCGTTCTGCTCGCCGCCCTCGCCCAGCCCGAGCGACATGGGCAGCATGCCGAGGATCATCGCCAGCGCCGTCATGAGGACGGGACGGAGCCGCGTGACGCCGGCGGAGAGGGCGGCCTGCACGGCGTCGTGCCCTTCCTCCTTGCGCTGATCGTTGGCGAACGTGACCACCAGGTTCGCGTTGCTGGTGGCGACGCCGATGCACATGATCGCCCCCATCAACGCCGGCACCGAGATGTTCGTCTGCGTGACGTAGAGCGTCCACAGCACGCCCGCCATGGCGCCCGGCAGGGCCATCAGGATGATGAGCGGGTCGATCCACGACTGGAAGTTCACCGCCATCAGCAGGTAGACGAGAACGACCGCGAGCACCATGCCGTAGGCGAGCGCGCTGAAGCTGTCGTCCATGGTCTCGGCTTGGCCGCGCATGGTGATGAAGGTGCCGCGTGGCAGCGTCGGCTGCACCTCGGCGACGATGTCGCGCACGTGGTCGGCGACGGACGCGAGGTCGCCGCCCTCCCCCACCGCCGCCAGGACGTCGTAGACGTTCTGCACGTTGTAGTGGTTGATGACGCCGGGGACGGTGCGCCGCGTGGTGGTGGCGATGTTGGCCAGGAGCTGCGGGCGCGCCAGACCGGGCACGATGATGGGCGTCGAGTTGAGCGCGTCGATCGAGTCGATGCGGTACTGCGGCGTCTGCACGTTGACCGAATAGTTCACGCCGTTCTGGGTGTTGAGCCAGTAGTTCGGCGCCGTCTGCCCCGACGACGACAGCGACACCAGCAGGCTCGAGGCGACGTCGCGCTGCGTGAGGCCGAGCTGGCGGGCCAGGATGCGGTCGACGTCGATGCCGATCTCCGGCACGCGCGGCACCTGCTGCAGGCGGACGTCGGCGGCACCGGGGACGGCGCTGATGCGCTTCACGAGATCCTCGGCGATGGCCAGGTTCTTCGGGTCGCGGCCGACGATCTGCACGTCGATGGGTGCCGGCAGGCCGAAGTTCAGGATCTGCGAGACGATGTCGGCGGGCTGGAAGAAGAAGATCAGCTGCGGGAACTTGGCGGGGAGGATCTTGCGGAGCTGATCGACGTACTTCGGCGTCGAGCCGGCGTGGTCCTCCTTCAGGGCGACGAGGATCTCGCCGTCGGCCGCCGTCACCACGGACGCGTCGCTGAACGCCAGGTTGATGCCGCCGGACGGGATGCCGATGTTGTCGAGGACGATCTCGACGTCGTCGGCGGGGATGGTCTCGCGGATGACGTCGGTGACGGCGGCGAACCAGCGCTCCGTCTCCTCGATGCGGGTGCCGCCGGGGCAGCGGACGTGGAGGCGGAACTGCCCGGCGTCGACGGTGGGGAAGAAGTCCATGCCGATCTGGAAGAAGAGCACCGTCGAGAGCAGCGTGAACCCGGCGAAGATGCCGACGACGCGACGCCGATTCGCCAGCGCCCAGGCCAGTGCGGCCTCGTAGCCGTGGAGCAGGCGCTCGAAGCGGCGGTTGAACGCCTGGTGGACGCGCCAGATGGGGCCGCCGTCGGCGTGCTCGCCGTCAGGGCCGTGGAGGTGGGCCTCGGCCGGGAGCAGATAGGCCACCATCGTCGGGACGAGCGTGCGGGAGAGGAAGTAGCTGGCGAGCATGGCGAAGATGACTGCCAGCGCGAGCGGCGTGAAGAGGAACCTGCCGGCGCCGGTGATGAACCACACCGGCACGAACACGATGCAGATGCAGAGCGTGGAGACGAAGGCCGGCATGGCGATCTGCTGCGCGCCGTCGAGCACGGCGCGGATGACCCGCTTCCCCATGGCGAGGTTGCGGTTGGTGTTCTCGATCTCGACGGTGGCGTCGTCGACGAGGATGCCGACGGCGAGGGCCAGGCCGCCGAGGGTCATGACGTTGAGCGTCTCGCCCACGAGCGAGAGGCAGATGACCGAGACCAGGATCGAGAGCGGGATCGACACGATGATGACGACCGTCGAGCGCCACGAGCCGAGGAAGAGCAGGATCATGAGGCCGGTGAGTGCCGCGGCGATGACGGCCTCGCGCAGCACGCCCTCCAGGGCGGCGCGCACGAAGACCGACTGGTCGAAGAGCAGCTTCACGTCGAGCTCGGGCGGCAGCGTGGCCTTGATGCGCGGCAGGACGTCGCGCACGCGCTGCACGATGTCGAGCGTGGAGGCGTTCGGGGTCTTCAGAATCGTGAGCAGCGCCGAGCGGCGGCCGTCGGTGTGCACCATGGACGTCTGCACGGCGAAGCCGTCGCGCACCTGGGCGACGTCGCGCAGGTAGACCGTGGCGTCGCCGACCTGCTTCACGGGGATGTCGTTCAGGGCGCCGAGGATGTCGGGCGACGAGTTGGTCTTCACGTTGTACTCGACGGCGCCCATCTTGGCGGTGCCGGCGGGCAGGATGACGTTCTGGGCGTTGATGGCGGTCGAGATGTCGCTCGGTGACAGGCCCTTCGCAAAGAGTGCTTCGGGATCGATGTCGACCATCACCGCGCGCGACTTGCCGCCCCACGGCAGCGGCACCTGCGCGCCCTGCACGGTGGCGAGCTGGGTGCGGATGAAGTTGTTGCCGTAGTCGTAGAGCTGCTGCTCGGACAGCGTCTTCGACTCGAGGGCGGCCTGCAGGATGGGGACGTTGGAGGCCGAGTAGCGGATGATGAGCGGCGGCGTCGTGCCGGGTGGCATGATGCGCAGCAGGGTCTGGTTGATGGCGGTGACTTCGGCGACGGCGGCGCTGATCTGGGCGTCGGGCTGGAAGAAGACGCGGATCAGGCCGACGCCGTTCAGCGACTGCGACTCGATGTGCTCGATGCCGTTCACCGTCGTCGTCATGGCGCGCTCGGAGATGGTGAGCATGCGGCCCTCGACCTCGTTGGGTGAGAGGCCGGAGAACTGCCAGATGACGGAGACGACGGGGATGTTGATGGCGGGGAAGATGTCGACGGGGGTGCGGACGATCGTCAGGACGCCGAGGATGGCGATCAGGAACGCCATCACCACGAAGGTGTAGGGACGCCGGAGGGCGAGCGCGACGATCCACATGGGTTCCCCAGCTGTTGCGGCCCTGCCGAGCCTATGTCCAGTATCCTTCGGGCCTCGAACTGAGGCCGATCGGTTATCAGACGTGGTCGACCTCCGAGCGCTGCGCTATTTCGTCACCGTCGCCGAGGAGCTGCACTTCCGGCGCGCGAGCGAGCGACTGCAGATCGCGCAGCCGGCGCTGTCGAAGTCGGTGAGCCGGCTCGAGCGCGAGCTGGGCGTGCCGCTGCTGCTGCGGACGAAGCGCCGGGTGGAGCTGACGCCGCCGGGGCTGCTGTTCCTCGACGAGGCAAGACGGACGCTGGCGCAGGCGGAGCGCGCCGTCGACGTCGTGCAGCGCGCGGCGGGTGGCGAGGTGGGGCGGCTGCGGATCGCGTTCGGGCCGACGTCGGAGCTGGGGCTGCTGCCGGAGGTGCTGCCGGTGTTCCTGCGGCGCTATCCGCAGGTGGTGCTCGATCTGCAGGGGCTGTACGCGTGGGGGCAGCTCGGGTTGCTGCGCGAGGGGGTCGGGACGGTGGGGCTGTCGATCCTGCCCCTGCCCCGCACGGAGCAGCTCGTCGTCGAGCGGCTGTACGAGGAGCCGCTGGTGGCGGCGCTGCCGGCGAAGCACCCGCTGGCGTCGCGGCGCAGGGTGAGTCTGCGGGCGCTCAGTGCCGAGCCGTTCGTGATGTTCTCGCGGCAGCTCGGACCGGGCATGCACGACCTGGTGGTGGCGGCGTTCCAGGCGGCGGGGCTGGCGCTGACGATCGGGCACGAGTCGACGCATCTGTACACGAGCCTCGGACTGGTGGCGGCGGGGCTCGGGGTGTCGCTGATGCCGCGTTCGATCATGAACCTGCAGCGGTCGGGGGTGGTGTACCGGCCGCTGACGGCGCCGGCGCCGACGGTGGAGCTGGGGATGGTGTACCGGGCGGACGATGCGTCGCCGACGGTGGCGCGGTTCGCCGAGGTGGTGCGCGAGGTGGTGGCGGAGCGGCGTCGCGGGCGGTGACGCGCGCTGGAATGCCGGGCGCGTTCTGGCTATGAGGCGCGCGTCGGGAGGATGGGCGGATGGGCCTGCCGCACGAGCGAGCGTTCGGGTACCGGACGGTAGCGTTCTGGAGCGTGTCGGTGGTCGCGGTGGCGGCCGGGATCGCGGAGCTGGCGCCGTCGGAGATGCTGCTCGCGGTGGGCGGGACGGCGGCGGTGTCGGTGATCGGGTACTTCTATGCGCTGACGCTCGGACGGCTCGACGCGCGGCGTGGGAAGGGGCACCCGCGGAAGCTGCACGCGACGGCGCTGGTGGGGTTTTACGCGCCGATCCTGGGGGCGGTCGGGATGGTCGTCGCGCGGCCGTGGCTGCTCGAGTTGCATGGGAAGACGCCGCTCGAACGCGCGGCGGGGCTGCTGGTGGTGCCGTTCCTGCTGTCCGTCGCGGCAGGATCGCTGCGCGCGGGACACGAGTCCGGGGCCATCGGGTAGCGAAGGCCCCGGATCGGGTTGACGGTAGCGGGGGTAGCCGGTAGTTAAGCCGGCGCTGCGGTAGGCCACCCTAGCTCAGATGGCAGAGCAACTGATTCGTAATCAGTAGGTCGCCGGTTCGATTCCGGCGGGTGGCTCTTAGAGATCAACAACTTACCGGCCACCATGCCGAACGTGATCACCGCAAGGTAGCGTATAGGTAGCCACCCCGGACCGATGCCAACCGTCGCACGCGCGGCCCGGGACTCTCCGCGGGCGCTATCGGTCGTCGGCTCCGTGGCCCGCGCGAGAGCTCTTTTGTTCTGCCCGAGTCGGCACGAAGCCTCCGTCGACCACGGTGCGCGCTCCCCGTGAACCTGCCACCGCATGACGTCACTGTGATGGCTTGAGCCGGGATCGAAGCGTTGGACCAGTCACGCCGCCTACGAGCAACCCGCACGAGGAACTCGCCGCATATCGTCTATGAACTCGGAGGCCGGCTCGACACCAGTCACGAGGAGGCAATCTCGCGCGCGAGTGCACGCGACGTACAGTAGGTGACGCTCGGTGTCGTACACTTCCTGCAGGTCGGCGTCGTCACCGACGTTCTCAAGGCGGTCCTGCAGGGGGATCACCTCGTCGTCGCACGCCAGCACCACCACGGCACGGAACTCTAGCCCCTTGGCGAGGTGCATAGTGCTGATCGAGACGTGCCCGCTCTTCGTCTCGACGTGCTCATCGAGTATCTTGAAAGCCTGGGAGGCCTTCTCCACCGCAGCCCGTGCCCGGTTGAGTTGCCCAACGGATCGAACGAAAACGCCCAACTCGTGCGGCAGGACGCCGGCCCCGGTGCGCTCGGTGATCCAATTGGCAACGGCTTCAATCTCTTCATCCTCGCCTGGCAGCACACGGATTTCCGGAGGTGGCCCGTTGAAGACGGAGATGGTGTGGCTGCGGTCTTCGATGTTCCCGTCGAAATCGATTGCCACCGGCCCCAACAAGCGATCCGCCTGCATGCGGATTTGGTGCGAGGTGCGGTAATTCACGCGCAGCGTGCGTGACCGACCGCGGATGTCGACGCCCAGCGCCTTCCACGAGAACGGCTGCTGGAAGATGCGTTGACCCAGGTCACCGGCGAAGAAGAGGGCGTTTGGGCGGTCGCCACCAATGGCAGCGAAGAACCGCAGGTGCGCAACGCTGAGGTCCTGGGCCTCGTCGACCACCGCAAAATCGAACACCGCTGCATGCTTCTTTACCAGCACGGCTGCAAGCGCGGTAAACAATTCCGCGTGCGTGATCAGCGCGCGATCGTGGATCCTTGCGCGAACGCGCTCGAAGATCGACCACAGCATGGCGCGCTGTGCCTCCGGCAGCCGCGTCTTCCTCCCCAGGCGCATCACGTCGCGGTACTTCTCCCAGCTGTCAAGCTGCCAGGGATCCACCACCTGCTCCCACTCGGCCAGCAGGAACGGCAGGCTGAACTTGTGCCCGCTCACTGCCAGCGCGGCCTCCTGGATCAGCTCACGCACCACCTCACGGCCAGCGATTGAAGGCTCGCCGACGTGCGCCGCATAGAGGCGGGAGCCGATCGCGTCGAGGGAGTGAACGTCGATCCGCTCCCCAAGCCGCGGTTCGTTGCCGATCAGCCGCCGGAGTTTTGTGCGGAGTGCGTGCGCCAACGCATCCGAGAATGTCGCTAACAGAACGCGGGCATCGGGTTGCGTTCGTGCGAGGTGGGCGGCGCGGTGCAGCGCGACTATCGTCTTCCCGGTGCCGGCTGAGCCCGATACGCGTGCCGGACCGGTGTACTCCCGCTCCACCCACTGCCGCTGCTGGGGGTGGAGGAACACCGTCCATTTCTCCCAGGGGTAGTCGAGCGCGCGCTGCAACTCCTCGATGTTCGCCACGGCGCGGAAGCGGCGCCGTGCGTCGGGATGCTCGAACGGTCTGCCGGCCGCCATTGGCTCGGATATTCGCGGCGTCCCGCCCGTCGCGAGCTCCAGCAGAGCCTCCGCCGCCTCGGCCGGCAGGTGATCAGTGAGGGTCAGAAGCGTATCTTCGGTCGCCTGCTTGACGTCATCGAGCCACTCCGCTGGCACGCCGTACCCGAGCAGGTCGTCGTTGGAGGTTTCTCCAAAGATCAGCCGCTTCTCGGTGACCGGCGGCGGAGCCACGGGCGCCTCGGCCTGGACGTAGAACGGGACGACGACCTCCTTCACCGTCTCGCGGATCTCGACCAACTGTGCAGCGCCGGTCTTGGGATGTGTCTCCAACTTCCGGCGCTCGGCCCACTCGTAGGCGCGATCGTGGTGGTCCACGTAGCAGAGGAGCAAGCTGGCGTCGCTGCGGTGCACAATCAGCCGGATGTCGCTGCTTACCCGCACCGACCAGAAGCGATTGTCCCTCGCCTTGTCGAGGCGGTGAAAACCGAGCCCCGGGCTGGCCAGGTTCATCTGTAGGTCGAACGCGGTCGTCTTGACGGCCTTTTGCTCTTCACCGGTCAATCGAGAGAGACTGTCGGTGAAGGTGTCGGCAATGCGGAACTCCATCTCCTACTCGTGGGGAACACCCGGAGCGAGCCCGCCATCATGCTCACGGGGTGCCTGGCCGATGCGCATGGAAAGCGCCTGCGGAAGACGCCCTCGATGCTTGCGGATCAGGTCCACAATGCGTGGCCGGTCCAAGAACTCACAATCGGGAGGAATCGCATGGTCCGGGTAGCGCAACGCCGCCAGATAGCGGCGGACGGCACTCGTGCCTACCTGCCATACCGCGCCGTCGGGGAACACGGCGCCTCCCCAATAGCTCCATTTGCATTGGAGGAGACCCACAACAGCTCCATCCTCGCTGGCCCCGATGCCGTCGAGCCCACCATCGCCCGATCCACCGACGTGCGACCACACCTCGTCCGGGTACTCCAACTGCAGGAGCGCAACTACCAGATGCTCGAACGTCGAGGGCGATTGATCGCACAGCAGTCGCCGCCCGATCTCGATCTCATTGAGCGTCCAACTTCGGCCCTCAAATGCCGCGCCCTCTAGAACGCGGTCCATCGCGTCGTAGGGGTCGCCTGCAATCGGATCGAGTGGAACGACGCCGTACGTTGCCCGTCCGAAGAGGGAACGACGGATCCAAGCCGGCACCCGTGGAACGGGGATGGGTCGGAACTGATCGACAGTCCAGCACTGGGCCACATCCGCAGCGTGCCACGTGTCTGGACCATCGAGACCACCTCGGATCTTCATGTAACGGTCGTACCAGGTGGGAGTGTTCACAAGCTCGAAGGGACTAACAACTCGACCTGCGTAGATCAGGCCGTGGCTCGGTCGCGGGACAAGTGCGATAGAGCCAAGGGACACCAGACCCACGAGGTTGCGGTTCTGGTTGAACTGTCTCCGCCTGTCAGAAGCCGCATGGGCCGTCGCCCATTCCGCTTCGCTGCACGCAAGGTCCACGACGCAGGATCGAAGGTTGAGTGGATCGTAGGCCGAACCGGCCCGCGCCATCGGATGTCCGACGAATACGCGCTTGTCATCCCGAACGATCTCGATCGCGTCGACCTCCTGCGGCTTGCAGCGGGAGAAAAAGACAATCGGTTTGGCCATCACACCTTGAACACCTTCATCACCTCGTCGCCGAGGTGGTTGATCACCTTTACGGCGATTCGACCGCTCTTGGGCTTGTCAAACGGGCGGGAGGTGTCGCTCTGGAGCGTTGCCCAGGCTTCGGGGTCAATCTCCGCCTTCAGGGTCGTCTTGAGCGCGCTGTAAGGGTCGTTGGCGCCCAGGAAGTAGGCGTGCCGGACAAAAAAGCTCTCCTCGTTGTAGTCCGTGTCGATGAACCAACACGCGATGCCGTCGGCCCCATCGCTGATGATTTCGCCAGTCTGCGGCTTGAACACATCGACCCCGTTCACTTTCACCCGCAGCCGACCATCCGGCTCGGTCATCAGGTCGATGTCCGGCTCGCCGAAAATCACGAACAGGTTGCCCTTGCCGGTGTTCTTCAGGTCCTCGGCCATGTGCAGATCGGCGTTCATGCGCGCCTTGAGCACCGGGATCCGGCCGAGCTTGCTGAACTCGGTAGTATGCGCCTCGTAGTTAAACGCGCAGGCGATCAACACATCGAAGCTAGCGTCGCCCGCCTCGCGTGCCGCCGCGACGAGATCGGCACGCTGCACAGTACCGAACTCAGGGCCGATGAAGATCGCGGCCCGTTTTTCTGCGCTGCCCTCCAGGTACCGCCCGTCGGCGCAGACCAGGTCGCCGGGCCAGCGCGAAAGCGCGATGAACGTGATCCGGTCTTCCTTGTGCGCCTGCTGCACGCCCGCTGTTTTGAGGTTCTCAAGTATCATTTGCGGGAAGGACTGCTTGGCGCCGTACTGGGCCCTGCCATCACCGACGGTGTCGATCAGCTCGTCGTTCTCGTCCACTCCCAAGACGCGGTGCGGGCTCAGGCTCTCTACCGTGAACGGTCCGGCGACGCGGACCTTCCTCGGATCCGAGTAGGGCCGGTCGTACAGGTACTCGACCTCGGCCTTGGCGGCGATCGAAGCGTCGATCTCCTTCTGGCATGCGATGCGGCCGTCCCACCACTCAGTATGCCGCTTCTTCGCTGCCTCCGGCCAGCTCTTGTCAGCATCGCGGGGAATCTCCCACTCCTCCCACTTCAACTTGAGGCCAGCGTTGAGCTTCTCACGCAGGGGCTCAAGAACAGCCTGCCACTTCTCCCAAATCACCTCGATCTCGGCGTCGTTCGCGATCGATTTGAGTGTAATGTGCGGCACCCGTTCATAGACGAAACCAAGACGGATGTTCCCGCGCGTTGGCTGCATCTTCGCCGCCGTGCGCATCACCTCTGCCTCCTTGAGGTGTCCATCTCGTGAATCCGCCAGGAGGTAGAACGGATACCGCGCACCCATGATGCGAGCCCGAGCGAGAGCCAGAGCAATACGAGAGGTGTCGATCGTGATCCAACGTCGACCCCACTGCTCGGCTACGTAGGAACTTGTCCCGGAACCGCAAGTCGGATCGACCACAAGGTCGCCGGGATCTGTCGTCATGAGGATACAGCGCTGAACAATCTTCGTACCGGTCTGAACCACGTAGACCTTGGGGTCTGCGAAGCCTGACGTGACCGTGTCCTCCCAGACGTTCGTCATCGGAAGCGCAGGAAAGTCCTCGAGGAAGCGCACGTACTCAAGAGTCTTGCCAAACCCCATGAGCCGGTTCGCCATCCTCAACTTCGCCATTCCGGGCTCACCAGTCTTCCAGTAACCGGTTCTCGGGTTGTAGGTGCGGCCCTTCAACTCTACCGGAAAGCTGCCTGGCGGTCGCTGGCTGGTAAGCGGACTATGCCGGCACAGGCGGGCCTCCGCGGGCAGATCGCCCGATCCTGGACGCCGCGCCTGGACAACAGACCCGTCGGGCAGCATGGCGAGATTGTACTGTTCTCCACCACGTCCAGTCGCCGACTTCTCATAGTACAACGCCCGATACTTAACGCGGCCCTTGTTCCGCGCGAACCACAGCAAGTAGTCGCACACTCCAGCAAGGAGCTCGCTCGAAGCGCTACTCGTCTTCTTGAACGCAATCAGTGCAACAAAGTTATCGGCGTCAAACACTTCCGCGAGCAGCGCGCGGACCAGGTGAATGTTCTCGTCACCGATCTGCACGAACAGCGAACCGGATTCGCTGAGCAGGTCATGCGCGACGGTCAGCCTGTCACGGAGGTACGTGAGGTAGCTGTGGATACCGTCGCGCCAAGTGTCGCGAAAGGCCTTCACTTGTTCGGGCTCGCGGGTAATATGGTCTACTTTGCCGTCCTTTACATCGCGGCTGGTGGTAGACCACTGGAAGTTGCTGTTGAATTTGATGCCGTACGGTGGGTCAAAGTAGATGCACTGCACCTGACCACGCAGGCCCTCGCGCTCGGCCAGACTGGCCATAACTTGCAGCGAGTCGCCCAGGATCATGCGGTTCGACCAGTTCTGGTCGTGCTGGTAGAACTCGGTCTTGTCCACGCCAGGCGGGACGCCGTTGAAGTCGGCGAAGAGGTCTGGCTGCGCGCCTGACTCTTGCGCCTTGGTTTCCATGCTCTGCCTGAGCAGGTCGTCGATCAGGACCTTCGGGTGGACCTTTTCTTGGATATACAGCGGCGGCGCGTGGATGACGAGGTCACTCCAGTCCTGCTGATCCTTGCCGCGCCAGACCAGCTGTGGGTCGAGGTCAAGGTTACGTGGATAGCGTAGCTCGACTGGCTGCTGTTCCTCTTCCTTGAGCACCGACTGGAACTCGGCAGTCGGGATATTCTTGCGCTTCGCCTCGTCGTGCTTAAGGGTAGCGATCGTCTTCTTCGTGCCAGGTTTCTTTGGCATTCAGCCTTCCCTGAGGCTCGCGCCGTCAATCGGCGTGCAGGTTACAGCCGATGTGGCCGATCTGGTGATCGTCACCGGAGGTCAGTGTGTGGGTTGAGCGGAAGGACCACTTGAGAACGTGGTCAACAGTCTGACCGCGCTGCTTGCATGGCAGGTCCACGTCCAGCTTGGCGCGCAGCTTCGCCACCAGGTCCGAGATGTTTGCGCTCCGGTAGTATTCGATCAGCAGACCGCGTCCCTCGCGACCAGTCGTGTAGCGACCCAGCAGCTGCTCCATCCCCTTAACGTGGTATTCTGGTCCCCTGTAAATCTTCGCCTCACCGAGCTTGATGCGCTCGGGCACGCAGTGATCCGCAACGATCATCAAGTCCACGTGGCCGTTCGAGTGAGGCTCCGGTGTCACAGTCAAACCCGGAATCGACAGCGCCATTGCAAGTGTCCCAGACAGCCCGACCTCGTCGAGCTCAGCCAGGTTCTTCCGTTGCCGTTCCATCTGGGACACGGCCCGCCCCAGAATCGCGTCGAACGCCGTCTCGAACTCCTCGTCGGTCGTCGCCGTAAGCAAGTCGTAGTACTCAGGCGCCTTTCGCTCGATTCGTTCGAGAAGAGCAAGGGCGCTGTCAGTAGGGTCGCTCACTCGCGCTCCTCCGTGCGTCCAGGAAGCCACCTAACCTCGATACGCCCAGCCCAGCGCTCCCAGTCTTCACGCGAGACGGTCTTTTCCCTTCGCCACGCCCGCAGCTTCTCAATGAACTCGCGAAGAGATACCTCGGCACGGCGGTCGGTGACGGAGCGTAGCTCCATCCTCAGCCACCCAGCTTGGGGGCTCGAAAGGATCGTCAAGATACCGAGGATGTCGTCTGCTGTGCAGCCCGCCGACTGGGCAACGGCATCAATCCGGGAGAGATGTATCGCTCGCTCAGGCCCGCCGCGCATCGTTCTCCAAATGGCATCGTTGGCCGCACGCACCCTGGGATCATCACCCAGGTGCCGGAGCAGATAGCGCGCCGCGGCGTCGGCTGGAGCCCTACCGCCAACTCCGCTTTCGACCGAGGAGATCATTCTCTCGAACCTGTCTTTGACCCTCGCCGCAAAGTCCGCCTCTATCTGGTAGACCTCGGTGAACTCGGCGAACGCCCAGCGGCCATACGCGCCAAGGTTGTTAACGCCAGGCACCCAGTAGGTTTCGGTGGTAGCCTTTTTCTCTTTGGCGTCCTCGCCGCGGTAACCCTTGATCTCGACGACGACGTGCAGAGGGTCGTCGTCACCGTGGCCGTCGTCCACCAAGACGATGAAATCGGGCCGGTACCGGCGCATCTCCGACCCGTAACGATATGGAACCTCCAAGCCGAGATTGTGGTTCTTGACGTAGGCGCGCACCTTCGAATGCGACTCAGCGACCCGGCAGAACTCGGCCTCCCAGTCGCTGTCGAGCACAACCCAGTTGACGTGGCACGACTTCGAGCTGGTCTCCCAGCGATCGGTCTTGGAGGTGTTGAAGCGTACATGCATGGTCGACCCGGTCGGGTTAAACGGATCGAGTAACGCCTTCACCGGTCTCTCGCCGAGGAACTGCTGGGTGATCGCGGCGGTGATGCGGTTGCACGCCATGTCCGCCAGCTCTTGGTACATGAGTTGCGCTGGGTACGTGCCGCCCGTGCAGACCAGGCAAGAGTCGAGCCACTGCTTGGTGATGCGCTTGAGCTGGCCGAAGAGATGGAGCTTCGGCTCCTCTCCGGGGTCGCGCCACTTAGTATAGAGCAGGTGCTTGGTAAGGTGTAGAAGTACCGTCGACGGCCGCATGTCGCCGAGGTGCTTCAGGCTCAGGTCGACCTCTTCGCCGATGATGCCCTGGTTGCGGGTGACCGACGGACCCACGAGGCCGGGGCTCAGCTCCAGGATCGAGTCGGCGGAGAAAGTAGCCGCCAGCCGCTCTTCGGGCAGCTCGACGCGGTAGCCCTCGACGCGCGGAAAGCGGATCTCTAGCGCATCCCGATCGGGACGCACGGCCCTGACTAGCACCGTCTCGCGCGGCGGCTGTGGCGGCGCGATTACCGGCTTCGCTGTGAAGTCGAATGGAATGCCGAAAATGTCTGCGTACTCGACATCGAAGAGCCCTTCCTCATTTAGGTCGTATGATTGGCGGCGCAGCGCTCGCCCGATGACCTGTTCGCAGAGGAGCTGGGTGCCGAAGGCGCGGATGCCGAGCACGTGCGTCACCGTGTTCGCGTCCCATCCCTCGGTGAGCATCGCAACCGAGACGACGCACCGGATACCGGCCCCGAGCTGGCCCGGCTTGCCGACGGTGTTCATAACCTCGCGCAACAGTTCCTGGTCGGTGATATTCTTTCCGGCCAGGACATCTCCTGTCCGCTCGACGACTTCGCGCCGGAAACGCTCGATCTCGTCCGCGGCCATGCTGCGGAAATTCTCGTCGAAGGCATCGGCCTCGAGTTGCTCGCTGTCGATAAGCAGCGTGTTTGGCCGTGGCAGTGGGTTGCCTGTGACCTCGTCAAAGTTGCGGAACAACGCCAGGCGCCCGTTCTCCAATGTCGTCGTTCCGTCCTGATTCTTGCGATGGAAACCAGAGACGAAGTCGTACACTAGCTTCGAGATGGAGGTGTTCTGACACACGATGATAAAGCAGGGCGGGACCTTGATACCGCGATGCTGCCAGAGCTTGAACGTCTGCTCGAAGTGGCCGTAGAGTGCTTGGAGTGCAGTCTGCAGCCGGGTCGGAAGCTTTAGCGGGTCGAGCTCGCCACTCTTGCTCAGACCCTTCTTCGGCATGTCTTTGCGGATGTTCTCCCAAAGATCGCGGAACATCGGCATCTCGTTGCCGGGGATATTCTCGGCGACCGGCACGCGCGGCAGCTTGACGACTCCGCACTCGATCGCGTCCATCAGCGAAAAGTCGCTCACCGTCCATGGGAACAGCGTTCCTTCGGCGTAGCCCGAGCCTCGCAGGAAGAAGGGCGTCGCGGACAGGTCGAAGACGCGGCTGATCCCGAGCTTGCGGCCCACTGCTTCGACGCCTGATATCCACAGGCGGGCCGCTTCGTTGTTCTTCTCGGCTTCTTTGCGATCGTCGCCCTTCAGCCCCGCGTCGTCGGCCTCGGCAGGCTTCTCGCGGTAGCAGTGATGCGCCTCGTCGTTGATCACGAGGACGTTCCTCATGCCCATCAACTCCGGCATGACGCGCTGGATCATCTGGCCTTCTGTCTCGAGCGTGAGGGGTTCGGGACCCGTGCGGCCCTGAAGCAGCTGTCGACCACCCTTTGACAATTCGATACGCTCACGCAGCTTGAAGGCGTGATAGTTCGTGATCACGATCTTGGCGCGATTGACTTCGTCGAGCATGTCGTGCGGAACGAGTTCGCGCTCGCGGTAGTAGCTGTCGGGGTCGTTTGGCTGCAGCACGCGCAGGCGGTCCTTGATTGTCAGGCCTGGCGTGCAGATCAGGAAGCCGCGCGTGAACGTCTTGCTCGCAGGGTGGCGGACGGCGTTGATCGTCTGCCAAGCGATGAGCATCGCCATGATCTGGGTCTTGCCGCTGCCCGTGGCGAGCTTGAGAGCCACCCGCATCAGCTCTGGGTTGGCATCGCGGTTGGCAGCAGCAAAGTAGTCGAGCAGGCGCCTCCCGCTCTTCGTCAGCGGCGCGACCTCGGTCAGCCAGATCGCGGTCTCAACCGCCTCCACCTGGCAGAAGAACGGACGAATGCTGCTAAACGAGTGCTCCCGCCAGTGCTGCAGCAAGCGCCTAGTCTCGGGGGTCACCTGCCACTGGTTCGGTGAAGGTAACGAGCGCCAGGCACCGACGTACTGCCGCACCTCGTTGATCCTCGACGTGGTCTCGTACTGCTGCTCTTTGGTTGAGAGCCCCTTGCCTTCGTCGAAGACGAGCGCCTCCTGTGCCGACACCTTCTTGTGCTTCTTCGGCTTCGGGATCGGCGTGATGAACGCGGCCGGGCGACGAGATTCGATGATGCGCTGGGTCGGCTGCCCGGTCTCATCCAGCTCCCAGTACCGGCGCGGACAGTCGTAGGGTGAGTTGAGGATTGGATGGTCAAAGAAGGGGTTCGAGGCGGATTCGTCGTCAGTCACCGGGATATCTCCCGGAACTGGAGTGAACCTCTGGTATCTGAGCACGAGCTAGCGCCCGGAACCTTAGTTTCATTTGCGTGCGTTGCGTACGCCCTAGATGCCAGCCCCATCAAGTGGGGCGACAACGCCACTACGCCCGTCCGCGCAGTGCCGCCAACCGGCGAAAACCACTTCGCCGGATACTCGTATTCCTTGCATCCCAATTGGCGCATCCGCCTCCTCGATGGGCGGTCAAACCGCATCCAACCACAGCACGTCAAGGCGGAGCCCCCGACAAGGGTTGTCATCTCAGGTGTCGCCGTGGAGCAGCTCAGCACAGGAAGGCCATGAAGGGTTTCTTGGAACCAACGCTGATCACCCGACACTCGCCAACCCAAGCCGGTCGTCGCAGACCCTTCGCTCGACCAGACACTCTTGCCGAAGGCGGTCGGGAGACGACTGCTTGCCGGCCCCGACGGTGGGCAAGTGATCGCGTGGGCACAAGCGCGTACCTGCTTTCCAGCACTGCGCCCGTCACGGACAAGTACTCTGCCAGCGGGGTTCACAGTCTTGCGCGGCGCCAAATGCATGCATTGACGTCCCTTACGGTGAACCGGACATCACGCCGGGGTGGATTTTGCCGAGAGAATGTCAAGTTTGCCGTCGTCACTAACCCGCACCTCCAGGGCAAGGCCGGAGGTGTCAGGCCCACGGAAGCGACCGGACCACTCCAGCGCAACGGCTGCCTCAAGCCGGAGTTTCTCCACCGCCTCGGCCGTGTGTTCATGCGCGCGCGAGTACTCCATGTTGATCGTGCGGCGGTAGTCTTCGTCCAGCAGCCCGCCCAAGGCGAAGACGCTTCCCTTTCGCTTCGTAAGCTTCTGCACCTTGGTATCGAGGACCTCGCGCGTGGCTTCAAAGAGACGCTGCGCCTCAACAGCCTCCTGCATCGCGTGCTCGATTCGTTCGTGGAGACGCTGTCGGTCGCCTGGCAGTGTTGACTTCACCTGACACGCTAGAATGCGGACGGATTGTGCCAAGAACATGAGATCGAGGGCTTCGCGGTTGTGCTTCACCCATTTGATCGCGCGCTCGGCCGAACCGCCGCGTTCCATCCATTCGCGGACACTGAGACTGTCCAACTCATCCAGACGCCGCCGGGACATCTCCCGGGCCAGTTCACCGATGCTGAGACACATGCGCTCGATATCGTCGAGCTGGTGGTAGATCGCTGACTGCTCGTGCTCGTGAAGCTCTCCACGAGCAATCGCATTGTAGTACTCGCGAAGTAGCCGAACTGCGGCTCCGAGGTCCCCTTTTTTCTCCTCTTCCAGCCATGTGCGAATGTCCTCGATCCCGCGTTCGATCCCGGCGAGGCGCGCGTTGATGTCAGCTAGGTACTGCTGCGCGGTAGCGATGGCAGCGATCTGCCAACTGGCGGCCGCCACGTTCGCCAAGCGGACGCCACCCGTCGTGATGACGCGTCCAATCTTCACGAACCTCCTATTACCACCCACTTTGCGTGCGACTGGGAGTAGTTCGCCGACGCTAGGCACGAGTTCCAGCGTCCCCTTGCCTAACGCGCGAGTCACGGCTGGCGAGAACACGAGCCGATAGGTCTTGGTCGTCATTTCCTTACCAACCCGGAAGAACTCTGGCGCGCGTTGCAGCAAAGGCTGAAGCGCATCCCGTAAGGACGACTTCATCGCGATGGGCACGGCGGAATACGTGGACCCTTCCGTTGGCGTAATTTCCAAGAGCGGGCTCTCGATGTCGCCGATGATCAAAGCGTCGACCCTCGCCGAGTCGTCTTCACTCCCGTTCGCCGCATCTGCCGCACCGGTATCGCGCTCACCGCTTCTCGCGATCGCCGATTTGCGCCACGAACGGAGCACCAGCCAAATTCCCAGCCCCCCCGCGAGCGCTCCACAGAGCATCCAGAGAATGGAGGACTCCACGCCTATCTCACCCGTGCCATGCTCAGATGCACCGTCGTTCGTCGCCAGCTCCCGCTCGCATCACTGTTTCCCTGAGGGCAGACGAACCGGCCTCACTATCGACTCAACTTCCGAAAGCAGAGCATCTGCCTGTTCCTGTAACTCTGCCCGGGTCATCTTTCCCGGCGAATCGCCGATTCTCGCTCCAAGCAGTTGCCCCCGTCCTGGCGGGGTCAGCGGAGTCACCCAAAGGTAGATTCTGGCGACGGATGTCAGGCCATTCGGAGGCTCTCCGGAGATCGGTCGCTCCAGGAAGATCAGCTCGGCGTGAGGAGGAAGTGGACCCGGGGACTCACTGATCAGCTCGTACAGCGGTGATGCCGCGATGCGCTCTTTGATCGCGAGCATGAGCTGACTCGTCGATCGACAACCTCCTTCTGCTTCTGGAAGTGCATCCCCGCCGCATCGCACCACGATCATTTGGCGGTCGCCGGTGGCAACGGCATTCAGGGGCGCCCATCCAGCCACCAGCACGATGCCAGCGAGGAGAAAGAAGGTGGCCGACCCTCTCATGTGGCTTGCCTCGTGAAATGTGCACGCGAGCCATCGTACGGATATCCCCGGTCTGATGGAGCGCGGTCGCATTGCGGTATGAAGGGACGCATCATCTCAGTCCACAATGGACGCGAGCAGTAGAGTGACCGCATGTCTCAGGCGGTCCTCTCGGTCTGCGTCGCTCGGGCGAAGCATCTCGAGCACCCAGTCCTGCTGCACTTCCAAGAGACGCTCGATGAATGCCGGGTCAGGAACTGGGTCCCGCCGGATCGTTCCTCGTTGCAACGCCCGAACAAGTTCAGCTCTTTCTTCACCGGCGACCGCTTGCGCGATCCCCGATCGAGGGACTACGAGCGCGTTCAACGTGGTCCCGACCTCTGACACTGCTCCTTGATTGAGCCGCACGGTTTGGCGGTTGGCCACTAGCACCGCGAACGGGCGCGCCCCCGCACCACGCGGCAGGTCAACCCCGTCCGGCCACCGTAGGTAGGCAGCACCGGTGGGCTCAACGGGCAGCGCTAAGCGGCGGAGCGCGTCTGCCGCCAAAGGAACGTTCAAGCCGAGTTGATCGGCTCGCCTCCCGGACGCATCCGTTACGGGGATACCGCCGTAGTCCCCGCACGCGTACGCACCGGTGCCCTTGAGCGAAAAGACACGCGCCCGATAGCTTGCTTCCCGGACCTCGCCGTCAGTCCACGCAAAGCTCAACGCCGAGAAGCCGTCGATGGGAACAGCGGCCAACTGCCCTTCAGCGAACGTGGCGACGTCGTCCCACGTAGCCTGCCCAGGATCGAGCTGCCGCAGCCGCTGCTCCTGTTCCCCAAACCGCGCATGGAAGTTGCGCCACCGATCGAACCCTTCGCTTACAAGTTCCGCGATACGGCTTGCCTCGTCCCCGGAGAGCGGTGAGAGCGCCCCTTCGCTTAGAACTTCCTGAATCTCCGCGGGGGGCACCAGCGCCATGACGCGTGCGAACAGTGCTTCGAAGCGATCCTCGGGAACAAGGGTCTTAGCGATTTCGTGGAGCTTGCGCCGGGCCAAATCATAGGCGTGAACCTCGCGGCTCTCTTGGACCACTACCGTATCGACAATGATCGTCTGACGGGACCCGAAGCGATGAACACGCCCCACCCGCTGTTCGAGTTCCATCGGGTTCCACGGAACATCGACGTGCACCAATCGGCGCGCGACCTGAAGGTTGATCCCCTCGCCTCCGGCACGCGACGACACCAGGAACCGAGGCCCATCAATGCGCCAGAACGACTCGGTCTCGCGGTCCCGCTCATCGTTGCTCTGATTCCCAATGATGAGCGCCGGTCGTTGACCCGTCGCACGCTCGAGATAACGCGCGAGCGCGGTGACGGTCTCGATCGGTTGAGCGAACAGGACGACCTTCTCATCACCAGCCGGCACGAGGAGCTCATCATGGATGAGGCGCCATTTGTCATCCCCTGCTTCTGTTAGTACCGCGACCCCCTCGGTTAGCAACCGACTGAGTGCAACGGGGTCGGGACGCCACTGCGCCTCCGCTTCCTCCGGGTCTTCGATGTCGTCGACGTCTGCGTCGCGTATCTGGCGCTCCACCTCGCGCATGATTCGCGCGAACAGCGCGTCGACAGCCTCGTCAGGTGGGCCCAAGCGATATGGGCGAATTGCCGAAAGCGCTTCCGTGAGGCCGGGAAGCGAGACATCGAGCCGGGCCCGAATCGCTTGACGGACCAAGTAGCCGAGCCCGGCGTGGGGGCTAGAGGTGGCCCACTGCAGGGCCTGCGCCGCACGCCATCCAGCCGCTAGGCCGCGGCTCGATCGCTTCCGATCGACGTCCGGGTCGAGTTCACGTCCCGCGTAGAACTCATGGATGTGACGCAGCCAGGCTCGATGTCTGTCTCCAAGGGCGACGACACGAACGGGATTCACCTGGCGACCGGGGAACAGGGGCCGCCCAGCCCAGTCCTGCACGTCGTCCTTCGTGCGATAGATCACCCTACCAGCTACGGCTTCTTGCCCCTCCCCTTCCCGGTTGAGCAGGCGGACTAGATTTTCGAATCGATCAGCATGACCCTGGTGAGGCGTTCCGCTCATCAGGATCAGTCGACCCCCCGACCGCTGACGCTCGATCAGCCTCTTCACCAGGGAGTACTTTTGTACCGGACTACCCCCACCCTTTGCCCAGTCAGACAGATGGTGGCACTCGTCCACGATCAACACGTCCCAAGGCAGCGCCTCGAGAACCCGCCGCTGGTTCCCCTCATAGGCTGCGCGGTGAATGCTGGCGATCACCCGGGGGTCATCGAGAGTCCCATCGTTGTCGTCGCCGGCCACCCACATGCGAAACCCCAGCCCAAGTTTGTCGAACTCCTTCCGCACGTTGCGAACGAGACGCGCCGGAGCGAGGTAGAGAATGCGAAGGCTTGGCTGACTCGTCAGTAGCTCCCTTACGATGAGGCCAGCCTCGATCGTCTTGCCCAGTCCCACCTCGTCCGCGATCAGGACGCGGTCGAGTCCCGCTTCCGAGACGATGTGCCGGACAAGGCTTGCCTGGTGCGCGAGCGTCACAATCTCCTGCGCGTCGAGCCGGCGTTGCGGGTCTTCCGCGATCAAGAACCAGGCGAACAGTCGATTGAGCGCTCGACGGGTGGCGGCGGTCCAGTTGTCACCAGGGGGAAGCCCACGGAGTAGTTCAACTGGCGAGGGAATGACCTGCACGGCCCGCTCTTGGATACCGTGTTCGAACGACGGAGCGGACGACAACTGGTCAGCCCAGAAGCGGCCAGGCGGCGGCAACAGATCGAGCTCGACGATTCCGAATTCGTCACTCCGCCGAAGCACGGCGTAGGGAATGGGGCTCGATGGTAGCCGATAGGATTCCGCCGTCACGCGTACTGCGCCTCGGACTTGGACTCGCACGCAATCTCCTCCGGTAGCCCGGCTCGCGCCGCGCGAATTCCCTCGATCACGCGATCGCGTTTGCGCGCATCACTTCGCCGAAGGCGCTTCTCCTCAGCTTCGAGAATCGCCTCGCTCGCAGCCTTGAGCGGGTCGGGGTACTTCTCGAAGACTTCCTTTATCTCCGCTTCAACCTCCCGGAAGTTCTCAATCAGTATCTTCTTGGCGGGCACCTTCGCTGCGTCGACGATCTCCGGAACGAACTCGCGGAACAGATCGAGGATGCGACGCTTCACACCGGCGCCCTGTGCGAGCCCTTGGTCGACGAACCGAGTGCACTTCGTGCGAATCGGTCGCTCGATGATGTCGAAGAGCCTCCCCTTCACCTTCTCCCGGAGCTCGTCGACGGCATCTTTGCCCACGCGCTCGAGGCGCTTCATGTCGCCCTTGATTTCCTCGTGGAGCGCGCGCACCAAGCGCGGCTGCACTCGAGTGCCTTGACCTTCGGCCCAATCCGCGACCTTCCCCACCACTTCGACATGATAGGAGGCCAGGCTATTGGTCTGCGCGCGGATGCGACCCAGAACCTTCCGCGACCAGATCACCGCCACTGGCTCCTCGAAGCGGATCGAGAACTCGCTGGGGAGGTCCACTTGGCGGGCACCCATGTAGGTGCCCCCTCGGCGAACGGCTGCCCTCAGGGTTGCCCAGTGGGCGGTGCCGAGTTCGCCCAAGAACTCCTCCATGCCGCGCTGAGCTGCCTGACCAGCGTTGTCCACCAAGAGTTCGATCTCGGTGGGGAGGGTTTCTCGGAGGAAGTTGTAGAAGGCTCCTTGGCGAGCATGAAGCCCCCTCCGTAACTCGGCCAGCGTTGGCTCCACTTCCTGCCGGAGCCGATCGACCTCTTCCGTCGCACGTTCGTCAGAGAGCCAATCCGCTTCCAAGACCTCGAGGCTCGCGCAAACGCGCGAGGCGAACTCGCTCACCAATCGATCAACGCGCCGGGCCAGTCGTTCGCGCCGCTCGCGGGCGATCGCCCGTAGCGCATCGGCGAGCGCTGGGACGTTCGAGTCCTCGGCGGTCTTGATCCGCGGCAGCGCATCATCGTCCTGCTCGACAAACTTTCGGTACTCGAGGGCCGCAACGGCGAATACCTGGACACCGAGCACCACCTGGTCGATGACCTCCTGCGTCGCCTTGCGAACGGCGCTGTCACTGCTCGTTGCAAAGGCGTCAAGCTGCTGACGGAGCTGCTGGCGGACGATCTGCTCAGCCTTCGCGCAGGCTTCTCGGAAATGGTCTACCCATGGACGCGCCGCCCCTTGCATCTTCTCCTGCGCGCGGCTGTCGTCCGCCGTCCGGTCGAGCGCCACTACGATGATCAGGAGCTGCACTGGATCTGCCGCTGGATCGTCAGCTGCGTGCAGCAATCGCGCGAGAAAGCCGCTCGATCGAAGCAGTTCGGCGCTATCCTGAGTGAGACCGCCGCGATCCACGACTAGCGCAATGCCGCGTGCCTTGTCGCGAACCCAGTGCTGAGTTACCTGCCGATACTCATCGTTCGCGATACCCAGACCGGGCAGATCCACGACGACAAGCCCGTCCTGAAGCACCGGCGAGTTCCATCCCACGCAAAGGGTTCGAATGAGCGGCGCGAGAAAGCCCGAGGCGTGGCCGTGTAGCTCGCTGAGGAACTCCGGATCGTTTGGGGTCCCAACGCGACGGTGCGGGGCGTCGCGTTTCGCGAGGGCGAGGCACTCGCGAATTCGGTCGACGCGCTGCATGTCCTGGGCGCTGATAGCCGATCCCCAGCGGGGTTCGTTGCCCAAGCAGAGCCGGAGCCCATCAACCAGATAGCGCTCATCGGCCTCTCCGAACTGGTTTCCCTGAATCAGCAACCGTGCGCGTTGCGCAAGCCGATCGCGGCGCGTGAGTCCAGGCTGTACTTCATCCGTGGAGTCGCCGTCGTCCAGCCCGTCAGGTTCAATCCCAAGCCGTGGGGGGCCGTCCACGTTCGCCTCTACCGGACCTTCCTCGACGCTGGTCGGGTCGCACGCTCTCTCGAGTGCGAACCGGACCTGGTTCAGGTCGCTCGGTCCAAGATACTGGACTTCGAAGTAGGGCTCGCTGGAATAGACCACGCTTGTCGCCTGCGCGGTCAATGGGCCGACGCCGCCCTGAGGCAAGATCATCTGCGAACCGGCGACCACGGCATTAATGAGGGTGCTCTTGCCCACGCCTGAGTGCCCCAGGACACAGACGGCCGGCTGCTCGCCGCATGCCCTGACGGCCTTCTCGATAGTCGGGATATCCAAATCGAGTTCGTCGGTGCGGCTGGGAGCGAACTCAGCGAGGACTGGCCGAACTGAACTTGAGTACCATTCGACGAGTGCCTCAGGGTTGGTCCTGACGGAATTCATAGGGCTACTCCTGAGCACATGAATCGCGGCGCGAAAGAGCTCGGGCCGGAAGGCGGGTGGAACCACGTGATCGGCGACCAGCTCTAGCGCAGGTCGAGGGGCAGCTTCGGGATGCGGCTTCCGCGTGCCAGGGGCTTTGGACCGCGGCTCTATGGCCACCTTGTTCGCCCGAGCCGCACGCGCCCGCTTCGCTTGCGCCGTAGCCCGTTGGATCACCGCGCGGGCAAGAGTCACCGCCTCGTGATCGTGCCGATCGTCGAGCCTGGCGATGATCTCCGCCAGGGTTCGCTGCCGCCCTGGACTCCTCGTACGCGCAAGCAGCACTTTGAGCTGGCGTCCGAGTTCGTAGCGCTGCGGAAAGCTCACCAATAGGCGGGTCCAGGTCGGAGCAAGAATTGCAGCTCTCATACCGCGGTTGGTTTGGAGCTGGCAATCGCTTTTGGGGTCAGCGCCCGATTCTCTGCGTCAGCGGCTGACGCGACTGTCCGGTATTCTGGACAGTCGTCTCCGGCCGCCGGACGCTCTGCGACGACCCTCCCCCCACAGGGCGGCTGGTATGGGAGATGGTGAGGTCGTTGAGAGCTGTTGCCACACCGCACGCGATTCCGAGTTCACTCTTGACCGAACCCAGCAACGCTCCTCCATCACGATATCGCCAATGTCCTCGACGTTCTCCTGGTTCGAACCTCCGCCGCCAAACGTCGCCATGCCCTCGACGTCATCGGTCTCTTCCGCCGCCGCTTCTCGACGTCACCGCCGCTCGCATTCCCCGGTGCACTCATGCGACTGTCAAAGGCACTGCAGCATCTCTCCGCGTCTTGCAGTGCCGCGCCGTTCACCGACAGGCCGCAGGCCGCGGCGGGCCAATACGTCGCGCGACGGATCGAAGACTTCGTAAGTCTCGCAGACTGGGCGGAGCACACGTTCCCTTCACGTCCCTACACATCTGCGTCGCTTCGTCGTAAGTGTTAGTGGCCCACATGCTCTTGTTCTCCGCTCTGGCCCTCTTCCTTCTCCTGCCGCCTCTTCTGCTGCCGGGTTCGCTCTTCACGGTATGCGCTCTTGGCATCTGCTTCGGCCTTGTCTTTCATTCCTCTCAGGGCCTGGAGCTCTTGAGCGCAATCCGGGAAGACGTAGCGACACGCTCTTCCATTCTACACATCGCTGGCATCCTCTACCTGACCAGTTCCGTGTCGGTTGCGGTCCGCCTTCTAGTGGCCAGCTCTTACGGCGATTGCGACCCGTCGATCGGCCGCGGGCTTCCGCCAGGAAGGGCCCAGGTTGGGGGCTTCCTCGTGTGGGCGGCCGTTGTGATTCTTGCCATCCTCCTAGCGTATCCCGTCGGGCGGCCCTGGACGGTTGCTATGGCCACCGTCGTCGTGACCGCCTCGCTTTTCGGCCGCAGCGCAATCTCGACCCGAATGGTTGCCACAGGCCTGCTGCCTGGGCTGCTCGGTGTTGGCGCAGTGACATGCGCGGGAATCGTGATCTCTCCCGTCGCGCTGCCTCACCTCCTTACTCCTCTCCCCCTACTGCTTGTAGCCGTCGGCTTCTGGCAGCTACTTGCGACCACCCTGTTGTCGGTGTGGCCACTTCGACGTGGGTGGCGCCCACTCTACTGGGTTCCCTTACTTCTGTTCATGTTGACAGCCTCTCGTCGGTCAGGACTTCCACTTGAAGTAGTGACCCGAGACACACCGGTTGTGCCCCAGGATGACGCCCCACCGAGTTCCGCATTCCAGGCCTACTACACATCCTGGCTCGCCAAACGTTGCGACCCCAAGCGCAAAGAGCCTTGTCCGTTGATTGTCGTCACCGCAGCGGGCGGTGGAATCCGCGCGGCCTATTGGGCCGCAGCGGTCCTCGAGGAAATGGATCGCGCGACACACGGCCTGTTTCGCCGACACTTGTTCGCCATTAGTGGCGTGTCGGGCGGAAGCATCGGAGCAGCGGCATATGTCGCCGCCGGCCGCACGTGCATTGATGACGATGACGCGACCCCCGCCGTACCGTGTGGGGCCGTGCGGCAATTTCTTCGCGACGATCTCCTGTCTCCAGTCCTTAGTAGGTTCCTCCTACCCGACCTGCTCCAGCAGTTCATTCCGTTCCAGCTCTTCGGAACCGACCGAGGCCAGGTCTTCGAGCAATCGCTCGAAGTCGCATGGAGAGCCCATGCGGGCACCGACGCCTTCGCGAAAAGCTTTCGAGACCTATGGCCGCTCGACAAGCTGCACGATGGCGACGCTGAGCCTCTGCTCTTCCTTAACGCCGCCGTTGTGGAGAATGGTAAGCGGTTTGTAATCGCCCCGTTGTCGCTCGATAGAGAGGACATACGAGACACGTATTTCGCCTTCGATCCGGAGGCGCTCCATCACGTCACGGACATGGCGCTGAGTACGGCAGTTTCGCTGAGTGCCCGCTTTCCCTACATCACTCCACCCGCGGTGCTACTTGGCGATCCGACCGAACGGGCAGCTTCGACATGGCCGATTCTTGCCGACGTCGATCGACCCAAGCGCGTCGCGTGGGGCCGACTCGTCGACGGCGGCTACTTCGAGAATTCCGGAGCGGCGACCGCGGGCGACATCGTCTCGGCCATTGACCGCTATGATTGGTCGACGAGAGCGAATGGCGCAGGGGGGCGGCGTGTCCAGATAATAGTGCTCAGCATCTCGAATGACCCGACTCGGGGCATCCCCAACACCGTGTCGGTCGGCCAGGGGACTCACAAGCGATGGCTCCGCAGTCCTCCGCCTCGCCCGCTAGAACCAGCAGGGTATGAGCTCCTTCGGTGGGCCGCAGCCCGCGATGGGATCGACGTTCTGAATAGCACCGACATCTGGTCGACGGGAATGTCGTTTCGTGAGGTTGCGACGCCCGTTCAAACGCTGCTCGCCACGCGAGACGCACGGGCTGACGCCGAAATTACAGCGTTGGAACGCCAGCTGATTCAGGTACATTCACGGATGTTCGTTGACTGCGTTGCTCAAAGGTGCGGGGGACGCGACGCTCATACGGTGTCGATCTGCCAATTGGTGCAATCGGGCATGGGGTTTCCAGGCTGCAGATGGGGAGAAGCCTTCGAGGAGGTCAGTCTTGGCAAGGAACTGCAAGATTTTCTGACGGACAAAGCCGTGAAGACCCCCGGGCACATTGAGGTGCCGGCCCTCCGAGACAGCGGACTATCGCTAGGATGGCTACTGTCCTCCTCGTCTGCCGCGCTGATGGATCGGTTCGCCGCGAAGGCCCATCGAGTTCGGCTGACGAGGCGCTACGGTGAACTAGTACACAGCAACCTCGTCCTTGAGCGGCTGGCCGACTATGAAAACAGCGACGCCCCCAATACAGGACCACCTTGACCTAAATCCAAGCTACGTCACATGCGTCCTTGCCGTCAGCTAGGCTTGGAGTCATCCCGCCGAGTCGCCGGAGCCGAGGCGATGCTTTGGCGGCGCGATGTTAGTCGTTGGCTCGGGGGAGCACGTTTCCACACCCATGGAACAATACGCGCATCCAAAGGTGCTCAGCCCCCGCAGAATGGGGGTCGCCAGTCACGAGGCTACCGGGCGCATCGGAACCCGACGTTGACGACCTGGGAGGCCGCAGCGATCTGGGACGCCCTGGACACGGCGGCACTCACCCCGTCGCCCCAGTCGCCTCCGCGAATCCACGTCGTCGCATTCGGGGCGCCGCTGAGGACATCCAGATTCCTGTCGACCGTCCACTCGTAGACGTTGCTGATAGCGTCGAACATGCCGCCCGGCGACACGCACGCGCTCCGCGATCCAGTGTTCACCGGCGCATTCGCACCGGCACCGCCCGCGTTCGTATTGCAGTCGGTCGCGCCATCGTCGACGTTGGTGTCGGGAGTGCCGGTCGCGGCACCGAGCCATTCGGCACTGGAGAGCAAGCGCTTGCCCGACAGATGGCATGCCACGGCAGCCTGATACGCGGTGAGGCACGCGCTTGGCTTCACACCCGGTACCGACGCGGCATAGAGGGCGGCTGAGAAGTTCCCATCCTGTGGGAAGGTCACAGGGTAGGATGGTGCACAACCGATTGGTGGATCGAGAGTCGCACCGATCTGCGTCGCACCACCTCCCGTGAGGTCCCCGAGCGTTGCGGTGCCATCCTTGACCTTCTGGATCAGCGCCGTGTTGGCCGGAGGGATGTCCCACACACTGCCCTCGTAGCGGTCGACGCATGGCGTGCCCGATTCGACGCGCGACGAGTCGGGGGAGCAGGTCAGTGGCGGAGCCGGCACTACCGGGCCGCCATTTACGTTGGCCTGTTGGAGCTGACAGGCGCCCCCGATTGGCGTGACTCCTGGCCCCGTAACCGTGAGGTAGAACACCGGCACGAGCGGGACATCTGTGAGCACATGCTCCAACCGCGCCGGCGTGGGGACTCTTGGCGCGCCTTTCACCTTCACGACCTTGAGCTGCTCGACGAGCGTCAGCAGCTCGACGTTCACCGCCTGCAACGCCACCGGCGTTGCGCATGCCGCGTCCGCGAAAAGCGCGAACGTGAAGGGGGCGCCTGCCACGGCCAGCGTCTTGAGTGGCTTCGAATCCACCATGTAGCTCACGCGGATGTCGGCAGCCTGTGCGGCGGTGGTGAGAGCGGCGGCGACGGTCAGTGCGAATAGGGACTTCATCGGAGCCCTCCGGGGCAGGTGCGGCGAGGCTTCGCACGGGGAACCGTGCAGCGTCAAGGAAAGAGAAGAAAATAGCGCCCGACGCCAGGCGGGTCTTGGTCGCGCCCACCCCGACCAACATTCCGCGCAAGCGCACTCGTGAGCATCGCCCAACATGTCGACGCCGAAGGGCTTGATGCCAGACAACGCCAGCGGCGGAGAGGATACGGCGCTATCCCTTCCCGCGAAGAACCCTCTGAACCGACGAAGCCGACCAGTCGCACCCAAACCGAGTCAGAAGACCCATCGAGTTGAGTCGCTCCGCGATGTCCGCGGCGCACAGCCCCGCAACATGCAGTTCGAACATGATCACCCGAGGCTGCTGTCGTACCGGAGGTATATCTTTCGTCCCAGCCTCATCCGAAGTACGGGCGGCCTTCACCAGAAGCGCGAGCGTCTTCTGCACCGTGTCCAGCGACCACACCCGCCCCTGCTGCGTTCGCGCCCCCAGTTCCGCCAGGCGCTCGACGATGGTTTCCGGAGAAATCCGCTCCAGGTGCCACTCCCACATGAGCCGATGGTAGTACGGCGTGCGGAACAGCTCGATGCGCGTCTTCGGCCGCCCGTCACTCCACTCGATGCCGGCCACGATACGCTCCTTCGTGACGATCTCGATCACGACGTGACGCACGAGGATCCGGAAGAGTTGCTTGCGATCGTGATCAGCGGTCGTCGGAGCGCCCCAGATGTCCTTGATGCTACCGCACAAGCGCTTGAGGTCCGCCCACCTGTCCTCCGTGAACGGATCGACCGCAACCTCCTCCCGTGCCACCCGCTGCCGAAGCATCTCGACCTCCGTCGCAAGTTTCTCGAACTCGTCCTCCATCATGGCACGCACCCTCACGGGACTGCCGGCTTCCTGATCGAGCAGACGGTGCTTCACGCGGTCGAGACGCTCGAGCTTCCGGGTGAGCTCGGTTTCCAGCCCGCGATGTCGCTGACCCCAGTCACGCCGCCCGGCACGCCACAATCGATGCGCCTCCTCAATGACGGGGACGTCGATCGCCGCCAGGACAGCAGCCACGACCAAGTCTTCCAAGAGGACGCCGGGAACGCTCACGCATGTGTCGCCACCTTTCAGGTAGTCTCCCTGGCAGACGAACGACCATCCCTGTCGCCCTCTTGCCCTGCGATGATAGTGCACGATCATCGCGCCGTGGTGCGTGCATCGGCAGCGCCCCTGCAGAAGCGATGGTCCCGGGCCGAGCTGAGGCTGGCCGGGCGCGTTGACGTTCAGGGCAAGCGTCCTCTGGTTCTCCAAGAACGTCTCCCGAGAGATGAAGCCGTCGTGATGATCCCAGCGCATGACGAACTGGCCGATGAGCCGATGCTCAGCGACCGGATCGCCACCGCGCTCTACATTCCGCCAGTGCCGCATTCCGTAGATGTAGGCGCCAGCATAAGCGGGGTGTCGGACAATGTTTCGGATACGCGAGACGGTCGGGTCTACCCACTTCAAGCTCATGGCTTCTCCCCCTTCGCCACCTTCTTCACCGCGCGACGTCCCCGTCGGGCGGGGATCCGCTGGCCTCGTGCCTTCAGTAGTTTGAGCGCCCTAGGAAGCGAGCCCCCCTCGCGGAAGGCACTTAAGACCGCGGTGATGGCCTCGCGCACGGCCAAGTCATCATCGAGGCGCCACGCCCCCGTCTTCACAGGAACGCCATCCCTGGTTTCGTAGACCGGCAAGTACCCGACCGGCGGCGCGGACACCGCCTTGCCCGTCCGCGCCTTGGCGAGCCGCCCCCGATGCATGTTGGCGAACCGCATCTGGTTTTCGCGGTGGACGATCACCGCCTCGAGCTTCGTGACGAAGGCCTGGCTCTCGTCCTGTGGATCGGTCATCACGCCGCCCTTGAAGAGCAGCACGTCGTGCTCGATCAAAAGGCTGAGCAGATCGAACCACGCCCGTTCCTCACGACCAGCCCGACTCACATCCGAGATGAATAGCCCCCCTACCCTCCCTTCCCGGATCAGCTTCAGCAGCTCCAAATACCCGGGCCGATCACTCCGCATGCCGCTCATGCCCAGGTCGCACGAGATGACCTTCACCATGTCGGCCGACCAGCCGAATCGGATGGCCAGATCGCGCTGCTCCTCTTGGTACTGTCGGCTACCTTCGTTGTGACGGACCTGCTGCTCCGTCGACTGCCTGATGTACACGATGGCGTACCGCGTCAGGTTCCGTGCCGCTACACGTTGGATCACGGGAATCTCCTCGTTGGATGGCCTTCATGGCCAGCCGGGCCAGTAGTCGGGCGATGTCGCGTTCCTGTGTCGTCGGGAGTCGTCGCCGCATTGGTCGAAACCTAGTGCAGGCTGAGGTTAGATTCAAAAACAGCACCTCAGCATGCACCGCAATTCTGCTCATGTTTTCGCCGGCTTAGCGTACCTCCGAATCTCGAGCTTCTTCAGCACGCCGCTGATCTGCGCCAACACCTCCACGCGGCGCGCGACGAAGTCATCGTTGGTTGCCGGCTGCGGATGGTCGACGCCGGATTTCCCCTGATCGGCGTCGGCGACGACGTCTCCGATCACACCATGATCAGGACGCCCTTCGACATGGTTGGCCATCAGACCAATCCCTCGATCGAGTTCGAGCCGTCGGTCGTGCCGGCAGCCCGCGTGAGGCGGCTGAGTATCCACGCCTCGACCTCGGCCTCGATCCAACCAACGGTCCCGGGGCTGAGCTGCCGACGGGGCGGGAACACCCCGCGTCGCTCGAGACGCCACAGCGTCGTCCGCGAGAGGCCGGTGCGCGCCATGACCTCGTCCACCCGGATGACGCGGGCGGGCGCGCCCGACGACGCGCCAGTGGACGAGATGTCCGTCGCCGAGACCGCGCGGGTCGGTGTCGGGGTCGAATTGGGGACAGATCGAGATCGCATCGCGATCGATGCGATCTCACCGTCAGCCTATCCGCTCAACGGCCCCACTCTTGCCGTGCGGAAAATTGATGCCCGGTTTTCCGAACTAATTTTCCGGACTGGGCGGCCCTGCCGTTTGACATTCCTCTAGCGCCGCATTCAGCGACGTCGCCTCAGCGGCCGTTAATCGGACGATAGGGCCATCGAACTCGCCCGCCAGCATGGGCTGGAGGTTCTTCCGCAGAACCGTATCGACATCGACGCCGCGGGCAGCCGCCAAGTCCTCGGCGACCATCCGAACGATACCGAGCGGGTGAGCCTTCTCGAGGACCATAGCCTCCGCCGGGGTCGCATAGCGCCCGTCCGGTCTGGGGCGACAGCCAAGAGCAACCCCTACCCGCGCCAGAAGCTCGTCGCTCAGCTCGGGGCGGCCGTCGGCGGCTGAACCGTGATCACCGCGCCGTGCGAAAAGGGACCGCCTGTCCAGGTTCTCGGCGATCGCGTCCTCTGCGATCCGGCGCACTCGCGCGATGGTGACAGCTTCCTGGTCGATGAGTGCAGCCTTCCACACGCTCGTGAGGAACCAGTATGCCCGCAGGAGCGGCTGCGCGGCATCCTGCACGTCGAACACGTTCCCCTTCCCGTGAGCGCGCACCAAGCCGCGCGACCCGCTGGTGAGCACGTGCGGCTTCGCGGCACCCGGCTCGGCGAAGGATAAGCCGGCGCGGTCGGCGAGCTCACGCTGGGCGGCGGCGATGACGGTCACCAGCTGCCGAACCTTGGCCGGGCTCGCGCCCTGCGCGAACAGAGC
The DNA here is from genome assembly GCA_964404165.1 of uncultured Binatia bacterium (SeqCode). Classification (GTDB taxonomy): domain Bacteria; phylum Desulfobacterota; class Binatia; order DP-6; family DP-6; genus DASYLJ01. The sequence goes on along the minus strand of CAYOIZ010000009.1, from coordinate 19,194 downwards.
CAAGTTGGTTCGGATCTCGAACCGCGCGCGGCACACTGCTTCTTGCGGGTCTCTGATGAGCCGCACTTCGAGCGCGGCGTCGGCAGAGGCGTAGCGCAGCTGGTTCAGGTCAGCGTCGAAGAACTTGGTGCCGAAGGCCACCGTGGTCTCGGAACGCTGGAGCCAGATGTTGTCGAGGACTTCGCGCGTTTCCGATGCGGCCATCTCGGCGGTCCACTGCTCCGCGGCCATGAAGTCTTCACGGTTACCCTTCGATCCTCTTGCCTTCGTTCCCATCACACCCCTCGTCCGTCGTTGACCCTTCTTCGCTCGCTGTCGTTCGCTGTTACCTCACCACAACTTGGACCGTCAGCGGATTCGCAAAGCCACAACAAAGCTCGCGTAATTCGGCAATGGCACCACCCCGGTCACGTTGTGCTGCCATGCGTCAGCCCGTTCGTTGCCGGGACTATTCCTTCGATTTGAAGACCTCCGAGGTCCACGGAGCCACGCATCGGGCATCCGACAACCGTACGTCCGCGCTCTCGGCAAGAAGCATAGCCGGCTCCTGGCATCACTGCACTCTCGGAGAGAAGGCGTCCGTCCTTGTGGCTCGATGGATGTAACAGCAAATCCGACGCCGAACCGCTCGTTGGAGTTCGGGCTGGATGATCACGAACGGTTCGCTCGGATTTTCCCCGGCTGTAGCCTTCACTTCGATAGAGCGTTGCCCACTTCCGGGTCGGCTGATCCTAGCGCTCGCGCTCGAACATCCCGTCGTTGATCGTCAATGTGGAGAAGACGACACTTCACCACTCCGGGTCCCCACCACATGGGCACACCACTTCCCAGCCCTTCAATCTACCGAGCGCAAGTCACCGAAGTCAGCACTCCGCAGCCGAGGCAGCCCGGAACGCACCATCCAGCGTCACACACCTGCCCATCCCCGATCACGAAACTCCTTGGAGCAAACCCGCTCGAATAGGTGGTCGCGGCACCGCACCCGATACTCGCACAGAAGGCATTCGCGGCCCCCTGCCCCCCACATGTCGAACCGTAGGTCAGGCACTGATCGACCGGGAGCCCATTCACCATGGGAGCCAGGGTGCCACAATTCGGCGCAGTCGTTGTCGTCACCAGCGACGTGGTCGTGACCAGGATCGACGAAGAGCTGGCCCCGGTACTCGTCGTCAGAGTATCGGTGGTGCTGGTGGTACTCGTGGTGTCCGGTACGGTCGAGGACGTTGACGTCACACTGGTGGTGGCCGTGCTTTTGTCAACGCACTCCCCAGTCAGCGGGTCGCATCCTTGTTCCGACGCACAGGGCTCCTGGTCGCAGCCATCGATCACAACAGCCTTCCGAGCCAGGATATAGCCGCAGATGACTGCTGTGTTCTTCAGATAGGCCGCGGCCAGCGGGCCAGCATACCGCGCACATACGCCGACGTCCCGACACTCCGCGACTAACTGTTGATCACACTCGTCGCCGGCTGGGGGAATCGCCGGATCGAACGAGCAAATGCCGCCTGTCAGGCAGGCGAGCGCGTAGCATTCATCGTGCACGTAGCATCCGTCGTTCACGCAGCTTGGCCACGTCAGATAGAGTGCCATCTCGCCACTTCTATTGCTTGGCCCGCAATACTGAGCGCGCCAATCATAGCCGGGCAAACGGCCGCCAGGACGATCTCCGGGGCCTTCTTGGTCGACATAGCTGTGAAGGGCGCACCCAAGTCGCACCTCCGTTCGCCCAATCAACCTTGCGAACGCCGCTGGTTCATGCCACTCCGTGCCATCTCCGCTCATTTCCACGGCAATCGCAGCCTGAACGTTCGCCATGAATCCCGGAGCCGACGCGTCGCACGCCGGAAGCGCTCGTGCTCGAAGCTTGCGCTTCACACGCCCCACTCGCAGGCGTCCCTTGATCTTCCTGCAGCCCTTGGTGAAGGTAAGTTTCGCGGAAGCCGCCGTCCCCCCTTGCGAGCAGGCAGTCCAGGTTGCCTTCACCACGGAGCGACGCCCCTTGCGTGTGACCCGGATATTGTCTGGCTGCGCCTGGCCTGGACGGCCCCCCTCGAGAATAGCCCCCCCCCGTTGGTCCCACACGAGGAAGCTTTTTCTCGCCGGCACGCCCGGTGAAAGCGGCAAACTATCGAAGACATAGGTTGCTGCGTAGCAGGGACTTTCGTTCAACACCGGGGGATGCTCTTGATCACACGCCTCGTCGGGGTCGCGGATTCCGTCACCGCATAGCGGCTCATAGACACACGTGGAACTACACCCATCGTCTCCCTGCGTGTTTCCGTCGTCACAGCCCTCGCCAGAGTCTCGAATGCCATCCCCACATCGAGGCTGGCGGATGCATTCGTTGCTACACCCATCTTCCGGCTGAGGGTTACCGTCGTCACACTGCTCACCCACATCCAACACGCCGTTCCCGCAACTTTCAGCCTGACAGATGGCCGAACACCCATCACCGCCGGCCCTGTTGCCATCGTCACACGTTTCGCCTGCCCCCAAGGCGCCGTCTCCACACACGGCCGCAACATCTAGGCACGCCAGCGTCGACACGTACTGTCGAATGGTGCTTTCAACGACAGGACCAAAGGTCAGATGAATGTTCGCGACGCCACCGGGCTGCAACTGACAGTAACTCATGATCGTGCCCCCCTCGACCGGAAGCGACGTTGTTCCAGCGTAGCAGCCAGGCTCGCCGCTGAAACAAAGATCGATGGGCGGCGTGTAACAGTGCGTGTGGGGGCTCCCCAAGGTGTGGCCGATTTCGTGCGCAAACACGAGGATGTCCCAGATTGCATCTGGGTCCGAAACACTGAATCCGCCGGAGACTTGCGAGACGGCAAAGCCATACCCTGAATCGCAAGCTCCGGCGAGGTACGCGATTCCGCCAAAGATCGCTTTCCCTGACACGAAGCCGACCACGTTTCTGACCCCGGCCTTAGCATCCATTCCGTTCACCGGATTGAGCCAAAAAGTCTGGACCTCGTCGAGCGCTTCGCTAGGGTCCCCGCTGTTCCAGGGGTCGGGTGTGGCCCACACTCGGATGTACGTCACACGGAGCCGAACGCCGAGCTCATCTTGGTAGATGGCATTCGTCGCCGCGACAAGCAATGCCAAGTACGAGGTCGCGGCGGACGCGCTAGGAAATTTCGCGAGAAACTCGTTGTCTGTATCGATAGCGACCTTGAGCTCAAGGACGGTCCCTGGAGCAACGGCGTCTCGTGGCAGCGCCGTGCCCGGTAGCGCTCCCGCCATTGCCGCTCGCGCTAACTCCGGATGGAGGTCGTTGTCACAGTGGAACGTTCGGCCCGGCGATTCGGACGCAGCGGAGTCTGGGAGTGGCAGGACGTGGTGTCTACCCACGGGGTCCTTTCCGAACACGAAGACTCGACCGCCCTTAATCACGAATCCGCGAACTCCCTCGGCAGCCGCAACAAGCACAACGCGTGAGCCGGCGTCGCCTCGCACGCGTCCGGTGAAGTAGCTTTCATCCGGCACCGTCACGACCCGCGTGCCGACAGTCGCCATTTCCTCGATGCGGGTGCTTCGATCAATCACAGTGATCCGCTGGAGCTCCAGGCTAACCTCCTCGCCGCCCAGCGCAAAGTGGTCGATCACTGGATCGACCTCTTCCCGTCGCAGCGCCGCCAACGTATCCGGATCTATCGAGAACTCCCGGACGGCCGCCGGCCCCGCGATTGCGCTCCGATGAGGCGCTACCGAGATCGTCGAAGCCTCACCTGCGGATGGAAACAAGAAACTCATCGCCGTTAGGGTGACGAGGAGGCTGGCTGCCGCCGCTCTTGGAGTAGTCACGCGAGGTGATCGACAGTTCGCCGTGATTACCCGCATGCGATTTCGGAGATTGGGCACCCTGGCATTATGCCCACCGCGCGCTTACTCACGCACAACTGCGTACCATAGTGGCTCTGCATTGAGAGCGTCTCTTATGGTGCCGTAGTGAAATAGAGCGAGAAGCCCCCGGCGGGATTGCCGGCCGCATCCTCGACCGTGCGATAGAACTGCGCCCGATAGGTCACCCCCGCGCCGAGCAGTCCCGTGGGCGTCAGCGTCACCGTCGTCCGGCTCGCATCCAGCGTCACCGTCGCGGCCACCTGCACGCCGGTCGTGGTGTCGTGCAGCCGCAGGCTGTCTGCTGTGATCGTCAGCGGATTCATCGCCTCACTGAACTGCACCGTCACGACCGCATTCCGCGGCACGTTCGTGGCACCCGAACTCGGTGTCGTCGCCACCACCGTCGGCGCCACCAGGTCCGCCCCGGGCCCCGTCGTGAAGCTGCTCGTCACCGCCGCCGCCTGGCTGTTCCCCGCCACGTCCCGCAGCCCCGCCACCCGCACCGTGTAGCTCGTCCCCGCTGCCAGCGGCGCCGTCGGCACCATCCGAATCTGCTGGTTCCCGTCCTCCAGCTGCACCGTGCTCACCACCGGCGTCGCCCCCTGGCGCAACGTCACTGCGGCCGCCGTCACACTCAACGGCCCGATCGCCTCGCTCAGCCGCACCAGCACCGGCACATTCGTCGCGACTCCCGTCGCCCCCTGGCTCGGCGCAATCCCCACCACCGTCGGCGCCGTCGTGTCCGCCCCAAAGGCCGTATTGAAGTACCCCTGCAGCGCGACGAGCGGATTCCCTGCCACATCTTCGATCGGCGCGTAGTACCCCACGTACAAATAGTAGGATCGTCCCACTGCCAGTGGCGCCGTCGGGGTCAGCACCGCGCGCAATCCGCTCGCGTCCACATGCAGCGTCGCCGCCACATCCCCTCCCAGTGTCGCGTCCGACAACCGTACACTCTGCGCCGTCACCGTCACCGGATCCACCGGCTCGCTGAACGCCACCTCCACCACCGTGTTCACCGCCACCCCACTCGTCCCCAGCACCGGTGTCGTCCCCACCACCCCCGGCCGCGTCACATCCGCCCCCACCCCCGTCGTGAACGTCGTCGTGCGCGACACAACGGGGTTGCCGGCGATGTCGGTGACGCCCGTGATGGTCACTGTATGCTCGGTGTTGGCCGCCAGCGGAGCATGCGGCACGATGCGCACCTGCTGATTCTGGGCGCTGAAGGCGATCGTACACGGCTGCAGGGCGCCACTCGGGTTCCGCAACGTCACTGTCGTGGCATCCACCGTGACCGGGTTGATCGGCTCGCTGAATCGCACCCGGAGCTCCGCGTTGAGCCCCACCCCGGTCGCCCCATTCGCCGGCGCCACACTCGTCACGGTCGGCGCCTCCGCATCTACCACCGCGTCCGGATACATGTAGACATAGAAGGTCCGTGCGGTCGCCAACGGCGTCCCCGTGGCGTCTCGAATCGCACTCGTAAAGGTGATCTGCACATAGTCGTTCAGCGGCCAGGTGCTGGCCGGCGTAAACCGGAACATCGTCCCGCTCGCATCAAGACTCCGCGTCCCCGCCAGCGTGATGCCTGTGGAATTGCCCGTCACGACCACGCTGCTCGCCGTGAGCGTCCCCGGATCGATTCGCTCACTGAATCGCGCCGTCAACGCACTGTTACGCGGCACCACTCCGCCGCTCGGCTCGAATGCCACGACCTCGGGCGCCCGACCCGCCGGGTCCGTCGCCACCCGGAAGCTCGATTGGAAGATCGACGACAGCGGATTCCCTGCCGCATCTCGCACCCCTGGCAACGCAAACACCTCCGCAAAGGTGTTCGGCGCCAGCGGCGCCAGCGGTGTGAAGGTCGCCACCTGATTCTGCCCACTCGCCGTGACGGCCCCGTTCACCAACACGCCATTCGCTGCCAGCAACACGTTCGCCGCCGTCGTCGCGGGCTGCATCGATTCACTGAAGACCAGCACGGCCGACGTGTCTGGCGCGACGTTCGTCGCGCCACTCGGCGGTCGCATGGACACCACAAACGGCGCCGTTGTGTCCGACCCCGTGAGCTCCGTAGTGAACTGACTCACCACCTCACTCAGCGGATTCCCACTGAGGTCCTGCACTCCGCTCGTCACCACTACCGTCACCAGACTCGCCGGCGGCACCTGCAATGGCCCCAGGGCCACCACGGTGTTGTCCGCGGACAGCTGCTGCCCCCAGTATTGCTCCACGCCGTTCACGAACACCGCGATCGTATCGTTCGTCACCGTCGTCGGGTTGAGCGACTCCGAGAATGTCACCACCACCGGCGTGCGGACCGACACATCGGTCAGGCCATTTGCCGGCGTGATCAGCAGCACGGTCGGCGCCGTCGTATCCGCCGGCCCCGCCCCCGTCGTGAACGTCGTGTTATTGAACCCACCCGGGTTCCCCACCAAATCCTGAGCACTCGCTACGATGCGATACGTCGTCAGCGGCAAGAGCGGCGCGGACAGTGCGATGGTCGCGCTCGTCCCTGCTCCGTTCAGGCTGACACTCGCCGCTATACGCCCGCTGGTATTCACGCGCTGCACGTACACCGTATCCGGCGTGATCGTCACCGGACTCACCGGCTCACTGAACGTCACGCTGATCGGCGCCGTCAACGCGACGTTCGTCGCCCCGTGGCTGGGGCTCACCGCCGTCACGCTCGGACCCGTGGTGTCGGCCGTGGCACTCGCCGCCGTCTGGAACGTCGACGTGAATCCGGCGAGCGCATTGCCCCCCAAATCCCGCAGCCCGGTCAGCTGCACGCTGTACGTCGTCGTCACCGCCAGCGGCCCTGTGGGCGTGAGGTGCAACCACGTTCCGCTGTTCGACAGCACACGAGTCACCGGCACCGGACCGCCCGCGCTTTGCAATGTCACCGTCGTCGCCGTCACGCTGAACGGATTGAGCGGCTCCGTCATCGCTACGACCACCGTCGCATTCACCGGCACCCCGGTGGCCCCATTGAGCGGACTCACGCGCACCACCTGCGGCGCAACCGTGTCCGCCATCGTCGCCGTGGTGAAGACGAGTTGGAAGCCGCCCGCCGCATTGCCCGCCGCATCTTCGACCGTGCGATAGAACTGCGCCCGATAGGTCACCCCCGCGCCGAGCAGTCCCG
>CAYOIZ010000009.1:0-12091 GCA_964404165.1 uncultured Binatia bacterium (SeqCode) | reverse complement strand
CACCACCCCCGGCCGCGTCACATCCGCCCCCACCCCCGTCGTGAACGTCGTCGTGACGGGTGCAGCCAACACGTTACCGGCGAGATCCCGAAGCCCATTTAGAGTGAGATCGTAGTGCGTTGCCGGGGCCAGTGCCTGGTTCGGACGAAACGTAAGAGAGAGCCGGTCCTCTGAAAGGACGCTTGTCCCGGCGACTGGCCCCTCTGTGCGAGATAGGCGCACTGATCCCGTTCCGACGCTGGCTGGCGAGATGGGCTCCGACAACCGAATGATGATTCGTCGGTTGACAAGGACCTCCGCCTCAGCGTCGGACGGGTCGATGCCAAGAACGACAGGGGGGATTCGATCGGGATTGAATGGATCGGTCCGAAGGATCGACTCCTCGATGTTTGTGAGCCCGTCTCCGTCAGAATCTATGCCTGAGTCGCTTCCGTCCGTAGGGTTCAAGTGGAAGAGCGACTCATAGCCATCGGGCATGCCATCCCCGTCGGAATCAGCCCTCAGTGGATTCGTAACATAGCCGTCCTCACCGGGGACTGCTTCCTCTCCGTCAGGGATACCGTCATCGTCCGTGTCTTCGTCCCCGTCAGTGATCCCGTCGCCATCTGAATCGGCACTTCGCGCATCGGTGAGGGTGATCCGTATCTCAACGCAATTCGATAGGTGATCCTGATCAAAGTCCTCCTCACCGTCCGACACTTGGTTGCCATCGGTGTCGTAGGTATCCGCGTCATACCCGAGCAACGACTCCAAGGCGTCGGGCACGCAATCCGCGTCTCGATCCAGAGAGGGATCGAAGACCGTAAAGTCCCAAGTCTTCGGGGCGCCAAGCGCGTTGCCAGCCAAGTCAGTTACCGTCGCCGCGAGCGTCGCACGATACCGCCCCGGCGCCAGCGGTGTGGGGAATGTCAGAAACGCGCCGAGCACTTCCGTCCGGAAGTCGCGCGTCCCGATCGTGATCGCCACGTCATCCGCTGTCCCGAGTGTCGAGTCGGCGCCAGCCGCGCGCAAGGTGAAGGTCGCGGCGTTGAGCGTGGCCGTGGCAATCGGCTCACTGAAGTACCCCGCCACCGTCGCAACTCGACCGACAACCGCGCCATTCGACGGCGACACTCGCCGCACCGTCGGTGGTGAGGCATCGGGGACCAGGGTGACGGCAACCTCGTTGGTCCACGTCGCGTTCCCGCCGGTGTCGCTTGCCCGCGCACGCAGCCGGAATGACCGCTGCTGAGCCAGGGATGGCGTCACGAAGCGGTGCTCGAATGGGAAGTTTCCATCCGTCGCGACCTTCACCCCGTCCACATAGAACTCGACATTGCGAACCTGGACGTCGTCGGTGACGCTGGCTGTCACACGCATCACTTTCCCCTCTTCCGCCACTCCGGTCGCAAAGTTGCCCACCAGCGTGATCGTCGGCGGCGCACCCTGGTTGTCGTAGGGAAGGTAGTTGATCACCTGGAGCCCAGCGCTCCCATCCGCGACATAGGCCAGACCATTGAAGATGGACACTGCCTCCCCGGAGCCCGGCGTGACGAACGTCGTCAGAAACGCATCCGTCTGACCCGGATTACTGAGGTCGTAGAGTGAGACGTCATGGGGCCCATCATCAGTGCTGTTGGGGCCGACAGCCGCCACGCCTAGCCCGGACCCATTCGCCACAAGGTGCCGCCAGCCAAACTGCGCCGTCGTACCCGGATGAATCAGCGTCGGGTGACTCGGATCCGTGAGATCAAAGGTATTGTAGCCACTTGTGTGGACCGCGTAACCCACCGGCCCCCCAAGGAACAGCCTCAGACGGCGTCCGCCGGCGCCGCCCGAGCCTGGCGAGTTGGCACTGCCCACCACTCGAAGATCTCCTTCGTTTAGCGGCAGCGCATAGAGGTGTCCGGCCGTGAGCGCATAGAGAGTATCTCCGCCGATCCCCACGTCCTGCACAATTCCCCCTACCGCCACGCGATCCAGGATAGTCCCCGATGCAAGATCAACGGCGACGACCTCTCCACCGGCACTACCCGCGTATGCTACACCACCGGCTGCAACGACGGACACAACCGAGTCACCCACTCCAACTTGGTGGACGACACGCGCCGCTGGTGGATCAGCCACATCGACGATTGCAAGCCCTCCGGCCATGTCCGCCACAGCAACAAACCGGCCCGAACACGCGACGGCCTGCGCAACCCCCGGCGTGTCCACCTGCGCTACCATTGTAGGACTCATCCCATTGAAGGCGTTGAATACCTCAACGCCTACATTCGAGTCCGCGACCACCACAAGGTCATTCAACGCGCACACATCGACCGCAGTGCCCGGTGTCTCAGCGGCCGCGACGATGCCCGTGCGACTCGGCAACCCGTCAAGGGCGTCCGTACCCAACTCGACTTCAGCGCCGTCGCCCACGCCATCCCCATCAGAATCACTCTTGACCGGATCTGTTCCAACGACGTCCTCCGCAACATCATCGAGTCCGTCCGAATCCTCGTCATCGCTGCTTGGCAGATACCAGCGGAGAGGCGCACCCACAGCAAACGTGTCAGTGTCCGGCTGCCCATCCGCGTCGCCGTCAAAGAGGCCATTCCACTCCGGCGAATCAGGATTCTGATTGAACAACTCGACGGCCCGCCCATTCGCGGCAGACATGACGTCCGCCGTAATGTGGTTTTTCGTACGCGGATCATAGAGGGTCAACACGAGGAGCGTCGTCGGCGGAAGTACGAGATCTAAATACCCAGCCGCAGACGTAACCCCCCTGAAAATCACGTTGCCACTATAGTCTCGCACGACGGCATGAAGCGGCCCCTGCGAGATGCCCAGCAGGACATCGCTTGTGCGAGCCGCGCGACGCAGGGAAGGGGCAGCGTCGCACATCGGCATCGAGCCGGGGGACCCAGGTTTCGGGTCGTATTCTATATGGATATGGTCATTGAGCCGTTCATCGTACGACGTGCTTGGATTGTCGGGAAAAAACTCGCATTCAACATCGTAGTCCGACCCCAAGCGTTCCTGCAACGCATCACAAAGCGCTTGCTGGTCCTCGTCGCTCTTGTCGTTACCTCTAATATCGATAGCCTCGCCATCATAGTGCCGCGAATCCGAGGTCTCTCGACATTTCGCGACGGTACTACAGTCCGTTCCTGGTCCCCCCGACCCTCTGTGTTTCGAGTCATCCCCCGACGTGAGTATGGTCTTCGGTGCTCCCTGTTTGTTGACCTCATCCTGAATGCAACCGAACGTGCCTGTAATCTCGGGTTCCAGGCTATCGGTGTTGCTTCCATCCTTCTCGCACAAACCGTCCTTGTCTCCGGGGTCAAGGTCGTCTGGCAAACTTCCATCACCCTTGGAGCCTGGTTGTTCCCCGTGCCATCCCGGAGCCAAGATACCCACACCACTATCAGTGCAGACCAGCCGACCGTCGGCGGTGACGGACATCGGCCCGATGACTTCCCATTTGCCGGTATCGTGATTGAAGCTCCACAATGCGCTGCTGGACCCGGCCATTCGGCCCCGTACATTCGGGAAACAGGCGGGCACGGGCACGTCAAAATTACTCGGACCATTCGACTGCACCGTAATGACGATGGGAAGCAAAAGGCCAGGTGGAAGCTTCCCAGGAAGTCTATCCGGCTGAACGGGCGCGATCCCGACCATTCCACCACGCTGCCCTCCGTCGGCGAAGAGTGAATTCGCCGGCACTTCTATAGACACCCCCTCCAACTCCGGATGCTGCGCCAACACGGCAGGCGCAAATGTGATGGGCGTGGCCGCGGTGGCGCTGACCGGCTGCAGCGTGCTCGGTGGAATCAATGGCAGGAAGATGTCCCCGATGTTGGTTTCCCGCCCTGCCACCGCCTCCCACGCCTTCCCAACGAAGGGATAGTAGCCACCGGAAGGCACGTCGTTGACCGCCGTTTGACCGTTGATATGCACGAAGAAGCGGCCTGCCGGGGCAGGTGCCAGACGAAAATTCCCGTTCGCATCGGTAGTCGCGACGAGCTCGTCGTCCCGCCCGTCGACCGTTATCGTCACGCCGGCGAGGGGCTTGTTCACCGTCTGCTCACCTGACGCCGTCAACTCTGAAGCGAAAACACGTCCGCACACCGCCGTGTTTGCGACCGTTGTGAGAGTCAGCGTATCGAAATCGATGTCTCTAGTACCGCCGGGTAAGCCATCTCCGTCCGCATCGACCGATTCCCCCTCCGCATCACGCAACAGGTCACCCTCGACTACAACGCGGACACGCGCGCTCGGCGGAAGGTGGCCGTAGAAGAGCGTGAGCGTCATTGCATCAGATGATAGATGCAGGATCGGATTGAGTCCCCTACCACCGAAGTTCGCTCGCACGGCGACAGGGTTCACTGTGGACGCATCAAGAGGTCTCGAGAAGTGCAGGACCGTCTCTCGCGTAACCGCGACACCACCCTCTCCGTTTGCAGGCGAGCTCTTTAGTAGCGCCGTCACCCTCGGCGGAAGTGTCGACGTCGTCGTTGTGACGACGCTGGTAGACGATGTTGTGGACGTTACTGGATTCCCCAGCGTTGTCGTCGACGATCCGGTAACAAGAGTCGTTGTCGTCGACGTCGCTCCGCATTGGCAGCCAGCCTGACAGACCCCCCCCGCTCCACAGGCACTTCCGGGAGGGTCGCACTGCTCACCTAGCGATGGCGAACTCTGCCCATCACCACATCGCGCGGAGCACTCGACGCCACTTGCCCTACAGCAGGCCCGGCATCCGGATGCGAATGACGCACATGCTTTTTGTGCTGGCTTCGCCGCAGCCTTTACATTCCGGCGGCATTCACGGATCGCCGGCTTGTCGCCTGTGCATGCGGCCTTGCTAACTTGGAGCGTCCTTCGCGCCTCCTGCTTGCAGAGACGTGTCGCTACACCACAACTACGGGCACACGCTTTTGCAGCAGCTGCTTCGGGCGCTTGCCAACCAAAGACAGCAGCAATCACCCAGATGCTGAGAGCAAGATGTCGGCTCGTGGGTCTACCCGGAACTATCCTGCTCACTAGTTGTCTCCTGGTAAGTCATCAGCAGACCGTTTACAGGCTTGCCGGTATCCATAGGGCGTTCGGCGCGTGAAGGTCGCTCTGCTCAGTCGGCGGTCCCGGCAAAGTACCGGGAGGCCAGCGCATACGCGCTTTGACCTATGTGTGCTCCCATCAGGCGCCCGCCGAAATCGTCGAAATAGGGATGGATGCCGCCAAAGAGTCTGGACAGACCAGCCTCGTCCGCCGCGTCGTAATACGTCGCCCACTGGAGGACGACCCGCTCGCTCGGGCCGAACTCAAACGTAAGATATTCGCCCTGCTCGGCGACGAACTCACTGAGGCCATTCGGAAAGAACGGGCTTCCGGTGAATCCCGTCAGCACCTCCGCCGCCGAGCGACTGAAGGTGCTGTGACCGGACGTGTAGCCCGGGAATGCCGGCGTCACGAAGGTTGCCTTCTGGTACGGCACCCATTTCTTGCCACGCACCCAGCGAACGCCGCTGTACTCTGCCGTCGGATCGGACGGTTCTCCCGGCCAAGAGCGGATTGCTAGCTCGCCCTCGAATTGAGCAAGATGCTCGTGGCGGCCTCCCAAGCTCGCGGTTTCGGCTGTGATGAGCTCGATAAGACCCGGAACGAGTGGCAGGCCACTCGGGTGATAATTCGGGCGGCTGACGTCCGAGGACTGGCCGAGGCCGGCCATATACCGAATTGCCGAGATGGGCCGGATGGCGTCGTAGTATCGTTTCGTTCCCCAACAGCCCACGGCGGCATCGTGGGTGGCCGCGTTAAGCGCGAAATACAGCTTCACGTCCCATTCCAAGTCATCGAGGATCGGCCCGACCCCGCCGAGCCGTTTTTCCCCAGTGTGGTCCGAGACATAGTTGGCAATGACGTTCCAATGGCCGGGCGGAGTCTCAGAATGCGGGCCATCCGCCCAAAACTCGGCCAATACTCGTGCCCAATCGCCACGGGGGACGATGTCAGGTTCGTACGGTGCCCCGGTGATCGGATTAACCGCGTATCCATTGCCATCGTTCGTTCCGAGTGGGTTATTTCCGCGCGTGGCCGGCGAAGCATCAATGTACACGCCGTCGTCCGGGGTGAGCATACTGCTTTTGGCGATCAGATCGACAAAGGCCGCGCGGTAGATGTCATCACCGATGCCATCTAGCTGGGGCGGCGGCGGCGGATAGTTGCCCACAAGCTGGAAGGCGAAGGGGCGAACGTCACCCCAACGCAGGCCGATAGCTGTCTGCACGGCGATCGGTTGCACGATCCCGTTCTGCGTGAGGAAGAAATCGAGCGACAGCGGCTGCCAGCGGTTCGGATCAACAAGGACGGTTCCCGCCAGCTTAACAACGAGCGGTGCGTTGACGGGTGAGTACGAAGGATCTGTGTAGTTGTTCGCCTCGTTGGACCCATCGTCGATGGTCTGCGCGAGCACCGTCGCCGCGATGCGATTGCCCACGACCGCCGCCGAGTCGCCTTCGAGCGATACGATGCTCGGATCGTACCCAAGCGCCAGCATCTCGTCGTCGAGTCTTGCCAGAGTGGTTTGAGCGCCGGTCGCATTTGCATAGCGCGACCGCAGTACGCGGAACGCTGCGTAACTGATCGCCTCGGAGCGCTCGGCGGCCGGGTTGCTCGACACGTAATGTTCTCGATGGAAATACGCATCGGCTACTCCGCTCTGATCGTATGCGGCCCATGCGTCCCACATCGCCGCGGCGAGATGAAACAGATTTCGCGCATGCACCGGTGGCCGAGGCGTGTCGAGACGGATCGCATCGAGAGCCTGCTCATCCCACCGTCGGGCAACCGATCGAGGTGGAAGAGTGGTAGAGGTGCTGCTCGTGGTCGAGGTGCTACTGGTAGTCGAGGTGCTACTCGTGGTCGAGTTTGTCTCTAAGGGTAGTGTCGAAGACGAAGACGGGACCGTAGGCATCGTGTCGGAGGGGCGGCAATGGCATTGGGCGTCACAGAGCGAATCGTCGGAACAAGCGCTGTCGTTCTCACACTCCTCTCCGGACGCGCCGTCTACCGTACCGTCTCCACATCGCGACAGGATCGCCACGAAGTGGCGTCTTCTCCGCGTCTCGTGGCGCGTGCGCAAGGTACCCTTCAGATATGAACAGTCTGCGCTGAACCGCGCGCGGAGCGTCGCGGTGCCCCGAAGGCCCACACATCGCCGCCAGGACGCCCGCACCCAAGTTCCTCGGCCCGTCGCGAGAACACGACCGGCGGACGGCGGGCACATGCCACCGATCGACACCAAGACACCGTCGACATCGATTGGCTCTGGTTGTCCCGCCCCATCCCGCGTGAGGAGGTCGAAGCCCACGATCAAGTATCGGCCGCCGGCACAGGGATGACTCGGCTCAGCCGCCTCTACGACTGACACGGCAAAGAGCAGGACTGTCAAAGCCAAGATCGCTCTGGTGTGCACACGGACCTCCGCAATAGGAACGGACAGACGTCCGCGTCTTTAACACTGACCTACTTCGGAGCTTGCTACCGCCAAATCCCCAATCCCGTCAAGCAAGAAGGAGGCGTTGACGGCGCACCACCCATCGCAAACGCGCGAACCGCGGGCGGGCGCACGTGGCGCATGCGTCGCGTCTCAACACCCATGCATTTTACCGGGCTCACTTGCGCCACCGACCCGCGCGATTGCAGCTGGAGGAGCCGCGATAGCTACGCGCTGCGCGCGATGAAACGGCCCCAGGTGCACCGGCGGGCCTCGCGATCGTCGAGGATCACGTGGGCACCCGGCATCGAACAGGCCACCGCGAGCACCGCGGATTCGCCGGCGCCGAGATTCCACGCCGCGATCGTGCGGGCACCTCACCAGCATCGATACGCGTGGCCCAGGACGCGGCCGCCAGTGTCTGCGACGCGGAGTCGCCCCCGCCCTTGGCGTCCACCTCGATGATCACGCGAGTCGGGAACGTTCACTACCCGAGCCACCGCCCGAAGAAGGTCGAGCTCCCCAACCCGGGACAATACGATGATGGGCGAGGCATTGACGGCGGCCCGGTCAACCATCGCCGAGTTCGCCGGCGAGCTCGTCCACATCGACCTGCGCAACCTCGATCCGCCGGGCAGCCAGCGCATCGATGAAGTCCGCCCGAGCGATTCCAGCGATCTCCGCGGCGCCGCCCTGGGACAACAGCCCCCGCCGATACCAATCGATGGCCGCGGCCAGCCGCACCTCTGCCTGCATCTCGATGGGCGAACGATGCAGCGTCGCCAACAAGTCGTCCGGCAGGGCGATGGTGACGGTTGTCATCGTGTACTTTTTCCTCGTCCCCGGGTTCTACATGACATAGTAGGCGCTTTGGTCCGGGCGCTCTTGTAGCGTGCTCGCCTCGCTTCGCGCTCCTGCGTTCCCTTCGCCCCGGCGCACTCCCCGATTCTCGACGGAGGTGACGATCTCCCATAGCCGCAGCCCCCAAGCATCCAGCGCCTCGCGCTTCTCGCCGTCGTAGGAATGTCGGTCGTACACCGCCGTCACCCCACGCTCGACGTGGTTCAGTATCTTTGCCACCACCAGCCGCGAGATGCCCATGCTCGTCATGTGACTCGCTGCCGTTCGCCGAAGGTCGTGCCCGTTGAACTCAACGCCGGACGCCTTCCGCACGCGCTCCACCGCCTTCTGAGCATATTGCATGGACCCGGCCACCGAGGGGCTCGCGAAGACAGCCTGGCCGGGCTCGCCCAGCCGCTTTACCGCGACCAGCACGGTCCGTGCCTCCTTGCTCAGCGGCACCCGGTGCGAAAGGCCGTTCTTCGCGAGCTCCGCCGGAATGGTCCACCAGCCGTGCGCCAAGTCGAGGTGCTCCCACCGCATCGAGAGGATCTCGATACCTCGCTGCGCCGTGAGGAGTCGGAGCTTGAACGTTGCCCCGATCAACGGCCGCTCGAGTTCGATCGCGCTCCACACCGCGCGAATCTCCTCCTCCCACAGCACCCGGTCGCGCTGGCGATTGGGCGCCGGCTGATTGAGCCCGAGGCACGGATTCGCTTCCACGACGTCGCGCTGGATGGCGAAGTTGAACATCTTGCGGACGAGCGCGAACACGCGGTTCGCCTGGATCGGCGCGCCGCGCTCGAGCACCGTCTCGATAACCTGCCGCACGTCACGCCGCGCGATGTCCTTGGCCTTCAGATGCCGCCAGACCGGCAGCAGGTTCCGGTTGATCAGGCGATCATCTTCGCGCCAGCTTCGCTTCTTGGCCTTCGCGTGCTTCTCCATGTACTCGGTCGCAAGCTCCGCGAACGTCTCGGCGCAGCGTGCGACACGCTTCTCGGCGGCCGGGTCGCCGCCTTGGATCACCTCGCCGATCGTCAGCTTCGCCTTCGCGCGCGCATCGGCGAGAGAGACGTAGGGATAGCGGCCGAGCGTGAGGCGCCGAAGCCGCCCGCTCGCGCGATACAGCACGATCCACGATCGGCGACCCGATGGCGACACGCGCACACCAAATCCCGGCATCCGCTCGTCGAAGTAGTCCACCTGCTTCCCAGGCGTGGGCGGCAGACTCGCGACAGTCCGATCGGTGAGTCCGACACGCGGCATCAGTTTCCCCTCTGTTACCTCGGAGCGCCGCGAGGCCATGAATCAGTTATCGGCCAAAAGGCAACATATAGGTAACGCGGCGACGGCGACTCGCCGAATGCGACTGAAACACGCCGCGACGCGGAAGTCCATGGGGCGCAGTGGTTTTACCGCGATTCGTGTTTCACGACGTTTCGCCGCGATGCACCAAAAGCACGTTCGTAATCAGTAGGTCGCCGGTTCGATTCCGGCGGGTGGCTCTTAGGACCGACGCCGGCTCAACCGCGATCAGCCGTTCCGAAAGCGCCTTCGACCCCTACGACGCCTTTCGGAAAAGTTCGTAGCGCTCCGCCACGAACTCACTCCGCGGCCGCTCATCATCGGATCGCGGCACCGACAGGGTCGTACCGTGGAATCCTTTGAGCCCGTGCTGGAGCATTGGGCCGTCCACCTCGTCGAGCACATCCAGCCGAATCTCGACCCTTAGGTCCGGCCGAATCCCCAGGACGTTCCGATCGAAGGCCGCGTGGTGCAGTGTGCACAGCGCCAGGCCGTTGGGGACGATGGGCTGCCCGAGTGGGTGGCCGTCGGGAAGGATGTGCGCTGCGTCGAGCAACTCCTCGTGGCGTAGGCGGCAAATCGCGCACTGTTCGCGATACGCACCGAGAACACGTTTGCGGAACGATTGCTGATGGAGACGAACAAGAGTCGTCCGCGTCGCGTACCGACGAGCATCCTCGGACTCAAGATCAAGACTTGCGAGCGAGTCGCTCCCGGACAACAGAACCTGGGGCCGTGCTCCAATCGAAACGGTGAAGGCTAACGACGCTGGATCGTCATGCTCGACGAAGGCCGGCCAGGCAGGCACGTACTCCCCCTCCGCGACGCCGAACAGGTAGACGAGCGGCGTACGTGTGGTCATCGCCTCACGCAGACCGTTGTTCTCACGATGACTCCGATCCGCACCTCGGTAGCGATACAGCAGCAGTCCATCGTCCCCAACGTCATCCTCGTAGGGCCGTGCTCTCCCAGCACGGGGTGGCGGAGCAGTTCTCAAGCTCAGGGGCAGTCGACAAACGGCTGGCTTGAATATGCCCTGCTGGCTCACCAGTGGGACTCGACGACCACCATAGTCGAAACCGGCTAGCAAAACGCGCCAAGGCATTGCGTTCGGATAGACGCGGGACTGCTCACGGAGAAATTCGAAGGCCTTCCACCGCACGCCGGCATCCGCCGCACTGCTGCCATCTCCTAGCATCGACGTGTTTCGCTATCGCACTTGCATGCTGCAGAACAACCTCTCGCGCTCGGCAATCCACCTCGCGTGTGGCATGACACCGCTTGTGACTTCCGACCGCGGTCCGATCGCCCTCGCCGAGCGCATCTTCTCCATCCTCGACCAAGGCCGTTTCGTCGCGACCTACAAGTTCGCCGTCCTCCTGGCACTCCTCGACCTGTGCCTGGAGAACGTGTCCCGATCAGGAGCCGCACCGGACACCCTCACCACGCGCCAACTCGCGGACAAGGTTCTGGAGCTCTATTGGCCGCAGACGCGGCCCTGGAAGCCCACGGCGCTGCGGCAGAGCACCGGCCCGGGGGGCGGTCAGGCCGAGATCGTCCGTGCCATTGAGCGTTTTCGGGCGGAAGTGAAGGCGGATCGTTCGCTCTCCCTCTCTGCAGTTCGCACGAGCGAGCCAAAGCGCTTCGAGCGGCTCGTCCGCACCATCGAGTGGAAGCTCATCGAGATGCCCCTCCCGCGCCTCCAGGTCGTCGGCAAGGAGCCGCTCGCATTCCTTTACTCCATCAACTGGGACGCGAGCGTGCGGCCGCAAGAGGTAAAGGCGTACCAACAGACCGGCACCGGATCCTTCGACAACCGCATCCTGCTGGCGCCGAAAGTCGGCGAGTATCTCGTGCAGCTGAACGCACTGTTGCGACCACTCCTACAGCGGCAATGGACGCTGAAGGTCGCTGAGCTCAACGGCCTCGATGACCCCATCCCCGAGAGGTACCTGTTCGGCACAGATCGCACGCGATTGAAGCCCGTGTGCGGCCCGCTGCGTGAGCTACAGGACGATCGCTGCTTCTACTGCGATCGTCGGCTTGGAACGGGTCCGTTGGCTCCTGAGGTCGACCACTTCATCCCGTGGGCCCGTCATCCGGACGATGGGCTCAGCAATCTCGTGCTCGCTCACAACAGGTGCAATGGATGGAAGCGGGACTTCCTTGCTGCTGCCACTCACGTTGCGCGCTGGCGGTCTCGCGTCGACGCTTCCTCGAGCATCAGCCGGCAACTGACTGCGTTGTCCGAAACACTCCGCTGGCCGCACAACCCCGACCGCACGCTCGGAGTCGCCCGTGCAATCTACTTCCACCTCCCTCACGAAGCCCGCCTGTGGTTCGGAGCGAGAGACTTCGTTCCGCTCGACGCCGCCGCAGTTCAATCTGCACTCTCCTGACCACCGGCCTCAACCCGACTCCGCACGAACCGCTCGGTATCCTTGTCTACGAAGCACACGAAGCACCCCTTCATCCCCC
>CAYOIZ010000008.1:0-145902 GCA_964404165.1 uncultured Binatia bacterium (SeqCode) | reverse complement strand
GTCAGTGCGGCGCGACCGACGCCAGCATCGCGTCGAACTCGGGCTTCGCGTCGGCGACGGTGGCCTCGGGCCCCGTCAGCCGGAAGAACCACGGCCCGCCCGGCCCCTCGATGACCGCCGCCAGCATGCGCCACTTCTCTTTCGGCGCGCCCGCACCGCCACCCATCGGCGCCGGCTTGTACGTCCCGCCGAGGTCGACGCTCGTCACCTTGAGGCCGTTGATGGTGCGGATCGTCACGACCGCCGCGTCCTTCACCGGCTTGCCGTCGGGACGCGAGAACTGCCCGTACCAGCGCTCGAGGTTCGCTTCCGGCGTCCCGCCCTGGCCGGGTCCGAAGAAGAACATCACCAGCTCGGCGTCTTCGACGTCGCTCCCCGCCTTCGGCACCTTGTACTGCGCCGCCCGCATGTCCGACGGCGCCGGCACGCGCACCCACTTCGTCGGCGCCTCGTAGCGCAGGTGGGCGTCCTCCTTGCGCGCGGTGTCGGCGGCGAACGCGACGGCAGCGACGAGGGCCAGAGCGACGGCGATGGTGCGCATGCGCGCTCCTAGCGTCCGCGCCGGGCCGAGGTCAAACCCTCACACCACGAGTCGGCGGCGGACCAGCCGCTCGGCCACGGTGAACACCGCCCCCGTGACGACGAGCATCCACAGCACGTCCCCGAGGACGCCCACCGTTGGAGCGCCCGACACCAGCGCACGGCAGATCGCCACGCCGTGGCTGAGCGGCATGAGCCAGGCCGCGGCCTGCGCCCACGCCGGCAGGCTCCCGAGCGGGAAGAACACGCCGGAGAAGAACAGCATCACCGACAGCCCGAGCGTGAAGTAGTAGTCGAAGAACTGGTACGACGACGCCCGCGCCGTGACCACCATCCCGAGGGACCCGAAGAGGAGCCCCATCAGGAAGGCCACGGGAATGCAGGCGACGGCGAGCGGACTCGGCACCAGCCCCCACGCCACGGTGACGCCCAGTACGATCGTCACCGAGAACACGCTCTTCGTCGCCGCGAACAGGACGTCGCCGGCGACGATGTCCGCGACCGAGCACGGCGTGGCCAGGATGGCCGTGTAGGTGTTCTGCTCGGCGAGCCGCGTGTACGAGCCGAACGTGGTCTCGAACGTCGCCGTGTTCATCGCCGCCGACGCCAGGATGCCCGGCACGAGGAACACCGCGTACGGGATGCCGTCGATGTCGGCGACGAAGCGCCCGAGCCCGTAGCCGATCGCCACCAGGTAGAAGATCGGCCCGCCGAGCGCCGCCACCACGAACGACAGCGCGTAGCCCTTCCACGACTGCCAGTTGCGGTGCCACACGTGCAGCGCTCCGACGCCCGGCAGCATCTCAGTCCCGCAGCGAGTGGCCGGTGAGCGTCAGGAAGACGTCCTCGAGCGTGGCGCGACGGCGCGTGAACTCGAGGCCGGCGAGCGACGGCAGCGCCGCCGCGGGGTCGACGTCGCGCAGATAGAGGTAGACGGTCTGCCCCGCCCGCTCGAGTCGCCACGGTCCGCCGGCGAGCCGCGTCACGACGGGCTCGGGATCGTCGTCCTCCGGCACGTACACCTCCACCACCTCGCTACCGACGCGCTCGGTGATGAGCTCGGGCGCGCGCCCCTCGGCGAGGATGCGACCGTGATCGACGATGATGAGCCGATCGCAGAGCTGCGTCGCCTCCTCCATGTAGTGCGTGGTGAGCAGGATGGTGGTGCCGGCACGCTTGCGCGCGCGGATGCGCTCCCACACCAGCCGGCGGGCCTGCGGATCGAGCCCCGTCGTGGGCTCGTCCAGCACCAGCAGCGCCGGCTCGTTGATGAGCGCACGTCCCAGCATGAGGCGCCGCCGCATGCCGCCCGACAGGGTACGGATCGGCGCGTGACGGTAGTCGTCGAGCTCGGCCGCGGCGATGAGCGCGGCCGCCCGTCGCGCGGCCTCGGAGCGGCCGATGCCGAAGTAGCTGGCGTAGACCAGCAGGTTCATCTCGACGGTCAGGTCGGGGTCGAGGCTGTCGTCCTGCTGCACCACCCCGAGCCGCGCCTTGATGGCGCCGGCAGATCGCGGCGTCATCGGGATGCCCAGCACCGAGAGCGTGCCGGCGCTCGGCAGCGCCAGGCCGAGCAGCATCTTGATGGTGGTGCTCTTGCCGGCACCGTTCGGACCGAGGAGCCCGAGGCATTCGCCCGGCGCCACGGTGAAGCTCAGGTCGACGACGGCCGGACGCGCCCCGTACGATTTCGAGAGCCCGTGCGCCTCGACGACCGGAGCCGTCACGGAGCCGGCGCGAGCTCGACGAGCCGCTCGCCCCGGCCCCGGCAGCGCAGCGTCGCCACCTGCCCGCTCGCGTCCATCACCGGCGTGACGACGGCGCCGTCGCAGCGCACGGTGACACCGTTCGGATAGCGCCGCGCGGGCACGTAGAGCTCGAGCGTGCCGCCGCCGCGGCCCAGCCAGCGCAGGCGCAGGGTGTTCGCCGCGGCGTCGACCGTGTGCTCGAGGACGCGGCCCGGCACCGCCCGCGCGAACACACGCGACAGGGTCCCGGTCCGCGCCAGCCGCTCGCCACCGGGCTCGGAGCTCTCGCCGTCGAACAGGCCCCAGCGTCCCTCGCTGATCTCCTCCCACACCCAGAAGGTCGAGTGCGCGCGGACGCGATCCTGCAGGTCGAGTTGCGCCGTGATCCACGCATTCGCGTGCGGCGACTGCGGATCGATGCCCCACTCGCCGATCAGGAGCGGCACGCCCCACGCCGCCGCCTCCACCGCGGCGCGCTCCATCGACGGCGCCAGCACGTGCAGCCCGCCCGAAAGATCCGTCGCGTCGAACACGCCGGTGTAGATGTGCGGCGCGTACATGCCGCCCGACACCGGGAACGGCGCCGCCGGCACCGGGGCGGCGTTCGTGAAGTTGCGGATGGTGTCGGGCTCGAAGACGACGAGATGGCGGCGATCGACGCGGCGGATGGCGTCGGCGACGCGGACGTTGAACGCACGCAGCTTGTTCTCGCCGTCGCTCGTCACCACCGCCAGCGGCTCGTTCATGATCTCGTAGCCGAGGACGGCCTCGTGGCGACGGAACCGTTTCGCGACGACGGCCGCGGCCTGCGCCGCCAGCGTCTGCACGCCGTGCACGTCGTCGAAGAAGTTGCGGAACGCGGCGATCGTGTCGGGCGCCAGGCGGCGGGCGGCGAGATCGTCGAGCGGGCCGCCGAGGTAGGGATAGTTGTTCACCCCGAGCAGCAGATCGAGCACCCAGCGCGGCGCGCCGTCCTGGCCGATCTCCTTCGAGAAGGCGTCCTGGTGGAAATCGAGGAGGACGAGGATGCCGTGCGCGCCACACGCGTCCACCACCGCCTCGATGCGATCGAGGTACGCCTGGTCGTAGGCGCCCGGGCTGGGCTCGAGCGCACTCCAGTTGATCGGTAGGCGGAGCAGGTTGAAGCCCAGCGCCTCCATGCGGGCGGCGTCGCCGTCGTCGAAGCCGGGGATGTCCTGCAACGGCAGGCGGCCGTCGTCGAAGGTGACGTCGAAGACGCCGAGCGCGCGCGCGTTCACGCCGCGGAGCGTGATCTCGCGACCGCGACCGTCGACCAGCCGCCCGTCGTCGATACGGAGGCGACGCCCGTCGAGCGCGCTGGCGGTGGACGCGAGGAGCAGGACGGCGGTGAGAGCGAGCAGGCGGCGCGACATGCGAGTCGGGAAGCTATGCGCTCACCCCCGTCGTGGCAACCCGTTTTCCCATGGCACTTGCGCGATCGCGCGGGCTCCTCCTATGAGCGGAGCGTGATCGAAAAGGGCGTCGTGATCGGGCTGGACGAGGCTGCGGCATTGATCCGTCCGCGCGACACCGTGAGCTTCGGCTTCGCCTGCGCCCAACCCACCGGCCTGCTCGAGGCACTGGGCGGCCGCACCGACCTCGAGGACGTGGCCATCTACTCCGGCCTCTTCGGGCAGCCCTATCGCTTCCTCACCACGCCTGGCGTGCGCGTCGTGAGCGGCTTCTTCGGCCCCATCGAGCGCATGGCCCGCGCGGCGGGTGCCGACATCGAGTTCCTGGCTGCCGACTTCCACGGGCTCGAGCGCCTGGCGCTCACGCTCGAGCCCCGCGTGGTGCTGGCCGTCACCACCCCGCCCGACGCCGACGGCTGGATCAGCTTCGGCGCACACGCGGGCGCGCACTTCATCCCGTTCCTCGACGCCGCCCGTGACCCCGAGCGACTCGCCATCGCCGAGATCAACCGCAACATGCCACGCATCGCGGGGCTGCCGGAGCTCGGCGGCAACCGCATCCACATCTCCGAGGTCGACGCGCTGGTCGAGCACGACGCCGCGCTGCCGACGATCCCCACCATCCCGGCCACGCCCGAGGAGCTCGCCATCGCCCGTCACGCCGCCGACCTCATCGCCGACGGCTCGACGCTGCAGTTCGGCATCGGCGCCGTCCCCGACGAGATCGCCGGGCTCCTCGCGGCCGGGCCGCGCGGCGATTTCGGCATCCACACGGAGATGTTCTCCGACGGCGTCATGCTGCTGCAGCGCGCCGGCAAGGTGACGAACCGCAAGGGGCTGTACGACACCGTCTCGGTCGCCACCTTCGCGCTCGGCAGCACCGAGCTCTACCAGTGGCTCGACGGCAACCCCGACGTCCGGATGTTGCCCGTCTCGGCGGTGAACGACCCGGCGCTGCTGCGTCGCATGCGCCGCTTCGTCAGCGTCAACGGCGCACTCGCCATCGACCTCCTGGGTCAGGTGGCCGCCGACCACATCGCCGGCAAGCAGTACTCCGGCGTCGGCGGCCACGAGTCGTTCGTCATGGGCGCGTCGGGCGCGCCGGGCGGCCGCAGCCTGCTCTGCCTGCGCTCGACGGCCACCGTGGGCGGCACCCGCATCTCCACCATCGTGCCACGTCTGGGCACCGGCACGACGGTGACGACCCCACGACACCACGTGCAGTGGATCGTCACCGAGCACGGCGCCGCCGATCTCTCCGTGCTCGGCGACCGCCATCGCGCCGAGGCGCTGATCGGCCTCGCGCATCCCGATTTCCGCGACGAGCTGCGCGCCGCGATCGCCTGATCGTATCTGGCGCGCCGCACGGTGATGCGGCAATATGCGTCGCCATGAGCACTGCCACCGTCGGCTCCGTCGATCTCCACTACGAAGAACACGGCAGCGGCGATCCGTTGCTCCTGATCATGGGGCTCGCCGCCGACTCCACGGCCTGGCTGTTCCAGCTGCCGGACCTCTCGCAGCACTACCGCACCATCGTGTTCGACAACCGCGGCGTCGGCCGCAGCTCGAAGCCGGCGGGTCCCTACACCATCCACGAGATGGCCGACGACGCCGCCGGGCTGCTGGACGTCCTCGGCATCGAGCGTGCACACGTGGTGGGCGTCTCGATGGGCGGCATGATCGCGCAGGAGCTGGTGCTGCGTCATCCACAGCGGGTGCGCAGCCTGGTGCTGGCGTGCACCTACCCCGAGCCCGACGAGAAGATCGAGCAGCAGCGGATGTTCTCGCTGAACCAGCTCGGCGGCTCGGTGACGACGTCGGGTGAGATGCAGATCGACCTCTCGAGCCTGAACCCGATGACCTTCTTCCAGCAGATGCTGCCGATGGTCTTCAATCAGGAGTTCCTCCTGCGCGACCTGCCGAAGCTGATGCAGGTGTTCTCGGGCGCACTGCAGTACGGCTTCAGCATGGAGGCCATCCTGGGACAGGTGTCGGCGGTCATGGGCCACCGCGCCACCGATCGCCTGCACCAGATCGCGGTGCCGACGCTCGTGCTCACCGGGGACGCCGACCTGCTCGTGCCACCGTCCAACTCGGACATCCTGGCGCGTGAGATTCCCGGCGCACGCCTGGTCAAGGTCCCGGGCGGAAGCCATGGCTTCAACTTCGAGACGCCCGACGTCTTCAACCGCGAGGTGCTGAGCTTCCTCGCGAGCGTGCGCTCGTAGCGCCCACGCGGCACAAAACGGGCGGCCCTGGCACACGCCAGTGGCGCGCAGTCCCGTATTTGCTGTCCGAGGCGGACGGCCACGAACTTGCTACGCCATACCTCCGTGCAGGACGGAGCGGATCGCAACTCAAACCAACAGGGAAGAGGTGACGGAGTGGAGCAGAACGTTGTCGAGGAGCGTCCGAAGACGGTAGCGAATCGGTTCGAGCTTGCGGCGAGCCGCATGGCGGAAGAGTGGCTCAACGCCGGCCACATGTCGGTCTCGGCCGGCGACCTGCGCATCGCGCGGGAGTTCCTGGAGCAGGTCGGCATCACCGTCGAGGAGACGCCCGGCGTTCTCGTCCGTCTGAACTATCGTGACGGCCGTTCCCAGGAGATGACGCGCGAGGCCGCGGTCATGCTCGCCCTCCGTCGTCTCGCCGGCCGCGCCTGAGCAGCTTTTCGGTCGGGATTGGGGCGGTGCGGGGCTCGGGGGCTTGGGCGCCTCCGGCGTTGGGGGGGGGCACCCACGGCGCTTTTGCTGTTTTTGGGGGGGTTTGGGGGGGGTGGGGGGGGGGGGGGCTTGGGCGCCTCCGGCTTGCTCGGAGGCGCCCAAGCCCCCGAGCCCCGCACCGCCCCAACCCCATGAACGGTCCGTCAGGCACGCCCGGCGCGACGCCGAAGAGCGTGCGCATGGCGGGGCCTGTGCGTTGGATTTGATTTTCCACAATCCAACCAGGAGGCGGGTGCCGCGCGCATGATGCGGCGGCGGTGACATCACCGCTATCCGTTCGTCACGTGGGTGGTCGTGGTGTGGCGGCGGTCGGGGGGCCGCCGAAGGAGCGCGTCGTGAGTGAGCGGGTGGGGAAAAGGGGCGGGGTGGTGCCGAGCGAGCGCCGCGCGGACCGGCGGTCCCCCGAGCCGCGCCACGCCACGACCACCCGACCGCGACGCTACGACGCGCGCGCGATGCCAGCCGCCGCGAGCCGGATCATGCCCGTGGCGACCGACTCCCCACCGCTCATGCGGTCGTCCTTCGTCTGGCCCTGCTGCCACCGGTAGTAGAGCTGCTGCACCACCACGGCCATCTTGAAGAGGCCGAAGGCGTAGTAGTACGGCATCCGACTCACGTCGCGGCCGCTGCGCTCGGCGTAGCGCGCGACGGCTTCGGCACGCGTCATGAAGCCCGGACTCTGCGAGGGCATCGCGGCGATGAAGGCGTACGGCTCACCGGGCTCGTACCACGAGGCAAGCAGCGTCCCGAGGTCGGTCAACGGATCGCCGAGCGTGCACATGTCCCAGTCGTAGACGGCGACGGCGCGACCCGGGTCGTCGGCGGCGACCGCCATGTTGTCGAGACGCCAGTCGTTGTGCACCAGCGTCGGCGACGGCGACGGCGGCATGTGCTCGACGAGCCAGCGCACGACGTCGTCGGCCTCGGCCAGCTCCTGCGTCTTCGCGCGCACCCAACGATCGGTCCAGCCCTTCACCTGACGCGCGAGGAAGCCGTCCGGCTTGCCGAGCGTGCCGAGCCCGATGGCCTCGTAGTCGACGGCGTGGAACGCGGCGAGCGTGTCGACCATCACCTGCGACAGCTTCCGCGTCTGCGCGGGATCGGCACCGCCGCCGAACTCGGGCGGGACCTCCTTCCGCACCACCACGCCGTGACGGCGCTCCATGACGAAGAAGGGCGCGCCGATGACGCTGGCATCGTCACAGTAGACGAAAGCGCGCGGCGCCGCCGGGAAACCGCGGTAGAGCACCGACAGGACGCGGTACTCGCGACCCATGTCGTGCGCGCTGGCGGGGATGTCGCCGTGCGGCGGTCGGCGGAGCACGTAGCTCACCGTCGGGTAGTGGATCAGATAGGTGAGGTTCGCGTGCCCGCCCGGGAACTGCCAGATGCCAGGCGTGCCGCCGGCACCGGGGACCTTGCCGGCGAGCCAGCGACCGACCGCCACGGCGTCGAGCTCTTCGCCGGGACGGACGGGAACGACGTCGGGATCGGGAGCGACGTGCGACACGATCGACGTCGCTAACAGGGGCGTCGCGCGAACGTCAACCGAGGGCGGGATCGTGGTGGAAATCGGTCGGTCGTTCGATTATGGAACCGGCCATGGAGACGCCCGCCGCCGAGTTCGACCCGCAGATGCTCTTCGACCATCCGGATCCCTACCCCATGTTCGCGGGGCTGCGGGCGACGATGCCGGTGATGCGGTCGGAGTTCATGAACCGGGTCAGCTGGGTGGTCACCAAGTACGACGACTGCCTCGCCATCCTGAAGGACGCCGACACCTACTCGTCGCGCTCGAACGCCGAGGTCGGCAAGGTGATGGGCCGCACCGTCATCGAGATGGACGGCAAGGAGCACACCCGCCACCGCGCGCTGGTCCAGCGCGTCTTCGTCCCGAAGGGCCTCGACGGCCTGCAGCCCGTGCTCGAGAGCATCCTGCACGAGATCATCGACGGCTTCGCCGCGGATCCCGCCGTCGATCTGGTGGCGCAGTTCACCGAGCGCTTCCCGGTGCAGGTCATGGCGCACATGGTGGGCATCCCGCGTGCCGACTATCCCCAGTTCCAGAAGTGGGCGATCGAGATCATCGGCTTCGTGAAGGACTACCCGCGCGGCTACGAGGCGTCCGCCGCCATCCGCGAGTATCTGCTGCCGATCATCCGGGAGCGACGCGCACATCCGCAGGACGACGTCATCAGCCACCTCGTCGCCGGCAGCGTCGACGGCCAGGGGCTCAGCGACGACGATATCGTCAGCTTCCTGCGCCTGCTCATTCCTGCCGGGGCCGAGACCACGTTCCGGTTGATCGGCAACATGCTGTTCGCGCTGCTCACCGAGCGCGACCGCTACGAGCGGGTGCGCGCCGACCGCTCGCTGGTGCCGTGGGTCATCGAGGAGACGCTGCGCTGGGAGACGTCGGTGCTGATGGTGTCCCGGCAGACGAACAAGCCGGTCACGATCCGCGGCGTCGACGTCCCCGAGAACGCGCTGGTCTCGGTCGTCGTCGCGTCGGCGAACCGCGACGAGGAGCACTACGCGAACGCCGACGTCTTCGACCTCGACCGCCGCGCCGACGACCACCTCGGCTTCGGCTTCGGCCGTCACCACTGCCTCGGCTATCACCTGGCCCGGCTCGAGGCGCGCGTGGCGCTGAACGCCGTCCTCGACCGCCTGCCGTCGCTGCGGCTCGACCCGGACGAGCCGGCGCCCACCATCACCGGTCTGGCGTTCCGCTCGCCGAAGACGCTGCGCGCGCTAACGTAGCGGGACGAGGATCGTCCCCGGCACCGCGAAACGGTTGCCGGCGTCGTCGAACACGGTCAGCGAGACGAACTCGGAGCTGATCGGCACGTCGGCACACGCCGGCTCGAGACACGCGATCGGATGCAGCGTGCCCTTGCACGTGCCGTTCGTGCAGGTCGCCGTGCCCTGCAGGCTCCCGATCGTGATGGGCGGAATGCCGGCGAACTGGCAGTCGCCGGTCGGATCGACGCCGAAGCTGGTGCGCAGCACGACCTCCACCGGCAGCGCGCCGCTGAACGCCGCGCCGTTCTTGGTGACGCCCTTCAGGTTCACCTGCCCGCCCTTCGATTCCGTCGGCGCCCCGGTGCGCGGGCACGTCGGGCCCGGCTGCTTGGCGCTCGTCAGCAGCGCCGTGCCGCTGCGGAACGCGAACGCGGGCGCACACGGCAC
Source organism: uncultured Binatia bacterium (SeqCode) (assembly GCA_964404165.1). Lineage (GTDB taxonomy): Bacteria > Desulfobacterota > Binatia > DP-6 > DP-6 > DASYLJ01. Next base: position 136,263 of record CAYOIZ010000008.1, on the reverse strand, counting down.
CGGCGGCGCGGCGTCGCACTGCGCCTGGATGAGCGTCAGCGCGCTCGGCGCGATGCCCGAGCCCTTCTTCGCCTCGGCGACGCCGAACGACATCAGGAGGATCACGACCAACGGCACCAGTGGACGCATACGCACTCCTTCTCGACGACTACGGCTCGATGCGGAACGGCTTGCCCGTGCCGACGCCGCGCTGCCCCACCTGACTCCAGGCGACGACCTTGATCAGGGCCTGCTCGCTCGCCGTCCCGGCGGGCACGGCCCAGTCGACCTTCCGCACGGTGCCCCCGAGCCCGGTCGCGACGAGCTCGAAGGTGGCGCCGCCGTCGAGCGAGTAGAAGACGTCCTGCACGCGCAGCGCCTTCTTGCCGCCCTTCATGTGCGTCTGCCAGGCGATCTTCACGGTACGTCCCGCACGCCGCGTCTTGCGACCGCCCTTCACCTTCACGCGTGGTGCCGGCTCGGCCGCACTCGGCGCCGCCAGCGTCACCGGCACGATGCCGATGTTGTTGTCCGGGTTGCTCTCGCAGACGTCGCCCACGCCACAGAGCACGCCGCCGGGATTCAGGATGACGACGAGATCGTAGTCGCCGGGCGGGACCTCGGTGACGTCGATCCACTGGCAGTCGAGCGTGCTGCCGTACAGGTCGCCCCACCCCACCTGGATGCCCTGGATGCCCGGGTTCTCGCAGGCGTCCGTGCCGCGACAACAGTAGCGACGCGTCGGACCCGCCCCCAGGCTCGCCTCCGGCTTCGTGTCCTCGATGCAGAACGACCGCTTCTGCCCCGTCATCACCGCCTCGCTGCCACCACGCGCGCGCAGCTCGTAGCGGGCGAACGCCTGGAAGTGCCAGTGGTTGTGCGACGGGCACGCGCTGAAGACCCAGGTGGGATCGCCGTTCGGCAGGACGTCGGTGGCGTTCGGCGTTCCCATCACGAGGTCGGCGTCGCCGACGTTGGTGGCGAGCACGCCGAAGCGAAGCAGCTTCCGCGACCCCGGTCCGCCTACGCAGAGGTCGGCCGGCTGCAGCTCGCACGCGTCCGGCGCGAACGACTTCACCTCGGTGCGCACGTCGCCGGCGAGCGTGTCGATGTCGAGGCGCAGGTCCGGCAGGGCGTGCGCGGTGGCGGCGGTGAGGAGCAGCAACGAGAGCAGCGCGCGCATGGGATCCTCAGCTGGTGACGTCGGGCAGGATGGGAAGCCGCAGATCGGACGTGATGCGGCGGTGCAGCGCAGGGAAGACCGCCCGCAGGATGTAGGCGATGTTGACGTACCAGGGCACCGTCACCTCGTGCTGGCCGCGCTCGAGCGCACGCAGCACCGCGCGCGTGAACGCCGGCGCGTCGATGAAGGTCCGCGTCGCCCGCTCCGGCATGCGGGCCAGGATCTCCGGCGTGAACATCTCCGTGCGCACCAGGGCGGGATACACCGCCATGACGTGGATGCCGAGGGGGGCGAACTCGATCGCCAGCGCCTCGGTCAGCCCGGTGACGGCGAACTTGCTCGCGGTGTACGCCGCCTCGTCGGGCTGCCCGAGCTTGCCGGCGACCGACGACACGTTGACGATCCAGCCCTCGCCGCGCGCGCGCATGTGGGGCAGGACGGCGCGGATCGTCCACACCACGCCCAGGTAGTTGGTCCGCATCATGCCCTCGAACGCGTCGAGCGGCTCGTCCTTGAAGAGGCCGTGATGGCCGTAGCCCGCGTTGTTGACGAGCAGATCGATCCGCCCCCACTGCGCGTGCACCGTCGCCACGGCGGCATCGATGCTGGCGCGGTCGGCGACGTCGCATGCGACTGCCAGGGTGCGGTCGCCGCCGAGCTCGGCGGCGAGCGTCTGCAGGCGATCGACGCGTCGGGCGAGCAGCGCCACCCGCATGCCCCGGGCGACGAGATCGCGCGCGAGCTGCGCGCCGATGCCGCTCGACGCCCCGGTGACGATCGCCGTCCGGTCGCGGAACTGCGTCAGGCCCGGCATGGCACGCGGCTCAGCCGCGCGCGCCGGGGACGAAGCGCAGCGCCAGGCCCACCAGCGACGGCACCATGCGGGGGCGCAGCAGCTCGGGATCGTACTGCGCCAGGCGCCGCTCGTTCTCGCCGACGCAGGTACGCGCGAGCGTCTTGAGATCGACGTCGCCGATCTCGTCGGGGACCTGCATCGTAAAGTCGTCGCCGGCGTCGTTGTCGCGCAGCTGCAGCGCCGTCTTCACCCGGCCGATGGCCTGCAGCGCGACGCCGGCCACCCGACGGACGAGGAACCACGGCTTCTGCACCACCGGCAGCTGCACGCCCCGAAAGGCCGCCCAGTTCGAGAAGAACAGGATGTGCCGCGCCTCCTCCTGCATGACCCCGTCGAACACCGCGGTCAGCGGCTTCGGGAAGAAGCCGGTGTCCGACGCGACCTTGAAGAGGCCGAAGGCGAAGAACGAATCGAAGCACTCGCCGTAGCCCATCCGCATGAAGCCCCATTCGGGGTCGCGGGGAATCTCGGCGGCGTCGTCGGGGAACGGGATGTCGTAGTGGTGCAGCAGGTTGTCGAGGAGCTTGGCGTGGCGCTCCTCCTCGTACGCCTGCATGGCGATGGCCTCGCGCAGGACCGGATCGGGCTCGACGTCGGCCATGGCACGCACCCGCGCCGCCGCGGTGCGCTCGCTGCCGACGGCTTCACCCCAGAAGGGCAGACCACGCAGGCGCTCGCGCGCGCCCGGGTCGAGGTCGGGCCACGGAACCTCGTGCGGCTCGTAAGCGTGATGCGTCTTCACGAACTCGCGGCAGAACCGTGCCTTGTGTTCGTCGCTCCCGATCCGGAGTCGTCCCATGACGTGCGTCGCGTATAGCGGTCGATGGGGGCCGGAGCAACCCACGCGCGCCTCGAATCGACGTGCAAATTTGACCGGCCGGTCGCCGCACCGTAAGAAAACTCGCATGCTCGATCGCACCATCGCCGCCCTCGTCCTCTGTGGTCTCATCGTGCTCGGAGGATGCGGCGGCGACGACACGCCGCGAGCCGTCCGCCAGCCCACGCCGCTCGACGAGAGCACCACGGGCACCATCACCGTCGACGTCGCCGTCGACGGCACGGTGCCGCCCATGGAGCAGCTCCGCATGGGCGGCTTCGCCGAGTGCACGGCGAAGCATCCCGACGGCGTCCCCGTCGGCGACATGCTGGTCGCGAACGGCAAGGTCCAGAACGCCTTCGTCTACATCAAGGACGGGCTCGGCGACCGCGTCTTCGCCGTCCCCACCGAGCGCCTCGTCATCGACCAGCTCGGCTGCCTCTACGTGCCGCGCGTCGCGGGCGCGCAGGTCGATCAACCGATCGAGTTCCTGAACAGCGACGACACGCTCCACAACGTGCACGGGGCCCCGAAGCTCTCGAGCCCGTGGAACGTGGCGCTGCCGCGCAAGGGCGCCGAGCGGACGATCGCGGTCACCCGCCCCGAGGTGATGATCAGCGTCCGCTGCGACCTGCACCCGTGGATGCAGGGATGGCTCGGCGTGCTCGATCACCCCTACTTCGGGGTGTCCGGAGCCGACGGCCGCGTCGTCCTGAAGAACGTCCCGCCCGGCGACTACACGATCGGTGTCTGGCACGAGCGCTTCGGGACGCGCGAGCAGAAGGTCACGCTCGCGGCCAAGGGCAGCGAGTCGCTCGCCGTCACGCTCGCCGTCCCCTGATCGCGTTGACTCGCCGCCATACCGCTTGATAGGTCCCGTTGGTCGCGTCCCGTAACCCCTAGAGGAGACGAACCATGGAAACCACCGAGCTTCTCCAGGCACTCTTCCGCTGGATCCACATCGTCGCCGGCATCGTGTGGATCGGGCATCTCTACTTCTTCAACTTCGTGAACGCGCCGTTCGAGGCGTCCATCCCCGACATCAAGGGGAAGGTCATCCCCGAGCTGCGGCCGCGTGCCCTCTACTGGTTCCGGTGGGGCGCCGCCTGGACGTGGGTCACCGGCGTGCTGCTCGTTCTGCTCGTGTTCTACCACGGCAAGCAGATGGGCTTCGCGGACGGCGGCTGGAGCATCGGGGCCATCGTCATGGCGCTGCTCACGTTCCTCGCCTTCGGCATCTACGATCCGGTCGCGAAGAGCATCAAGGACAACAAGCAGATGGCCGCCGTCGGCTTCGGGCTCATCGCCGTCGTCGTGCTGGCCTACATCTACGTCGGCGGCTTCGGCTACCGCGCCTACGTCATCCACACGGGCGCCCTCTTCGGCACGCTCATGGCGGCCAACGTGTGGATGCGGATCTGGCCGTCGCAGCAGAAGATCATCACCGCGATCAAGGCCGGGCAGCCGCCCGACGCGGCGCTGGTCGGTCTCGCCGGCACGCGCTCGCGCCACAACACCTACATGTCCGTTCCGCTGGTGTGGACGATGATCGACCAGCACACCCTGGCCGCGGCGCCGGCATCCGTGATCGGCGGCGTCATCTACCTGCTGGTCGCGATCGCGCTGGGCTGGGGCGCGGTGCTCCTCTGCTACAAGAAGTCGGCGCAGATCAAGGGCTTCTGACGCAGGTTTGAGACCCACATCGCCCACTGCTAGCACCGAGGCAGTGGTGGAGGTGTGGTGATGTGGGTCTCGAAGCTGCTCATCGGGCTCGGGGTGGCCGGCGCGTGCGTCGGCGTCGGCGTCGGCTGGGCCCAGCCGGCGCGCGACATGATGGGCACCGTCCGCGCCGCCGGCGCGGTCGACGCCTCCCTGGACGGCACCACCTGGGTGCCGATGACGGGGGGACCGATCGCCGAAGGCGCGTCGCTCCGCACCGCCCTCGGTGGCTCGGCCACCATCGAGTTGCGGGCGGGCGACGTGATCGGGCTGAGCGAAGGCGCCGAGATCCATCTCGACAGCGCCGTCCCGCCCCGGCTGCGGCTCGATTCCGGCCGCGCCCTGGTGCGCCTGCAGCCGACGTCGGTCACCACCATCGATACGCCGGCGGGCATCGTCCGCACGCCGCTCGGCACCAGCGGTGCCGGACCCCGGCGCGAGGCGACGATCGTCGTCACGAGCGACGAGATGTCGGTGCACGCGGTCCGTGGCGATCTCGACGTCCTCCAGCATGGCTCCGGGCTCGTCGAGCTCGAGCCGGGTCAGGTGGCGACGTTCAGCCCCGGCAATCCCGAGCCCGAGATCACGAGCCTCGCCGGTACCACCGACGATCCCGACGCCCCGCGCCCGAACGGCAACCCGAAGTCGGACCCGAAGATCCTGGCGAGTCCGCTGATCGCGCAGCTCGTCGTCGCCGTCGGCGTGATCACCGGCGGCGTGTTCGGAGGCTTCACCGGATTTTAGACGCCGTCCCGAGCTACAGCTCGGGACGGGGGCGAGGGTGGAGCTTTCGTATCCGCGCGACCCTCGTGCAGCGGCCGGCAAAGCCGGCGCTGCATGCGTGGTACGCCCGAGCTCACTCCTGCGGAGCGGGGGTCTTACGGCGAACGCCGAAGGTGCCCAATGCTTTTGCGATCAGGGTTTCGCTGCCGTCGACGACGTCGCCTTCGACGATGGCGACGTTCGTGCGCAGGCTGACCACGCGGGCGTGACAGCGCAGCACGGGATCGGTCGAGAAGGAGACGAAGCTCACGTTGAGGTTGTGGGTCGCGATGCGATCGTGCGGGCCGAGGCGACGGGCGACGGCGATCGCGAGACCGGTGTCGAACATGAGGGCGATGGCGCCGCCGTGGACGGCGCCGAAGGGGCTCATCAGGACGTCGGGCACCGTCATGCGCACCACGATCCCATCGTCGTCGGCGCGCTCGACCTCGAAGCCGAAGAGGGTCCGGAACCCGGGCGGCTGCGTCACGGACGATCCTGGCGCGCGAAACGGCCGGTGTACGTGGCGCTGCCGTCGCAGCGCTGCAGGATGATCTGACACAGGCGCACGCCGGCATGGATGACGAGCGGCCGGTGCGCGACGTTCGACATCTCGAGCACCTGCCGGCTGTCGACGCCCGGCGCGATGAAGCCCGCGGTGACGTGGATCATCAGGCCGAGACGGGCGAAGCGGCTGCGCCCCTCGAGCCACCCGGCGATGTCTCCCGGCAGCTTGATGCGCTCGCGGGTGATCCCGAGGATGGTCTCGCCCGGCTGCAACACGTGCGGCGTGTCGAGCGAGCGCTCCGTCGTGGTGAGGCGATAGTCGGCGTCGTCGGTGACGGCGACCGGCTCGGGGCCGTCACCCATCACGCGGATCTCCGGACCGAGATGCAGGTCGATGGAGGCGGGGCCGATGTGGGCGGGGTCGAGCGGATCGACCTGCAGGCGTCCCGACGCGAGCTCGCGCAGGATCACGTCCCGGGTGAGGATCATGCAACGGCACTGTAGCAGACGGTCGACGGTGCTATACAGCGCGCGATGGCCTACGCGCACATCCTGGTCGACGTCGCCGACGGTCTCGGCATCATCACCATGAACCGCCCGGCGCAGCGCAACGCGCTGTCCGAGGCGCACCTGGCGGAGCTCCTCGATGCCTTCCGTCGCCTGGGTGACGACGAGCAGTGCCGCGCCGTCATCCTCGCCGCGAACGGCCCCGTCTTCTCCGCCGGCCACGACTTCTCGGACATGGTGGACCGCGACGAGGCCGGCATGCGACGGCTCCTCGAGCTGTGCGCCGAGGTGATGGCGACGATCCAGGGGCTCCCGGTACCGGTCGTGGCCCAGGTGCAAGGGCTCGCCACCGCCGCCGGCTGCCAGCTCGTCGCCACCGCCGATCTCGCCGTCGCGTCCGACGGGGCGGCGTTCGCCGCGCCCGGCGGCCAGGGCGGCTGGTTCTGCCACACCCCGATGGTGGCCGTCGCGCGCGTCGTGAGCCGCAAGCGCGCCGCCGAGATGGGGTTCACGGGCGACCGCATCGACGCCGCCACCGCGCTTGCGTGGGGGCTCGTGAACCGCGTCGTGCCGCACGAGCGGCTCGTCGAGGAGACGGTCCGTCTCGCGCGCGCCGCCAGCCGCGGCAGCCGTGCGTCGAAGGCGCTCGGCAAGCGCGTCATGTGGGAGACGTGCGGGCTCGACACCGCCACCGCCTACGCCCGCGCCACCGAGGCCATGGCCGCGAGCGCGGTCACGGCCGACGGCCGCGAAGCCATGGCCGCATTCCTCGAGAAGCGCCCCGGCGTCTACCCGACGCGACGCTGACCCGCGCGGGTTTGCGTCCCGCCGGTCAGTTCGCTTTGTATGCCCCGCATGCCGGCACCGGTCGCGTACTTCTGCATGGAGTTCGGCCTCTCCGAGGACTTCCCCATCTACGCCGGCGGCCTCGGCATCCTCGCCGGCGACTTCATCAAGTCGGCGCACGATCTCTCGCTGCCGGTGATCGGCGTCGGCCTGCGCTGGGCGCGCGGCTACTCGCGCCAGCGCATCGGCGACGACGGCCTGCCCGTCTCGGAGTTCCCGTCGTACGCGGCGGACTTCCTCGAGGACACCGGCGTCCGCGTGCGGGTGCGCGTCGGCGATCGCGAGGTCGAGGCGCGCGTCTGGCGCACGCAGCGCTACGGCAACGCGCCGCTCCTGCTGCTCGAACCCGTCGACGCGCGCGATGCGTGGATCACCAATCGACTCTACGATCCGGCCATCGAGAGCCGCGTCGCGCAGGAGATCCTGCTCGGCGTCGGCGGGGTGCGGGCGTTGCGCAAGCTCGGCCTCGACATCGACACCTACCACTTCAACGAGGGCCATGCGGTCTTCGCGGGCGTCGAGCTCATCGCCGAGCGCATGGTGGCGGGTGAGTCGTTCCGCGACGCGTGGGCGGCGGTGCGCGAGCAGATCGTCTTCACGACGCACACGCCCGTGCCCGCCGGCAACGAGGTGCACGACCCCGCCCTGCTCCGCCGCCTCGGCGCCTGCTGCGAGCTGGTCGACTGGGAGATGCGGCAGATCGGCGGCGATCCCTTCAACATGACCGTCGCCGGGCTGCGGCTGTCGCGCCGTGCCAACGCGGTGGCGGAGCTGCACGCCGAGGTGTCGCGCGAGATGTGGCGCGACGTGACGGGCGCGAGCGAGATCATCGCGATCACGAACGGCGTCCATCCCCCCACCTGGCAGGACCCGCGCATCCGCGACGCCGCGACGTCGCCCGACGCGCTGTGGAGCGCACACCGGGCCCTGAAGGACGACCTGCTGGCGACGGTGGCGGCGCGGACCGGCGTGCGGCTCGATCCCGACGTCCTCACCGTCGGCTTCGCGCGGCGCGCCGCCTCCTACAAGCGCAGCGACCTGATCTTCCGTGATCCCGAGCGCATCGCGGCCCTCCTCCAGCAGCGCACGATGCAGCTCGTCTTCGCCGGCAAGGGGCATCCCGACGACGAGGCCGGGCGGCGCATCATCGGCGTGCTGGTCGAGATGGCGACGCGCTTCCCGCAGTCGGTGGTGTTCGTGCCCGACTACGAGATGGCGCTCGGACGCGCGCTCACGCGCGGCGCCGACGTCTGGCTCAACAATCCCATCCGTCCGCTCGAGGCCTGCGGCACGTCGGGCATGAAGGCGGCAATGAACGGCGTGCTGAACCTGAGCGTGCTCGACGGCTGGTGGCCGGAAGCGTGCGCCCATGGCGTCAACGGCTGGGCGATCGGCGACGGCTCGACGGGCGCGCCCGACCAGGACGATCGCGACGCCGACGCACTGTACGCGACGCTCACCGACGAGGTCATGCCGGCGTACGCGGATCGGGCGCAGTGGGTGGGGATGATGCAGGCGAGCATCACGTCGACCCAGGAGGGCTTCTCGTCCGACCGCATGGTGCGGGACTACTTCGGGCGATTGTACGCGAGGTGAGGCGGCGTTCGGGGCGGGGTTCGGGGGGCTGATGCGCGCCGGCTGCGCGCGGCGTTCGCACGGCACCACTCCGCCCCCTTTCCCCTCCACGCGTGCTCTCGACGCGCTCGCTCGGCGCGCATCAGCCCCCCGAACCCCGCTCCGCCGTCACGGCGATGGTACATCGCACGATGCAGCGAGCGGTCTACTCGAGTTGGGGGGTGATGGTCGTGGCGACGATCTCGAGTTGGTCGAGGTAGTGGGTGAGGCTGGTGTGGCGGAAGCGGAGGTTTGCGAACGTCGTGCCGAGGTCGCGGTAGCGGTGGAGGCGGTCGGCGAGGTCCTGGCGCTCGTTGGGCTTCGTCGGATCGAGTTGCGCGTCGATCGGTAGGACCAAATCGAATGGGCGGGTGCGCTCGCGCCAGAGGCGCATCGCTCGCGCATCGGTGATCAGAGCGGTCATGGCTTCCAGGTCGAGACCGAAGGGGTCCCAGCCGTCACCCAGCTCGAGGGCGCGACGGAGGGAACGCGCGGTTCGGCCGCCGAGCCAGATCGGGATGTCCTGCTGGACGCCGCAGGGGTCGACGATCACGTCGCCGAAGCGGTGATGCGTGCCCTCGTAACGGGGCTGTCGCTGGCCAAAGGCAGCGCGTAACGCGCGGATCGAGTCTTCGTAGATCGCCCCACGACCTTCGAACGTCGCACCCAACGTCGCGAACTCCTCGGCGAGCGTGCCGACACCCACGCCGAGGATCAGGCGGCCGCCGCACAGGCGGTCCAGCGTGCCGTAGCGCTTCGCGAGCTCGAGGGGGTGGTGGTAGCCGAGGACGAGGACGTGGGTGACGAACCTGATGCGCGTCGTCTGCGCGGCGAGGAAGCCGAACGTCGCGAGCGGGTCGTAGTAGCGCGTGCCGCGGGTGGCGGCGGCCGACGTCGGGATCGCCACGTGCTCGCTGCAGGTGAGGTGATGGTAGCCGAGACGGTCGGCGGCGACGGCGATGCGGGACAGCTCGGCGGGCCCGGCGTCCTCGGTCCAGCTCGCGTCGTTCGCCGGGTGACGGGTGACGATCGGAGTGACGAGGCCGAGGCGCATGGCCCGCTCTAGCATCCGTCGCTTCGGCGGTGGTAGACGGCGCCGTGGATTTCGCCTGGTCGGCCGACGACGAGCGCTTCCGCGCCAGCCTGCGCGCCTGGCTCGCCGACCACGCGCCGTCACGCGCGGAGGCGATTCCGCACGACGACGCCTCGCTCGCCGACGAGTTCGCCTTCCTCCGCGACTGGCAGCGCCGATTGTTCGACGCCGGCTACGTCGGCCTGCTGTGGCCGAAGCGCTATGGCGGCCGCGAGGCCCCGCCGACGCAACAGGCCATCCTGAACGAAGAGCTGGCGCGCGTGCGCGCACCGCAGCTGCTGAACCGCGTCGGCATCAACAACGCCGGTCCCACCCTCATCGCACACGGCACCGAGGCGCTGAAGCAGCGGCTGCTGCCGCCCATCCTCTCCGGCGACGAGATCTGGTGTCAGCTCTTCAGCGAGCCCGGCGCCGGCAGCGATCTCGCCGCCGTCCGCACCCGCGCCGAGCGCAGCGGCGACGGCTTCCGCATCACCGGCCAGAAGGTGTGGACGAGCTACGCGCAGTTCTCGAAGTGGGCCATCCTGCTGGCGCGCACCGATCCCTCGCTGCCGAAGCACCGCGGCCTGACGTACTTCCTTCTCGACATGGAGCGGCCGGGCATCACCATCCGCCCGCTACGCCAGATCACCGGCTCGACCGAGTTCAGCGAGGTGTTCCTCGAGGACGTCGTGGTTCCTGCGGATCACGTCGTCGGCGGCGTGAACCAGGGCTGGGAGATCGCGATGACCACGCTGGCCCACGAGCGCGGCACCGGCTTCGCCTTCAAGGAGCAGGTGCTCCAACGCATCGCGCTCGAGGAGACGATCGCGCTCGCACGCCGTCGAGGGGTAGCCCTCGATCCGAAGGTGCGTCAGAAAATCGCGGGCGGATGGATCGACGTCGAGATCATGCGGCTACTGAATTGCCGTACGCTCACTCGACTCGAACGCGGCGAAGAGCCGGGACCGGAATCGTCGCTGGTGAAGCTCTTCTGGGCCAGCCTCACGCAGCGACTGCACGAGCTGGGCATGACGATCGACGGCCCGCACGCGACGCTGCTCGGCGCGCGTCAGCTCGCGTTCCTGTGGTCGCGTGTGGGCGCGATCGCGGGGGGAACGTCGGAGGTCCAGGCCAACATCATCGCGCAGCGCATGCTCGGACTGCCGCGTACGTAGTTTCAACTTGACAGCGCGAGACAGCCTGTGGTGCATGACGCTCGGGTGAGGGAGCGGGTTCTGGCTGGGGCGTACTTGGTCGGGAGAGCTCCATGGGAAAGGTCGTTCCGCTTCACAAGGTAGACTCGTTGGTCATGCCGCTTGCGGAGGGGGCTTCGCTGCGGGTGACGCGATTCCTCGAGTCGCCTCGCGTTGCGCTATCGGTGCATGGACCGGGCGGCGGTGACGCCGGCGGTGTGATCCTGCACGCAGATCGCGCGAGGTTGCTCGCGTCCTGGTTGCTGCGCATGGCAGACGAGTGCGGCGCCGATGATCCGGAGGGAGGCACCGCACAGGACGCGCGTCCGTTGGCGCCCTATCCGGCCTGAGGCGGCGCCGCCGGGTCGCCGGGCGCCTGCACCAGCTCGATCAGCTGACCGTCGGGATCGACGACGAAGGCGGCTGCGCTCTCGAACTCCGGGAAGCGGATCACGGTCTCCTCGACGACGCGCTCGCCGGCCGCGCGCAGCCCGTCGAGGACGGCGTCGAGATCGCTCACCCGGAAGGAGAGGTGCGTCAGCCCGGGCTCGTTCATCACCCGCTCGCGTCGCGCCGGCGCCGGCGGCGTCTCGAAGTGCAGCAGCTCGATGCGCACGCCGTCGCGCATGAGGTAGATCGCGCGCAGGTGCGCGTCCCGCAGGCGCAGCAGCGTGTCGACGGGCGGACCCGCGATCTCGAGGCGGTGCTCTTCGGTGAAGCCGAGGAGGTCGCGGTAGAAGCGGTGCGAGCGGTCGAGGTCGGTGACGCAGATGCCGATGTGCGTGAGGCGCTGCAGCGGAAGCGTCATCAGACCCCCGTGTGATGTTCCTCGATGGCCGCGCGCACGCGCGCGGCGAGGGCATCGCGGTCGTCGAACCCGAGGCCGGTGGTGGGAATGGGCGGCGTGATGATGATCTCGATCTCGCCCGGCACGACGTTGAGCCGACTGCCGCGTGGCATGAGCCGTCGTGTACCGCGGCAGATGACGGGCACCACCGGCAGGCCGAGACGGATGGCGAGCACGAAGGCCCCCTTCTTGAACTCGCGCAGGCGACCGTCGCGGCTGCGCGTCCCCTCGGGAAACACGACGAACGACTGGCCGTCGGCGGTGACGCGATTGAGCGCGTCGTGCGCCTGCGACGAGTTCTCGCGATCGATCGGCACCATGCCGAGCGCGTCGAGCACCGCCGCCACGACGGCATGACGCCACAGGCTGCGCTTGGCCGCGAAGCGCGTCGCACCGGGGAGATGGCCGAGCAGCGTCAGGATGTCGAGGTGGCTCTGGTGGTTCGGCGTGAAGACGTAGGCCTTGCCGCGCTCGAGATGCTCGAGACCAACGAGCCGCACCCGCACGCCGAGCAACCATTCGAGCGTTCGGGCGCGCGCCTTGGCGAAGCCCCAGGCCAGGGCCTGGCTGCCGGTGGTGCGGTGGATGGCGACGGCCACCGCCGCCATGCCCACCATCATGCCGCGGAAGAGGAAGGGCGACAGCGCGACGCGCAGCGTCCGCGGGTCGTGCAGCTCATCGGGTGCGGCGGCGGTCGCGGCCCGTACGGAGTCGGCCATCGGGGCCGGGAAGTAGCAGCTTCTCCGCGGGGACGCGACCCCGAAACGTCAGGACGCGAGCTCGGCGGGCGGGGCCTCGCCGGCGAGGCCGTCCGCACCCGCGACCAGCACCGGATAGCGACGCCCCGCCTCGAGCGTGACGTCACGCCGCGGTCCCACCAGCAGGCCCGCCCCCGCCGCCATGCCCGAGAGGACGCCCGAGCTCTGCGACGCCGCCGGCGTGGCGACGAACCCGTCGGGCCCGTGCGTCAGTCGCACGCGGACGAACTCCGTCAGGTCGGTCGCCTTGCGCGTCGACACCGCGAGCGTGGCCTCCACGACGGGCAGGTGCAGGCGGCGGTGGCCCGCCATGCGACGCAACACCGGCCGCACGTACACCTGGAAGCACACCAGCGCCGACACGGGATTGCCCGGCAGGCCGACGAACAGCGTGCCGTCACGACGGCCGACCGTGAGCGGCTTGCCTGGCTTCTGCGCGACGCGCCAGAAGAGCCGCTCCACGCCGAGGCCGTCGAGCGCCTCCTTCACGAAGTCGAATTCGCCCACCGACACGCCGCCGGTCGAGAGCACGACGTCGGCGGTCGCGGCTTCGGCGAGGCACGCCCGGATGTCGTCGAGGCGATCGCGCGCGATGGGCAGCACGTGCGCCTCGCCGCCGGCTTCGGCCACCGCGACGGCGAGGAGGTAGGCGTTGCTGTTCACCACCTGCCCGGGCCCGGGCACCTCGTCGACCTCGACCAGCTCGGCCCCCGTCGACAGGATCGCCACGCGCGGCCGGCGGTACACCGCGACCGTGGCGCGTCCGACCGAGGCCAGCACACCGACGTCGGCCGGCCCGATCACCGTGCCGCGCCCGAGCACCACCGCTCCCGGCATGACGTCCTCGCCCGCGAGCCGCACGTTCGCCCCCGTCGTGATGGGGACGCGCACGGTGACGACGCCGTCGCGTTCCTCGGTGTCCTCGACCCGCACCACCGTGTCGGCACCGTCGGGCACCACCGACCCGGTGAAGATCTTGGCGGCCGTGCCCGACTCCACCGGCACGTCCAGCAGCGTTCCCGCGGGAGCGCTGCCGATCACACGGAGCGACGCCGGAGCCGTGCCGACGTCGGCGCCGCGCACGGCGTAGCCGTCCATGGCGGAGTTGGCGGCGGCGGGGACGGTGCGGGCCGAGACGACGTCCTCGGCGGCGACGCGGTCGGCGGCGGCGAGCAGCAGCACACGTTCGGCGCCGAGGACGGGCGTCACGTCGAGCATCGCGCGCAGCGCTTCGGCGACGGAGATCACGCGCGAGCGATAGCGCGGGGCCACCGGTGCTGCAACGCTGGACTCGGGACCGGCGCCGGGCTACGCGGGCGCGATGCCGCTGCCGCGCGACGACCGCTTCGTTCACCGGGGTCTCCGATTCCACGCGCTCGACTGGGGAACGGCCGGGTTGCCACCCGTCGCGCTGCTGCACGGCGGCGCGCAGACCGGGCACAGCTTCGACGAGGTGGCGCCCGCCATCGCCCGCCGTCACCACGTCGTCGCGCTCGACCAGCGCGGCCACGGCGACACCGACTGGGCGCCGCGCTACGACCGCGACGCGTTCGCCGGTGACGTCGGAGCGCTCCTCGATCACATGGGCTGGCGGAGTGCCGCACTCGTGGGCATGAGCCTCGGCGGCCTCAACGCGATCGCGTTCGCCGCGGCACAGCCCGAACGCGTGACCGCGCTCGTCGTCGTCGACGTCGTGCCCACGGTCGCGCAGGCCGGCAAGGATGCCATCGGCAAGCAGCTGGCGGTGCGCGACTTCGCATCGTTCGACGAGGCGGTGGCGATGGCCCACGCCTTCAACCCGCGGCGCACCCTCGAGAACATCCGCGAACGCCTCGGGCACGCGATGCGCGAAGGGGCGGACGGCCGCTGGAGCTACAAGTTCGACCCCGGCATCGGCGCCGGCGCGGGCGACATCGAGTCCCTGTGGACGGCCGTGCGCCGGCTCCGCTGCCCCACCCTGCTGATCCGTGGTGCCGACAGCCCCATCCTGGCGCCGGAAGCGGCGGACCGCTTCCAGCGCGAGGTGCCGGGCAGCCGCTTCGCCGAGGTGGCGAACGCGGGACACTCGGTCATGGGCGACAATCCGCCCGGCTTCCTCGCCGCCGTCGAGCCGTTCCTGGCGCGATACGCGGGCTAGGAGCTGGCCGGCAGCCGCACGCGCACGGTCGTGCCGCGACCGGGCGCGGTGTCGATGTCGACGTCGCCGCCGAGCAGACGCAGCAGGCGCGAGACGATCGCGAGGCCGAGGCCCGAGCCTGCCGCCGGACTGTCGCCATGGACGAACGGCTCGAGCGCCTGGCTGGCGATGCCGGGTTCCATGCCGGGGCCGGTGTCGGCGACGGTGATGTCGACGCGCTCGCCCGTGCGCGCGGCCACGAGCCGCACGCAGCCCGCCTGCGTGAACTTGGCCGCGTTCGCGAGCAGGTTCACCAGGATCTGGCGCAGTCGCTCGCGATCCGTGCGCGCCACCGCGTCGATCGCGATGTCCACCTCGAAGCCCACCGGCCGGTCGCGCAGCAGCGCGTCCATCATCTCGCGCAACGCCCCGACCAGCTCGCCGACGTGGACTGCACGCATGGTGCAGCCGAGCTTGCCCTGCTCGATCCGCGCCAGGTCCAGCAGGTCGTCGATGAGCGTCAGCTGGGCGCCGGCGGTGCGCTCCATGCGCGCCAGCGTGTCGGCCTGCGCGACCGTGACGTCCCCGAACGTGCCCTCGGCGATGAGCTGCGTGTAGCCCAGCAGGATGTTGAGCGGCGTGCGCAGGTCGTGCGACACGCTCGCCAGAAACTCGCTCTTGGCGGCGCTGGCCCGCTGCAGCGCCTCCAGCAGCATCACCTTGCGTACGGCGACGGTGGCGAACGTGCCGAGCAGCTGCGCATCCTCGGCGTCGATCGGGCCGAAGCGGAACTTCTCGTCGAGATCGACGACCGTCAACGCACCGACGGGCCCGCTCGCGTCGGCGAGCGGGATCACCAGGAGCGCCGCCGGATGCAGCATCGATGCCAGGCGGGTCTGGCCCTGGGGCGTGTTCATGAAGTCGTTCAGGACGAGCGGGGTGCCGGCGGCGATGGCGTCGCGGAACGCCGGCTCGGCGTCGAAGGGGATGTGGACCGGCGTCGACGGCGGGAAGATGCCTGCGGTCGCACGTCGCACGAGGAGACCGTCTTCGATCAGCAGGAGCGCCGAACGCGTGGCACGAAAGAGCGAGCGACTGGCGGCACAGAGCCGCGCACCCATCGTCTCGAGATCGCCCGCGGCGAGCACCTCCGCCGCCCAGCCCGCCAGCCGCGTCCGCCGCTCCGCGAGCCGCGCGTGCGCGGCCTCCAGGCGGGCGGTGCGGATCAGCAGGGCCACCTGGGGCGCGATCTGGTCGAGCACCTGCGCCTGGTCGGCGGTGAACCCCGGGGTGGTGTCGAGACCGCAGGAAAGTGTCCCCTCGGTCTGGTCCTGGAAGATCAGCGGGACGACCCGCAGCGCCCGCAGGCCCGCGAGCTGGAGGATCTCCTCCATCCCCGGACTCGCCGAGCCGCGCTCCGCGTAGACCGACCGTCCCGCGGTGAGCTCGTCCTCGTGCGGGAACGACCCCGGGCCGTATCCTTTCTGGACGAACGCCTGGACGACGTCGGGCGGGGTGCCGTGATCGGCCGCCGGGACCCACATCCCGCGCCGCCGCGAGTGCACGTAGACGGTGGCGCGATCGCACGGCACGGCGTCGGCGACGGCACGCGCGATGCGGAAGAGGACGTCCGGGTAGCCGGTAGACTCACGGACCGCCGTCAGTACGGCCCAGAGGGCACGCAGCGTCTGGGGGTCCATCCCTGCCCTATCGGCAGGTCGGGCCCTGCGCGTGAGATGTCGGAAACCTGACCTGGCGATCGGCCGGCGGCAGTGCTACCTCGCTCGCGTGGGTTGGCGCGCGCTGCTCGTGGCGGCCGGGGTGGTCGCGCTGGCGTTCGGGGCGATCACGCTGCTGGCGCTCGAGGGCGTCGAAGTGGTCGAGCTCCGCACGCACGACGCCCAGGGCACGGCGCGTACCACACGGGTGTGGATTGCCGACGCCGACGGCGCCTCCTGGGTCGAGTCGGCCACGCCGGACCGCCCCTTCCTCCGTGACATCGCCGTCGATCCGGCGATCGAGGTGGTGCGCGGCGGTCGCGTGCTCGCGATGCGTGCCACGCCCGAGCCCGGCCAGGCCGGCCACGAGCGCATCCGACGCCTGCTGGCCGACAAGTACGGCTGGGCCGACGCCTGGATCGGCCTCGTGGCCGACACGTCGCAATCGGTCATCGTGCGGCTCGATCCGCGCGCCTTGCATGAGCCTCCCGCCCCGTCGCATGACGGGTGACACCCGCCATGCCCGTCGTCGCGTCCTGCACCGCCGTCATCCTGGCGTCGATCGCCGTCACGCTGCTCGACGTGGGCAGCGGCGAGGAGGGCGTGCGTGCGGTGATCCGTCTGACGGCGCGGACGTCGGTGGTGCTCTTCGCCGCGGCCTTCGCCGCTCGCCCACTGCGCACGCTCTGGAAGTCGTCGTTCACCGCCTGGCTGCGACGGCGCCGGCGCCAGGTGGGGCTGTCGTTCGCCGTGTCGCACCTGCTGCACCTGATCGCGATCGTGGTCCTGTTCACGCGATGGGACGCCACCACCTCCACCGTCGCGCTCGTCCTGGGCGGCCTGGGCTACGTCTTCATCCTCCTCATGGCCGTCACGTCGAACGACGCCAGCGTGCGGTGGCTCGGTGCGCGACGCTGGAGCCTCCTCCACACGACGGGCGCCTACCTGCTGTGGATCATCTTCGCGAACGCGTACGTGCCGCGCGGCTTCACGCAGCCGGCGTATGCGCCCCTGGCGTTGCTCGTGGTCGGCGCGCTGGCGCTGCGCATCGTGGCGCGACGCAGGACGGCGCCCCAGCTCACGCCCGCAGGCGCAACTCGCGACGGACTGACGCCGTGATCGACTGCCGCGTCGTGGCGATCGCCTTCCACGGATCGCTGCGCAGGCCGGCGAGCCGTGCCGGCAGGTTGCGTACCGTCCAGTGCGCCGAGCCGACGTCGACGGAGAGCTCGTCCCATCCGAGCGGCGTCGACACGGGCGCCCCGGCGCGGGCGCGCGTCGAGTAGGCCGCCACCGCCGTCGCGCCGCGCGTGTTGCGCAGGTAGTCGAGGTATATCTTCCCGGGACGCGCCGCCTTGGCCGGATTCACGGTGAAGCACTCCGGCACCCGTCGGGCGAGGTCGGACGCCACCGCGTGCGCGAACGCCTTGATCTGTTTCCAGTCGTGTCGGCGCTGGAACGGCACCACGACGTGCAGCCCCTTGCCGCCCGTCGTCTTGACGAAGGACGCGAGGTCGAGGTGCTCGAGCCGCAGCCGCACCGCACGCGCCGCCGTCACCACCGTCTCCCACGGGACGTCCTCGGCCGGGTCGAGGTCGAGCACGACGCGGTCGGGCTTCTCGACCAGGTCGGCGCGCGCGCCCCAGGCGTGGATCTCGAGGACGTCGATCTGCACCAGCGCCACCAGGCCGGCGGTGGAGTCGATGCGCAGGTGCTCCTCGTCGTCGACGCGAATGGTGCCGATGACGTCGGGCATGCCCTCCATGCGATGCTTCTGGAAGAACGTGGTGCCGGTGTGTCCGCGCGGCCCGCGCACCAGCGACAGCGGGCGGTCGGCGACGTGCGGCAGGATCCAGTCGCTGATCGACTCGTAGAAGCGCGCGAGCTCGAGCTTGGTGAGACCGATCTCGGGCCACAGCGCGCGGTCGGGGTGCGTGAGCCGCACGCCGAGGACGGTCTCCGTGTCCGCGGCGCGACGCGGGCGCTCCGCAGCGGCCGCCTTCTTCGGCAGCTCGCGCACGACCTCCTTCGCCGGCTTGTCCTCGCGCATGCCCTCGAACGTGGGATGCCGCATGCGCAGGTCGCGTGTCCAGTTCGTGAATCGCACCACGGCGACGAGCCGCGGCTCCACCCAGTGCGTGCGTGGCGGCACGTCGGAAAACGGCGCGAACGGCGAGGTCTTCCGCTCGATGGCCTCGAGCTGCTTACGCAGCGTCCGCAGCAGCGCATCGGAGAATCCGGTGCCGACGCGTCCGGCATAGGCGAGCGTGCCGTCCTGCTCGTGCACGCCGACGAGCAGCGCCCCGAGACCGCTGCGCGACCCGGCCGGATCGGTGAAGCCGCCGATGACGACCTCCTGTCCCTGGTGGCAGCGGATCTTGAGCCAGTCGGCGTGGCGCCCTGCGCGATGCGGCGCCGTGCGCTGCTTCGACAGCACGCCTTCGAGCTCGAGCTTGGCCGCGTGCTCGAGGAACGCGGCGCCACGGCCGACGACGTGGTCGCTGAAGTGGACCACCCCCTCCGGCATGCGGCGCACGAGCGCCGCCAGCCGTGCCTTGCGCTGCTCGAGGGGCAGCGGTCGGAGGTCGACGCCGTCATGATGGAGCAGGTCGAAGGCCATGTAGCGCATGTCGCCGCGGCCGTCGTGCAGGGCCTCCTGCAGCCCTTCGAAGCTGGTGCGACCATCGGGACCGAGCACCACCACTTCGCCGTCGACCCACGCCGACTGCACGGGCAGCGCCGCCAGCGCCTTCGCCACTGGCGCGAACTGCCGCGTCCAGTCCTGGCCACTGCGGCTGAAGCACTGCACGCGGCCGTTCTCGAGACGGCAGAGCGCGCGATAGCCGTCCCACTTGATCTCGTGCAGCCAGTCGTCGCCCTCGGGCGGCCGCTCCGCGAGCTGTGCCAGCTGCGGCTCCATGCGTGCCGGCAACGGCGAGCGCTCGACGGCCTGGACGCTGTCGGGCCGCTCGACCAGGATGTCGCCGTCGCTGGCGTCGCGCGCCTCGGGGTCGCGCTCCTTGAGCAGCAGCCAGTTCTTGCCGTCGTCGCCGGCGCGGCCCCCCATGCGGGCGAGCGTCCAACCGCCGCGCAGCTTCTCGCCGTAGAGCACGAACTTGAGCTTGCCCTTGGCATAGCCACCGTCGGGCTCGCCGATCGGCGACCAACGCCCGCGGTCCCACACGATGACGTGGCCGGCCCCGTATTCGCCTTTCGGGATGTCGCCCTCGAACGAGCCGTACTCGATGGGATGGTCCTCGACGTGGACCGCGAGCCGCTTCTCCGCCGGATCGAGGCTCGGCCCCTTCGGCACCGCCCAGCTCTTGAGCGTGCCGTCGAGCTCGAGGCGCAGATCGTAGTGCAGCCGCCGCGCCGCGTGCTTCTGGATGACGTAGAGCCCCCCCGCCTGCGCGACCGTCCCGCCGTCCGGCTCCGGCGTGCGACGGAAGTCGCGCTTGCGGCGATAGGTGTCGAGCGGCATGCGGCGCTACGCGCGCGGGAGAGGCAGCACGTCGTCGACGGCGATGGAGATACCGGGCAGCGCCACGAGAGCGATGCGTGCGCCGCGATGCACGAGGTCGACGCGCGCATAGCGAGCCGCGGCAGGATCCGGTGCTCGGCTGACACGCACGACGCCGTGGCGCAGGTCGACGATCCAGTAGTCGGGAATTCCCGCAGCAGCGTAGATCGCGGCCTTGCTGATGCGATCCTGTGCGAGCGAGCTGTCCGCCACCTCGACCACGAGCAACGCGGTACGCGGTCGAGCAGCGACGTAGTCGTCGAGCATACCCGGCACGACGGCCACGTCGGGGTGCGGCGTGGAGTAGGGCCCGAGGTGGAGGGACTTCTCGACACGGACGGCCGCCAGGTCTCCGACGGCTGCCTTCAGCGCCTGCGCGACCTTGTCGGTCACCGCCTCGTGCAACGGATTCGCCGGCGGCACGGAGACGACCACCCCTTCCAACAGCTCGACCCGATCGTCGGGTTCGAACCCGCCGTGATCGACCAAATGGAAGTACTGCTCGCTGGTGATCCGGCTGCCGGCAGGGGCGAAGTCTGCCATGGTCGGAAGCTAGCACCGAGCCCACCGACGCGGAAGCTCACGACCACACCACCAAAGCCACGCGATCGGAGGCGACCCGCCGTCACATGGGGTGGCGCGGCGTGGGTGGACGCGGGGTCCCCCCGAGCGAGCGCGTCGAGAGCACGCGCGGAGGGGAAAGGGGGTGGAGTGGTGCCGTGCGAACGCCGCGCGCAGCCGGGGGTACCCCGCGTCCGCCCTCGCCGCACCACCCCGAATCACCAGACGGGATCCCCCTCCGACCGCGCCAGCGCATGGAACGCTTCCTGGAACCGACGGCTCAGCGGCCCCGGCTTCCCGTCCCCGATGAGCCGCCCGTCGACCTGCACCACCGGCATCACCTCCGCGCCCGTCCCGGTGACGAAGCATTCGTCCGCCGTGTACACGTCGTACCGCGTCAGCCGCGCCTCGCGCGCATACACACCCGCCTCACCGGCCAGCTCGAGGATCGCACCTCGGGTCACACCTTCGAGCGCGCCGTCGTGCGGCGACGGCGTCAGCAGCTCGCCGGCACGCACCAGGAAGAGGTTGTCCCCGGTGCACTCGGCGATGAAGCCCTCCGCGTTCAGCATGATGGCTTCCTGCGCGCCGGCACGGCTGGCGTCGATCTTCGCCAGCACGTTCTTCAGGTAGTTGAGCGACTTGATGCGCGGATCGACGGCCTCGTGCGACACCTGCCGCGTGGCCGACGTGATCACCGCGATGCCCTTCGCGTACAGCTCGGCGGGATAGAGCTGGATGTTGGTGACGATGATGAACATCGACGGACGCGGGCAGCGGGACGGATCGACGCCGAGGTCGCCCACGCCGCGCGTGATCACGAGCCGGATGTAGCCGTCGACGGTGTCGTTCGCGCGGATCGTCTCGACGATGGCGGCGACCAGCTCCGGACGCGCCAACGGCACGTCGAGCGCGATGGCCCGCGCCGACGCGTAGAGCCGGTCGAGATGCGGGTCGAGCCGGAAGATGCGCCGGTCGTAGATGCGGATGCCCTCGAACACGCCGTCACCGTAGAGCAGGCCGTGATCGAACACGGACACGGTGGCCTCTTCGCGCGGGCGCAGCGCGCCGTCCATCCAGATCAGCATGGGGAGTCTCCTGCAGCGAATGCGGGCATGACCTCGCGGATGAAGAGGTCGAGGCCCGCCCAGTCGAAGGGCGCTCGCAGCGCCAGGATCAGCCATTGCACGCCGGCACGTTCGTATTCGGCGACGCGGTCGCGGACCTGCGACGCGGTGCCGATGAGATGCCCGGGACGTACCCAGTCGGTCATGCCCCCGAACATCTTCTGCAGCTGCTCGTCCTGATGACGGACGCGCGCCTCGTCCTCGCCGATGGCGAGCCCGACGTTGACGGTGCGGATGACGGCCCGCGGATCGCGCCGCTCCGTCTCGCACCACTGATCGAGCACCGCGTTGCGTGCGCTCCAGATCTCGGGCGAGAGGAACGGCACGTTCCAGCCGTCGGCGTGACGGGCGACGATGCGCAGCAGCCGCTTCTCGCCCTGTCCGCCGATCCAGAGGCGCAGGCGCGGCTGGACGGGACGGGGCTCGCACAGCGCGTCCGTCAGGCGAATCTGTTTGCCCGCGAACGTGACGCGCTCGCCGTCGAACAGCCGGCGCAGCACGATGGCGCTCTCCTCGAGCGCGTCGAGCCGATCCTTGATGGGCAGGAACGGCACGTCGAAGGCGCGGAACTCGTTCTCGTTCCATCCCGCGCCGAGGCCGAGCTCGCACCGACCGCCGCTCAGGTGGTCGATGGTGACAGCGGCCTTCGCCAGCACGCCGACGTTGCGGTAGCCGACGCAGAACACCAGCGAGCCGACGCGGACGGTGCGCGTCGAGGCCGCGAGCCCCGCCATCGTCGATACGCCTTCGAAGGCCGGTTTGGCCGGATTGCTCAGGTCGGAAACGGAGTAGAGGTGGTCCCAGACCGAGCACCAGTGGAAGCCCTGCTCGTCCGCGATACGCCAGAGGCGACGCAGCTCGTCCATGGTGCAGTCCTGCGGGCCGGCGTGGATTCCGAAGCGCATCGGGTGGGTCTACACCACGCGTCGCGATGGTCCCAGCCGTCGGGCCTCAGGCCCCGAGCCCGGCCGGACCGAGCAGGAAGAGGCGCATCAGCTCGGCCTGGCGGCGCGCGCCGGTCTTGGCGAGCACGTGCTTCAGCTGCGTCCGGACGGTGTGGATGCTGACGCCGAGCTCGGCCGCCGCCTCCTCGGGGCTGCGACCGTTCACCAGCAGCATCGCCAGCGATGCCTCGGCCGCCGTCAGGCCGTAGAGGTGACGCAGCACGGCCGGTGGAGCCTCGATGACGCGGGTGGGATCGCCGACGAAGACGGCCGCTGCGGCGAACTGTGCCCCGATGCGGTAGCGATGGCGCCCGACCGGCGTCACCAGGACCTGCAGGGGCGGCGTGGCGCCACGCCGGGGCAGCGACAACGCGTCTCCCCCGTCCAACGCGTGTCCCTGGTTGGTGTCCACCGCCGCGCCGATCATGCGTCGCAGGCGCGACGTCGTGCCCTCGTCGAGTGCGTCGAGGCCGTCGCGCGACACGGTCAGGCCGTCGCCGGCGTCGAGCAGCGCGCGCGCCCGGCGATTGATCAGCAGCGGATGACCGCACTCGTCGAGCAGGATCACCCCAGACGGCAGATGATCGAGGGCCACGACGGCGGCCTCGCCGTCGGCCCGCAGGCGTTCGAGCCGCTCCTGGACCTCGAGCGCGCGCTGCAGATGCGGCAGGACCGCGCGCAGGAGGCCGACCTCGTCGGACTCGAGCCGTCCGATGTGCCGCGAGCGCGCCACGCTGAGGATCAGGAGCCCACCGCCCGGCGACGCCAGGATGCCGAAGCCACCCGCGCCGAGCTCCTGCGGTCGGAGCCAGTCGCTCCAGTATTCGGTGCGCAGCAGTGCGGTGTCGCTGCAGATGTCGTCGGCACGCAGCACCGTGCCCGGGACGAGATGCGCCGGCGTGACCTGGCCGGCGTAGACGTTGACGTCCGGCCGGCCATAGTACGCGTCGTACTGCGCGAGGGCCGCAGGATCGTGACCGACGTTGTGCGTGATGCGCGTGGAGGCCGACACCGGGTCCATCGGGAACAGGCCGACGGCGGGACAATGCAGCGCATCGGCGAGCGCGGCGAGGCAGCGCTCCCACCCCGCGGCATCGGTGGCGGCGTCGTAGACGACCCCCAGCAGGTCGAGTAGCGCGTCGGAGCGCACCATCGTGGCCTCGCATGCCTTGGAGCACCGGTGGCGCGGGCCGTCAACCCGGATCGCCGACGAAACGCTCCACGAACTCGTCGACGAATGGCGTGACGCACTCGCCGAGCTCGTCGCCGCTCCCGCACGTCGCACAGCCGAAGGCGCTGCAGAGCCCCACGGACGGCGTGCGACATGCGCGACCGAGGCCGCGCAGCGACGTCACCACGCCCGTCCTGAGCCGCGCCGACGTCGCCCGCAGCATGGCGCGTCGGGTCGCGCGTTCGCAGCGCCCCGCCCCCGCGGTCTGCGTCAGGATCGTCGAGGCCAGCTCGACGCCGCGCGCGGCGACGCAGTCGGCCAGCGCGTCCGCCGTGCCGCACGTCACGCACTGGAGATCTCCGCACGTCGCCGCCGGTGGCAGCGATCCACAGGTCCGCGCCAGGCGACGACGCAGCCGCCGTGGTGTGGACGCACGCAGCTCGCAGACCCTCGTGCCGCCACGGGCACAGCGGATCGCTTCGCGCGCGGCGCGCGACATCGCCACCGCGGCCACGCGCCCCACGGCGGCGGTGCATTTTGCCGACGGCCCATCGTCACCCGCGGCCAGCCGCACGACCTCACCCGCGAGATACGCGACGTACCACACCGCCCCGTCCGGTCCGCGCTGGAAGTCGGAGGGCCCGCCGGCGTTCCGCACCAACACCTCGGGCGGGCCGACGACGTCGCGACGATCGGCCGTGAGCCCGAGGCGCCAGACCAGGTCGAACACGAAATCGGCGAAGACGTAGGCGCCGCTGGCGTCGAAGGTGCCGCCCGTCACCGAGGCCTCGTCATCCTGATGCGAGTACACGTACACGGGTGGAACGCTGTTGCCCGGGCACTCGTCGGCGGGCTCGCGGGCTTCGCAGCGCGGCCAGCCGAGATCGTCGCCCGGCTCGACGACGTCGATCTCCTCGAACGCGTCCTGGCCGACGTCGCCGACCCAGAGCAGGCCCGTCTGCGGATCGAAGTCGAAGCGAAACGGATTGCGGAACCCGTAGGCGTAGACGTAGTCGGCGGCACCACCGGTGCCGAGGAACGGATTGCCCGGTGCCGGCGCGCCGTCGAGCGCCAGGCGCAGGATCTTGCCCTCGAGGCTGCCGAGGTCGTGCGCGTACGGATTCGTCGAGGCGCCGGGCGGACCGCCGTCGCCGATCCCCGTGTCGCCGACGCCGACGTAGAGCGCGCCGTCGGGCCCGATGCGCAGGCCGCCGCCGTCGTGGTTGGTGTTGTCGGTGCGGATGCCGTCGAGCAGCACCACCAGCGACGCTGGATCGACGGTGTCGCCGGCGAGCGTGACGCGCACGACGCGGTTGCGTCGTCCCGCCTGGGAGCCCTCGGCGCAGCGGCGCGGATCGCCGCCCGGCGGGTTCGTGACGTACAGGTAGAGGTAGCCGTTGCTCGCGAACGCGGGGTCGGCGACCACGCCCAGCAGTCCCATCTCGGATACCGTGCACGTCGGCAGCGTCAGGATCGGGGACGGCAGCAGCCCACGCGACGGCGTCCACAGGCGCACCGTGCCGTTCTTCTCCAGCACGACGAGTCGCGCATCGGGCAGGATGGCGAGCGCCGTCGGCTCGCGGAGCCCGGAGACGACGGTGGTGGCGACGATGCCACTGGCGGTCGACCGGGCAGCGGCGGGGGACACCAGCGCCGCCAGCAGGGCGAGCGCCATTCCGGCGGCACCCACTAGGCGGGGGCCAGCTTCATCTGATCGGCGAGATCGTCGAGCCATTCCTCGGTCCCGCCGAAGAGTAGCTCGGCTTGCTTGGCGCGCAACGAGTGCCGGTGCAGCTCGTGCTCGACGACGTACCCGGCACCGCCGTGCAGCTGATGCGCCATGAGGGTGATGTCGCGGTAGATGCGCCCCGTCCACGCCTTGGCGATGGCGACCTCGCGCGCCGCCGGCCGTCCCTCCGCGAGCCGCCACAGCGCCTGGCGTGCGACGTGGCGCGCCCCTTCGAGATCGACGGCCATGTTCGCCACCATCTGCTGCACGGCCGGGAACGTCGCCAGCTTGGACCCGAACTGCTCGCGCTCGCCGGTGTAGCGCACGGTCATCTCGAGGACGGCGTCGGCGCCGCCGGCGAGATCGGCGCAGAGCAGCGCCGCCAGCGTGCGTCGCACGCGCCCGAGCCGGGGCCACGCCGTACGCGGGGCGCCACAGGTCGCCGTAACGGGCAGGGCGACGTTACGAAACCGCACCGTGCTCTGCCGATCCTTCGCGAGCGTGCTGCTGGGCGTGACGGTGACCCCCGGCGTCTCCGCGGGCACGAGCACGACCGTGGTGCCGCGACCGTCGCGTGCGGCTACGAGGAACGCGCCCGCCGTCACCCCCTGGAGGACGAAGCGCTTCTCGCCGTCGAGCCGGAGCTGCTTCCCGCGGCGCGACAGCACGGTGGCGAAGCATGCCGGGTCGGCGACGGCGGCGAGCTCGTCGGTGGCGAGCGTCACCAGCGTCTCGCCGCGAGCGACGCGCGGCAGCCACGCCCGGCGCTGCGCCGGCGTGCCGAGCGCCTGCAGTGCCAGCCCACCGGCGATCGCGGCGAAGACGCCGAAGGGCGCCACCGCGCGGCCGCACTCCTCGACGAGCAGGCCGAGGTCGGCCAACGAGGCACCCTGCCCGCCCACGCCCTCCGGCAACCCGAATCCGAGCCAGCCGAGGGCGGCGACGTCGCGCCAGAAGGCGTCGTCGTGGCCGGCGGGCAGCGCGTCCCACGCCAGACGCCGCTCGCGCGTGCACTGCGCGGTGAGGAAGCGGCGCGCCTCCTGCGCGATCGCCTGCTGCTCGTCGGTGGGTGCGAGATGCATGACGCTACTTCCTCGGCATGCCCAGCCCGCGCTGGGCGATGATGATGCGCTGGATCTCGTTCGTACCGCCGCCGAAGCGCTGCAGCGGCGCGATGGTGTAGAGCCACTGCAGCCGGCCGTGCAGCGGCGCCGCCTCGTCGGCGCCCATCTGGCCGGCGAGCCCGAGGATGTCCATGCCGGTGCTGGCAAAGTGGGCGTTGAGCTCGCTGACGTAGATCTTGGCGATCGAACCTTCCTTGGTGGGGACGACGCCCTGGTCGATCAGCCAGGCGTTGAGCAGCCCCACCTGCCGGCCCACCTCGACGCGCATCTCGAGATCGGCCATGGCGCGTCGCACCCAGGGGATGCTGCCGAGCACGCGGCCGTCGCGCTTCGTGCGCCGCACGAACGTCTTCAGCTCCGCCAGCAGGCGCTGCAGCATGCCGGCGCAGCCGAGCTGGATACGCTCGAAGTCGAGCGCCATCATCGCGTAGTAGAAGCCCATGCCGCGGGCGCCGATCAGGTGATCGCGCGGCACGCGGACGTTGTCGAAGAACACCGCGTTGGTGCGGATGTCCGACATCGTCCAGATGCCCTGCACCTCGATCCCGGGCGTGTCCATCGGGACGATGATCATCGAGATGCCCTGGTGCTTGCGCGCGTCCGGCTCGGTGCGCACGGCCACCCAGTTGTGCGTCGCCGTGTGCGCGCCGGTGTTCCACATCTTCTGGCCGTTGATGACCCACTCGTCGCCGTCGAGCTCGGCCTTCGTCGTCAGCGCGGCGAGGTCGGTGCCGGCGGCCGACTCGGAGTACGCCACTGCGAAGTCGACCTCGCCGTGGAGGATGGGCTGCAGCCAGCGCGCCTTCTGCTCCTCGGTGCCCTCGCGCAGGATCGTCGGCGCCACGGAGGTGATGGACAGGTTCATCGCCGGCGCGCCTGCCGCCTGCATCTCCTCGATGAAGATGTACTGCTCGACGGCGTTCTTCCCCATGCCGCCGAAGTCACGCGGCCAGCCGACACCCCACCAGCCCTTGTCGAAGAGCTGCCGATGGAACGCCTTCGCGAGCGGCCCGTCGCCCTCGTTGCCGGCCTGCCGCATCTCGGCGCGCAGCGCGTCGCTGACGTGACGCGCACAGAAGGCGCGGACCTCGTCGCGCCACGCCACCTGCTCGGGCGTGTACTCGTAGCGCATGCGGGCGGAACGGATACGCGATGCCGTTCGGGCACGCAAGCCGAACGAGCGCTCGATTACCGATGCGCCGGCAGACGCACCTGCAGCACCACCCCCGCCGCGACGAGCGCCGCGACGATGATCGACGCGAGCGCCGCATCGAAGCCGCCGGTGACGTCGCGCAGCCAGCCGGTGGCCGGCACCCCGATCGCCTGCGCCATCACCACGAACGGCGTCATGCGGCCCGAGATCGCGCCGTAGTGCACGCGACCGAACACCTGCGCCGTCAGGCTCGCCATCAAGGTGGCGTTGCCGCCCATGCTGTAGCCGTAGAGGATCACGTAGCAGACCAGCGCCGGCGTGCTCGTCGTCTGCCACAAGAGCAGCACTCCCGCCGCCTGGAGGACGAAGCAGACGGCGGCGACCCGGCGCTGGTCGTAGCGATCGAGCAGCGCCCCGAAGCCGAGCTTGCCGACGACACCCATCGCGGCGGTTGCGCCGAGCACCCACGACGCCTGTGTCGGCGGCATGCCGCGGTCGATGAGGAGCGGAATCTGGTAGAGGAGCACGCCCGCCAGGCCGGCCATGGTGAGGCCGAAGGCCAGGGCCAGCAGCCAGAAGCTCGCCTGCCGCACGGCCACGTCGGGCCGCACGGAGCGCTCGATCTCGCGCTCGACCGCCTCGAGGCTGGCCGCCCCGGCGCCCGCCGGGGCGGGACGACCGTCGGGGAGGAGTCCGAGATCCGCCGGATCGCGGCGCATGAAGGCGAGCACGGGCGGCAGCACGAGGACGAGCACCAGCAGCGCGAGCACACGGTAGGCGAAGCGCCAGCCCCCATGCTCGATCAGGTACTGGGCGAGCGGTGCCAGGACGATGCCACCCGCCGAGATGCCCGCCGTCGCGATCCCGAGCGCCCGTCCGCGATGCGCCACGAACCAGCGCGCGACCGCGGCGTTGTTCGGGAGCGCGCCGATACAGACGGACCCGAGCGCCACCGGTCCGGCCATGCAGAGGTAGAGCATGGGCAGCGAGTCGGCGAAGGACAGCGCCGCGAACCCGGTCGCGAGGGCGATCGCGCCGATCACCTCGACACGACGGGCCCCGTGCATGTCGACGATGCGACCGACGAGGAGACCGTACGCCGCGCACGCGAACTGCGTCAGGGAGTACGCGCCGGCGACGCGCGCCCGGCTCCCGAACGCGGCGGCGAGCGGCGTGAGGAACACGCTCCAGGCGTAGAACATGAGGCCGACGTTGACGGCGTGGCAGACGAAGGCGGTGAGGACGATGTACCAGCCGTGGAAGACACGGGGGGCGGCGGCGCCTGCGGGCCGCGCCAACGTGCGGGCCTCAGACGGCGGCACGACGTCCCGCGCGTGGCCATGTCGGAATGGGATTCGTGCCGCGACTCGAGGTGACCGGTTCTGCCATTCCTCGCCCAGAGAAACAGACCGCACGCGCCGACGCCACTGGGCGGGGGCTCCGCCTCGGCCGCGAGCGTCAGTCCGCGGCCGGACGGCCGCCGATCGCATGCTCGATGCGCCGATCGGGCACGAACCACATGAGCGCGACCGCGACGTAGATCGCCTGCGCGATTCCCGGACGACGGAACGCGAGCCCGATGGCCACCAGGTACAGCACCGACGACGCCTTGCCCTTCCAGTCGCGACCGACGGCCACTGCCAGCACGGAGCCCGGCCCTTCGGAGGCGAGGATCGTCCGCTGCAGGATCAGATACGCGACGCCCGCCATCAACAACACCGCGCCGTAGAGCGCCGACGGCAGCGCCCCGAAGTGGTTCTCCCCCATCCAGCCGGTCGCGAAGGGCATGAGCGACAGCCAGAACAGCAGGTGGAGGTTCGCCCACAGCATCGCCCCCGTCACATGGCTGCACGCGTGCAGCAGGTGATGATGGTTGTTCCAGTAGATGCCGACGTAGACGAAGCTCAGCACGTAGCTCAGGAAGACGGGCAGCAGCGGACGCAGCGCCTCGAGGTCTTCCCCGTGCGGCACCTTCATCTCCAGCACCATGATCGTGATGATGATGGCGATGACGCCGTCGCTGAACGCCTCGAAGCGATTGGTCCCCATGGCGACCCTCCCTACACGAACGCCCCGAGCCTTGCCGAGACGCCCGCCCGCGTGTCACTCGGTCGTCATGTCGACCCCCCTGCGCGTCATCCAGTGGGCCACCGGCGGCGTCGGCCGCGCCGCGATCGAAGGCATCGCCGACCATCCCGAGCTCGAGCTGGTCGGCTGCTGGGTCCACAGCCGCACCAAGGCCGGGCGCGACGCGGGCGACATCGCCGGCATCGGACCGCTCGGCGTCACGGCGACCACGGACGTCGACGCCCTCCTCGCCCTCGAGGCCGACTGCGTCCTCTACAGCCCGATCATGGCGCAGACGGACGACGTGGTGCGCATCCTGCGCTCGGGGAAGAACGTCGTCACGCCACTCGGCTGGTTCTTTCCCTGGGGGACGGTCGACGTCGCGGACGTGGAAGCGGCGTGTCGCGACGGCGGCGTCACGCTGCACGGGACGGGCATCCATCCCGGCGGCATCACCGAGCGCTTTCCGCTGATGCTCTCCGCCCTGTCGCGCGCGGTGACGCACGTGCGCGCCGAGGAGTTCTCCGATCTGCGCACCTACGGTGCCGTCGACGTGGTGCGCGACATCATGCTCTTCGGGAAGACGCCCGAGGAGGCGGCGCAGAGCCCGATGCTGGCGTTCCTCGGCATCGGCTTCGGCCAGTCGATCGACATGGTGGCCCACGCGCTCGGCGCGCGGCTCGACCCCGAGAAGCGCACACGCCACGAGGTCGCCGTCGCGACGGCGCCCATCGACTCTCCGATCGGGCCCATCCCGCCCGGCCGCATCGCGGCGCATCGCTTCACGTGGGAGGGCACGATCGACGGGGCGCCGTTCGTCACCGTGCGCACCAACTGGTTCATGGGCGAGGAGCACCTCGATCCACCCTGGCGCTTCGGCCCCGAGGGCGAGCGCTTCGAGGTCGAGATTCGCGGCGACCCACCGGTCCGGACCACGTTCCACGAGCTGCATCCGGCGTCGATCGCCGAAGGCCTGGCGCGGAACCGCGGCATCGTGGCGACGGCCATGCACTGCGTGAACGCGATCCCGTACGTGTGCGGGGCGGAGCCGGGGATCAGGACCTACCTCGATCTGCCGCTGGTGTGCGGGCGTGCGGCGCCATCGTTGCGGCGCCAGTGAGCCAACTTGCCGGCTGGCAAGAACTCCTTGACCCCATCCCCACTCCGGCCGTAGGGACGGGCATGCGTCGTACCTCGTCCGATCGTCCGCGCCTGCTGTTCCTCCTGCTCCTGGCCCTGACGATCCCCCGCGGGGCGCGGGCGGACGGGCCGATGCTGATCGACGGGCTCGCCCCCGATGCGTACGGCAGCTTCGACGCCAACCTGTGCCGCGGCTGCAACGCCGACCGCGACCTCGCCGGCCTCTGCCAGAACGACTGCACCGTCTGTCAGGACGACGGCCGACCCACGTTCGCCGGCGACAACACCACCACCGGATGCTCGCAGTTCGACGGCAACCAGGCCGCCTGCGAAGACGCCTGGCAGACCACCCAGCAGAACGTGCCCTTCAGCTGCTACTACCAGGCCGGGATCTGCTCCGTCTGCGTCGCCGACAACCAGCTGAACAGCCTCTGCACGAATTCCTGCCTGCCCTGCCGCGACGGCGCCCGCATCACCTTCGCGGGCGGCTCGTTTCCCGACTCGTGCCGCGCGTACGACGGCAACCAGGCGACCTGCGAGACGGCCTATCAGCTCTCCTCCAACGGCGTGCCCGTCACCTGCTTCTACGCCGCCGGTGAGTGCCACGCCTGCGGCGTCGGCGAGCGACTGGCAAACGCCTGCACCAACACGTGCGTCACCTGCGACAACCCCGCCCGCACCACCTACGCCAACGGGTTCGGCGACGACGGCTGCGTCGCATTGTCCGACAACCAGAGCGCCTGCGAATCCACCTGGTACCTTGCCGAAGGCTTCGTGCCGGCGCAGTGCTTCTACTACGACGGCACCGAGGTGAATCAGGGCGGCTTCCTCTTCATCCAGGACGGCTTCGATCGCGTCGGGTCACTGGTGACGAACGGCAAGAAGGTGGCCGTCTGCATCGGCTGCAACCAGACGACCGCCGCCGGCGGCTTCGACCACGGTTTCGACGAGTCCACGCTCCCCGGCCTTGGCTGGAGCCGCACCACCATCACCGAGCTCGACGCCATCGACGCGTTCTTCGCCGGCACCGGGACACCGAAGATCGGCGACGCCGGTATCGTCTACATGCCGAGTCAGGAGACCGACGGGCCGCACGCCGGCATCACGACGTTGCAGGTCGCGGCGGTGAACGCGCGCTCCACCGAGCTCGCCACCTTCGTCGCCGGTGGCGGTGGACTGTTCGTCCACGCGCAGGGACGACTCGAGCGGGGCTTCGCCTGGCTGGGCGCGGTGCTGCCCGGCGTGTCGTCGCGCAACGGGAATACCTGCCGTGACGGGCTCGAGCTCACGCCCACCGGTGTCTCCCGGCTCCCGAACGTGAGCGACGCGATCCTCCAGACGCTCAACAACGACAGCCCGGGCTACTTCATCGGCAGCGCCGGCACGATGGAGGTCCTCGCCGAGGACCAGTGCCGCGACATCACGTGCAAGAACCCGGCACACCCGACCGGCCTCGGCGGCCCCGACAGCACGCTCTGCAGCACGCTCGCCGGTGACGCCGAGGCCTGCAACGAGGCGTGGTACTTCGACCGCAACGGCCGCGCCGCGGTCTGCCTCGCCGAGACGCCGAGCACCTGCATCGGCTGCGGGCGCAACGAGATGGGCGAGGATCCCTGCCCCAACGACTGCGGCGGCTGCGACGACGCGTCGCGCACCATCTTCACCGGCGACCTGTCGTCGGCGGGCTGCGAGTTCCTGGCCGACGATCAGGTGTCGTGCGCCATCGCCTGGCAGGGTGCGGGCGACGGTCTGAACGCGAGCTGCTTCTTCGACAGCGACGCCGGCTTCTGTCGCGTCTGCTCCACCGAGAACGAGAACCTCGGCCTCTGCAGCAACTCGTGCGAGCCGCCGCCGGCGACACGCACCGTGGTGCTCGGCCCCGGCGGCACGACGACGACCACCCTGCCGACCGGATGCGACGGTCCGGACGCGGCGACGTTCGAGTCGATCATCTGTCGCCTGGAGAAGCTCGTCGCCCTGGTGAAAGGCGCGCAGGATCTCGGCAAGACCAAGGCGCAGCTCGAGCGGGCGTCGGTGAAGGCGCTCGACAAGACGCGCACCGCGCAGCGCCTGGTCGGGGGCAAGCGCAAGAAGGTGAAGAACTCCCTGCACAAGGGCTTCCGCAAGATGGTGAGCTTCAACTTCCGCGTCCGCTCGCGCACCGGGACGAAGATCATTCCGCAGGCGACGCGGGACGCGCTGCAGGCGCTCGGTGAGCCGATCGCCCGGGACATGAAGACCCTGCTGAAGACGCTCTGATCGACGGGGGTGGACGATGGCAAAGGCGAAGGCGACGGGCGGGGACCGCACGACCGCGAGATCCAAGCCCGCGGCGAAGCGGAAGACCACCGCCACGGTCAAGGCAACCAAACCGAAGCGGGCCCGTTCGACCGCCGTTCCGGCGGCGCGCGGCGCCACCGCGGCCGCACGCGACCTCCCCGCTGCGACCGACGCGATGGCGACCGCCGTCCTCGCGGCGGTGCGCCTGCGCAACCTCGACGACTCGCCCGACGTCGTTGCGACGATCGCCGCCGTCGGCCGCGGCTATCGGTCGGGGCCGGCTTCCATCCCCCGGTTCCTCACGCTGGCCTTCGACGCCGACCAGGCCGTCGCCGACGCCCTGGTGGAGCGGTTCGGCGACGGCACGCCTCCCGCCGGCGTCGATCGCGACGCGCGCCGGCGCAACGCGCGAGCCACCGTCGACATGAACCTGGCACAGGCGGGTGTCGCGGCCGGCGACGCCGCACGCACGACCCTCACCTCGCTCGTGCTGGGCACCTGGGATCCCGACGCCGACGAGAAGGCGCGCGTGAACGCCATCGCCGGATTCCTCGTCCCGTTCTACCGGGCCGGCCTGCGCTGACGTCTACGGCACGCCGGCCATTCCACCGCGCAGATCGTCGACGGCCGCAGCGATCGCCTCCAGGCACGTGGCGGACATCTCACGCGTCGCCGCGGGACGTCCGAGCCACGATTCCGTCCGGTCGAGCATGCGTCCGAGCTTCGTCACGAGCCGCCGCCGACGGCGGCCGGCGGCGCCATCGGCGCGCTCGAGGAGCCGACAGCCCTTCACGAGGCTGCGACCGACGGCCGCCGGTATCGTGACACCGTCGCAGGCGGCGATCGTCGCATCGCCACACAGGCCGGCCGCATCGTCGCAGGTCGCGCAGGTCCCGTCGCCGGGCGGCAGCGTCGTGGTGGTCGTGGTGCCATCGACCGGTGCCGGCCCGCAATCGTCGCTCCAGTCGATGCGCGTGACCGCGACATGCCCGTTGGGATCGTCGGCGACGGTCGTCGCCAGACGCAGGACGAAGGGTCCCGCGCTCGGCGCCTCCGGAACCGTCCCGCCCTTGAAGATGCCGGTGATCGCCACCACGAGATGGTAGTGATCGACGTGGCGCGTCCCGTCCACGTGCCAGTTCGGGTCCAGCGGATCGAGCAGGTAGTTCGGATCGGTCGTGTGCAGCGTCTGGTAGGTCTGGAACTCGTGTCGATCGTAGGTGAGCCGGAAGCTGCTCGGGCCCTGCTCTTCGGCGTTCGGCGGTGACTCGTCGTCGACGTCCTCGATCGAATAGATACCCGCGGCGTCCGGTCCGAGGAGCTGCATCAGCACGCCCTGGGTGTTGTAGATGACGATGTCCTCGGCGCCGAAGTGCAGCGGAAATCCGCCCTTGCCCACGCCGCTGAAGATCATGCGATCCACGATGCCGGAGATGTCGAGCGGAAAGTACGCCACGCCGTCGGCGCCGACGGCGGCACGGTAGCAGCGCGCGATGGTCTTCCCGTTGCGGTTGCCGAGCTCGACGGCCGCCTGCAGCATCGTGAAGTCGCTCGACGCGACGTCGAGCAGGACGGCGCCACCCGCCACCGCGGTCACCGACAGCTGCGTCGGTCCGGGGGGGAGCGCCGGCGCGGCGACGACGAGCTGCGCCTTCGCGACGCCGTCTGCCAGATCGCGACGCACGATCGCGGTCGCCGGGACCTCCGCGCCACCAAGGCCGCCGAAGGCCACGGTGTACGCGGCGCCCTCGACGAGCCCCGCGGCAAAGATGGAGACCTCGTCGCCCGGGGAGGCGAACGCCGGGCGGACCGCGGCGACTGCCGGTGGGGCCTTCTCGCACCCACACCCGGCATCGGCGGCCGGCACACGACACATCAGCGTGCCGACGGCTCCCAGGACGAGAATGAACGGACTCCGGCGCATGAGCGGCTCCTCGACTACGCGGTGGAACCGACGGTGAGTGCAATTTGAGATCCACTATCCACGCTTGATGCTCCGGCAACTCCCTAGATGGAGGACCGTCGACACATCGTCGCGGCGTCACGCGGGTACCGGCACCCCTCACGCCACATGGCGAGGTCGGGCCCGCTCCTCGCTGCCGGCGGGGACCGTGATGACGAAGCGACTGCCCGCGCCTTCCTCCGTCTCCAGGACGAGCGTTCCCCCGAATGCCTCCTCGACCAGGCTCCGCGAGATCCACAACCCCAGCCCCGTGCCTCGGCCCGGCTCCTTCGTCGTGTAGAGCTCGTCGAACACGCGCGCGGCCACGTCGGGCGCCATACCGCCGGCGCCGTCCTCGACCTCGAGCACCGTGCCCGACGCGTCCGCACGCGCCCGGATCACGATCGGCGTCGCAGGCCGCCCCGAATCCTCGTACGCGTCGAGCGCGTTGGCCACGAGATTCACCAGCACCTGGCCGAGCCGCGTCGCATCACCCCGCAAGGTCGTCCCCGGGGCGCTCTCGTGCAGCTCGATGCGACAATCGAGGGCGCGCAGGCGATGCTCGAGAAGCCCCCGGACGTCCTCCACCACGGCACGCACGGCGAAGGGCGTCGTCGTGGGCGTGCCCGGTTCGCGGCTGTGCAGCTTCATGCGACGGATGTAGGCCGCCGCCTTCTTCGCCCACGCGGTCGCCGCCGCGACGCCACGTTCGAGCTCGGCCGCGATCGCGTGGTGGTCCTCCGCGGTGACGACGGGATCGCCGATCGAGTCCTGGTATTCGCGCGCGAGCCGCTGCAGCAGCGCCAGCTCGTTCATCACCGCGGCGAGCGGCGTGTTCACCTCGTGGGCCACGCCGGCGGCCACGCGTCCGAGCGTGGCGAGGCGGTCGATCCGCACCAGGCTCTGCTGGCTCCGCTCGAGCTGCGCATAGGCCAGCTGCAGCTCGGCGAGCGACCGCTGCACCTCGCCGTTCGCGCGCTCCAGATCGGCGGTGCGCTGCGACACCTGCGCTTCCAGGCTCGCGTTGAGCTCCTCGAGGCGACCGAAGGCTTCGGCGTTGCGCACACCGAGCGCGACCTGCCCGGCGGCGGCGCGCAGGAACACCATGTCGAGCACCCGATACGGTCGACCGCTCTCACGCGCTCCCACGAAGACGGCCCCGAGCAGGTCCTGGTCGCTCGCGACGGCGAGGAGCAGCTCGGCGTCGAGCTGTTCCCAGACCGTGCGCGAGGACGCGTCCGCCCACTGGTCGACGTCGTACGGCGTCACGATGCCGCGAGTGCGCAGCGCCGTCGCCATCTTCGACGGCAACGCGAGCGACCGACCGTCCGTTTCCACCAACCGGCCGTCGCCATAGCGCGCGAGGCGGAGGAAGCGTGGCGCGAGCGCCCGCCCGAGCACCACGCCCAGGGCCGCACGCACCTGCGCCTCGGTCTGCGCGGCCGACAGGCGATGGCTCAGGTCGGAGAGCTCGCTCTCGGGATCGTAGCTGCCACGGAAGAACAGTCGGTCGACGGCCGCCTGGACCCGCGCCTGCACCGGCGCGAGCACGAGCAGCAGGACCACGTTGAGCGCGGCGATGGGCAACGGCGATCCCCACAGGGACGCGAGGATCGTCCGCTGCAGGAGCCAGAAGGTCCCCATGTAGGCCAGGCACACCAGCACGACGACGATCGCGTAGGTGACGGCCCGGCGCAGGACCACGTCCAGATCGAACAGGTTCTGTTTGACGACGGCGTAGGCAAGGCAGAGCGGGAACACGAAGGCCGTGAACGCCCCCGCATTGATCGCCACCGCACCACCGGTCGCGGCGGACCACACCATGAGGATCCCCGGCAGGGCGAAGCCACCGAGGATGCCGAGCGTCACGATGCCGATACGCCGGCGCACCAGGGGCGAGCGGCTGGTCAGCAGGTCGAACGCGCCCACCCCGATGATGACAGCGGCAGCCAGACCGTGCGTGGCCGTCGCCAGCAGATGGACGCTGGTGTAGGCGGCCGGATCGTAGAGGACGCGCTCGTAGAGGACGGCCAGCACGACGAACGGTGCGTAGACGATCGCCAGCCGCTGCATCCGCCGGTGCCGCAGCCGGTCGCGCGGGAAGACCAGGCTCAGATGCACGAACGCCGGCGCCAGCAGCGCCTCGGCGGCGACATGGAGGCGGAAGAACCAGGATGGACCGTAGAGATCGCACGCCGTCAGGATGAAGAGCCCCGTCAGCAGGCAGGGGATGGCAAATCCCACCGCCGTCGGATCGCGCGGCTTCAGGTACGGCACGAGCAGGCCGAGGCTCAGGAAGGCGACGCTCGTCAGCAGGTAGACGCCGAAGATCAGGAGGTAGTCGGTGCGCGAGAACTGCCGTGACGGCACGGCTACGGTGCGCGTCACGCCACGCGCGTCCTGCACGAGATAGGTGTGGCGCGTTCCGGGTGGGGTTCGCGCGACGACCTCGTAGACCGCGGGCCCGCCGCGGACGGGCGCGCCGTCCACCGCGGTCACCTCGAGCTGGAAGGGCAGCATCGGATCGTCCTGACGCCACTCCGGCAGGGCGATCGATGCCACCACGCCGTTGGCCATGACGAAGAAGCCCGGAAACGTGCGCCCGACCCAGCCCGACGTATTGACGGCGATCACCACGAGCAGCGTCGCGAACGACGCGGCCACGCACGCGAGGGCTCGCCGACTGTGGGCCGCCGTCATGCGTGCTCCCACGGACGCGCCACGACCAGCAACAGCGCGGCGACGACCGCCACCCACCAGTCACCCCATCGGACGTAGGGGGTGAGGCCCGTCCGCGGACGCACGGCCGCCACCAACGCCCCCGCGCTGCCGCGGGGAAGGCGGTCGTAGATCCCGCCGCCGGGGTCGACGAATGCCGACGTACCGCTCGCCGACGCACGCACGAGATAGCGCCGTGTCTCGATGGCCCGGAACACCGCCATCGACAGGTGTTGGTCCGGCGCGACGCCGGCACCGTCGTCCAACCAGGAATCGTTGGCGAGATTGACGAGCACGTCGGCGCCCTGGCGGACCAGCTCGCGCACCAGGCCCGGGAAGAGGATCTCGTAGCAGATGGTGGTGCCGAGGCGCAGGGCTCCCACGGGCAGCGGGGCGTCCGTCGTCCCCGGCGTGTAGATCGGCTCGTCGGGACGACCGACGCTGTCGCCGCCGAACGGGTCGTATTCGGCGAAGGGAACGAGCCGGCGCTTGTCGTACGTCGCGCCCACCTCACCGGTGGCGGCGAGCAGATAGGCCGAGTTGCGCGCGGAGCCGTCGTCGAGGAGCCGCGGGCCCCCGAGCAACAGCCCCCATCGCGCACGCCCCGCGAGCGGCGCGATCTGCGAACGCACCATGGGCTCGCGATCGAGGTAGAGATCGACCGCGTTCTCGGGCCAGACGATCAGGTCGGGGGTATCGTCCGTCGCACGTCGGGTCAGCCGTGAATAGACGCCGAGGTTCCGCTCGACGAAGGCCCGCTTCCATCGGAACTCGTTCGGAACGCTTCCCTGCACCAGGGCGATGCGCACGGACGCCCCGTCGCCGTCGCCGGTCCTCGCCGAGGCCAGCCCCCAGGTCAGGACCAGGGCGAGCGCGCCGATCGCCGGCGCGAGTCGGCCGGCACGCTCCCGGACGGTGAGGCCACCGGCCAGCGCCTCCGCACCCGCGAGGCTCACGAGCGCAACCAGGAACGACACCGCGTAGACCCCGCCGAGCTCGGCGATCTGCGCCACGACGAGGTTGCGGTACTGCGTATGTCCGAGCAGCTCCCACGGCAGTCCCGTGAAGAGATGCGTCCGGCCCAGCTCCATCGCCACCCACAGCCACGCGCCGGCCCAGGGACGCAGCCGCGCCGAGGCCCTGGGCGCCACCACCGCCCAGCAGGCCAGCAGGATGCCGAACGGGACGACCCCGTAACCGACCCACACCGCAACCGCGAAGGCCGCGGCGAGGCCCTCATCGAAGCCGAAGTACGCCAGCGACGCGTGCCGCAGCCACCCGGTGATGGCCCAACCCAACGCCAGCGAGAACGGCACCGCCAGCGCGAACGCGCGTCGCGGCGACGCCCCGCGAACCGACGTCAGCAGGAGGCCCGGCACCAGCCACGCGGCCAGGCTCCAGTCGATCGGCGGGCAGGCGACGGCGTAGCAGCCCGCCGCCACGAGGACGCCCGCGACGCGCGTCATCGACTCGTCGCGGCGATTCGTTCGACGGGCGCATCGCCGCGCGCGACCTGCGGCTCGGCGGCGACAGCGGACGGCGTGCCGGGCAGGCGCAGGGAGAACGTCGACCCCACACCGGGTTCGCTCCGTACCTCGAGCTCCGCCTCGAGGAGCCCGGCGAGGCGTCGCGCCAACGCCAGGCCGAGCCCGACCCCGCCCGCGGTGCGCGTCCAGGAACCGTCGAGCTGGCGGAACGGCTCGAAGATCGCGCTGATCTCGTGCGGCTGGATGCCGCACCCGGTATCCGTGACGTCGAACCGGACCCCGGGGCCGTCGGCGGTGACGCGGATCGTGATCGATCCCTCCGACGTGAACTTCGCGGCGTTGTTGACGAGGTTGCGCAGCACGGTCCGCACCTTGACGCCGTCGGTGACGATCACCTCCGGTGCTCCGATCGTGTCCACGCGCAGGGCGACGGGCCGCTCCGCCAGGAGATCGGTGGCGAGCCGCTCGAGCTCGCGTACGAGCTCGTCGAGATCGACCGGGCTGGACGCGACCGTCGCAATGCCCGCCTCGACGCGCGCGAAGGCGAGGAAGTCGTCGACGAGATGCGAGAGTCCCTGCGTGGCCTCCAGCATGCTCCGCACCACGCGCTCGCCCTCGGCGGGCATCCGTCCGAACGCGCCGTCCGCGAACATCTCCGCGTAGCCCGCGATGATGTTGAGGGGTGTCCGGAACTCGTGGGAACAGTTCGCCACCATTTCCCCGTGGAGGCGCTCGCGCTCGCGCAGGCGCGTCATCAGGCGATGGGTCTTGAGGCCGACGTCGACGAACATCAGCAGGCGTTCCGGATCGTCGCCCTTCTCGTGGTAGCCCTGGATGTCGAGGGCGGTGAGGATCTCGCGCGGTGGGCGCTCCCCGGCGTAGCCCGTCTGCAGGACGATCTGCACGTAGGGATCGGCGGCGCGCACGCGCTGCACCAGCTCGGCGCCCGACATGCGCGGCATGACGTAGTCGACGAGCAGCAGATGCACCTCGTGCTCGCGCAGCAGGACCAGCGCCTCCTCGCCGTTCGCCGCGGTCAGGACGCGATGCCCCTCGTCCTCGAGCAGGCGTCGCATGGAGGACAGCGCCTCGACCTGGTCGTCCACGACCAGGACGACGTGTCCGCTGTCGGTGCGCTGGTGTCGTCGTGCCATTCGTCCGCCGGGGTCGGCGCGTACACAGCGACCCCCACAGCAAGGATTGCGCCTACCAGCGCGTCCCGGCGCCCGGCTGGCCGATGCCGCAGAAATCCTGGCCCGCACGAGGACGAGCCCGACCACCGGCGACGCGGTGCCGCCGGACCGTCAAGAACGCGACGCTGCCGGCGACCGTCCGGACGACCCCGGACGGATCGCCTTCTAGCTACCTGGAGTGGCCGCCGCAGCGGCCCCCAGGCTCAGTCGCGGGCGACGAACACCCGATACTGCGACGGCGTGATGAACCCCATCCGTCGATACACCGGCGCCCCCATGGGCGACGCCTGCAGCGACAGGAATCGCGCCCCGCGTCGCACGCCCTCCTCCACCACCGCCGACGTCACCGCCGCACCGTAGCCGCGGCCGTGCGCCGCGGGCACCGTCCCCACCCAGCCGATGCCACCGACGTCGTGCGAGCAATAGAGGATGGCGCCCGCCACCGGCTCGTCGCCCCGCCACGCGAGCACCGCCCACCGCGTCGGCGCGATCAGGCTTTCGGCCGACACGAAGTGCGCGGCGGTGGCCTCGCGATCGACGCCGTAGACGCTCCACGCCTCCGCCATGACGCGCGCGTACGCGGTCACGTCGTCGTCACCGGCGACGGGCCGCAGCACGACGTCCGACGGCGGCGGCACCGCCGTGACGTCGTCGGGTTCCAGCACCATCGCGGGCACCGTCACCAGCTCGAGGAACCCGCGCTCCGCGAGCTCGGCCTCGAGCGCGGCGTCGGCGTGGCCACGGGTCCACACCGACCACGGCAACCCGGCGGGGCCGAACACCGCCGTCGCCTCGGCGCGCACGGTGGCGGCATCGACCGCGCGCACCGGCATCACCATGTTGGTGAAGTGCGTCCCGATCGGCGACCCGGTCATGACGAGGCCCCCGCGCTCGACGACGAAGCCGCCATCCATCACCCGCGCGTCCTCGCGGTACATCTCCTGCATGTTGAGATCCATCAACCGGAGCCGCTCCGCCGCATCCATCACGCCCAGCTCCTCTTCACGGCTCGCGCAGCGCCTGCAGGAACGCCGCACCGTACCGCGCGAGCTTCTTCGGCCCCACGCCCGACACCCCGAGCATGTCGTCCTCGCTCGCCGGGTTGGCCGCGACCAATGACAGCAGCGTGGCGTCGCTGAAGATGAGATAGGCGGGAATGCCCTCCGCATCGGCGAGCCGCTTCCGCAGCGCCTTGAGCCGCAGGAACGTCGCCTCCTCGCCCCCGGTGGGCGGCGCATCGGGCGACGGCGCGCGGAACTCGATGGCGACGGGGCCGCGCCGGCGCGTGGGCAGCACCGGCGTGGCCGCCACGATGTCGCTCTGCGTGCACACGTCGCACGACGTGCCGCAGGCGTCGATGCGCTCGCCGAGGTGTGCCACGAGCCCCTGGTGCCGGCACTGCGGGCGGTCGGCGAAGCGGAACATCTCGCGCACCTGCTGGCGGTGCTGCTCGGCCAGCGCCGGATCGGCGTCGTCGTGGAAGCGCTCGAAGCTCACCACGTCGGCCCAGGAGTAGAAGAGGATGCAGTCGCTGGCGACGCCGTCGCGACCGGCGCGGCCGATCTCCTGGTAGTAACCCTCGAGCGACTTCGGCATGTCGCGATGGATGACGTAGCGGACGTTCGACTTGTCGATGCCCATGCCGAACGCGACGGTGGCGACGATGACGTCGGTGTCGTCGCGGCGGAAGGCGTCCTGCACGCGCGTGCGTTCCTCGGGCTCCATGCCGGCGTGGTAGGCCAGCGCGCGGATGCCGAGGCCCTGGAGATGGGCCGCCATCGACTCGACCGACTTCCGCGACAGGCAGTAGACGATGCCGCTCTGACCGGCCCGCGCCGCCACCAGGCGCGCCACCGCGTCGCGCACCCCGAGCGGCATCTCGGGTCCCTTGCGGTAGCAGTGCACGCGCAGGTTCGGGCGGAAGAACGAGCCGCGGAACTCCACCGGCGTCACCATGGCGAGCTGGCCGATGATGTCGCGCGTGACGGCCGGCGTGGCGGTGGCGGTCAGGGCCAGCACCGGGATGTCACCGAACCGGCGCTTCAGCCCCGCCAGGTTGCGGTAGGCGGGACGGAAGTCGTGCCCCCACTGGCTGATGCAGTGCGCCTCGTCGACGGCGATGAGACGCAGGTCGAGCCCGGCGACCGCGCCCCCCACCGAGGCCTCGAGGCCCTCGGGCGCGGCGTAGAGCAGCTCGTAGGCGCCGGCGCGCAGGCCCTCGATGCGCTGGCGTCGCTCGGCCGGCTCGAGGCTCGAGTTCAGGAAGGTGGCGCGCAGGCCGACCTGCTCCATGGCGTCGACCTGGTCCTTCATCAGCGCGATCAACGGCGAGATGACGAGCGTGACCCCGCCGAGCATGCGCGCCGGGATCTGGTAGGTGAGCGACTTGCCGGCGCCCGTGGGCATGACGCCGATGCAGTCGCGTCCATCGAGCACGGCGCGGATGATCTCCACCTGGCCGGTGCGGAACGCGTCGTAGCCGAAGACCTGGCGCAGGACGTCGGCGGGGTCGCCCGACGGCGCGCGACGGACCGGGGCGCGCAGTGCGGTCGCCAGGTCACGCAGCGCCGACACGTCGTCGGGACGGAAGAGATCGGCGCGCTCGCGCCAGCGCGCCCGCAACGCCGCCAGCCGCTGCTCGCAGCGTCGTCGCAGCCGCGCGTCGCCGGCGTCGCCTCCGGTCCATGCGGCACGCAGCTCGGCGACCTCGGCACGCACCTCCGCCGCGCTGGCGAGGGGTGGGGCCGTCGGGAAGCCGGGGAGCGCCGGCTGCGAGACGTCGGACGCGTCGGACATGCGGGAGCGCGGCGCAGTGTAGACGGACCGTGCGGCGTGCGAAACCGCTGCGACAGGAATCCCTGATCGCATGCCCCACGCGGCGTGGACTCTGCGTGAGGACGCATGGTAGACGTCCCGGTGTCCCTGCGACGGTGGGGCGGAGCGCTCGGCGCTCCCTCGGCTGTCGTCCCCCGTCGTCCCAGGAGGTGTCAATGGCGCGATTCCGCTCGAACAAGCGCGCGAAAGAGCTGCAACGGAAGGCCAAGCACGAGGCCAAGGAAGCCAGGAAGAAGGAGCGGGCCGAGAAAGGCGCCGCCGGTATCGACGACGACATCGACTGGAGCCAGGCCGTTGGCGTGGAACCTCCCCCGGGATGGGTCCCGCCCGGTGGCGAAGGCGAAGACGACGAAGACGGCGAGGACGAGGACGGGGACGACGAGGAGTCGACCGACGCCGCCAAGTAGGCGCGTCTCAGCCGCCCAGGCGACGCAGCACCGCCGGCGGCAGCAGCCAGCGCAGCGTCGCGCCGCCCTGTAGCCCCTGTCCGGACACCTCGAGCGCGATACAGCTCCCCTTCTTCACCTCCAGCGCCGCCCCGTGCGGCGTCCCGGTGAGCAGGAGCGACGCCAGCTCCGCCAGGTTCGGCAGGTGTCCCACCGCCATGACGTGCTCGTGGCGACCGATCCGGCGCAACGCCTTCGCGGTCTCGGCCGCCGGCACGTCCGGCGTGAGCGCGTCGAGCGGACGTGGGGACGGGCCGCCGAGGGCCGCGGCGACGATGCTCGCGGTCTCCGACGCCCGCGGATACGGACTCGTGACGACGGCATCGAGGGTCACGTCGAGCGCTCGCAGGCCGGCCGCGGCCGCCGTCATCCGGGTTCGTCCGACCGCCGTCAGCCGGCGACTGCGATCGTCCCCGTCGGGACCGACGTCCTCGGCCACTCCGTGGCGTACCAGATAGAGCATCATGTCGTCGTCTCCCGCGCCATGTCGTCGATCACGGCGTGTCGCGTGCGGGGCCGGTCGAAGCGTCGCCAGGCGCGGGCGAAGCGCGCACGACGTCTGCGAGCCCGTCGATGCAGTGCGTGCACGACGGCGCCCATCGCCAGCACGGTGTCCGGAGGCAGGGGCACCGCGATCGCCGTCGCCCGCAGCCACGCCGCCTGCGTCACCGAATCCTGATGCTCGCCGAGCACGTCCTGCAGCCGTGACAGCCGGCGCAGCACGCGCGGCAGCGCATCGCCGGCGAGCGGCTGCAGCGTCTCGCAGGCGTAGCGCAGGTCCTTGATGCGCACGCGCAGCCGGTGGAACGTCGCCGCGGGTGCATCGTCGTCGATCGCCCTGCCCGCTCGCAGTACGCCGCGCAGCAGCGGCCGCAGGAGTCCGCGCGCGACGGCACCGAGCGGCACGGCACCGCGCGCCGGCGGGCGGCCGTCCGCCAGCGCACCGACGCGGGCCAGGAGCCGGCGCGTACGGGGTGCGTCGAGCTGGGCGGCGAGTCCCGCCAGCG
Source organism: uncultured Binatia bacterium (SeqCode) (assembly GCA_964404165.1). Lineage (GTDB taxonomy): Bacteria > Desulfobacterota > Binatia > DP-6 > DP-6 > DASYLJ01. Next base: position 91,322 of record CAYOIZ010000008.1, on the reverse strand, counting down.
CATCGCCGCGACGCTCGCCGACGAACCGCGCCAGCGACGCGAGCGCGTCGCGGGAGGGCTCGTCGAGGGCACGGCCGCGCGCCGTCACCGCGAGCGACAGCACGTCGAGATCGCGCACCGCCCCGACGCCGCGTCCGAGCCACGCGAACCCGTCGGCGGCGCTCGTCACCGTGGCGCGCGGCAGGACCGGTCCGAAGAGCCGGAGCGTGCTGCGCAGCCGCCGGGTCGCGACGTGCAGGCGATGGATCGCCTCGGCGTCGCCCGTCCGTGCCGCGCCCTCCTCGCGGGCGAAGTCGTCGAGGTAGGCACGGAGGACGCTGCGGGCCGTGGCACGGGCGTCGTCGTCCGGGCTCAGCGCCGCACCCGCCGGGCGGCGCGCCGCGGCTGCCGCCGGGGCGACCGGCTCCGGACCGTCGCCTCCCGCAGTACCACGGGACAATCCAGCAGACGCGACAGGAGATCCACTCGACGTTCGGCTGCCCACAGCTCGAGCTCCGCGCTCTCGTTCCCCGAGTCGGCCGCGATGACGAGGCGGCGGCTCGTCCGCGACACCTCGAGCCGTCTAATCACACCGAAGTGGGTACGGTCGAGGGCGTCGGCGACGCGCAGCAGGGCGGCGAGCGCGCGGACCACCCGGCGACTCGCGGCCGGCAACGCCTCGACCTCGGGGTCGGACAGCTTCGGCGCCTGCTTGCGATGGCCGCGCGCGACCAGCGCCATGACGTCGATCTCGACCGGCGTGAATCCGAGCAGCTCGCTGTTCTTGATCAGGTAGAAGGTGTGGTGCTGGTGGCGGTCGCGGTCGAGGTTCTGCCCGATGTCGTGCAGCAGGGCCGCTCCTTCGAGCAGCTCGCGCGACGCGGGCGGCAGTCCCAGGTCGGACGCGGTGGCGTCGAAGAGCCGCAGCGCCAGCGACGCCACCTGCCGGCCGTGCGCGTTCGCCCCGCAGTAGCGCTGCGCCAGCGACTCGATCGACCGGCGCCGTCCCGTCGCCGTCGCGGGGCCACGATCGCCGGTGACCTTCGCCAGGTCGAGCAGCACCCCCTCGCGCAGCGCCCAAGAGCACGCCACCAGATCGGGGCTGCCGGCGCGCGTCAGGATGAAGTCGAACAGCACGACGGCGGCCGGCATGAGATCGGCACGCTTCGCGTCCATGCCAGGCAGCTCGGCGCGATCCGCCGCCCCCACCGACAGCGCCCGCCGCCGGATGCGGCCGACCTCCTCCGCGGACGCATGCGCGCCGTGCAATCGCGACGAGTCCTCGCCGCGCGCCGCGAGCGCCATGCCGACGATGGTGTTCACGGTGCCCGACGTGCCCACAGCCTGCACCGCGCCCGCCTTCTTCACCCGCGCCAGCAGGTCGCCCATCTCGCGCTCGAGGTGCCGCTCGAGCTGCCGCACCTGCGCCGCCGTCGGCGGGTCCTTCTTGAGGAAGCGCTCGGTGAGCCGGGCCACGCCGAGCGGCAGGCTCTCCATCCAGAGCGCGTGCCCGTCGTGGACGAGGGCCAGCTCGACGCTGCCACCGCCGACGTCGACGAGGAGGTGCGGCCCTCCGGCGAGGCCGAGCGCGTGGCGGGCGGCGCGGAAGATCAGCCGCGCCTCCTCGGCGCCCGAGATGATGCGGATGGGCAGGCCGGTCTCGCGCTTGAGCCGCTCGACGAACGCGGCGCCGTTGCGGGCTTCCCGCACCGCGCTGGTGGCGACGCAGCGCAGCCGCTCGACCTTGCGCGCCTTGGCGAGCCGCCCGAACGTCTTCAGCGTGCGCGACGCCAGGGCCATCGTCTCCGGCGACAGGCGGCCGGTGGTGAAGGCGCGCTTGCCGAGGCGCACCATCTCCTTCACGCGGTCCACCACCTGGATCCGCCCGTCGGGGCTGACGTCGGCAATGACCATGTGCACCGAGTTGGTGCCGAGATCGACGGCGGCGAGACGCACGTCGCGCATGCTACTCGTCGCGCGGCCCGGTGTCATGCGCCGGCAGTCGCAGCCGCACGGGGTCGACCGCCCAGCCGTCGCACAACGCGTCCACGGCGACGACGAGCGCGTCGAAGCGGGCGTCGTCGAGCACGCCGGTGGCGAGCAGGTCGTCCGCGAACCAGGTGCTGTGGACGAAGTAGGCGCGCGGATCGGGCATCGTCGTGAGCCCGAGACGCGGCCCGAGGTACTGCACCTCGTAGAGATAGCGGACGAGCATGCGCCAGAGCGACGCGGGCGGGTAGTCGAGCCGCAGCGTGCGGACGTTGTGGCGCACGTAGGTCTCGCGCTCCGCCGGCGTCATGAACGCCCGCGCCACCAGGTTGGCGCGCCAGTCGGGCATGCGCTGCACGGTGACGTGCGCCAGGCCCGTGCCGGCGCTACCGGCAGCGCCCAGTGTCGCCAGGTCGGCGGCCGTCCGCGACCGGACCGCCGCCGGTGCCGCGGCGATGGTCGCGTCGAGGAGGTCGGCGAGCGCCGCCTGGCGTGCCGCATGCTCCTGCGCCGAGACGGTCCGCACCACCCATCCGGCCTCGTCGGCCAGGTGTGCCCATTCGTGCGCGGCACGCGCCCCGAGCATCGCGCGACCGAACGGCAGCGGCGGACCGACCAGCCGCTCCATGCCGGGCTCGTGCAGGTTGTAGGCAAGCAGAGCGCGCTCGCGGTGCAGGTAGGCGAGCCCCGTCTGCGCCACGTCGGGGTGCGGCGCCGGGAGCGCCCCGGGATCGACGACGGCATCGAGGAAGGCGCGCGTGTGGCGCGCGACCACCGCGAGATCGGCGCCGACGGCGTCCACGGCGACGGCGTCGGCGCGCGACAGCTCGGCACGCAGCGCGCCCACCGCCGTCGGCCGATCGGGGTCCCACACGATGCGGCCACGCTGGCCGGTGACGAGCAGCGGCGGCGCCGTCTCGGCCAGCCAGTCGCAGGTGCGGCGCACGACGTCGGGGTCGGAGCGCCGCCAGGCCGCACGCCACGTCTGCAGCGCGGCGCGAGACACCTCGGCGACCCGTGCGACGAGCGCCGGCGGCTCGGCCTCGAGGTCGCGCGGGACGAGGAGCCCCGTGCCCGGAATGGATCGATGCGGGACGCCGTGCGGCGCCGGACGCAGCGTCTCGTGACGCAGGCGACGGAGCCAGGGCAACGCGGCGGCGACGGCGCGCAGGCTGTCGGCGTCGGGGCGCGTCGACGCGGCCGCCGCCGAACGGAACGCATCGCACTCGGCGTCGGTGCGCTCCAGCCACCAGACGGCGTTCTGCACGGCCGCCGGCGCGACCTCGCCGGTGACGGCCATGCGGTCACCCAGCGCCAGCAGCCAGGCCAGCAGCTCGGCGTCCGACTGTGCGGGGTCGACGTCGGACGCCCACAGCGTCCACGCGCTCGTGTTGAGGAGCTGCGCATACGGACGCACGGCGTGCGGCTGCTCGAGGATGGCGACATGCCGCCGCCGCGGCGCCATCCAGCCCGTCGTCCGGCGCGCGAGGTCGACGCCGCGGGCCCAGTAGCGGGCGAAGCCGGCGTCGAACAGCGCCACCTGCGCGGGCGACCAGCCGCGCCGCTCCGCGAGCCAGACGGCGAACGCCCGGGTCATCCCCGCATCCGTCAGATGTTCGACGGGTACGAGGACGAGCCGGGCGTCGGCCAGGTAGTAGTCGGCGAGCGTCAGGTCGTCAGGGCAGGAAGCCCATGTCGAAGTTCGCCACCGTCCAGAAGTCGGCCGGATCGCCAGGGTCGAGCGGCGAGATGTTCGTCAGGATGCCGGCCGGCGTCATGCCGCACCAGTGCTTGAGGATGGTGCCGTAGACGTCGCGGATGTCGGTGGACCGATGCTGCACCGCCGCCTGCGAGTAGACGGTGTTCTCGTTGTCGTCGAGGTTGGCGATGTCGGGGTGGTTGCCGTAGATGCCGCCGTTCACCGCGCCCCCGACGACGAACATCGGCCCCTGCGAGCCATGGTCGGTGCCGTTGTCGTTCTGCGGGATGCGCCGGCTGAACTCGCTCCACGTCATGATGACGACGTCGTTCGCGGCGCCCATGTCGGCGACGTCGTCGTAGAACGTCTTGATGGCGTCGCCGATCTCCTTGTGGAGGCCGTAGTGCTGTCCATCCGGCTCACCCGCGCCCTGGTCGGAGTGGGTGTCGTAGCCGCCGTTGCTGAGCTGGAAGAAATGCGCCGCGACGTTTGGCGCGCCGTTCTTGACGCCGTAGATGATCTTCGCGATCTCGCGCAGGTCACGCGCCGTGCTGGTGTCGAGGGTGTCGTAGGTGTCGTTCCAGGACGAGCGATCGGCGAGGTACGTCGTGTGCAGCGCCGGGTAGCTCTCGCTGCTGAGCAGCGTCGCGACGCCGGTGTTGCCGAGGTACTTCTTCGCCAGCTGGGCGTCGGGCACGCCCCAGTCCTCGTACAGGCGACGGAAGGCCTCGCGCTTGGCGGCGCCGTCGTCACCGAAGTTGAATCCGTCGTACGGGAAGCCGAAGTCCTCGAGGTCGTTGATGGCGAGGACACTGGTGGCCGACTGGCGCAGCTCAGCGGCCACCGAGTTGTCGATGGTGACGCCGGGAACCTGGGCGCCGGTGTAGCCTTCCGCGACCAGGTGGCGACCCACCCAGCCCGTGCCCGACAGGGCACCCAGCCCGAGGGGGTTGGCCGTCTGCCAGATGGCGCGCGACTCCTCGTGCGAGAGGCTGTAGTCGGGATAGCCCGCGCCCTGGATGACGGCGAGCTTGCCGATGTCCCAGAGCTGCTTCAGGCCGGTGAACCCGGGATGGATGGCCAGATTGGCGCCAGTGGCGGGATCGGTGTCGCCGGTGAGCTGCGTGGGTGCCAGCACCGCCGGCGACAGGTTGATGCCGCCGCCACCCGTGCGCCGGTAGCCGTTGTACAGCGTACGGAGGTTGCCGCTGCCGTTGTCCATCGGCGTGACGGTGTTGAGCCCGTCGTTCCCACCGTCGAGGAAGATGACGATGAGGAACTTGTTGCCGATGTTGGCCATTGCGTTGCGCACGAACGCGTTGCCGCCGAAGAGGCCCGGCCCGAGGACGGTGCCGGCGGTGGCCAGGCCGGTGCGCTTGATGAACTGTCGTCGTGAAATCGCCATGTCGCCAATCCTCCGACGGGCTAGTGCAGCTGATAGGCCGGCGACTGCATCACCAGCGCGAAGAGGCCGTGGAGCTTCGTGTTCCGGGTGTCGTAGTCGGTGAGATTCAGGGTGAGATTCACACCGTCGTCGGTGAGATAGTTGATGAGCACCGAGCGCTCCTCGGTGCGCAGCTGGTCGGTGATGCCGAGCGCCTCGGTGACGGCGTCGACGATCGCCCCCGGATCGGTGAGGCTCAGGCTCACCAGCTTGTCGGGACGGAACGAGGCCGAGCCGTCACGCGACGCCGCGATGTCGCGCGCGAAGCTGTAGCGCGCCAGCATCGTGGCGCTGCTCACCCAACTGGTCTCCCAGTCCCACCCGAAGACGCTGGGCGGGTCGAGGAGCACCTGGCCCATGTTGGAGAGGTGATCGAGCACGCGACGGTAGTTGCCGCCGTAGATGCGGAGATCGCCGCCGCGCGGCTTCACACCGAGGACGCGGAGCGTGCTGACGACGTAGTCGATCGGCCACTTCACCGACTTCTTGCTCGTGCCGACGTAGGGCGGGCCGCCCGCCGTCAGGAAGAAGTCGTCGTGGGTGAAGATGGAGCGCAGCAGCGCGTTCAGGTCCCAGGTGGTGTCGAAGTTGGAGTCGTCGACCACCTCGTCGACGAACGTGATCGCGGGCTGGCTGTGCGCGAAGTATTCGCACAGGCGATAGGCCGTGCGACGCGCCACCGTGTTCTTTCCCTGGCTGTCGGTGTGCTGGAAGATGAGATCGACGACCTCGTCGATCTCGTTCTCGCCCTCGCCGCCATTGGTGAACGACGCGCCGCCGCCAGGGAAGCCGGGCCGACCGGTGAAGATGACCTTCGGACCGCGGTCCTCCTCGGGATCACCGTCGAACTCCTCGGTGTAGTCGTGCCGGTAGTCGTAGAAGACCGTCTTGCCCTTGCCTTCGTAGGTCCAGCCGGTGAAGGCGCGCGCGATCTGCACGATGTCGGCCTGCGTGTAGTTCGGCTGCGGCACCGGCGCGTAGTCGTAGACGCCGAGCGTGAACAGCTCCAGCAGCTCGCGGCCGTAGTTCTCGTTCGGGATCTCCTTGAAGTTCCGGACGGTATCGAGGAACTCCATCATGGCCGCGTCCTTGCCGATGGCCTTCACGAAGTTCTTGAAGTTGCCCTTGCAGTTCAAGTGCAGCATCCCGATGTACTGGCCCATCAACTTGGTGTCGAAGACCTTCGAGATGCCGACCGCGAAGTGGTCGTGCCAGAAGAGCACGAGCTTCTCCTGCAGCGGGAACTTCGACTTGAGGATGTATTTGATCCACTTGTCGTGCGCCTGCTCGAAGTAGCGTCCGCCGGGCTTGAAACCTTTCGGCTTGAAGTTGAGCAGCCGATCCGCGGCGGCTCCGCGGGTCAGGCCATCGACCGCGTCGAAATCCTGCGGCGTGAACCCGAAGCCGGCGCGCCGTAGCAGATGACGGGCATGGCTGGCGGTCAGCGTGGCTCCTGCGTTGACTGGCATGTGGACTCCTTGGGCCGACGGCGAGACGGCCGGTCTACTGGTCGGTGCCTGGTACCCACCCGGCCGAGGGGGCACCTGCCTCGATCCACAGCTGGACGATGTCGATCAGGTACTGGGGGAGCTTGGGTTTGCCGCGCGGCATGCGGTCGCCGAGACCGCTGCCGAGATCGCCGGTGAGCTTGTGGATGATGAAGCTCGTGTCGGCACTGGCGTTGGCGGCGTCGACCCGTTTCCAGCCGAGCGTCTGCGCCGTCGAGTTGAACGGCACGACGTCGATCAGGTTGGAGTACGAGCCCGCGGTCTCGAGGAGCATGCCGCCCGCCGTCGTCTGCGAGTCGTGACAGCCGCTCAGCGCGCAGCTCTGGTTGAATATCTGCCGTTGGATGCGCTCGTACGTCCCGTCGGGGAAGATGATCTGCGGATCGCAGCCGCTGGGGGCGGGGACGCAGGAGAGGAGGAGCTTGTCGACGTCCTTGTACTGCTTGCCCGAGATGAACGTCGACAGCGTCGTCAGCTTGACGATCTTCTTGGTGGGTTTGCACACGCCACCGGGGAGCGGGCCCTGCAGCTGCACGCGGATGGTGGTGGGCGTGGTGCAGTCGTCGGCGGTGTTGGCCGGCGGGTCGATCTGGCTCGCGATGCGCGACTGCAGCGCCTGGAAGTCGGTGTCGAACTTCGGGTCGCCGTTGTCGAGCGCATGGTCGACGGCGATGCTCTCGACGCCGTTCAGCGTGCAACGCGCGTCGAACGTGCTGTTCGCGCACACACCGACCTCGAAGCTGCACGATCCGTTGACGACGCCGTCCGCGTCGCACGCGACGTCGCCGTCGGCGCAGCGGATCTGCTTCGGCTTCGACGCAGGATAGTTCACGTCGGCGGAGAAGACGGAGAGGCAATCGGTCTTCGAGCTGCCGCCACCACCGAAGATCGCCGCGAACGAGGGTGCGCTCCCCGCCAGCAGCGCCCCGGCCACGAGGTAGCTCAGGGCCTTGGCTGGTTTGCGCATTGCGGCCTCATAGCATGGTCCCTAGTGGATCGGTCAACGAAATTCCCTTGACGTCGACCGCGCGCAGCGACGAGGCGTGAACCGCGTGAACCGCGCGGCGAAGGACGCGGCGCGGCGCCGACCGTCATGCGTCAGTCCACTCGCACGGCAGCCCTCGCGGGGCGTGACGCCGCGTCATCCACCAGTGGCATGACGCTCGCACACGGCCAGTCACAGGGGAGGACGGGACATGCACCTACGGTACGCATTGCTGGCGTTGCTCGGCGACGGCGAGTCGCACGGCTACGAGCTCCTGAAGCGATTCAACCAGCGGCTGGGGCCGCTCTGGCATCCCAACATCGGACAGGTCTACCAGCTCCTGCACGAGCTCGAGCGGCGCAGCTTCGTCGCCCGTCGCGACGAAGCCTGCGGGACGCGCATGCGGCGACTCTTCCGACTCACCCCGCGCGGCGAGCGTGCCCTGCGCGTCTGGCTCGACCGCCGGCCGGGCTGGCCACCCCCGCTGCGAGAAGAAATCTTCGTTCGCGTCCTCGCCGCCGAGCGCCACGGCCCCGACGCCGTCCTGGCCCAGCTGGAGCGCCAGGAGCACGAGTATCGACGGTACCTGACGCTGGTGACCGAGGAAGCGGCGCGCCCCGACTCACCGGTGACGCGGCGGCTGGCCCACGAAGCCGCCATCGGCCAGGCCGAAGCCCACCTCCGCTGGCTCGCCCGCTGTCGCGAGCTGCTGGTCCGCTCGGCGAAACTGGCGTCGTAGGTCGCGGGCGGTGGTGGGTGCGTGGGCCATGGGGACGTCCGGCTTGCTCGGAGCTCGCACGGCACCACGCCGCCCCATTTCCCCACCCGCGTGCTCGCAACTCGCCGCTCGGACGTCCCCATGACCCACGCACCCACCACCGCCCGGGACGGGAACTCAGTTTTCGCGCGAGCGGATCGTCAGCTCGTGGATGCTGGCTGGGGGAGTGATCGCGAGCTGGAAGGCGACGGCTTCTGCCACCGACTCGGGAGTGATGTCGGGGGCGGCGGGATTCAGGAGGCCGAGATCCATCCAGCGCCGCATCGCCGGCGGGAGCTGCTCGGGGTCGAAGCTCATCGCGAAGTCGGTGCCGCGCACGTTGTGGATCTCGATCGTCATGACGCGGACGCCCTGGGCCGAGACCTCCGCGCGCAGCCCGCGCGAGAGCGTGTAGAGGGCGGCCTTCGAGGCGGCATAGACCGACAGGTATGGCCACGCCTCGTGCGCGCTCGCCGACGTCATGGTGACGATGTCGCCGCGTCCTTGCGGGAGCATGTGGGCGAGCGCGGCACGACAGGCGGCGAGCGTGCCGAGGATGTTGGTGTCGAGGATGGCGCGCCATTCGTCGTCGCGGCCCTCGGCGATCGTGCGCACCATGCCGACGGCGGCGTTGTTCACCAGCGCGTCGAGACGCCCGAAGCGCGTGACCGCGGCGTCGACCAGCGCCGTCACCTGCGACGGCTCGCGCATGTCGGTGACGAGGAAGTCGGCGCGACCGCCGGCAGCGGTGATCTCCTCGCACACCGCGGCGAGTCGTTCGCTGCGACGCGCCCCCAGCATCACCGCCATGCCCTGCGCGGCGAGCGTGCGTGCGGTCGCGGCGCCGATGCCGGCCGAGGCACCGGTCACGACGCCCACCTTGCCTGCGAGCAGTCCCATCGTCACCTCATGCGGCGCGCAGCGGGCGCAACGCGTCCGCCAGCCCCGCGGGCAGCGGCACGACGGCGTCCGCCGCGTCGGTCCAACGCCAGGTGGTGCTGCCGCGCACGATCGCGCGACCGTCCCCCACCCGCGTCACCTGCTGATGTACACAGAGCGCGTCCGGCGCCGCGACGAACCACGTCGTCGTGGCCAGCTCGTCGCCGAAGACGGCGGCGTCGAGGTATTCGATGTCGCCGGACGCGACGTGCGGCACGGGGCCGGCCGCCGCGAGCCGATCCATCGGCCAGCCCGCGTCACCGAGGACGGCGAGCGTCGCTTCGGTGAGCACGTCGAGGTAGGCCGCGTTGTTCACGTGTCCGAGCGAGTCGAGGTCGGCCCAGCGCACGGTCCCGACGGCCCGCCCCGGCGTGGCGGGCGGCTCGGGGGCGCTCCAGGGTTCGCGCGCCAGCGACGTCTCGGGGCCGTGACCGAACTGCCGCTCCATCGCCTCCGGCACGCGCCGCAGCCGGCCGCTCAGGTCGACGAAGACCCAGTCGGTCGCGGCGGTGACGACGGGCGTGCCAGCGACGTCTCGTATCTCGTACCGTCGCAGCGACCGCACGCGACGGAAATCGGCCACCCAGGTCGTGACGTCGAGATCGGTATCCGCGCGCACGAGACGCAGCACCGAGAAGGTGGTGCGACGGACCAGCCAGTGCGCGCCCGCCGTGAGGTAGTACGCGGCATCGAAGCCGGCGTCGCTGCTGGCGTCGATGGCAGCCTGCGCGAGCCAGCGCAGATGCGCCGCGGGGTAGACGCGCCCGAACGCATCGAGCTCGTTGTGGCGCACCCGGATGCGCGCGGTATAGACGTGGCTCACGACGCTCGGCCCGTAGCACAGCCGCCGGAGCGCCGACAAAGGCATGCCCGCTCCCGGCTTTCCCCTTCCGCTGCGCAACGCGCTCGCCGCCCTCGCCATCGACGGTCTCGACGACGACGCGGCACGCGCCGCGCTGTCGTGGCTCGCGGGTGACGTCGACGCTCCCGACGCCGCCGCCACCGCGCGCCTCGTCGGGGCACACCTCGTCGACCCGGGGGCGCCGGTGCTGCTCGCCGTGCACGCGCCCTGGGCGCAGGCCATCCACGCCCATGCGGCGCGCGCGCTGCGGGCCGCGGCAGCGCCGCGACCGCCGGTGAGCGGCGCACCGGTGACCGACGCCGTCGGCCGTGCGTCCGTCCTCTGGAACGAGCAGCTGTTCTTCGAGGTGCACGAGGTCCTGGAAGCAGTCTGGGTGCGCGAGACCGGCGACGTCCGCCAGGCGCTGCAGGGGCTCATCCAGATCGCCGTCGCCTATCATCATCTCGCGCACGGCAACCCGCGCGGGGCGCGCACGCTGCTGCGCGAAGGGCGGGCACGGCTCGAGGCCACGGCCCCCGACCTCGTGCCGCTGCTCGATCGCACGGCGTTGCTCGACGAGACGGCCGTCTGGCAGACCGCGCTCGAGTCGGACGCGCCGACGCCGCCGGGCAGCACGCCGCCGCGGCTGCGTCTCTGCTAGGCGAGCGGTGCCGTGGGGGCAGCGTCGATCGTCTCGACGACGGGCCGGTGCGCGTGACGGATGACGGGCGCTCGCTCGGGCAGACTCTCGAAGCGCTGCTTGAGCGAGCCCAGGATGGCGAGCTCGCTGCGCAGGGCCTCGAGCCGTCCGATGCCGGCGTCGACCTCGGCCCGCAGTCGCGCGAGCTCGTCGAGCGAGATCGGCGCGAGGGCATCCTCGACCCGCGTCAGGAGCGCGGTGATGCCGCCATGCGCGGCGTCGCCGACGGGTTGGATGCGACGGTCGAGGACGTCGCGCGCCGCGAACAGTCGTGCCGCCGCGTGCAGCGCGGCGCGCGATCCGTCGGGTCGCGGCTCCTCGGGCACGGGTGCGGGCGTGGGCGGGGCGGACTTCTTCACCACCATCACGACCCGACGCTCGTTCGGAATGGGCGGCATGAGCTGGCGCGGTTGCGCCTCCGGCAGCGCGTCCTCGGTGGGCGCCACCCGCTCGAACGGTCCGAGCGCCCGCACCCAGAAGCGCTCGTACTCGCTGCGCCGGTCGGGATCGCGGAGGATCTCGTAGGCTTCCTTCACCTGCCGGAAGCGGCCGGGGTCGCCGCCGACGTCGGGATGACCCGTCTTGGCGAAGTCGAGCCAGCGCTGGCGCAGCCCCTCGGGTGACGCCAGGGGCGCCGAGCCGAGGATGCGGTAGAGGTCGGTGCGACGCCGCTCCTCCATGGAGGTGAGGAGCACCACCGCGCGATCGGTGACGAACTCGGGCGTGACGCCGCGCCGGCGCGCGGTGCGACAGATCTCCCAGTAGCACGACGAGCTGCGGCCGCGCGCGACGTCCACGAGCAGGTCGTATAGGAATGCGGCCTCGTCGTCGGGGCCCGTGAACAATTCCTCCAGGCCGCCAGCGTCGAGAATCCGACCGAGGCCATCGAGGGCCGCCCGTCGATTCCGCATCCCAGTACTTCTCCGTGATCGAGTGGGCGCGCTTCTACCAGAAAGCGATCGTCGCCGGAAGAAAATTCGGCCTCGGTTGCAATCCGGAACCGCATGGGGAACACTCCCGCGCCCATGAGGATGCGCGTGTTCCGGGTCGTCGTCGCGCTCGCCATCGTGTCGCTCCCCGTCCTCGCCGCAGCACAGGTTCCGGCAGCCCAGGACGGCCGCGAGAAGATGCGTGACCGTTTCAACAAGGACAACGGACGCGGCGGCGCGCAGGCGCAGGCGAAGTTCGACGAGGCGCTGCGCAAGTTCCAGGACGACGACCCGCAGGTGAAGCTCGAGGGCATCGCCGCGCTCGGCACGGTCGCCGGCGACGACCGGGCGAAGGCCATCGGCTACCTGCTGCAGGCCACGAACGATCCCGACACCAGCTTCCGCATCAAGTCGATCGACACCCTCGGCAACATGCAGGCCAGCGAAGCCGTGTCGCCGCTCGTGCAGCAGCTCTTCATGCGCGACACCGACCGCAACACCAAGCAGCACATCCTGGTGGCGCTCGGGAAGATCGGCGACGAGCGCGCCACCAAGCCCATCGTCGACTTCCTCGCCCGTGGCGGCGACGTCGCCGTGCGCGGCAACGCGATCTACGCGCTCGGTGAGATCGGCGACAAGACGGCGCTGCCCCCGCTCGAGCACATCGAGAAGGACGGCGACGACGAGGCGCTGCGCACGCTCGCCCGCTCCGCCGCACAGCGCATCCGCGAACGCCCGGCGCCTGAAGTGCTCCCGCCTGCCCTCGCCGCCGACCGCCGTCGCGGCGGGCCGGGCGACCAGGGCAGCAGCAACTAGCGCCGCACGCCGCCGCGCGAGCGCGCGCGCAGGTGCTCGGTGAGCGCCTCCGTGATGAACGAGCGCAGAAGGCGGTTGTCCTCGAGGCAACGCAGCCGGACGCGGCGCCACAGGTGCTTCGGCACGCGGGCGTTCAAGTTCACCAAGGGCTCGTCGTTGGACGTGTCCTGCTCCATGTTCGCGCTACGTCGTGGCACAAGAGCACCCCCCACAGCTCGGGAGGTAGCACGCGATCCCTGGGCCGCCTACCCCCCTTTTTCTTAAGGGCGTTCGCAAGAAATTTGTCGGCTTCCGGACCCCGTGTTAGGGTCGCCTCGATGTCTCGCGAGCCGATCCGGCTCCCGCTCCGCGACCGTCTGTCCGAGTCCGGGTGGCGCTCGTTGCGCCGGGAAGCGCTGGGCCACCCAGCCGATGCGCCGATCGTCCTCGATCTGACCGACGTCGGAACGATCGAGACGGTCGCCGCCGCCCGCCTGCTCCGTCTCGTGGCCGATGCGCGCGCCACCGGGCGTAACGTGCAGATCGCGCATGCGGCGCCGGCGGTGCGCATCGCCCTCGCCGACATCCCCGAGTCGATCCTGCATCCACCCGCCACGGAACCGCGCCGCAATCCCGTCGAGGCGCTGGGCGCCGCCACCCTCGACCTGCTCGCCCACGCGCGCGACGTCATTGCACTCCTGGGCGAGATCATCGCCGGCCTGCTGCGGCCGTTCGGGCGACGCGGCATCAAGTGGGACATCGCCATCCGGCAGATGGCACTGGTGGGTGCCCGCGCCACCTTCATAGTGGTGTTCATCTCGTTCCTCGTCGGCGTCGTGCTGGCGCTGAACGGCGCCCTGCAGCTGCGACAGTTCGGCGCGCAGATCTTCATCGCCAACCTGGTCGCCATCTCCATGACCCGCGAGATGGGGCCGCTCATCACGGCCATCCTGGTCGCGGGTCGCACGGGGTCGGCGATCGCCGCCGAGCTCGGCACGATGGTCGTGTCGGAAGAGGTGGATGCGCTCCGCACCATGGCGCTCAGCCCGGCGCGCTTCCTGGTGGTGCCGAAGCTGGTGGCGCTGGCGGTCACCATGCCGCTGCTGACGGTGCTCAGCACGGCGGCCGGCATACTCGGCGGGCTGGCGATCGGCGTGGTGAGCCTCGGGCTGCCGATGCAGGGCTACCTGACGCAGACCGTCAAGTCGCTGTGGGTGTCCGACCTCCTGACCGGCCTCATCAAGAGCGTCGCCTTCGCCGCCATCATCGCGGTGGTGGGTGCGTATCGCGGGTTGTCGGTCGAGGGGGGACCAGACGGCGTCGGACGCGCCACCACGTCGGCCGTCGTCACCGCCATCATCATCTGTATCGTCACCAACGCCGGGTTCACGGCCTTCTTCTACTGGGTGGACTGAGTGCTGCTCGACGTGCGCGATCTCGTGGCCGGCTACGGCGACAAGGTGATCCTCGACGGCGTGTCGTTCAGCCTCGACGCCGGCGAGATCGTCGTCGTGCTGGGCGGCAGCGGCAGCGGCAAGAGCACCCTGCTCCGCTGCATCGTCGGCTTGCTCACGCCGCAACGCGGGACGGTGCTGATCGACGGTCGCGACATGCACGCGGCCGAGCCCGCCGAGCGCGACGACATCCTGCGCGGCGTCGGCATGGCGTTCCAGAGTGCGGCGCTGCTCAACTCGCTGACGTGCGTCGAGAACGTCGCGCTGCCGATCGAGGAGCACTGGCACCTCGACGTGCCGACGGCCCACATGCTGGCGCGCATGCGTCTCGCCAGCGTGGGGCTCGCGGAGGCCGGCGACAAGCTGCCCGCCGAGCTGTCGGGCGGGATGCGCAAGCGGGCCGGGCTGGCGCGCGCGCTGGCGCTCGACCCGAAGCTCCTGCTGTTCGACGAGCCGTCGGCGGGGCTCGACCCCATCACCGCGCGCGAGCTGGACGATCTGATCCTCAAGCTGCGCGATCGGCACAAGATGGGCGTCGTCGTCGTGACCCACGAGCTCGGCAGCATCAACGCCATCGCCGATCGGGCCGTGATGCTGTCGCAGGGCAAGGTCCTGGCCAGCGGTCCGCTCGACGAGGTGCGCGCGAACCCCGCGCCCGAGGTGCAGGCGTTCTTCAAGCGCGAGGTGTTGCCGCACGACGACGAGCGCTCGCTGCTCGACGAGCTGACGGAGACGACGTGAGGCGCAGTCGCGGCGATCTGATCCTGGTGGGCGTGTTCGTCCTCGTCGCCGGCACCGTGCTGGTGGGCGCGCTCTTGTGGATCGCGGGAGCGAACATCTTCCGCGACACGGACCGGTACACGGTGCTATTCGATCGCTCAGTGAGCGGCCTCAGCCCTGGCGCCACCGTCGAGTTCCAGGGCGTGTCCGTGGGTCGCGTTGCGGACCTCACGCTGACGGAGGACATCCCGCCGCGTGTCGCGGTCGTGCTGGAGGTCCGTCCGGGCACGCCGTTGCGGAAGGACACAGGGGCGGCGCTGGTGGGGTCGCTCGTCACCGGCATCAAGTTCATCCAGCTCCAGGGCGGCTCGGATCAGGCGCCCCTGTTGCCGCCGGAGAGTTGGATCCAGGGCGACGTCGCGTCGCTCGAGCAGTTCCGGGATCGCGCGGTGGAGATCGTCGATCGCGCGCTCAACATCCTGCAGCGTCTCGACCAGCAGGTGTTCAACGAGGGTAACAACGCCAAGCTGAGCCAGTTCGTGAACGACCTGACTGCGGTGACGTCGAGCCTGCGCTCGGGCCTCGAGGTCTTCCAGGAGCAGGGCACGACGACGACCCTCGCCGATCTGGTGAAGCAGGTGTCGGGCGTGGCGCAGCGTCTCGACACGATTCTCGCCGACCTGCAGGGCAGCAAGGACGAGCTGATCGGCGGCGTCACGGTGACCGTGAAGCGCGTCGACGAGACGGTGATCGCGATCCGCGATCTGGTGAAGACGCTGAACGCGCAGCTCTCGAGCACGGGCGGCTCGATCGGCACGGTGCTCGGCGATCTCAACACGGTGACGCAGCGGCTCGAGGAGACGGTCGACGAGATCCGCGGCGATCCGTCGCTGCTGCTGCGCGGGCGGACGGTGCCGGACCGGGAGTTCGAGTGACGCGTCGGCTCTGGCTCGCGACGTTGGTGGTGGTGGCCGGATGCTCGTTGGCGCGGACGACGCCGTCGACGAGCTGGTACCTCCTGGCGGTGCCGGGCGCGCCGATCGTCATGCCGGCACCGGTGCGGGTCGGGCCGTTCGTCGCGGAGCAGGCGTACGGCAGCTCGCGCTTCGCGTATCGGACGTCGCCGTACGAGCTCGACTACTACCAGTACCACCGGTGGGCGTCGCCGCCGCGGGCGCTCGTGGCCGGCGCGGTGCGCGACGCGCTGGTGTCGTCGGGGGATGGGACGCCGATCGAGGTCGACGGCGTCGTGCGACGGCTCGAGGCGCTGGAGAGCGGGAAGGACGCGTCGGGGTCGATCTCGCTGGCGTTGCGCGCGACGCGGGGTGGGGAGGTCGTCGTCGAGAACGTGTACGAGGAGACCGTGCCGGCGACGTCGCGGCGGCCGAAGGACGTGGCGGAGGCGCTCAGCGTCGGGCTGCGACGGGTGCTGGAGCGGTTCCGGGACGACGTCGCGGCGGCGCTGCGTCGGTAGCTTCACCGCGGGCGCGGGTTCGGGTAGGGTGCGCCGGTCGCTTCCCGGGCCGAGGTGGCGGAACTGGCAGACGCGGCGGACTCAAAATCCGCAGTCCGAAAGGGCGTAGGGGTTCGATTCCCCTCCTCGGCATGCTCCCTACGACGCACCGAAGATGGCGCACTCGCTGCACTTTCCTTGCGGTGCGTGGGTGCGGTGCGGCGCGAGCTTCCGCGACCACCACCGCCTCCGCGAGGCGGATTGTCCGTGTTTTGTCCGTCCCCGGTCGCCGCTGTCGCCCCGGCTAGCGCGACTATGCGCGGCGCTTCGGTGCGCTTCTCGGCGATGAAGGCCATCGTCCGCTCCGCCGCCGAGGCGAGGTCGTCCTCGCTTACGATATTGTAGCGGTCGAAGACGTTGCGGGTCTTGTGACCACTGATCGCCATAGCCACGCGCTCGGGCACGCCAGCCCGCACCATGTTGCGCACCGCCGAGCGGCGGAGGTCGTGGAAGAGCCGACCGGCAAGACCAGCCGCCTCGCACGCATCACGCCAGGCCGCTCGAAAGGCTCGGATGGGGCGTCCCCTGCGGTGGAAGACAAACGTGCAGTCAAGCTGTCGCACCCCGGCCCGACGTTGGACGAGGTCCAGGAGTTCGTCGCGTAGCATGACGACACGGGTTCGCTTGTTCTTGCTGTGGGCGGCGCGCAGTCGGATCGACCCACCACGCAGGTCCACATCCTGCCATTCGAGCCGCAGCACCTCACCGCGCCGCCAGCCTGTGAGATAGGCGAAGCGAACAACGTCAGCGATGTCGGCTTGGAGGTTCGCACACACGACGTCCAGCTCGACGGGCTCGAAGAAGCCTTCACGGATATTGTCCGATTCGTCGAGCATCGCGATGTAGGGGCGAAACGGGAGCCGGCCGGTCTTGACGGCGAGAGAGAACATCCGGCGAAGCGCCGCCAACTCGCGATTGACCGTCGCCGGGCGCCGTCCGTCTTTGAGGCGGGTGGCTTTGTACGCTTCGATCCGGTCCGCCGTGATGTCCAAGGCGCGGTCGAACCCGAAGGTTCCACGGAGATTCTCGACCAGCCGCTTTGCGTCACGAATCGAACGGCGGCCGTTGTTCCGGTAGTCGTTCAGATACAAGTTCGCGAGGTCGTCGAAGCAGAGGCGTCGCACCTCGGGCCCAATGAACGCTGGCGTGCCTGCCTTACGCAGTCGCTCGTGGAGGAACCGCTCGGCGCGCCGGTGGTTCGGCTCAGTCGCGAGGAGCTTGGTGCTTTCCCGCAGCTCGCGACCGCTGTGGTAGTACGCGATCCACCAGAGCTTTCCTCGTTGGAACACGCGGCCAGTCATCTTCTCCTATTTTCCTTTCGCGACGCGCCAGTAAATCAGCGATCGCTCCTCGGATGAGTTCACAGAACGTCGTCCTTTCCCGAACGGCAAGGATGCGCAGCCGCGCGTGTGTGCCTTCGTCCAAGGCGATCGTCGTGGTCCGCATTCGAGGTTCAGCACCTTCGGGCTTGCTCTGGGGTCGGGCGGGCGCGGAGCGTGGCGCGCGGGGCATATGACGATACTATGGAACTTCGGTTTCGCTCATCAACGCGGCCGGGAGGCAATCCAACGTGCGAGCGCATCCGGACACACGATGAGCGATCGCTTGCCCCTACGCTTGATGAACGGGTACATGGGCTTGCGGCTGTAGAGGTGGTCCGTTGTGCAGCGGAGGCGCTCGGCGGTCTCACGGATGGTCAGATACTTCTCCACCGTCGGGAGACAGTCCGGCGCTACAGGTGCCCCGCCCTCGTCAATGTGCGTGATCAGCGCGAGCGTGAGAGCCGCCAGTTGGGCAATCATCGATCGCGCCGCGCCACGCGGTAGCTCGGCTATCCGAGCTGGCTCGTGGACCAAGGCGTCGAGGCTCGGGAGGTCAGCCACGGCGACTCCCCTTCTCTCGCCCGCCGCGTCGCAACCTCCCGTCGCCGCGCTGGAGAGGGAGCGGCCTCAACGTCAAGACCAACCTCGTCCGCACAGCGGGGGTACGCTCCATGTGGGCGCGGGTCATGGCTTGGCCACCACGCGCGCGCCGGGGAACACGGCATTCTGGTTGGGACGATGGTCTCCGATTCCCCGGCCGCCTCCTGCGTCGTGCCGGACCACGACTGCCCCGTGGGGATGGCCGACGAGCTGCCGGTGCTGCGTCGGCTCGACGAGACGCACGCTGGCGGGCCGCGTGGCTGCAATCACGTCCGCGACAACGCGGCCAGAGAGCTGCCGGTCGAACACCACGCCGAGCGCCCCGTCGTTGCCGGAGCACCGGAGCTTCGGCACCGTCTCGACCATGCACCCTAGGACTTGTCCCAGGTCGCCTTTCTGTCCTACGTCGCCAGCACTGCTAACTGCCCGAAGAGACGCGCGTGTCCCAGGTGTCCCACCGCCGCAGCAATTATCCGATTTGTTTTCATCCACCCCTTCTCCGCACCGTGACTTGTGAATCTGGCAAATCCGCTGGGACAGGCAGGACAGGTGGGACAGGACCGACGTGGGGCCGGCTTCTGTCCCACGCTTTCCCAGGTCGGAGATCATGTCCCACCCGCGTCCGGCCGAAAGTAAGCCCACGGGCGCTTGCCGTCACTCTGTTTCGGCAAGCGTCCCCGCTGCCAACCAAGCCGTACGAGGCACTGGGCCACGCGCTTCGCGTCGTACGGTGTGAACTTGTCGGTCTCGACGTCGAGGTGCTTCAAGACCTGGTTCACCGTTACGTAGGACCGCTTCACGAGCGCAACGTACGCGCCGATCTCTTCCTCCCATGGGTCCGGCTGGAATCGTTCCTCCTGGGCACCCCGCGCCTCCGCCTCCATTTTCGCATCCAAGTGCCACGGCTCGCCTTGGCGGTAACGCGCAACCGCTTCAGCCCAAAGCTGGTCTCGGTCCGCGTTTAGGCGATCGACATCGGCCCGCATGACCTTCACGGGCCAGTAGCGGCGTCCGCCGGTAGAGTCGTGGAGAAACTGATCATTGTTGGTCGTCCCAATGAAGATGCACGTCCTCGGAACCGACTCTGTATGCCGTCCATACGGCGGGCGGCATCGATCTTCTTGCTTCGACAAGAACCGCTTGGTGCGCGTCTCTTCCACGCCTTTGAATGCGTCCAGTTCGGCTACCTCGACGATCCACAGCCCTCGTAGATGGAGCATTGAATCCTTGTCTCGAAGGTCTGGGAGATGATCGTCGAACCACGCTTCATCTCGCACCAAGGCTCGGAGGGCCCGACTCTTTCCTGCACCTTGCGGACCTTCCAAAACGAGCATCGTGTCGACCTTCACGCCGGGGCGATAGATGCGCGCGACGGCCGCGATAAGCGTCCTCGCGCCAAAGGTCCGCACGAGCGGTGTGTCGTCGGCCCCAAGGTACGCGGCTAGCCATCGATCGAGGCGCAGGTTTCCATCCCAATGGAGCGTGTCCAGGTACTCGCGAACACCATGGCGTGGATTCATCCGCGCCACGCGGGCTATGGACGTCTCGATGTCCTCGCGTTTTGCACGAAGGCCCCACTTCTTCCGGGCCCACGCTTGAACGAACACGAAGTCGCCGTCGCGCACCTCGTGAGCGGCGGGTGGATCGAAACCTGGGAGCAGGGGCGGCGCCTTGGACCAGATGGGCCGGTAGCCCATCTCATCGAACGCAAACACGTCCCGCCATTCCGGTCGGTGTCGCAGAAGTAGTTCCAGATTCCCGGCCGTCGCTTCGATCTGGCAGTGCTCGTTGTGGGACAGTCCGTGTTCCCACTCGGCTGAGTCGGTCGCGCCGTCGCCACGTTCGCGCTTGCTCGATGAGGACTTCTTCGTCCCTGGTCGACTCGACGCCGCGTCCACCACTTCGACAAGCCGGCCCTTGCCGTGAGCCCGCAGCCGATCATTGTCATCCATCGTGGATTTCATTGTTGCGGTTCCTCGCCTTCTCCTTGAAGCACGCGGCACCGGTCACCGAGACTTGCTTCGATCGCAGCGCGGTAGCGCTCACCAGCAGCATCGGCGTGCATGCGGATTAGGATCTCATTGCCGAGCGTGATCCGCTCGGCGATGGAGGCGGTCCAGGCACCGCTGTAGATTCCGACCACGCCCGGTGCCGCCTCATCGGCATCAGAGAACACCGTGGCCCACGTCAGGAAGTCGACGCTGCCTTCCGCGATCACGAGCCGCACGGGCGCTCCACCGCTCCCACCGGCGAGCAAGTGCCTGGTGAGCGCGTCCGCAAAGACACCATCGCACCCGCCGCACGGTGCCAATTCCTTGGCCCTCGGCGCATGGCCGGTGCCGACGAAGCGCGCGCGCAGACCGACGAGCTGACCGGCGGCGTTCCAGGTCGGAAGCACACAGAGGTGACCCGTCTCCCGCCAGCTCCCGGCCCTCGTGCGGGCACAGGGCGGGAGGGCACCAGAGTGCGGCAGAGCACGCGCGAGCTGCCGATCCAGCACGTCGCCGGGATCGAGGCCACGGGAAGCGATCCACTCCGTCACGGCCGGGTCGGTCGTAACCGCTGGACAAGCGTCCCACAGCTCCTTCAGGACAGCGGGGTCCCGCGACACACTTGGCAGCGCCGAGCGTTGCGGCAGCGGACATTGTCTTTGGGTGCCAGCGATGGCCTCGGCTAGCTCGACAACCTTTACGAAATCGCGGCCGCGTAGCGCGAGCCCGTGGACCGCCGCGATCAGGTCGAGTGCGGTCCCCTTGAGCCCACAGCCAAAGCAGTACACGCCGATGCCGTTATCGTGGACGCGCAGCGAGCAGGAGGGTGTCTTTTCGCCGTGCTGGGGGCAGAGTACGGCCAGGCTGGTGCCTACCTGCCGCGCGGGCAGGTTGAGGGCAGCCGCGAGCATGGCGGGGTCGAGGAGCCGACGTTTCACCTCGTCGGCGCGCTGGCCGAGCGTGCCGCGATCACTGAACGTCATCGTACCCAAGCCGGATGAGCGGTGCTTTGCTGTTGCGGGCGTCCGCATCAGTTCGTGCACCTGTCCCGAGACGCTCCCGTCGCGTGGCGTGTCCAGGACGTGCAGCGGACCCGGCCGCGACCAGGAGGAGCAGCACCCCATGCCCCTTACTCGTGCAGCTCACGGACGCGCCTGCTCTTCCGGGAATAGGTCCTCGTGTCGCGTTTCGAGGGCCTCGGCCAGCGCGCGGCGCTCCGCCCAACTGAGGCCGATCAAGCCGCGCTCAGCAAAACTGATGCGGCCGACCGCAACACCCGACCGGAGGGCGACCTTCCATTGCGGCCACCCTAGTTCGAAGCGGCGCCGCCGCAGCGGCGTCATGCGCTCCATTGGCTCCAGCATGCCGCCAACGGTACTGCAGCGATGCTGGCAGCACAGGGGCTAACAACTCCCCGAAGACTACCGGGGTTTTTTGCCCCCTAGGAGCGTTTTGACGCGCTTTCCGAGCCGTTCCGAATATTGGAGGTATGCATCGTCTGGCAGGTCCCGTGGTGTCCGGCCACGCATCGCCTTGCGCTTCCTCACAGGCACAGCCACCGACGCCACCCTGAGCGCGTCGGTCTGCCACCCCCTCAGCGCCTGTGACGGACACGCCGCGATCAATAGCACCCCCGCATGAGGGTAGAGCGCCCTTCCGCATTCCTGCTGGAAGTAGTCGGTGATGGTCTTCGCTGCCGCCCGTTCGAGGCTGAGACTCCGGCGGCCTGGGCGGCGCGCCACCTGACCGTCGAGGTTCCGAACGCACACCTCGGCAAAGCGGAGGCCGAGGACAGTGGCCTGCATCAAGGCCATGCCGGAAATGCCAGCCAACGTGTCGTAGGCGAAAAGATCGGCGTCCTCGCCAAGGGTGAAGACCGCGTCCGGGATCTCGGCGAGACGCCGCCGACGGGATGCCTCGTCCATGCTGGGAGCAAAGGCGAGCCGGCTCGCGGTTATTGTCTCCGTGACGACAAGGTAGGCCGCTTGCTCTGGGGTCCAGCCCACAGCCTCGTTGTTGGACACCGCCTCATCAAAAGCGCCTGAAAGCTCGCGGTGCGTATCGCGAAGCACGTCGGCCGCTTTGCGGAGCGCGGGCAAGCGAGCCTTCAGCCGCGGAGCCGTTGGCGCCGACGTGGCCCACAGTGGCGCAGCGATGGCCTGCGATCCCCACTCGGCGTCATCCCGGAGCGGCCGCCGGCTGTACCAGTCACGGGCGACGATCGCTGCGAGGCTCACCACGTCCTCGACCGAAAGGTGGTGGCGGTTGCTTAGGACGTGAAGCGTGCGGCCCGCGTCGCAGAGGCTTTGGCTTAGCCGGCCCAGGACAGCAGCATTGCTCGGATCCGAAGTATTCCCCAGACAACTCCCCCGGAGCACCTGAAGGACGACCTGTTCCAATCCATCGGCCGGCGGTGGGAGGCTCGACGGCCGCTCGGGGAATTGTCTCTTCACGCGAATGTCGAATGGCCGATGGTTCACTTCACCGCTAGAGCCGCCTCTAGACGGTCCATCACGACGACCGCACGCTCGCGAGGCAATTCCGCCTGAACAAGCTCGACAACCAAGGCCATAAATTGTTGCAAATCGGCAATTGGAACATGGCGATGAGTATCGAACCGCGATTCGAGGCGCGAGACAACGCTGAAGGTATCGGTCAGGTGGCGTAGAGCGAGGAGCAACGGCGGCGCGCCTTCGCTGGACCCCTCCAATCGCTCTTGCAGGACGTCGGCAATCGCCCAGCTTCTGGAAAGTAGCTCGTCGCAGTCCCGAAGCCGCTCTTTGTGCTCGCGGTAGTAGCCGAGCCGGGCCGCGAAGCTGGGATCGGCCTCGCGGAGTAGCTCGATGGTCGCGGGCTTCGCCGCTGCCCCCGTCTTCAGGCTCGCCAAGCGCGGGTCCTTGCGCGTTCCCGCCGCCGCCCTGCGCCTACATCCTACGCCATGTGTGGCGCAGACTGTCGCCCCCTTAACCGCGGCCTTTCGACATCGCTGCCCCGTCCGCGACGACCGTGCTGCACATCGACGTGCTTCGCCAAAAGGCGTTCGCACCTGGTCTTCCGATGTCTCCACCACCCCGCCCTCCCCCGCTCACACCGATACCTCCGGGTGGCGCGCTGCTCAATGGGGATCGGGAAGAATAGCCTGATCGATGGGGCTGCCAGGGACGCCAGCCCCGCCGGCCGCTACGCGGCATCAGCCGCGCACCACGCAACGACCCGTCCGCGCAAATTGACGGCTCGCCTCATGGCAAAGTAGAGCGGTGCGAACATGCGTACGAGTTTGGAGGCTCAGACCTCCTCCCCCGCCGTGCCGCTGCCGCCCAAGACCCGCCGCGACGCCCTCGCCACGCTAAATCGGGCCCGCCTTTCCGAACTCACCGAGCACTTCGCGCTTGAGGTCGAGGACCGGCGGGTCCTGGATCACCACATCGATGCCCTGGTGCGGTCCCGGTCCGTGCCGTTTGAGGACGTGCTGGGGCTCCTGAAGCGTGAAGAGCTGCAAGGCATCTGCGATGCTCTCGGCCTCGACCGGAACGGGCGGGAGAAGGCAGTCCTCGTCGGCAGGATTCTCGGGCGGGACGAGCAGAACGCACTGGTAACTCCTGCTCGCAAGAAGACCGGCAGCGATCTTGGGTTCGAGGCGACGCTCTGGAAGACCGCCGACGAGCTGCGCGGCAGTATGGACGCCTCTGAGTACAAGCATGTCGTCCTCGGCCTCATCTTCCTGAAGTACGTGAGCGACGCCTTCGCCGAGCGCCAGCACCAGCTCGAAGCCGAGAAGGCGGACGGGGCCGACCCTGAAGACCCAGACGAGTACCGCGCGCAGAATGTCTTCTGGGTTCCCAAAGAGGGCCGCTGGCAGCACCTCCAAGGGCAGGCGAAGCAGCCCAACATCGGGAAGCTGATCGACGATGCGATGGTCGCCATCGAGCGCGACAACCCGAGCCTCAAGGGCGTGCTCCCGAAGGACTACGCGCGCCCGACCCTCAACAAACAGCGCCTCGGCACGTTGATCGACTTGGTGAGCACCATCGGACTCGGCGACGAGGAGTCCCGGAAGAAGGACATCCTCGGCCGAGTCTACGAGTACTTCCTGTCGCAGTTCGCCAGCGCCGAAGGCAAGAAGGGCGGCCAGTTCTACACCCCCCGGTGCGTGGTTCGCGTCCTGGTCGAGATGCTCGCGCCCTACAAGGGCCGCGTCTACGACCCGTGTTGCGGGAGCGGCGGCATGTTCGTGCAGAGTGAGAAGTTCGTCGAGGCACATGGCGGCCGGGTCGGTGACATCTCGATCTTCGGACAGGAGTCGAACGTCACCACGTGGCGGCTTGCGAAGATGAACCTCGCGATCCGGGGGATCGACGCCGACCTCGGTGAACCGGACACCGCTGGGAGCTTCCTGAAGGACCAGCACCCCGATTTGAAAGCCGACTTCATCATCGCGAATCCACCCTTCAACGACTCGGCTTGGGGTGGCGAGCATCTCCGCGAGGACGTTCGCTGGAAGTACGGGGTACCACCCATCGGGAACGGGAATTTCGCGTGGGTAGAGCACTTCATCCACCATCTAGCCCCTACCGGCCTGGCCGCGTTTCTCTTAGCCAACGGCTCGATGTCCTCGAACCAGTCAGGTGAAGGGGACATTCGCGCCGCCCTCGTAGAGGCGGACCTCATCGACTGCTTGGTGGCGCTGCCGGGCCAACTCTTCTACTCGACGCAAATCCCGGTGTGCCTGTGGGTGATCTGCCGCGACAAGAAGAATCACCGCTTCCGCGACCGGCGGGGCGAGGTGCTGTTCATCGACGCACGTAAGCAAGGCGCTATGGTGAGCCGGGTTCAGCGTGAGTTGACGGCCACGGACATTGCCCAAATCGCGGCCACATATCACGCCTGGCGCGGCGAAAGGGGCGCGAGCAGCTACGCCGACGTACCCGGTTTCTGCATGGCCACGAAGCTCGACGACATCCGCAAGCACGGGCACGTGCTCACGCCTGGCCGCTACGTCGGCGCGGGGGCGCAGGAGAATGACGGCGAGCCGTTCGAAGAGAAGATGAAACGGTTTACCGCCACGCTGCGTGATCAACACGCCGAGGCCGCAAAGTTGGACGCCGCCATTGCCGCCAATCTTAAGGCCCTCGGGTTATGACCCATGAGCGGGTGGTCCGGCCGCTTGAAGAGTGCGCGACCCTGATTGACTACCGTGGCAAGACTCCAAAGAAGACGACCTCCGGAATTCCGCTCATCACAGCCAAGGTAGTCAAGCGCGGTAGGATTGAACCTCCTGATGAGTTTATTGCCGTTGACGACTATGAGCCTTGGATGCGTCGCGGCATCCCAAACGCGGGTGACGTAGTCGTCACAACGGAGGCTCCGTTAGGAGAAGTCGCACAATTGGGGGCAGAGCGCGTCGCGCTGGCGCAGCGCCTCATTGCCCTCCGAGGGAAGCCCGGTGTTCTGGACAACACCTATCTGAAGTTCCTGATGCAGTCCGCGGAGGTGCAGGACCAACTGCGCGCAAGGGCAACGGGAACGACAGTCCTGGGCATCAAGCAGAGTGAACTTCGGAAGGTCCTGCTGACGTTGCCATCCATTAACGAACAGCGCGTCATCGCCCACATCCTCGGCACGCTGGACGACAAGATCGAGCTAAACCGTCGGATGAACGAGACCCTGGAGGGGATTGCGCGAGCGCTCTTCATGTCATGGTTCGTTGACTTCGACCCAGTTCGCGCCAAGGCTGACTGCCGCCTTTCTGAACTTCCCAAGGCAATCGTCGACCTCTTTCCCTCTCGCCTCATGCGATCGGAGTTCGGAGACCTTCCAGAGGATTGGGAGCCGGGAACTCTCGCAGACCTCGCATTGTTGAATCCTGAGACTTGGTCCAAAAACACGCGCCCGGATTCAATTCGCTATGTCGATCTCTCGAACACGAAATGGGGGCGCATCGACGCCGTTAGCGAGTATGACCTTCAAGACGCGCCGAGCCGGGCACAACGGGTGCTTCGTCCCAAAGACACTATCGTCGGCACGGTACGTCCAGGCAATGGATCCTATGCGTTCATTGCTGACGAAGGGCTTACCGGAAGCACGGGCTTCGCGGTGCTTCGCCCTAAGCACGCCTCTGCCGCAGAGTTCGTATATTTTGCGGCAACCGCCGTCGAGAACATCGAGAGGCTTGCCCACATGGCTGACGGCGGGGCGTACCCGGCTGTTCGGCCAGAGACGGTACTCGCAACTCGGATTGTCCGCCCTTGCCGTAGAGTTCTAGACCAATTCTCTGCTGTCGCCGGCCCTTTGCTTTCGAGGGTCGCGACCAACGAACGCGAAGCGCGCACTCTTGACGCCCTGCGCGACACGCTGCTCCCGACACTTATCTCTGGCGCGGGCGGTGGCAAGACCAACCGCCCCTCACTGGAGGAGCCATTGTGAGCACTCGGCATAAGACTAAGCAGGCTAGACGCTTTCACGAACCGCTGTTGCCAGGCGACACGGCCGTGGAGACAGTTGGCTGCCGCCACACCAATCCCGACATTTGTTCGAAGAACATGCTCGCTACAGTCTGCGCCTTCGCTCGCGAGGACGGACTCTGTTTCTCGCCCCCCACGACGTGGGCGAAGCAGTTCACCCTCCTAGCCAGTGGGCGGAGCCGCGGGGGGACGCCCCCCTGAGTCAGAAGCTCTCAGAGAACACCGCAGAGCACCAGGCTCTCCGATGGCTCGACGACCTCGGGTACGACATTGAACACGGAGTTGCGGGAGAGCCGGGGCCATTCCGCTCGTCGCTCGGGGATATAGTGCTCACGGACCGAGTTCGCGCCTGCATCGATAGGCTCAATCCAACGCTACCCGCCGCGGCGCGCGAGGAGGCTGTACGGAAGCTGCTCCTCCAAGAGTCGCCCACCCTGATCCAACAGAACCGGCGCAACCATCGCCTGATGGTGGACGGTGTCGAGGTTGAGTTCCAGGGCAAGGATGAGCGGATTGTCGGCGACCGCGTCCGGCTCTTCGACTTCGACGCGCCGGAGAACAACGACTGGTTGGTAATCAATCAGTTCACCGTGGTGGAGAACGGCCGGAACCGCCGACCCGATATCGTCGTCTTCGTGAACGCTCTTCCGCTCGCGGTCATCGAGCTGAAGAACCCGGCCGACGAGAAAGCCGACATCTGGACCGCATTCCACCAGTTGCAAACCTACAAGCACCAAGTGCCCTCACTGTTCCACTTCAACGAACTGCTGGTCGTCAGCGATGGCCTCGAAGCCAGGATCGGGTCGCTCACCGCCGACCGGGAACGCTTCGCACCCTGGCGCACCATCGAGGGCGAGGCCCTCGCCCCGTCCCATTTGTTGGGGCTGGAAGTCCTTCTGAGGGGGGTCTTCGACAAGCGTCGGCTGCTCGATCTCGTCCGTCACTTCCTCGTCTTCGAGGAGGAGCGCGGGGACATCGCGAAGAAGCTCGCGGGCTACCACCAGTTTCACGCGGTTCAGAATGCCGTTGCCGCAACGGTCACGGCGTCTCGCCCGAGCGGCGATCACCGGGCGGGCGTCGTGTGGCACACGCAGGGGTCCGGCAAAAGCCTGACAATGCTGTTCTTCGCCGGGAAGTTGATTCTGCACCCAGAGATGGAGAACCCGACCCTGGTCCTCCTCACCGACCGCAACGACCTCGACGATCAGCTCTTCGGCACCTTCGGCCGCTGCCAGGCGCTGGTCCGACAGGAGCCGGTGCAAGTCACGAGTCGCGCTGACCTGCGGGAGAAGCTCACCGTGGCATCCGGCGGCGTTGTGTTCACGACGGTTCAGAAGTTCTTCCCCGAGGAGAAGGGAGATCAATTTCCCCTCCTGAGCGACCGCCGGAATATCGTCGTCATCGCGGACGAGGCCCATAGGAGCCAGTACGACTTCATCGATGGCTTCGCCCGGCACCTGCGCGACGCACTCCCAAATGCGTCGTTCATCGGATTTACGGGCACGCCGATCGAGTCGACCGACAAGAACACGCGCGCAGTCTTTGGTGACTACATCAGCATCTACGACATTCGGCGCGCTGTGGAGGACGGAGCGACGGTTCCGATCTACTACGAGGGGCGGCTGGCGAAGCTCGAACTCCAGGAGTCGGAGCGACCAAAGATTGATCCCGCGTTCGAGGAGGTCACGGAGGGCGAGGAGGACTCCCGCCGCGAACGCCTCAAGAGCCGCTGGGCACAGATCGAAGCCCTGGTGGGGACTGAGAAGCGGGTCGCGTTGATCGCCAAGGACCTGGTCGCCCACTTCGAGCAGCGGCAGGAGGCCATGAACGGCAAGGCGATGATTGTCTGCATGAGCCGGCGTATCTGCGTCGAGCTGTATGCGGCGATCACCAAGCTCCGCCCGGACTGGCATGACCCCGACGACGACAAGGGGGCGATCAAGGTAGTGATGACCGGCTCGGCCTCCGACCCGCTGCCATGGCAACAACACATCCGCGGTAAGCCTGGCCGCGAGGCCATGGCGGCCCGCTTCAAGAACGCCAAACACCCGCTGAAGCTCGTCATCGTAAGGGACATGTGGCTCACCGGGTTCGACGCGCCATGCCTGCACACGCTCTACGTGGACAAGCCCATGCGTGGCCACGGGCTGATGCAGGCCATCGCGCGGGTGAACCGGGTTTTCAAGGACAAGCCCGGCGGCCTGATCGTCGACTACCTGGGCCTGGCAGAGCAGCTCCGCGACGCGCTCGCGACATACACGCAGTCCGGCGGCAAAGGCGACACCGCTATCGACCAGCGCGAGGCAGTGGCCGTCATGCTGGCGAAGTTCGAAGTCTGCCAAGACCTCTTCCACGGGCTCGACTATCCCGCGGTGCTCGCGCAGGGGCCGCAGGCGGTCTTTAAGTTCCTCCCCACCGCCCAGGAGCACATCCTGAATCAGGACGAGGGGAAGGATCGACTCGTTCGCGCCGTCACCGACCTGAGCAAGGCGTTCGCACTGGCCGTACCCCACGAGGACGCCATTCGCGTCCGGGATGAGGTCGCGTTCTTCCAAGCCGTGAAGGCCGCATTAGTGAAGCGATCCTTGGTGGACGCTCGGCCGGAGGAAGAACTCAACGCCGCGATTCGCCAGATCGTCAGCCAAGCGATCAGTGCAGCCGATCAGGTGGTCGACATCTTCTCGGCGGCAGGACTCAAGCGCCCCGACATCTCGATCCTCTCTGATCAGTTCCTGGCTGAGGTTCGGGGTCTGCCGCAGAAGAATCTCGCCGTCGAGTTGCTCAAGAAGCTCCTCCAGGACGACCTCAAAGTCCGCTCCAAGCGGAATCTTGCGCAGTCCCGGACCTTTTCCGAGATGCTGGACCGAGCACTTCTGGGATACAAGAACCGCGCGATCGAGACGAGCGAGGTCATCGCCAAGTTGATCGAGCTGGCGAAGACGATGCGCGAGGCGCACGCGAAGGGGCAGATGCTCGGCCTGACCGAGGACGAGTTGGCCTTCTACGACGCGCTCGGCGTCAACGATGCGGCCGTCAAGGTGATGGGCGACACGGTGCTCCGCGCCATCGCCAAAGAGCTAACGGACATACTCCGCAAGAACGTCTCGATCGATTGGACGCAGCGGGAAAGCGCCCGCGCGCGACTTCGGACGATGGTGAAGCGACTCCTCCGCAAACATGGCTATCCGCCGGACAAGCAGGAGCGGGCGACCGCGACGGTGATGGAGCAGGCGGAGCGGCTATGTGAGACGTGGGCGGAGGATGGAGCGTTTCAAGACACCATGGCCCAGCCCTAGCTCTCACGACACAGTTGAGGATTTCCCAGTGAAAGATGATCGGAGCGCGCCGAAACCTGGCCGCAACGAGAGCTGCCCGTGCGGCAGTGGGATCAAATACAAGCGGTGCTGTAGCCGAGTGGCCAAGGCATCGACGCGACCCGCATCTGCTTTCGAAACCCTCCTCAAGCGGCCACCGGACCCGGTCCCGGACACAACAGCGACACTACCGAAGATTAGTTCCTTTCTTTGGAACCTAACTCGGGGCGACCCGGTGCTATCCGCGGCCCTCCATCAAATTGAGCAGGGTGCCGAAAAGTTTTGCCGCACCTACTGTATCCAAAGTTCGCTTCCAACGACCGCTACGCGCGAGGCGCTCGGAGCAGAAGCCATCCATCACCTGTGCATTCACTTGAGCGCACTTCAGATATCTTACGGAAGACGATTGGCTACGATGTATTGCGACGCCGTGGATGCGCTGAGCAGGAGGCGATTGCATCTCGCCGCTCTAGCTCTGCGAGCGTACGTCGAACTCACGGGAGCCCTGCTCCATTTCGACCGCCGGCTGTCCGCATTGCTGACCAAAGGTATTCGGAACCAAGACGACATGACCAAATTGCACAATCTACTGAAACAAGGTCTGACGGGAGGGCGATTCGATTGGACGGCCTACGCTAAGGGCGGAGCGGACATGGAGCGCTTGCTCCGAGACTACGCCAGCGCAAAGAACCATGATGACGAGCCGACCCAGTCGGTCCGGCAAAAGTCAACGGGCGCTTTTGTAGAAGCGTTGGAGATCGACGTGGCTAAGCGATGGCCGCCGCATGCTGGCAAGGTGCGCGCCATCTACGCCATGCTCTCCGACATTTGCCACCCGTCGGTTGGGGGGGACCTCTTCTTTGTCGACGTTCCGCAGAAGGAAGACTGCATCTCGCATCTCGGAGAGCCCCACGACGAGATGGTGCGCGACTTTGTCCGCCGTGTAGCGATGTTCGTGCTCTTGGACCTCTCACAACTAACAGTCTCTTTACTGAACCACGTGGGGAACACCGCCAAATCGCTCCGTCAGTGTGACGCCATGGGGACCTTCATCGCCATCCCGGGAGCCATAGCGGAGGGACGATCGTGAACGACTGCTACTGCGACGAAACTGGAACCGGGGTGGGCGTTGCGAAACCTGGTCGAGGCGACACGGGCGGCCCAAAGAAGTAGCCTTGCCGGAATGAACGCCAACGAGGTCACCCGAGCCATCGCCGAGGGCCGCGCGACCGCTGTGCGGGAGCTGCGCGATTTGGCCGACAACCTGGAGCGGATGCCGCTGCCAGACGCAGCCGAGGCGCTGATGTGGCTTGAGCCGTCGCTCGCAGCGCTTCGACGCTGGGCGGAGCGCGTGTCGCGGCCGGCGTCCTAAATCTCCCCGGGGAGCTGCACACTCTTCCGCGTCTGCCCGTGTCGTCGGAGCATTTAGGATCGCCGCACGGCACGAGTCCGTGCGGCATTCGCCTGAATGTGGAGTGGCTGCCAGTGGATGGACACGCCCGCCGGGGCGAAACCGTAGGACCTGGCTGCGCCGAGCCGCGCTCAGGTCACGGACACGTGCCAAGGGCCATGAAGGTGCCGTTGATTCCGCAGAACCCGCCTCCGGCGGTGCTGCATTGGAAGAAGGGATTGAAGTTCCCCGAGGCCGTGTAGTCCGTGTCCACAATGCCAATAGGCACCGAGTCGGTCGGGCTGTTCTGCGGATCGAGTAGGACCGGTGTTGGGCACAACTCGGTGCTGACGCTCAGGCGCGGGGTCGGATCGGCGACCACGTCAAACCGGTAGTCCTGATAGCCGATGTGGCAGTTCGGGTTCGCTGCGGTCACCTGACAGGTGTACGTGCCTGAAAACACGCCGCATGCTGGGATATTGCTAGCGTTCGCGGTAATCGACCAAGTAATGTCGGGATCCGTTGGTGGGCATGAGGGCGTCGCTAGGGTCGTCGTCGTGCTTGATGTGGTTGTAGTCGTGGAAGCGCACGCGCAGACACCCGGCTCCCCCTGCGGCCCCGGCGGGCCTTGTAAGTGGAGTCCCGCGGGATCGAGCTGCGTCTCGCGTGCCGTGCACGCCTCGCGGATACGGACACTTGCGTTGAACGTACCGTCGGCCCTTCGCTTCGCGCACAGGACCGCGGCAAACGATGTGGGCGGAATGATGACTACCGCCATCCACACGGCAACACAGGTCATCAGGCATCTCGACATCGACGCCGCGTACCGCACCGGCAGCCGGTTGAGCAAGCGCGCCCTTCATCCCGAATGCTCTTTTGCGCTTTCTCGTCGCACCGCGGCGCGTACTGCGTCACGCTCGCGGGGCTGCGCACTCTAGATCGCTCCCCGCGATCCGACTCACTTGGCACGTCCAACGCCATCGGGCGCGCGAGCGAGCACCCCACCCACCGCAGGTAGCTAGGGATTTTCTTGACACTGACGCCGCGGCCGTGGGACGAGCCGACGCCATGCACACTTGGCTTGGCCTTGCTATCGTCACCCTGGGAGTATCCTCCGTATCCGCCGTGGCGAGTCCAGCCGACCTC
This sequence comes from uncultured Binatia bacterium (SeqCode), assembly GCA_964404165.1. GTDB lineage: Bacteria > Desulfobacterota > Binatia > DP-6 > DP-6 > DASYLJ01. The sequence goes on along the minus strand of CAYOIZ010000008.1, from coordinate 58,846 downwards.
TGCGCCTCCGCCAAGCTGACCGCCGCCGCAAAGTTCGCGCAGTGCCGCCTCAAAGCAGACGCCGCCTTCGAGAAGTCCGCGGACGCGGCTAAGCAAGCGACGGCGTACATCAAATGCTCGCAGACCTTAGGCAAGAGCTACGCCTCCGCAGAGAAGCGTTACCTCGGCGCGTGCTCGACGACCGACGACGTGTTCGACGTGCTCAGCTTTCTCGGGAGCTGCACCGAACAAACGTCGGCCGGCGCTAACGGCAACGCAGTCCTAGGCTCAGGGTTCTGCGGCATGAACACCCACTACGACGTGATGCAGCGCCTCTGCACCGCACCGGCCCCTCCCACCTTTTGTGGAATAAGCACCACCTATGACAACGGCTCACGAACCTGCGTCGGACCTGATCATTGCCAGCAGTTCCCCGCCACCGGTCAGCTCACATGTTGGGACGAGTTCGGAGTGGCCATCCCCTGTGCCGGCACTGGGCAGGACGGTGACGTCCGCGCGGGCGGCGCTCTTGCCTACAACGACAACGGCGACGGGACCATCACCGACCTGACCACGGGGCTTATGTGGGAGAAGAAGTCGGACGATGGTTCACTCCACGACAAGGACACCGCCTACACCTGGGATCAGGCATTCTCCGTACATGTTGCGGCTCTAAACGCGGTGGTGTTCGCGGGGCATGGGGATTGGCGCGTTCCGAACGTCCGTGAACTTCTCTCGTTGGTCGACTACTCTGCCTTCTCGCCGGCTGTGGCGCTAGCGTTCAATACATCGTGTACACCCGGGTGCACGCTAGACGTCTGTAGCTGCACTGTTGCGTTTACCAGCTATTGGAGTTCCACCTCTTTTGCTGAGCACCCGATCTCGGCGGTCGCTGTGTCCTTCAACAACGGCTTTCACTCTGGTCCTGGGAAATCGGACCTTCTGGTTGTTCGGGCCGTTCGAGGTGGCGTTCGGTGATGCCTGGTTGCTGTCACTATCGGGTCCTAACCTCGTCGACCGTGTCGTCAGTCGCCATGCTGCGGCTCCTCGAAGGTGCATTCGTCAAGATGTAGGGCGGCATCGAGAACCATCATCTCGTGGAGGCCGTCAAAACCCTCATCGAACGTCGCATTCTCGAACTAGGAGCAGAAGACAACGCGCATTTGGGGGCCCACCCGACGGGGAGCATGGCGGCGGACGAACTGGCGAAGCTAGCGAAACTCCGCGATCAGGGTGTCCTTACCGAAGACGAATTTTTCCGGGCGAAGCAGCGGCCTCTTGGAGGGTAGCCCACCAGCGTCGGTTCGACGATAGGCCGGCCTATGGGCGGCCATACCCGGTTCGAACGCCATCCACGTGTCTACGTGCTGCAGCCCTCGATCTCGCACCCCTTGGAGCCAACCGTATGGGATTTTCGCCGCTCGCCATCGACCTCTCGACGCTTGCAATCGGCCACGGCTACTCACGCGCCCACGTCGCTGGTATCGGAGGCGTACGGGTTCCGAAGCGGGGACGCGACCCACTATGGTTCGAAGGGGTCGTAGAGTTCTCGAACGCCGTCCTGTTATTCGTGACCCTCGATAAGTCGGAGCGACCGGACCACGCTTACGAGGATCGTTTCGAAGGGACTCTTTTCTGGTGGCAGAGCCAGAACCGGCAGTCGATGGATGACAAGCAGATGAGAGGCATTCTCGCGGGCACCAAGCCGGTGCACCTATTCGCACGCGTCACAGAGAAGCAGAGACGCAAGACATGCCTGTTCACCTACTGCGGACGACTTGGCAATCCAGTAGCCGACGGCAACCACCCGGTCACATGCCTTTTCGACACTCTCGACTTTGTCGATAACGCCGACGGCGAGTTGCGCAACGTTTACGACTGGCGCCCGCTCAAGACGCCATCTAGAACGTCCACCGAACGACAATCGAGGGTGCGCGCGCGGAAACCTCGGCAGGCGACCGGGCAAGGTCGACAGACCGATCCCGACGTACTGCGGGCGACTGAACTCCACGCCATGCGTGTGGCGCACGATCACTACGTGGCCCTTGAGTATGAAGTCGAGGACACGCACCTCACGCGCCCATACGACTTCGTCGTGACGCGACACAGTGACGTTCGGCGAGTTGAGGTAAAGGGCACCGCGGGTCTGGGTGAGGCAGTGATCTTAACCGCGGGTGAGCTAGTCGCGGCACGCAGTGGGCCCGAGCCAACGGACATGCTCATCGTCCACAGCATAAAGACGGCAAAGGAAGCGGATGGCGTAAAGGCGTCTGGCGGCATCGTACGACTGCTATCGGACTGGAGCCCGGCCGATGCGGACCTCGCTCCCATCGCATACCGCTACTCCGTCCCGACGACCAAGTGATAGGATAGTTTCGATGCTCTCGGCGATTTTCCACCGCGGAGGATGGGCGCCATGACGAAGCTTGTTGTTGCCTTCGGGATCCTCGTCGTTGCCAGCCCAGCGCATTCGGTCGTCCTATGTGCCAAGTCGCGCGGCGATGGGACGTTTTCGACAACCATCAAGATTCGCGAGACGTGCAAGCCTTCGGAGCAACAGCTCGACCCCACCGTGATCGGCCTGCAGGGTCCTAGAGGACTGCAAGGCCCTCCAGGAGATCAAGGTCCGCAGGGAGAGCCCGGGCCAAGTGCACTGGCCTGTAGTATCCGACTCGCGCCGCCAGGGCCCGTATCCACTTTCACTGCCTTCTGCTTACCCGACGAGTTTTGCGTCACGGGTTGGGACTCCGGCGCTGCCGGCACAGCGCAGTTGCGAGCATGCTTGGATACGCCTGCGCCGATCCATAGCCCGCAGACGATATGCTGCCATTGAGTGCCGATTCCGCGTCCTCAGAACCGGCGTCACAACCCCTGGCCGAGACCACAGCGGGCAGTGGCGCTGCTGACGCCAGCCTTGGGGGAATCCATGCGCCTGATATCTATCGTGGTCACGACACTCCAAATGGCGGGATGCGGCTCCGTTACCGCGTAGTCGTCTTGCAGCACCCTGAAACCAAGCAGACAGTCGAGTGCCGCGTCGATCCTTGGGGCTCCATGAATCGTCGCGCTCAAATCAAAGCCTGCGTGTCCGCTTACAACAAGGCAGGCTACCAGGTTGTGGGTGACAGCCAGTAGGTGCGTATTCGGCCGAGTCGATCTCTGGCGCAAGCCGATCACCCGTTCCGAGCCTGGCGAGCACTCGGAGCGTAGCGACGTGCGGGAGGCGGTTACTTCGTCGACTTCTCGGGCGGGGTCAAGGCCGCGCGGGTCTTGCGGAGCGACACGCCTTTGAGCTGGACGCGATGCGCGCCGTGGACGAGGACACCGCCTCCAACAGCGCCCTTGTATGGTTTGAGAACACGCACGAGAGGTGGCGATGATCCTCCACGAGGCGATCCATGGGCCGTAAGCGGAACCGACCGAAGCACGAAGGGACCGTACTTCGCGACCACAAAAAGATAGGGTCGACCTTCGTGCCGCCCTTGCTGGCGCAGGTGAATCTCAATGAACTGAGCTACGTGCGGGACCTCTTGCCCGAGATCACGTGGCTCGGTCTCGCTCACCAGCAACTCGGGCACCGGGACGCCGCCGCACTGTGCACTGAGACGGCGAAGCTCGGAAGGAAGTGTTTTAACCAGGAGCAGGTGGTGAACTTCGGCCTGCTCCGGTCGTATCGACGGCTGAGCCCGACGCAGGTGGGCGAGCTAGTCACCGAGCTTCAGCGGGCCGATCTTATCACCCCTCTTCGCACCGTCCTCGAACCCCTCGTGGCGCTCATACCTGCGTGTCCGCTGGCGATCGTCGGCCTGCCACCCGTGGCACGAAGGCGGCCAGCGCTGGTGGAGGACCTACGGCGTTGCGTCAGGGAACTGATCGATAAGTGGGGCACACCTGCGTCAGTCGCGCAGGCGACGCTGGTGTACATCAAGACCGCAACCGGCGGCCTATTTTGGACGGGCGACGCCCACCCGCCTGATCTGGAAGCCATCATCACGGCCCCTGAATCCGACGCCGGCCGGCACGCCGCCGCGGTCGTGCGGGCAATCGTGCTTAGCGAGACACCAACGCCGGATGAGGCGACGCTGCACGGCTGCTGGGCGCGCGAGTTTTGGAATGCCGCCCTACATCTTGACGAATGCACCTTCGAGGAGCCGCAGCATGGCGACTGACGACACGGTCGACGAGGTTTCCAGGAAGGTGTTCGCGATCATGGAGGAGTACGCCGAACTGGTCGACAAGGGCCTGGAAGAACGGTGGTCGCTGCTGCGCCCGAAGATCGAACTCTACAACTCGGAGACCTACGAGGTTGCCATCGGACTCGTGGCGCGTCAGGCCACTCTGAGCATTCACCTAGCGCTTACCCCGAGCATGTGGACCGGGCACATCGCGCCGCTCGTCCTGCGTGCGATGACCGACGCGCACATTACCCTGGCGTGGATACTGAAAGACCCGGCCCCTCGCGCGCGGCAGTACATCCTCCACGGCCTCGGGCAAGAAAAACTGATGATTGCGCACCTCGAAGCCAATTCCGACGACGACGAGTTCGGCGATCAGGTCGCGTTCATGCTGGGCCGAAAGAAGGAATGGCTGGAGAGCCAGCGTCGCGACTTCCTGACCGCCGTCAACGTCGGCTCTTGGTCTGGACTGAAGGTCCGCGACATGGCGATCGAGGGGGAGTGCGAGCAGTTGTACCAGTTCGCCTACACACCCTTCAGCTCGGCGGTCCACAACATGTGGAACCACGTCAGCAGCTACAATCTGCGGCAGTGCACAAATCCCCTGCACAAGTTCCACCGCGTACCGTTCATCGCTCCGTTGCCGTCGGTCCCGGACTACGTCTACCGGTCGGCTAAGTACCTCAGCCGATCTTTCGGCTCACTCGATACGGCGTTCTCGTTGACACCGGAGACCGAGCTACCGGTGTCGTGGCTCGGAGCGCAGTTGGCGAAGGTGGCGCGACAGGAGCCCGATCAGGGCCCAGACACGTAGGATCCGGACTCTTACGCGGTTAGGCCGACGAATCGCACCCCCATAGGGCACGACTGGCTCGGAACCCATTGTGGAGGTGGGGTGTCGCGGGGCGCGCACAGGATGCGGACTCCTATGAAGCCGGGGCCGTTTGGCCCTGGCGTGCCCTTCCCTGGCATGCTGACAGCCCTACTGCTGCTTGCGCACGGCTGGGGCTAAATCAGCAAGTCGCCCCAACTCGCTATGGTGTAACAGGACAACGGCCGCCGATGCGGCCAGACGCCGAGCCGCTGGGGTGTAGGTGTTGTTCGAGACCACACATCCGACCGCCGCACCTACGTAAGCCGTTCCGGCGATAATCTCTTGAACGGCCCCGTTCCCTACGGGCCGCGAATAGAGCTTGCATTGTAGTGCCACCCGCAGTCCGTCGCGCTCCGCGACTATGTCGACTCCTTGGTCACATGTCGCCTGAGTCGTCCGCGTGGACCATCCATGTGTCGACAGTAGTTGGGCACAGTAGCGTTCGTACGCGAGAGGATCTTCGGGGGCCTCGTCAGAGAGAGGCCCAAGTGGGTCCTCCATGATCTCTGCCTGTACAGCCTGAGTGACGAGGTCCGCAGCCCTGGCAATTGTTTCCTTCGCGGAGGGGTTCAAGCGAAGCACGTTCTCAATGAAGTACCCGACTTCGCGGTCCCATCCGATGTCTTGCTCTACGCCATAGTCGTCAAGGACGTGCGTCTCACGATACTTTCGGCTCAGCGTCGGCAAATGCTCCTGGGTGAAACTGAGAACGGCGTCGACAAAATCAGACACTAGCTTGTCGTGGGACGTCCGTTCGGCTTCCTCCCGCCGCGCATCCTCCGCATCGATGTCAGCTTTGAACCCGAGGTTGACTAGAGACATCCCGCAGTGTCTGGGGTTCTCGATGCCCTCCCCGACGTATACCCATTCGCGGCAGCGTGGGCACATGCCGCGGAGATACCAGTCGGAGCCAAACACCCGCGGCGTATCCTCAGTCGGGTCGGACCCGGGCTGGGTAGCCGGTTCCTGCGTCCTCACGCTGTGGTCAAGTGCCGCATCGCGCTGCCCCGCTAGAGCGGCGTTGGGTACATGTCGAAATGCCTTGAGTAGGTTGCGGAGGAAGCCCATTTGCACGTTATCGCCGCAAGGCGGTCTGAGCGCGATCTAGCCTGCCGCTTGCATAGCCGCTTCGGTAACACGTCGTCCAGCAGCTCGTCGTCCATCCCATGTACGGATCGACGGCATGGAATCAATGGCGACGACGTCGAGGTGAGATTGTTCCGGACGTCAAACCGCCGTGCGTCGCGGAACAGCCGCGGTCAGGCCGTTCATTGTCCGCGTTTTGTCCGTGGACTCCAACCAACAGCGTTAGAAACCGATCCAGTCGCCCTACTCGTCCGCCCTAAGTTTCTCGACGCTTGCCGGTTCGTGTGGATCGCTCTCGCCATCGCAGCCTGGCTCGGCGGCCGGTTAGCAGGCGCCGTTCACTGAGCCGGCATCCGCGCCGAACTGCGATCGTCGCAGCCGGCGAAGCCCTCTCCGGCATCAATCCGCAAGCGAACCGTAGCGCGCGCGCTGAATTCAGTGACCAATACCTGGGTTGAGGCGCTCTTGACAGCCGGCAAGCCCTACATGCTACAGCGTCCGCAATGCGGGTCTTTTCACCGTGCTAGCACGCTTGGTACTTCTAGTCACAACGGTGGCCGCAAGCATTGCGTGGGCGGCGGGATCGCTAGACCCCGCTTTCGGTCATGGAGGGCAAATCTCGACCTTCATAGGTACGGGCGACGCCCAGGCGCGGGATGTCGCCGTACAAACCGACGGTAAGATCGTCGCGGCCGGCATCGCCACAGGGCCTGTGTTCGTGCTCGCCCGATACACTGTGGACGGGACACCAGATCCGGGTTTCGGAAGTGGCGGCATCACGACCACAGCCGTTGGCCCGAATTCTGGAGCCGAGGCTCTTGCGATCCAACCGGATGGCAGAATCGTCCTTGTCGGCTTCGGAGGTAGTGGGTTCGGCGTCGTCCGCTACACGGAGAGCGGCAATCTCGACGAAACCTTCGGAGCCGGGGGAATCGTGTCCACCAACATCGGCGTGGGCTCGGTTGCTCATGCATACGCAGTCGCCATTCAGCCCGACCGTAAGCTAGTTGTGGCCGGAACGGCGTACGTTGGGAGCAACTATGCGTTCGCGCTTGCGCGATACACCGAGGATGGTGCGTTAGATGGCTCGTTCGGTAGCGGCGGTATCGTCACGACCTCACTGGCGGGCGCGGGCGATGACTATGCCTACGACGTGATCATCCAGCCCGACGGCAAAATCGTCGCCGCCGGGCTCTCGATTTGCTGTGGCGGTAACGCGATCGCGCTGGTTCGGTACAACATCGACGGCACTCTCGACTTAGCTTTCGGCGCCGGCGGCATCAGTACCACAACTTTCGGATCATCGCCGGCGAGAGCCGAAGCGGTACGGCTTCAGGCCGACAATAAATTGGTTGTCGCGGGTAACGACGGCGTCGCGCGTTTCAATGTCGATGGAAGCGTAGATCCGAACTTTGGCACGGGCGGGATCGTGCGGAATAACCTGGGGTTCCTCAACGACGTGGAACTACAGCCAGATGGAGGCATCATTGCCGCGGGAGGTTCCGACGCGTTCAGCGCCGCGGGTTTTGTATTCGTGCGCTATGATCCGTCGGGGGTTCCCGATCCAACGTTCGGAGTCGCAGGAGTGGTCACAACAACCGTAGGCGAGCATAACGCCGCGGCCCATGGTGTGGCTGTGCAGCCCGATGGCAAGATTGTAGCCGCTGGAGTCGCGAGCAGCTACTCACCTGTACCGCACGGAGTGCTCGCCCTAGTGCGCCTCCAAGCCGAGACGGCCGCGCCCGCTGATTGTGGCGATGGGCTGGTTCAGCCGGGAGAGGAATGCGACCTGGGCATTTCCAATGCGCCGACCTCGTGCTGTTCCTCCGCATGCGAGTTCCGCGAGAGAGGCAGCTTTTGCCACGATGACTTGGAGCCGTGCCAAGATTCGTGCGACAGCGCAGGATCCTGTCGTATTTCTTGGCCCGGACGCTCCGCGTGCAGTCCCCCAGCAACAACTTCCGTGCGCCTTCGGGCCGGCGCACAGAGAAGGAGCAGTTCTGCAAAGTGGGCGTGGCGGGATGATCGGACTGGACCGGTAGTAACGCCCGGCGACTTCGGCAACCCCGTCGATGGAACGCGATTCGCCTTGTGCGTCATCGAAAGTACGGCACATGGACCGCGTGTCGCAATGGTTACGAGAGTTCCTCATGCCGGCCTTTGCGGCGATAGACCCTGCTGGAGTGTTCTCTCAGATGGCTATCGTTTCAACGGCCCTGGCATACGGCTCCACCTACAATACGGCATGAGCAAGCCTGCTAAGATCACCGCCAAGGCTACAGGCGAGGATGCTGGGCTGGCTAGTGATTTCCCACTTGCTCTCCCAGTTGCTCTTCGATTGAGACGAAACGATGCGCCTACATGCTGGGAGACCTATGTTTCGCAGCCAATCAAGAACTCCTCTACGCAGTTCACGGAGAGATTCTAGTCGCCCATGGTATCGCTCGAAACGGTGCGCCGACGTGCTCGCGCAGGGCGAAAGGCATTCTGACGTTACGATGAATTCGGTTGACCTGTTGTATAGTGCCTTCCGGAGCGCTGGGGAGCATGACTGCGTGCGGATCGGGTTCCATCGAGAGGTCGCCTATCGGCACGCCCAAAGAGACATTCTTGCCAGGATCCAGCCGCTCGGCCTCAAGAAGGCCTGGCTTGCAGACGCGCGAGATTACATCCGTGGGATATTGTTTCAGAGCGCTGCCGCCTTCTCCGTATGCCGCGACATGATGGTCTTCCAAATGAACCATAGCGGGCGCGTACGGTTTTGGGATGGAACCGGCGACGAAGGTACCGTCGAACTCTTCTGGGAGAAGGTGATCATTATCGATGTCGGCCCGGAAATGGCCCCGTATTTTGCGGGAGCGCTTCAGGGACTCTGAATGCGGTTGCGGACACGGCCGGAGCCACGCATCTGGCGACTGGTCGCTTCGCCCCCCGTCGCCGGAACTCAGGCCAGTACATGTATCGACGCTGACGTCATGGACTCATTCGCGCGCACGCAAGATGCTGACTATCCACGCCGGAGAGGTGGCTCAAGATGGAGGCTGCTCAAACATTGCTGTTTGCGGCCGACGACGACTGGCCGTGGAATCTATGAGACTACACTGCAAGGCGACCGGCGGAGTCGCAGACGGAAGGGCTAGAGGTTGTTGTGGCCACAGCCGGGGTGGTCGCTAGACACACATCCTCCTGCTCCTGGAGGACCGAGCGCCGCACTAAAGGCAAAAGAGTGAGTTTCACCGCTGACGAGCTGGATCGAAGCAGTCGGGCGTGCGTCCTTGCGGCACAGAGCATCGAGGCGTTGGTGGCAGCGCCTTCACCGACCCCAGAGAAGGCGACCGCCGCCGCACGCGCCATCCGGAACGCATTGGCCACCCTGGAAACGTTGGGGGCCGGACTTCCAAACTCGGTCCAAAGCGGAAGCCGCCTCGCACGCGAGCTAGCCGACGCGCTCGACCGCCTTCCGGCGAGGGCGGCGCTCGACCTTGGCATTCAGCAACGTGCCACGACAGTTGCGAAGGCGTTACGGGATCGGGCGAGGCACTTGTCTCAGCGACGAAACGCGATCGAGTAGCGCGCCGCCCCCAACCCCCGAACTCCCAGGCCGTGCCAGGCCTTGACGATGCACCGCTGCGCACGGCGACCCCACTATGATGCCGATGAAGAACTCCCAACCTTTGCTCCTAAGGTCCACGAGAGCAATTAACGCGCGCTCACACTATCAAGGGGCGGCCTGACCAAAGGCCATCAGAGCTAACGTTCGCCCCGCTCATCGACTGGCTCGATGGCTAACCTCGGAGATCGCCGGACGGCGCCCCGGCCCCACGACGAACAGTATCGGGAGAACTTGGCGGCGCGATCTGTACGCACAAGAGCGGACTATGCGACAAGCGGACGTTGATGTGTCCGTGCCGTGTCGCGGCCGGTTATGCGCGGAGTACTCGTTGCTCGACGATGCGAACCCAAACTCGTCGCAACAATCGCGTTTCGAACATGAGCACCTGGTCGGCACGCGCCTTCGCCGCTGCCTTTTCAAGGCACGTCGAGCAACAGCCCTGAAAGGCGTCGCACGGATTGAGGGGACGAACCCACCTAAGTCTTCCGCATTTCAAGCATCGCCGCCGCTCGTCCCTAAACGCGTTTCGATCCGTGAACCATCGGCGAAAGTCGTTCACGCGGACGGCGACCGCCCTAGCAACCAGCCCCATTGCGGTAGGGCTCTATCTATTCCTCCGGTGACACACAATCAGTTAGCGACATCAACGCGTACGCGAGTGCGTGGAACTTGTTGTCGGCTTGACCTGGTTCCCCTCCGAGACTGGACAGGGGACTGCACCCGAGTCCGGACGGAGGCGCGACGGAGACGCGACGGAGACGCGACGGAGACGCGACGGAGAAAGACTTCCAGCGGTGGACGGCCAGGCGCAAGGTCGAGCTGCTGCTGCCATGGCCTCTAAAGCCCAACCCCCGAGCGTCACTGGGGCCTCAGTCTAGGATCTCGAGTAGCTCCACGTCCGCCTTTAGGGTGGCACCCGGCTTAATCTTTGGCCCACTCCCGCTGGCGCCGTATGCCATCTCAGGGGGACATGTGAACACGCTCCGGCCGCCAACGCGCATCGACGGGAGTGCGATTTGCCAGCAGGGGATGGTTTTCGTCAAAGGCAGCGATGCGGGGACGCCTCGAAGTATTGAGCTATCGACGATAGTGCCGTCGAGAAGGGATACTTGGTAGTGGACTTTAACCGTATCCGACAGTTTAGGAGCCGCACCGGTCCCCGCTCGCACGGTAGTGATCGAAAAGCCAGGCGGTGCATCCGGGGGGTATTCCGGGATTGCCGGAACGGCGGCGCCCTGCGATGGCGCGCTCGGCTGCGGAGCGCTGCCAGCTAACTGGTTCCCGTCTGTCTTGTAGTACCCTCTTGCGATCAGGCAACTCGCAAAAAAGCTCGCAGCATTCGCTTCCCCGACAAGTCCTCCCCCGTAGTATCCACTTTGCCGCATGTCACGTTCACACTCGTAGCGGTCGCGATTCCAATCCGCCGGGTTGAATCCCGCCTTTGTCCACACGACGTGCTGGCATGAGGTCACGATTAGCAATGAGATTGCGGCCGCCACGCAAAATCGTGTGCACCCTGCGGCGGGGATCGCGCGCGAACGGGGTGGATCAATACCCTGCCCCAGCCGACGCGCCGCTATGTGTCGTTTCACCGCAATTCCTCCAGTTCAGGAGAGCGAGCATTGTGCCGTAGGTCAGGCTGCAACTGTTCAAAGGTCACTGGAGCTATGAACGCGGCGGGCGAGGCGTGGCCGAACAACCGGCGCATCCTCTGCCGGCGCCGCACCGACATGCGCAAGACCCTCATGCGAGCACGCAAGCTAGTCCGACACGCTGCCCGAGTCCACTCTGCCGCCCCAGCGGTTTGACGCCCGCCACCTCGCATGGGACTGCCCCGAGCTTGCCCCTCCTCGACGAGGTCCCCTCGCGGCCGCAGTCGATGCGGCTGACACGGGCGGGCGTGCTGCCTGCCATGACTCCCCATCGGAACCGGACAAGTCGAACCCGGACTAGCGCTAGGTTGTCCGCCTTTTGTCCGTATGCTCCAATCGACACCGGTCGACACCGATCCAATCGCCCTACTCGTCCGCCCTGGGTTTCTCGACGCTTGCCGATCCGCTCGGATCGCTCTCGCCATCCGGCCCTGGCTCAAAATCCGCAGTCCGAAAGGGCGTAGGGGTTCGATTCCCCTCCTCGGCACTCAGCGCCTCTCATCCGTTCTCCCGCCCTCGTTCGCACGATCCATCGCCCCCGCTCGGCGAGCCGCGTCCGGCGGCTCGACCTCCGCAGCCAGCTCGGTCATGTGCCGCTTCAGCTCCGCGACCTTCTCCGGCATCGCCGGTGCCAGATCGTGCTGCTCCCCCGGGTCGGCCTCGAGGTCGAAGAGGAGGTCGTCGTGGTCGTAGCGTGCGTAGACCGATTCGCCACCGCGCACCGCGAGCTTGAGCTTCCAGCGGCCCTCGCGATAGGCACCGACCCCGCTGTTGTCCTGACGGTAGTAGAGGTAGCGCAGCACGCCGTCCGGGTCGCGTGAGCCACTGCCCGACAGGAGCGGCCAGAGGTCCTTGCCGTCGATCTCGACCCCGCGCGGCAGCGCCCCGCCGGCGAGTGCGGCGAGCGTCGGCATCCAATCCGCCATCGTCGCGGGCTGGGCGATGGTGCGCGACGGCGGAATGTGTCGCGGCCAGCGCGCGATCAGCGGCACGCGCATGCCTCCCTCGAACGTCGTGCTCTTGCCCTGGCGGAGCGGGGCGGCGCTGCCGCCGTCCTGGCCCCCCGGCGGGACGGGCCCGTCGGTCGCCCACAGGAGCCACGGTCCGTTGTCGCTCGTGAAGACGACGAGCGTCTCGTCATCGATGCCCAGCGCATCGATCTCCTGCAGCAACGCGCCGACGCTCGCGTCGAGCTCGGCGACGACGTCTCCATAGAGGCCACCGGCCGAGCGGCCGAGGAAGTCGGTCGATGCATACAGCGGCACGTGCGGCAGGTGGCTCGCGTAGTACAGGAAGAACGGCTGGCCCTGCGCCACCGCGGCGCGCATGAACTCGATCGCACGCTCGGTGTAGCGCGTCGTCAGCGTCTCCTGGATTGCCGGCATCTCGAGGATGCGCTCGCCCTCCATCAGCGGGACGCCGGGACGACAGTCCGGCAGCAGCGAGTTGCAGCCGTGCACCGGAGGCTCCTGCCCCGGATACCAGGGCTCGTCCATGTCGTTGCTGTAGGGCAGGCCGAAGAAGAGGTCGAAGCCCTGACGGATGGGAAGGTAGGGCGGGAGATGACCGAGGTGCCACTTGCCGATGAGCGCCGTCGCATACCCGCGCTCGCGCAGCACCTCGGCAATGGTCTGCTCCGCAGGATCGAGACCGGTCGCGTCGAAGGGGAAGAAGACTCCCGCGGGCGTGAACTCCATGCGGCCCGGATAGCGCCCGGTGAGCAGCGTCGCGCGCGATGGCGTGCAGACGGACGCACCGACGTAGAACTGCGTGAACCTGGAACCCTCACTCGCCAGGCGATCCAGGTTCGGCGTTGCGTTGTCGGGACTTCCGTAGCTGCCGAGGTCGGCGTAGCCCAGGTCGTCCGCGAGCACGAAGACGACGTTCGGGCGGCGCGCCCTCCTCTTCCCGCTGCGGCAGCGCGGCGCCGTGCCACGGATCGTCGCCTTGAACCGCGTGGAGACGTTCGTGGCGGCGGGCGCATCGAACCGGCTCTGCACGAGGAGCCCGTCGCCGTTGCGGATCTCCACGATGACCGCATCGTGCTGCGCCAGGAGTGCCCCGTCGGTGCTGCCGGGGGTCGGCAGGTTGGCGCCCTCCGCGCGGACCACCCAGGAGACCTTGCATGCGCCCTTGGCCCGCACCTCGAGCACCTCGACGCCGCCGGGATTGCGTCGGGTTCGATCCCTGAAGCGCACCCGCCGACTGCCTTTCGCACCAAGGATATTCCAGCACGGCTTGCCCCCGCAGGTTCCGCCGGGGGGAATCTCCGCGTCGTACACGAGACGCGGGGTCGTCCGATCCTGCGGCGTGTCCCAGATGCAGATGCGGAAGGCGGACGCGCCGGCGGCCGGATCGCCGAGCTGCGCCGGCGAGACCGCGGCAGCCATGCTGCCCTCGTAGGACACCTCGTCATCGACGCCGGTCGCGCGGTCCTCCCACAGGAGACGGGCTCTGCCGCCGACGGCCTGGGGGCTCGGATCGCCGCAGGGCGGGAGCGCCGCGGCGGGGGTCGCACTCCACAGCGCGACGCCCATCGCGAAGGCCCATGCCGCGCAGCGCATGAGCCGTCGCGGGCGGATCCGTGTGCGGAATCCCTGCACGGTGACGCACCCTGCCACGGCGACGGTCCACGACGCCATGTGTCCGAGACCGAACGACCCTCCAACGCTTCTGCGATGGCGTCACGGCGCGTCATGCCATGCCACGCCGCGCTCGCTTCTCCTCGACCTCGCAACGTAGTCCACGTGGTAGCGAACAAGAGACTACCGCCGTCCTCGCAGCCTCGTTCCCGCGCCGAGGCGCTGTGACACCGGCGCGACGGACGCGACGATTTCGGTGGCACGCGGGCGCATCATGCGGTACCCGGGCGCATGACGACGCGCCTGCACACCCTGGTCCTGGTCCTCCTGCTCGGCGGCCTGGCACCTGCATGGGCGATCCATGGCATCGACGTCGACGACGACGGCATCGTCGACCGGCCGTTCGACCCCGACGAGATGGAGCTTCCCGACCGTCAGTCGGTGCTGAACGGCTTCGTCTGGGAACGCGACCACTGGTTCGAGGACGCGCTGATCGCCGAGAAGTGCGGCGGCGTCGATCACGTCGAGGAATGCGAGGACATGGGCGGCTACGTCGTCGTCGAGGACGGCCTCGGCTGCGGCTCCACCGCGGTGCTCTACAGCCTGGCCGGATTCGGCAAGGCGAAGAAGGTCGCGAAGCTCGCGAGCTCCGGCCGGCTGGCCGCGGTGGACGCCGAGGGCCGGTTGGTGCAGCTCACGCGCGAGACGCCGCTGTCGGACGTCCTCGGCAAGGCGCTGCAGAGCAAGCTCGTCGTACTCCGCAACGTGGCCCAGGATCGTCGCCGGCTGGGCGACGCCGTGCCCATCCAGTTCGGCTGCAAGTGCAAATGCATCGTCGACGAGCTGGTCGGCGCGCAGGTGATAAACGCCGAGAAGGGCGACGTCGGGCTCGTCCCCGTCAACACGCCCGGTGGCGAGGACATCGTCGTGACGATCTTCCACGCCATCGACCAGCGGCATCGTCACGCGGTCATCTTCCTCGATCCGCACACCGTCCGTCACAACACCGCCTACGACGAGCCCGACGAGGACGACCTGCTGGACAACAACGAGTTCAAGCTCGGACCGCTCAACAATGCGACGCCGGGCATCGTCACCGAGTCGGTGCCGACGGCCATCTCGAAGGGGCGGCTGGCGTACGAGGGCCTGCTGCTCAAGCCGGCCGCCGACTGGATCCGCCCGGCGTTCGAGGCCGCCGCCGACGAGGCGTTGGGGATCGAGGGCTACTACAAGATCAGCGACTACAGTGGGCTCGACGGGATGACGCTCCCGTACGGGTCCGCGGGTACGGCGAACTGGAACAACAACGAGCTGCGCGGGACGATGTGCTCGGGCCTGGTGCACTGGGCGTTCACCGAGGCCGGCATGGTGATCTCCGAAGCGTTCTACAGTGCGGCGCTTCGGAACGACGTCGCCGACGTCCTGTACGACACCGTGAAGGACGACATCGGCGCGAACCTGGGCTTCTTCCAGGAGATCGGCAGCTTCTTCTTCACCGGCACCCAGAAGAAGCTCGCGAACCAGGTGGTAAACTGCTTCGCCGGGCTCGGCTGCGACGACAACACCGACACCTGGAAGCAGGGCGTCGGCTCGGCGTACAGCGTGTCCCCGGACAACCTGCTGCCGCAACAGTTCACCCTGCAGGGCTCAGGCTGCGCGCCGTGGGGCGACCGCGAGATCTGTGCGGGTGACGTCGTCGTCAACCCGGACGGCGCCGCGGTCACCCCGTTCCTGCGCGTCGAGCCCATGCAGTACCTGGGAGCGCACTGGGAGGAGCAGGTACTCGAGGACTGGTAGAGGCCGTAGGCCCCAGCCTCACGGCTCTTCGAACTGCAGCAGCTCCGG
The DNA here is from genome assembly GCA_964404165.1 of uncultured Binatia bacterium (SeqCode). Classification (GTDB taxonomy): domain Bacteria; phylum Desulfobacterota; class Binatia; order DP-6; family DP-6; genus DASYLJ01. Next base: position 43,040 of record CAYOIZ010000008.1, on the reverse strand, counting down.
CGGCACCGCGAGCGCGGGCACGCACACCTCCATGCGACGGATCAGGTCGAGCGTCTGATCGCCGAACTGGTTCAGCACGTTCACGTCGAGCTCGCCGAAGCGCTCGTGGGCATGGCCGCGGTATCAGTGGCCGCCGCTCTTTGCCCGCTCCTCGAAGACCCGCTCGACGATGTGGTCGCGCATCTCCAGCTTCGACGCGAGATACTTCGTGTACTGCTCCGCCGACAGGACGGCCTTCAGCTCCCCTTCCTTCTGCTGCTGGAGGTTCGTCGCCTCCAGCCCTTTCTTGAGCGGGCCGTCCGGGCCCTGAATGGTTGGATCCATCTTCTCGGCGTACGCGAGGTTGATCGCGCGGACCTTCTCGACCTGCGCGTCGCTCAGCCCGAGCTCCTCCTTCATCATGAGCGTCTGGGCCGCGGCGCGCTCCTTGGGCGTCGTGCCCTTCAGAGAATCGATGTCCACCGCGAGCGATCGGGCGGCGATCACGAGCGATGCGACGACGAAGAACGTCCGGATGGTCGGTGATAGGCGCATGGTTCCTCCCTTCGAGCGGCTGCGACACATAGCCAGCCACATCCCACGCGTCCAGCCGGTCCCACCCAGCCAGGTCCCGCCCCTCACCGCATCGCCGCGCTCCCGATGGTCACGAAGTCGACGGCATCCGCGACCTGCTTCATCAAGCGGGCGTCGGCCCGCCTGATGACGCCGGCACGGCGCGCGCGACGCAGCGCCTTCCGGAACGCAGCGACGTACGCCGCGTGCGTCGGATAGAGCGCATGCAACGTCGGCAGATCGAACGGCGCGGTCGCGCCGAACAGGCTGCACGAGACGCCGGGGCCGTTGCCGACGCCCGACAGCGAGGCGAGCGGCACGTCGACCGCCGGCGTACGGATGCCGCCCGCCGCGTTGCCGCGCGCATCGCGAACGATCGCCACCGGCGGCCCCGGATCGAGCTCCATCGGCGGCATCGAGCGCGGCGGATGCCCCGTCCGTACCCATCGACCCAGCGACGCGACCGCGGCGTCGAACACGAGATGATGGGGGCCGGAGTTGACCGGCATATCGCAAGTCAGGCCCGGACGCGGCGAGCGGGTGATCCGCAGCGCCAGGCTCTCTGGCGAGTCGCCGAGGTCCGTGGGACCGGCGCCCTGCGTGTACGTGTCGGCATGCGACGCGCCCGCGATCTCCCACGTGTGCACGCGCCGCGTGTCGGGTTGCCGGGCGACGTGGGCCCCCAGCCCGATCAGATCGGTCTCGGTCTGGAAGATCAGCACGGGCACGTCCAGATCGTCACGGACGAAGGCGACGGCCGGCAGGCGTACCATCGGCTGCGGCGGCTGCGGCGGCTGCGACAGCGGCGTCGCACCCGCCGGTCGCGCGTGCAGGAGGAACCCGTCGAACACGCCGGTGACCGGGTGGATCGCGTTCACGTACGTCACCAACCGATGCGCAGACTGGGAGTAGCCGGTGGCGATCATACGCTTCGCACGCAACCCACCAAGGAGACCCGGTGGCGCGTCGGCGCGGAGCGCGCGTCCGACCTGCGTGAAGATGTCGTACGAGAAGCTGTCGCCGGGATGGAAGAGGCTGCCGTACCGCGCCGGATCGACGCTCTTCAGGTTCAGGAACGGAACGCCGAGCACCGAGGTGCCGCCTTCGATGCTCAACACCTGCGCCGAGACACCCACGTACGCGTAGCCCTCACGCATGAGCTCCACGTGCGCGGTGACCCAGTCGCCGGCGGCATCGACCAGCGAGCTCACGTTCAGCCACTCGACGACGACCGTGCCGTTGAACCGCCGCGGCTTCACGGGTCGGTAGACCACCACCCGGGTCGCGAAGGGGGCGCTCGCGTTCGGCGCCACGGTCCAGCGGCCGTCGCTACCGAGCGATCCCGACGGCAGATAGCTGATCGCCGTGCCGGACACGAAGTACTCGGCCTGCTCGTAGCCGAGCGCGCCGAGATCGAACGTCGTGGTCGCCAGGAACGGCTTCCCCGCGCCACCGGTCACGGGCCCCTCGACCCTCGGGACGCCGTCAGCCTGTGCGACCGCGCGGAGGGCGAGCACGCCACAGAGCATCATCACCACGGCTCTCATCGCGTCTGCCCCGTCGGGACGGTCGCCAGCGCCCCGATCCAGAGTCGCCCCCCTACTTCCGCACCTTCACCGCCACCTTCAGCTTCTTCGTCTCCATCCCCGCCCCACTCACCTCCACCGTCAGCCGCACCGACTTCGTCAGGAGCAGCGGCAGCGCCGCGCTCCCATCCGTCGCCGTGACCGCGCTCGCATCGAACCCCTTCCCGGTCGCATGCACGCGCGCGCCCTGCACCGGCGATCCGAACACGTCGCGCACGCTCAGCGTGAGCTCGTCCCCGCTCCGCACCCGGACGCGCCGCTTGAGCCCGGTGATCGCGAGCGGCACGCCGCTCTTCAGCTTGAGCTTCCGCTTGTTGAACGTTCCCCGCGGGCTCCCGAGCGTATCGTCGAACTCGAGCGTGCCGGCCTTTCCGGCCTTCGCCTTCAGGACGATGGTCTTCGCCGTGACGCCGCTCGCGCCGGACGCCGTCAGGACGATCGTGGCGCGCCCCGAACCCGTCCCGTTGATGTCGGCCGTGAACGCACCCGGCGGCAGGAGATACTGACCGGGCTCACCGCCCGCATACGTCCCACCCTCGAGCTCGTTCGTGTACGCGCCCGCAGCATCGAATCCGACGCCACCACCGGCCGCATCCTTCACCAGGAGCGACACCGGTGAGTGCACGTCGACACCGACGCCGTTCATCACCGGCAGGCAGCTTCCCGAGTACCCGCCGGTGGGCGATGCGGTGGGGTATGGGAACCCGAAGAAGGCGTTCGGATCGCCGGTGACGACACCGGTTGCCGCGATCGCACGACCCCGGACCGGCGTCGCCGGGTTTTCGATCCCCAGCGTGTTGAGCGGTCGCGTGGTCTCCCACGTCGCGAGGGGCATCAAATTGCGGGTCCACTGCACTTCATGGCGACCGCGCGCGTCGAGCTGGCTGACCTCGATCTGCAGCACGAACGCCGCCGCCGGCGGATTGGCACCGCCGTCGCTGCGAAGGTGCTCGAGCACCGCCGCCCCCTGCCCGCGCGGGAAGAACACGACGCCCGCACTCGTCCCATCGACCGACGTGATCGGGCCGAAGTCGACGTTCTGCAACGCGACGAAGCCCTTCTCGCGCTCGCTCTCGAGCCAGCGCACAAGCGACTGCAGCACCGCCGTCGGGGCGCCACGACCGGTGATGCCGGCGGCATCCAGGCGTTGGCTCTCGGGCAGCTCTGCCGTCTGCCGATCGTTGAGCGCCCCCCGCCCCAGATCGATGCCGGGCGCTCCGCCCTGGTTCGGGTTCGCTATGTCGACGAGCTTGCCCCCTTCCGAGATGAGCGCACCGGCGTCGTCGATCGCTTCGGCCGGCACGAACAACTGCGACGACGGTGGCGCCGTCCGGTCGGTCCCGAGCCACAGGCCGTAGACGAGCTCACCGCTGCTCCCCGTCGTCGCGATGCGGACGTTGTCGAGGATCGGATTCTCGCCGGGCGGGTAGATGCGCGTGCCGGCGTCGTCGCAGACGAGCAGCGAGGGCGTGAGGTCGCGCAGCGCACCGAACCAGCGCGGCACCTTGAGACGCACGCGCTGCCCGACGATGGGATTGCCCTTCGAGTCCGTCACTTTGATGCGGACGACGCCGAACGAGTTGCGACTGCTGTCGCTGGCGAGCGTCGACGGGGTCACCGTCACCTCGACGCTGACGTCGACGATCTTCACCTCGCCCGTCGACACCGGCCCCTCGTCGTTCTGTACCGTCCCCGACGCGTCGGCGAAGCCGGGGAACGTGAACGTGACCTTCCCAGCCTTGGTGGGCTTGAACGTGTACGTGATCGTGCCGCTCTGCCCCGGCGCGAGATCGACCGACGGCGGCACCGGCGCGCCGACGGCCTCGGCCGCGCCCGTACCCGCCACCGTCGGTGCGCCGGTGGCCGCGACGCCGGTGAGGGTCTGCTCCGTGCTGTTGAGCAGCGTCACCACGACCTGGATCACGTCGTTGATGTTGGGATCGATCTTCACCTGCGCAGGCGACGCCACCGCCTGTGCCGTCAGCGCCGGCGATCGCAGCAGGAAGCCCACCTCGACGCCGTTGTGAAACGCGAGACCGACGATGTCGCCGGTGTCGGAGATCGCCAGGGCGTCGTAGAGGATGAACCCCGAGTTCGGCGGCAGCAGCGTGTTCAGGTCGGTGACCGCTTTGGTCGTCGGGTCCCACTTCGCCGCGCGCACCGGGTCCATCATGTTGCCGGTGTACAGGGTCCCCACGATCACGTGTCGGGCGTTGATCCCGTTGTGGGCCGCCAGTCCGACGACCGGCGTCTCCACGCCGTCCTTCGTGCGCAGGAACCAGGTCCTGCTCTCGCCGGTTCCCTTGAAGCCGTACACCGCGCCGTCGCTCGCGAGCGCGTTCTGGATCAGGTGCGGACTGTAGATCGAACCCCCGAACAGGGAGAACGCATTGCGATCGGGCGTGATGTCGAGCTTGATGCCCGGTGCGGCGGGGCTGGCCGTCGACCAGAGGTAGTATCCGTCCGCACTGTCCGTGCCGGTCACCTCGCCGAGCAGCGTCGTGCCGTCGCCACTGATCGCTCCCAGGCGACTGTTGCCCTGGTCGACATCGAGGTCCCCAACGCCCACCGGGGTCAGCGACCCGCCCGCCGGCGCGTAGAAGCCATAGTAGTAGTGCGGCGGCCCGTCGACCGACGTCGAGCCGACGACGTTGCCGAAGTCGTCGACGTCCACCGCCTGACTGAAGTCGTAGCCATTGCTGAGCGGACCGATCTGCGTCGGCAGGACGGCGCCGTCCCAAAAGACGGCGTGCACGTTGTTGCCGTCGACGTACTCCAGTCCCACGATCCGCCCGGTGTCGCTGATCGCCAGGGCGTCGGTCAGCACCGTCCCCGGGCGTTCGGGAAGCGGCGTCAGGACGCCATTCGCCCACATGCCGGCGTGCCCGACGCTGTCGTCGTCGCTGAAATCGAGGATGTCGCCGACCACGACGCCGTGCCGGTTGATCCCGATCGGGAGGAATGAACCGAGGTCGACGACCGTGGCGGCGGACACGGGAGGGACCAGGCAGATCGCGAGTGCGAGGACCAGAGGAAAGCGGGACATCATTGGATGGGGTCGCACCACCCGTCGGCGGCTGTCAATCGATTTCGACGCAGCGCGCGTCATTGCCCGATTGCCGGACGCAGAGTATCCCCATCGTCATCCCTGCGTTGCCCCTCATCCTCGGCGCGTTCCTCGTCGCCGCACTCTTCCCGCGGAGCGCGGACGCGCACTTCCTGCTGCGGTCCCCCAGCTCCTGGCGGACGCAGGACTTCCTCGGCTCCCCCCAGAAGACGGGGCCCTGCGGCAACGAGGGCGACGTCGAAGCAACGGGCGTGGTGACGTCCTTCGCGCCGGGCGAAACGATCACCATCACGCTCGACGAGACCATCTACCACCCCGGCCACTACCGCGTAGCGCTCGCAGTGAACGATCAGAGCGAGCTTCCCGCGAGCCCGCCCGTGATCCCCGGCGTGACGGACTGTGGCAGCGTCGACGTGATGGCTCCGCCGCAGTTCCCAGTGCTCGCCGACGGCATGCTGCCGCACACCAGCGCCTTCGGTGACACGGTGTCGTTCGAGGTGGCCCTGCCCTCCGACGTCACCTGCACGCGCTGCACGCTGCAGGTGCTCGAGTTCATGTCGGACCACCCGACGCCCTGCTTCTACCACCACTGCGCGGTCATCTCGATCCACGCCGACGCCCAGACCGACTGTACGACGGACGCGCAGTGCGACGACGCCAGCGCGTGCACGACCGATCGCTGCACCGTCTACGGCACGTGCGAGCACGTCGACACCGTCACCGCCGCCTGCGACGACGGCAATGCGTGCACGCGCGACCGCTGTGCGGCCGACGCGAGCTGCGTGTCGGAGGCGATGGTACTGTCCGACGTCGGGCCCGGCTTCCTCGGCAGCCTGAGCGTTCCCGAATGCACCGCCGACGACGTGCCCGCCACCATCGGCAAGCTCTTCGCGCAGGCCGAGGGGTTCCTGCAGCGCGCGGCAGCGCCGGGCGCCAAGGCGAGTCGGTTCCTGAACCGCGCCCGGAAGCGCCTGCGGGCGGCGGGCGCCAAGGCCGACAAGGCGGCGCGCCGTCGCCTGTCCGCGCCGTGCGGCGCCGCACTCGGCGACGCCCTCGCCCGCGCGCAGGCCGACGTCGACTGTCTCGCGGCGCCGCAGTAGTCGACGGCTACCGCGCGACGTCGAGCGCGGCCAACGCGTCGGCACCGACACGGAAATCGTCGTACCCCGTGTACCGCCAACCGTGGACCAGCGCCGTTGCTCCGGCCGCGGCGAACGCCTCCGCACGGGCGGTCGCTGCCGGCGGATCGTCCAAGTCGAGACGCGTGACGGCGACGATCTGCGGCTCGGGCCTGCCCGCCGCGGTCATCTGCCGGCGCAGCTCCGTGATCTGCGGCGCGAGCTCACCGGGCTCGACGCCGAACGGCATCCACCCCTCACCGAAGCGCACGACGCGCGGGAAGGCATACTGCGGCGCACCACCGACGAGGATCGGCGGACGCGGCGGACGCGGACGGAACAGGAACGGCTGACCGTTCTCCTCGACGACGTCGTCCGCGAAGCAGCGCTGCAGGAGCTCGAGCGTCGCATCGGTGATCTTCCCGCGTCGTGTGTAGTCGACGCCGACCGCGCGGAACTCCGGCTTCATCCACCCCGACCCCACGCCGAAGAGCAGCCGGCCACGCGACAGCTCCTGGATGGTCGCGATCCACTTGGCCGTCGGCAGCGGCGGACGATAGGGCAGCACCAGCACGCCCAGCCCGAGCTGGACGCGCGAGGTGCACCCGGCGAGGAACGCCAGCGTCGCGAGCGGATCGAGGTAGCGACCGTTCGATCCCTCGGCGTCGTCGGGGGGGATGGCGATGTGGTCGCCGACCCACAGGTGGTCGAGCCCCACGTCCTCCACCGCGCGTGCACACGCCACCACGGTGTCGGGCGCCGACTGCGGACCCATGTTGCGGACGTAGAGACCGAGTCGCATGGCTCCCTGTACCCGCAGTGGGTGGCGACGGCCAGCGCTACCCGCTGACGCCCGCGCAGGTCGCCCTCCGCCAGTCCCCCTGATACGACCGCCGCATGCGAGCCATCGTGCTGAGCTGCGACCGCTACGCACCGATGGCGGCGCACATGGTGCGCACCTACCGCACGCGCTGGCCCGACCATCCGTTCACCTTTCGCATTCCCTTCCAGCAGACACGCTGGCCGGACGCCTGGCGCGATCCGGCGGTCGAGCTGGTGCCGTCGCCGGGACCCATCGTCGCCACCGTCGAGGCGCTGCTGCGCGATCTCCCCGACGACGAGTGGGTCTACTGGTGCATCGACGACAAGTGGCTGATCGACGTCGACGTCGCTGCGGTCACGCGACTCCACGCGTGGCTCCTCGGGCTCGACGACCCGGCCGTGACGGGCCTCATCTTCTGCCGCTGTCGCAAGCTCCTCCTGGACGGGCACGTCAGCAGCGCGGGCGGCACGACCACGCCCGACGGCGAGGTGCTGCTCCGCCGTCTCGACGTCCACCAGTTCTGGATCCACCAGTACGTGCGCGTACGCGTCCTGCGCGATGCGTTCCGGCGCTTCCCGCACGAGCCGGTCCGCGCCAAGCAGCTCGACGAATGGACCGGGCAGGAGCCGGGACACGGCGAGGTCTGGAAGGTGCCGGAGAACGAGATCCGCTACGTCACGTCACGGAACCTCGCCGTCTTCGGCGAGAGCACCGACGACGGCCGCCTGCTCTCGGCCTGCGCGGCCAACATGGCGCGGCTCGGCATCACGCCACCCGCGGACGTCGCGCGCATCGAGGGCGACGTCCGCATGGGCGCAGCGCTCGCATGATCCGCCTGGCCGACGAGCGCGTGTGCGTCACCGGCGGTGCGGGGTTCCTCGGTCGCCACGTCGTGGCCGCCCTCGAGCGCCACGGCTGCCGCGACGTCATCGTACCGCGGCGCGCGGAGTACGACCTCCGTGACGCCACCGCCACCGCGCGTCTCTTCGCCGACACCCGGCCCACGGTCGTGATCCATCTCGCCGCCGTCGTCGGCGGCATCGGCGCCAACCGCGCCCAACCCGGAGCCTTCTTCTACGAGAACGCCGTGATGGGCCTCCATCTCGTCGAGCAGGCTCGCCGGGCGGGCCTCCGCAAGATCACGTGCGTGGGGACGGTGTGCGCCTACCCGAAACACACGCCGGTGCCGTTTCGCGAGGACGACCTCTGGAACGGCTACCCCGAGGAGACCAACGCGCCGTACGGACTGGCGAAGAAGATGCTGCTGGTCCAGCTGCAGGCGTACCGGCAGCAGTACGGCCTCCCCGGCATCTACCTCCTGCCGGTGAATCTCTACGGACCGCACGACCGCTCCGACCCCGAGACGTCGCACGTGATTCCAGCCCTCATCCGCAAGTGCTGCGAGGCGCGCGACGCCGGTGCCCCGTCGATCGTCTGTTGGGGCGACGGCTCCGCCACGCGCGAGTTCCTCTACGTCGAGGACGCCGCCGAAGGCATCGTGCTGGCGACGGAGCGCTACGACGATCCCGAGCCCGTGAACCTGGGCTCGGGCGTCGACATTTCGATCCGCGAGCTGGCCGAGCTCATCGCCCGAGAGACGCGATTCGCAGGACGTATCCTCTGGGACGCCACGCAACCGAACGGCCAACCCCGTCGCCGCCTCGACACCAGCCGCGCGCGCGAGCGCTTCGGCTTCGTCGCACGCACGCCGTTCGCCGAAGGGCTCCGCCGGACCGTCGCCTGGACCGACACCTCACGGTAGCGAACCCGGATCTGGGTCAGCGTGAAGCAGCCGGCGTCCGTCAGCACGAGCACGGACCCAGCCGGCCGGGATAGGATGCAGCATGCCCGCCCACGATCGCGCCCTCGAGGCCCTCTACCGCGCGCCGCTCGCCGACTTCGTGACGGAGCGCACCCGTCTCGTCAGGGAGCTCCGTGACGCGGGCGACAAGGCCGCCGCGACCGACCTCGCGAAGCGCCGGCGACCGACGACCTCGGCGTGGACCGTCAATCAGCTCTACTGGACTGCCCGCGACACCTTCGACCAGCTCCTGGCGGCCGCGACGCGGTTGCGCACGGGCGACCTGAGCGCGACCGCCGAGCACCGCGACGTGCTCGCGACGCTGCGCAAGCGCGCCGCCGCCATCCTGACCGAGGCCGGCCACGGATCGATCGACGCCACCCTGCGCCGTGTGAGCACCACGCTCGCCGCCATCGCCGCAGGCGGCGGCTTCGAGCCGGACCCACCGGGCGCCCTCGTCACCGATCGCGATCCGCCCGGCTTCGAGGCGCTCGGGTCGTCGTGGGCGCCCGTCGCCCGCAAGGCGCCGGCGCGTTCGCACGCACCCGCACGGGACGATCACGCCGCGGCGCGTGCCGAGGCGGAGCGACACGCCGAGCGGCAGCGCCAGGAGGCCGAGCGGGCACGCCGCGCGGCGGAGCGGGATCGGCTGCAGGCCCGACTGCGCACGGCACGGAGCGCGCTCGAGCAACGCGAGCGCGAGGTCCGCGCCGCCGAGCACGCCGTCCTGGAGGCACGCCGTGCCGTCCAGGAGGTCGAACGTCTCCTCGACGACACCGAATCGTAGACCCGGGCTCGCGCGTGGCTCCACGAGGTGTACACTCGGGCGACGTGACCGCCGCCGACGAACACCTGGTGCTGCTCGTGGAGGACAACGACGACATGCGGGATGCCGTCGCCCTCATGCTCGAGATGGAGCGCTTCAAGGTGCTGACCGCCGCCAATGGCGAGGAGGCCCTGCACCGACTCCGCGATGCCGGCGCGATGCCCTGCATGATCGTGCTCGATCTGCACATGCCGGTGATGGACGGGTTCGCGTTCCGGCGGGCGCAGATGGCGGATCACAACCTCGCCACCGTCCCGGTCGTCGTGCTCAGTGCCGACGGCGAGGCACAACGCCACGCGCGCGAGCTCCGCGCGGCCGCCGTCGTCGAGAAGAGCGATCTCGATCGCCTCGTCGGCGTCGTCCGTCAGCTCTGCGCGTAGCGGCGCGGCGCGCCTCACTCCTCCGCCAGCACCCACGCCAGCAGCGCGATCGCCGCCGCGTTCCGGCGCAGATCCTCGGGACGGATCTTGTCGAGCGTGTCTGCCGCCGTGTGGTGGATGTCGAAGTAGTGCCGGCCGTCGGGCTCGAGGTCGTACGCCGCGGCGCCCCCGTCGACGATGGGACGCACGTCGGAGCCGAAGGCACGCGGCCGCAATTCGCGGATGCCGAACCGCGCGAACAGCGGCAGGAGCGGCGCCATCGCCTGCACGCGCGCGTCACTCCCGACGCCGATCGCCTCGGGGGCCGCCATGCCGTAGTCGGTCTCGAACGCCGCCACGTGGCGCTCGCCACCGTGCGCCGCGTGATACGCGCGCGCACCCGACAGGCCGTACTCCTCGCCCGTGAAGAGCACCACGCGGATGGTCCGCCGCGGCGCGAGGCCCGCCGCACGCAGGAGACGGACGGCCTCCATCACCGCGACGCAGCCCGCGGCGTCGTCCGACGCACCCTGCCCCACGTCCCAGGAGTCGATGTGGGCGCCGAGGAGCACGATCTCGTCGGGCCGCTCGCGACCGCGCAGCTCGCCGACGACGTTGGCGCTGGGTGCGTCGGGCAGCGTGCGCGCGCCCAGGAACAGCTCGACCTCGACCGGGCCGCGACGCGCCAGGCGCGCCAGCAGATCCGCGTCCTCGAGCGTGATCGCCGCGGCGGGGATCCTCGGCACACCGTCGTCGTAGGCAAGCGCACCCGTGTGCGGCGTGCGCAGGCTGGTCGCGGTCACCGAACGGATCACGACCGCGGCGGCGCCGCGACGCCCCGCTTCCGAGGCGGCATGCAGTCGTGCCTGCACGCCCTGCCGATAGCCCGGATCGGCGGTCGCTTCGTCGTACGGCGGCATGTGGTGATCGACGAAGGCGATCCGGCCGTCGAGCCGATCGCTGCTCGCGCGCAGCGCGTCCAGGCTCTCGAACGCCGTCACGGGTGCGCGCAGCGTGCCCCGCGTCCCGACCGTGCCGCCGAGCCCGAGCAGCACCATCGGGCGATCGACGGGCCCGACGATGCGCGCACGCTCCTCGCCACGCACCCAGTGCGCGACGTCGACCGGCTCCAGGCGCACGGCGTCGAATCCGATGTCGCGCATCTGGTCCGCGGCCCAGCGGAGCGACGCCTCGAGCGCCGCCGAGCCCGTGATGCGGTGCCCGTAGCCGTCGACGAGCGCCTCGAGCCGCGTCCAGGCATCGAGGGGCGCCCGCTCGGACGCGGCCGCGATCTGTTCCGCGGCCGCGGCCGTGGGCGCGGGAACGACCGGCGGCACGGGACGATGCGCGCCACACCCGCAGAGAAGCACCGCGACGACGAGGACCGCGCCCCTCACAGGTAGCTCATCCAGGGCGATTGGCTGCGCCGTTTGACGCCGGCGAACCAGTGGCAGGCGGGATACAGCGCGAGCACGACCATGACCCAGAGCGCATAGACGGCGGGCAGCGGGTACGCGAGCGACTCCCCGACGATGTAGCCCCGCGTGAGCGCGGCGACTCCCGACGCAGGCCATGCCAGGGCCACCGCGAGCAGGTGCAGCGCGAGCAGGTGCAGCACGTAGTAGAAGAGCGGCACGCGCCCGTAGACGGCGACGGCGCGCGCCACCGGCCCGAGCGGACGATCCAGCCAGGCGAGGACGCAGAGCGCCGGCCCGAGCGTCATCGCCAGGAAGAGCAGCGAGGGCGGATACTTCTGGCAATCGACGAAGGCGAGCAGCGTGCGGACGGGCCCGTGCGCCGTCGTCCAGGGCTGCGGGTCACCGTAGAGGTTCGTGGCGCGCAGCACGACGAAGCCGAGGAGCAGCAGCAGCCCGGCACGGAGAAAGCGCGCGCGTCGTTCGACCCGGGGGCCTGCCGCCCACGGGCCGAGCAGGTAGCCGGCGGCGATCACCGCGATCCACGGCACCAGCGGGTAGACGACGAGCCACCGCGCACCCTCGAACGGGGCGAGCCGGCCGGGCGCGTGCAGCAGGGTCCAGAGCCAACCGAGCGATCCGAACGCCGCCGCGGGCACGGCGTCGAGCAGGTTGTGGCCGACCACGAGCACGACGGCGAACGCGGCGATGGCGGCGCGCGGCAACCACACCAGCCCCGCCAACACGACCATCGACATGCCGATCGCCCAGATCACCTGCAGGACGAGGATCTCCGGGCCGAGGTAGAAGATCCACGCCGCCTTCACCACGGTGGCCTCGAGCACGACGAGCCAGAGGCCGCGGGTCAGCAGGTACCACGAGAGCGCACGCGTCGAGTCGAGCCGGCGGCCGTGCAGATACGCGGCCGTGCCGGCGAGCAGGACGAAGACGGGCGCACAGAAGTGGGTGATCCACCGGGTGAAGAACAGCGCGGGCGGGGCGGTGTGCAGATCCACCTCGGTACCGACGAACATCCGCGTGTGGTCGAGCGCCATGAGGATCATCACGCCGCCCCGCAGGACGTCGATCGCCTCGATGCGCTGGGTGGTCACGTCGCCACCTAGCGCGCACGCGCGAGCCGATGCCACTTCCGCGCACCCGCATCCGGCCGGGCGGCCGGGGCGTATTCGGATCATGCGACAGACCAGCACCGGCACCATGCTCGCCGTGATCGGGCTCGTGGCCGCCCTGACCACCACCGCGCACGCCGCGTTCCCGTGTCTGGGCACGTACCGGGTGACCGGATCGGCACTCGGCGCCGCGACGGCGCCGGAGCGCCTGACGATCGCCGACGGGACGATGGCGCTCGACGGGTGCGGCATCGCCACGGCGCGTGGACCTCGCGCCCGGGTGAAGGCCGTCTTCCGCGACTGCACGCGCATCGCGGGCCGGGTGCGGGTGGTCGTCACCGCCGACCCGTCGGACTGCGCCACGATCGACGGCGTGCTGCGCGCGCGTCGCGCCCGCCTCCGCACGGCGTTCGTCGCCACGGCGACCGGCTCGCTCGCAGGTCGCGTCCGCTTCCCCGCCGCCGCCGACGACGCCGGAGCCGACCCGCTGACCGGCGAGATGATCGTTCGCCTGCGCGACGGCGCACCGCCCGCGGACGACCTCGCGGCCACGAAGCTCTGGGGCGACCCCCACGACCGCGGCGGCGCGCTGTACGCCGTCGCCCCCGGCGTGTCGGTGCTCGACACGGTGCGCAGCATGCGCGAGCGGCCCGACGTCCTGTGGGTCCAGCCGAACTACCGCCGCCACGCGCTCCGCATCCCGAACGACCCGTTCCTCCCGCTGCAGTGGCACTATCCGATGATCTCGCTGCCGGCGGCATGGGACGTGACGATCGGATCGCCCGACGTCGTCGTCGCCGTGATCGACACCGGGCTCCTGACCACGCATCCCGACATCGCGCCGGCACGCCTCGTGCCCGGCTTCGACTTCATCACCGACCCCGCGATCGCCGGCGACGGGGACGGCATCGACGCCGACCCCTTCGACGTCGGCGACGGCGGTCCTGGCGCGCCGTCGTCGTTCCACGGCACGCACGTCACCGGCACCATCGGCGCCGCCACCGACAACGGCACCGGCGTCGCCGGCATCGACTGGAACGCCCGCATCATGCCGCTGCGCGTGCTCGGTCGCGGCGGCGGCACCGACTTCGACATCGCACAGGCGATCCGCTTCGCCGCCGGCCTGGCGAACGTCTCGGGGAGGCTGCCCGCGCAGCGCGCCGACGTCGTCAACATGAGCCTCGGCGGCCCCGGCCAGTCGCCGGCGATGCACGAGGCGATCCAGGACGCGCGCGCCGCCGAGACGATCGTCGTCGTCGCCGCGGGGAACGACGCGGTCGACGCCGCCGGCTTCACCCCGGCGGCATTTCCCGAAGTGGTCTGCGTGAGCGCGGTCGACGCCCGCGGTGCGCGCGCCGTCTACTCGAACTTCGGCGCGGTCGTCGACGTGGCCGCACCCGGCGGCGACACCCGCGCCGACACCGACCGCGACGGGTTCGCCGACGGCGTGCTCTCGACGCTCGGCGACGACACCGGCAACGCGGTCGCCTTCGTCTTCGGCTTCCTGCAGGGAACGTCGATGGCGGCACCCCACGTGACGGGGGTCGTGGCACTCATGCAGGCGGCGTTCATGGAGGCGCACGCGGGGGCACGCCTGACGCCGGATGCACTCGACGCCATGCTCCGTGCGGGGGCGCTGACCGGTGCCGGAGGGCTCATCGATGCGCACAAGGCGGTCCTCGCCGCTGCGGCCCTCGATCCGGGCGACCCGCCGGCCCCCACCACCCCGACGGCCCCGGCCCGCATCACGGTGCAGCTGCTCGACCCGTCGAGCGAGGCGCTGGTGGCGTCGGTCGACGCCGATGTGAACGGGCGCTTCGATTTCGGCGAGATCCCGGCCGGCGACTACACCCTCCGGGCCGAGAGCGGCACCGGGGACCTCGCCGCGAGCCGGGCGGTGACGGTGCGCGCCGGCGAGCTCGCGGAGGTCGACCTGGTGTTGGATCGCACGGAAAGCAATTGACGAACCATGGTGGACGGCTTAGTCACGCATGCATGAAACATGCGTACCTGCGGTCCGCAGCCGGCCTCCTGACCCTGGTCCTGACCTCGACGGCACTCGCCTCCACGACCGTGCCCCTCGGAGCGGGCACCGCGTGCGTGATGATGTCCGAGCGCGACGCCAAGGCGATGCTCGGCCTCAAGCGGCGACACGTCCTGGCCTGCGCCAACCCGAACGGCACGGTCACGCGCGTCGTCGTGACGCGCAAGGGCAAGGTCGAGTGCACCGACACCGTACAGGTCGACGGCGGCGGCGCTGGCAGCGTCGTCGGCACGCCCTGCGCCGGCACCGAGCGCACCGCCGGGCCGCTCGTTCCCGACGTCGTGAATCTGACCGGTGCGTGGACGAGCACGATCCCGTTCGTCGGCGGCGTGTGCGACACGCAGATGACCCAGAACGGAGAGACCCTGCAGATCGAGGCCCTCTGTTCGTTCGTCCAATACGGTTCCGGCTACACCTTCTCCGGGAACGGCGACATCACCTTCGACGGCTTCACGTTCGATTCGCATGGCACGGCCGTCGTGCCCATCTTCGGCACCTGCGGCGACGGTCGGATGACCGGTGTCGTCTCACCGGACGGCCAGAGCATCAGCGGGACGATCGCGTGCGGCAGCATCGTGTTGGACTTCACGGCGGCGCGGCAGTAGCGCGTCGCTCCCCGGGGGCACGTGGCCCCGTCCATCGGATGCGCTATGTGACGGGCGCCCATGACCCGTCTCCCCTTCCACGTCGACGCCGAGGCCACAGGCTCCCGTGCCCGCGCCGCCCGCCTCCACACCCTGCACGGCGAGGTCGAGACCCCGGTGTTCATGCCGGTCGGCACGCATGCCACCGTGAAGGGGCTCACCGGCGAGGACCTGCGCGCCGCGGGCTCCCGCATCCTGCTCGCCAACGCCTACCACCTGCTGCTCCGCCCCGGCCCCGAGGTCTTCGAGCGCGTCGGCGGCATCCACCGCTTCACCCGGTGGGACGGCGGCTTCCTCACCGACTCGGGCGGCTTCCAGGTGTTCTCGCTCGCCGACGATCGGACCATCACCGAGGAGGGCGCCGTCTTCCGCAGCTACGTCGACGGCGCCCGCGTCCTCTTGAGCCCCGAGCGCAGCATCGCCGTCCAGCGCGCGATCGGCAGCGACATCATGATGGCGATGGACCAGTGCGTCCCTGCCACCACCGACCACGCCACCGCGGCCGCCGCCGTGCACCTCACGCAGCGCTGGGCCGTCCGCAGCATCGACGCACGCGGCGACTCGCCGCAGGCGCTCTTCGGCATCGTGCAGGGCGCATGCTTCGAGGACCTCCGCCGCGAGAGCGCCGACGCCCTCACCCGCCTGCCCTTCGACGGCTTCGCCATCGGCGGGCTCGCGGTCGGCGAGACCAGGGAGCAGCGCGAGCGCTTCACCGCGCTCACCACCGACCTGCTGCCACGCGACCGGCCGCGCTACCTGATGGGCGTCGGTACCCCCGTCGACCTGCTCGAGGCGGTGCACCGCGGCGTCGACATGTTCGACTGCAGCATGCCGTCGGTGTGGGCCAAGCAGGGCACGGCGTTCACGTCCGCCGGCCGGCTGAACCTCTACCGCAGCGTCTACAAGATGGCCGACGAGCCGGTGGACCCGCGCTGCGACTGCAGCACGTGCGCCGCCCATTCGCGCGCCTACCTGCATCATCTGGCGAAGACCGGGGAGATCCTCGGCTGGCAGCTGCTCACCCGGCACAACCTGCGCTTCTACCACCGCCTCACCGACACCATGCGGCGCCACGTCGTCGCCGACACGTTCGCGGCCTTCCACCGCGAGCAGCGCGAGACGTTGATGCGCAGCGACGACGCGCACCCCTCGGTAGCGCCGAAGGTGAAGCGCGGCCGCAAGGGCGTGCGCTCGATGGACCGCTTCGACATCCGGCTGTCCGAGCAGGGCTGGGCCAGCATCGTCGACAAGCGCTCGGGCGAGATCATGCACGCGGGGCTCGACCCGAACGCCGAGGCGCGCGTGCTCTACGTCGAACAGTCCCATCTGGCGACCCGCCTGCGCGAGCCCGGCGCCGCACCGCTGGTGGTGTGGGACGTCGGGCTCGGCGCCGGCCACAACGCGATGGCCGTCCTGCGCTGCGCCGAGGCGGTGAGGGCCGGGCGACCACTCCACCTCGTCAGCTTCGAGAACGATCTGGGCTCGCTCCGTCTGGCCCTGCGCAACCCGGCGCAGTTTCCGCATCTGCAGTGCACGGCACCGAACCACGTCCAGCGTGACGGCACCTGGCGTTCGACCACCATCCCCTTCACCTGGACGCTGCTCGACGGCGACGTCCGCACCCGCCTGCCGGAGGCGCCCACGCCGGACCTCGTCTTCTACGACCCCTTCTCGGCGCAGACCGATCGTGACCTGTGGACGCTCGACTGCTTCGAGCAGCTCTTCGCGGCCTGTGGCGAGCACGACACCGAGCTGTTCACGTACTCCGCGTCGACCGCGGTGCGTGCGGCCCTCCTCGCCGCCGGCTTCCATGTCGCTCGCGGTGCGGCGACGGGCACCAAGGCCCAGACGACGCTCGCGATGACGCCGCTGGCGGCCCTGCGCGCCGCCGCGCGCGGCCGCGTCCTCCTCGGCGCGACCTGGCTCGAGCGCTGGCGGCGCAGCGACGCCCGCTTCCCGCCGGACGTGCCCCCGGAGGCGCAGGCCGGCTTCGCCGAGCGCATCCTGGTGGCGCCGCAGTTCGCAACATCGGCATCCCCCATTCTGGCGATAGATCCCGGTTGACTCCCCGTGCCTCGCGGGTGTCTTCCTCGGACTGAGCCCCGAGAGGAGCCCGTCGATGCGCACGCTCACCGTCATCATCCTGCTCGCCACCGTCTTCCTCCCGACGACGGCTCGCCCCGCGGCCACCACCTTCACCGACGGCACCTTCGACGACGCCGACTGGTCGCTCACCACCTTCGTCTTCCGCAGCACCGGCGGCGCCATCTCCGGCGGGTCGGTCGTCGCCAGTCAGCAGCCCGACGGCAACCCGGGCACGATGCGCCAGGTGACCAACAACATCGCCGCCGCACCGTCGCCGAGCGAGTACGCCTCGACCTTCGGCATCCACCTGCGCACGGGGTTCACCTACGACCCCTCGACACAGGGCCCCATCGGATCGATCGACTACTTCGAAGACGCCCGCGCGATTTCGAGCGGCCACCTGTCGGGACTCGCCGTGCGACAGAATGGACGGTTCTACTTCACCCAGACCGGCGTCGGGAACGCCACCACCTGGGGACCCATCGCGCAGTTCGGCATCGTCGCCGGCGCGTTCACCGAGGTCACCGCCGACGGCGTCGTCTACGGCTCGACGCCGGATCTTTCCGCCACCGGCGCACCACTCGAGCTGGGGTTTCTCCGCGCCAGCAGCAACGGCAACGGCAGCTCCGCCTACCCGGTCATCGCCGCCATCGACAACTGGCGCGTGCGCATCAACCCGCCCTGCACGACAGCCGACGAGTGTGACGACGGCGATCCGTGCACCGCCGACACCTGCAACGCCGGCGCCTGCACGTACATCGGGCCAATCGATTGCGGCCTCAGCCTCACCAAGGACGACCACGACCACAAGTGGACGGACGGCGCGGTGATCCCGTTCGAGATCACGATCACCAACGTCGACACGGTCCCGAAGCCCGGAGTCCGCCTGCTCGAGGTGGTTCCGGCCGACACCACCTTCCTCGCCGATCAGAGCACCGCCGGCTGGACGTGCGCCGACGGCCCGGCCGCGGGCGCGCTCTGCACCCTCGACCTGGGCGACCTCACGCCGGCGGAGAGCCGGACGGTGGCCTTCACGGTACAGGTCGCCACCGATACACCCTCGAGCTGGGACGTCTACAACGAAGTCGGCTTCAGCGTCGGAACCACCGACGGCGTGGCGGCGTTCGCCTCGACGGCGGCCGCCCCCGTCAGCGGCAGCTCGTGCCTGATTCCCACGCTCGGGTACGCATCGTCTCTCCGCTGCGCCCACGACTGCAGCGAGGCCGGCAGCGCCGCCTGCTGGAGCGAATACGAGCACTACCTCAGCGACCATGGGGCCGACACCGCCACCCTCGAGGCCACCTGCTGTCTCGCGACGATCATCTCGCGCGTCGTCTGCGCCGAGGAGCTCTTCAACTGCGGCGACGGCGTGAAGCAGACGCGCGAGGAATGCGACGACGGCAACATCGGCAACGGCGACGCCTGCGACGACAACTGCACGGTGCCCAGGTGTCGCAACTTCGTCACCGACCCGGGCGAGGAATGCGACGACGGGCCCGCCGGCACCGCCTGCTGCAACCCGAATTGCGTGATCCCGCCGTCGGCGCCCGCCAGCTGCGCCCCCGCCACGGCGGCCGTCCGTCCTGCGCTTGCCGGCGACGACACGCCCGCGCCGAATCCGATCGACCTGCGCCTGCTGTACGTACTGCGCGACGGGGTGTTCCCCAGCAGCGTCGGCGGTCGTCGCGCGACGCAGCTCTACTACCAGCACGCGGCCGACCTCGTCCGCGCAGCGCTCGCCGAGCCCGGGCTGATCGACCTCGGCCGCACCGCGCTCGCCGCGTGGGCGGACGCCATCGCCGCCCTCGTGCAGGGCGACGGCACCACCGTGTCCGAGGCCCAGATCGACGCGATCACGGCCTTCCTCGATGCGGCGCGACCCGTGGCGAGCCCGATCCTCGCGGCGGCGATCGACCGGGGTCGGCAGCGGCTCGCGATCGAGGGGTGGCCCGGTATCTCGACGACGGATGCCCTCGCCCGCCTCGACGCCCTCGTCTGCACGGCCGAAGCGACCTACGGCTCCGTGTCGTGTCGGCTGGGTGACCTCGACCTGCTCCTGGTCGAAGCCACGACCCCTGGCCGCGTCGCCGACCGCCTCACCAAGCAGCTCGCGAAGGCGATCAGCGGGGCGGCCCGTGCCACCACCCTCGCGAACGACGGGAAGCGACGACCCGCCCGCGGTGCCCTGCGCGCGGTCGCAAAGCGCCTCGGGGCCATGGATGCCCTGGTACGCTCGCGCCGGGGCAGCCGCGAGCTGGGCGAGACCATCGTCGCCGACCTGCGTACCCTGTTCGCCGCCCTGCGCACGGACGTGAAGCGCCTCCGTCAGGGCATAGTCCCTGTCGAAGCCGGAGGCGCCGTAGCTCACGCCACCCAGCGCTCACTGCGCTCCCACAGCTCGCGCGCCAGTGCCGCGTCGTTCGCCATCGGCAACGGCTCCCGCACCTGCGCGTGGTCGTAGTAGAGGCCCGTCTCGTCTGCCGCCGCCTCCGACGTCGCGCAGTGCAGCGTCGTCAGGGCGCCGTCCTCGTTCGAGAGCATGTTGCGTGTGACGAGCGGTCGGATGGGCCACGGGATCCGCCGCCACGCGTCCGAGGCGACCACGCCCGGATGGACCGCGTACACCGTCACCCCGGTGCCTGCGAGCCGGCGCGCCAGCTCCTTCGTGAAGAGGATGTTGGCGAGCTTCGAGACCGCGTACTCCGGCAGGCCGGTGAAGCTGCGCGTCGAGCCCTGCAGCCCCTCCCAGTCGATCGCCTTCGCATCGAAGTGCGCCTTGCTGGCGACGTTGACGATGCGCGCCGGGGCGGACGCCGTGATGCGCTCGAGCAGCAGCTGCGTCAGGAGGAAGTGTCCGAGGTGGTTGGTGCCGAAGTGCAGCTCGAAGCCGTCGGCGGTGGCGCCGCGCTGCCCGGCGACGCCGGCATTGTTGACGAGGAGCGGCAGCGGGAGCCCGCGCGCGAGGAACGCCGCCGCCGCGCGCCGTACCGACGCCAGCGAGCCGAGATCGAGTGCCAGGAGCTCGACCGCGTCGGACGACGCCTCGCGCCGGATGTCCGCGACCGCCGCGCGCCCCTTCTCCTCGCTCCGGCAGGCGACGACCACGTGCATGCCGCGCTTCGCCAGCGCCAGGGCGGTGGCCCGTCCGATGCCGGTGTTCGCCCCCGTCACGAGCGCGACCGGCCGCTGCGTTTCTGCCATGGGCGCGATCAAACCTGCTTTCCCCGCACGATGCCACGCTGGCAATGATTTCGTTGGCGCTCGGGCCACTCGATGCGGTACGCCTCCGCCATGCGCCCACCTCGCGTGACGACCGCGATCGGACTCCTCGTGACCGTGCTCTTCTTCGGCTCCGCGCCGGCGAACGCCGCCGTCAACCTGACCGGCACGTTCCGCACCGAGTTGACCACCCCGCTCGTGCCCGACGCGACGCTGCCGTGCACCTTCGAGTTCACCCAGACCGGTGGGGCGCTGGAAGGCACCGCCACCTGCAGCATCCTGCCGCCGCTGCCCTTCACCGGGACCATCAGCACGCTCACGGGGCTGTTCTCGGTCTCGGGCAGCGTGCCGATCGTCTGTCCGACGCTGTCGATCACCGGGCTCGCGGCGCAGAACAGCTACAGCTTCTCGGGCTTCCTCACCTGCAGCGACGGCGTCGTGCCGCTCGCCGGCTCGGTGGTCGGCAGCCGCTGCGGCAACGAGACGTTCGACGCCGGCGAGACCTGCGACGACGGCAACTGGACCAACGGCGACTGCTGCAGCGCCAGCTGTCAGCTCGCCGCCCCGGGCGCGGCCTGCACGGCGGACACGAACGCCTGCACCAGCGACGTCTGCGACGCCGGCGGCAGCTGCACGCATCCCAACAACACCGCGGCGTGTGACGACGGTCTCGCCTGCACCTCGGGCGACACCTGCGGCGGCGGCTCGTGCCACGGCGCCTTCCTCCCGACCGGCACCGCCTGCGACGACGGCAACCCGTGCACGCCGGACGACGCCTGCAACGCCACCGGCACCTGCGTCGCTGCGGGCGACCTCGACTGCGGCCCCTGCATGGCGTGCGACCCGGACTCCGGCTGTTCGGCCGCCGGGCTCGTCGCCACGTCGTGCGTGCGGCCCACCCTCCCGAAGGCGCAGCTGCAGCTGAAGAACGCGCCGTTCACGGCCTCCGATCAGGCGAAATGGAAGTTCGCCCCGGGCGGCGCCACCACCGTCGCCGACTTCGGGGCGCCCAACGCCACCACCGACTACACGCTCTGCGTCTACGACAAGTCGACCGGCGTCGCGTACGACCACGCCCTCCTCGGTCTGACGATCCCGTCCGGCGCGGGATGGACCGCCACGTCGAGCGGCTACAAGTTCAAGAGCAAGACGGGCGCCGTGCGGGTGGCCGTCCTGAAGGCCGGCGTCGCCGGCAAGACGAAGATCCTCGTCAAGGCGAAGGGGAACGGCGTCGTGCTGCCGCCGCTGCCGCTCGACCTGTCGTCGCCGGTGCTGGTGCAGCTGCAGGCGGCGAACGGCGCGTGCTGGCAGTCGGAGCACCAGACCGCCACCGCCAACACGGCGACGCAGTTCAAATCGAAGACGGGCTCGCCGAACGGCGCGTTCCTCACGCCGTGACGCGCCGCCGATAGCCGACCACACACGGTTGCGCCGCGCGCGCCACGGCACCGAGCTGCTGTGGCCGCGCGGTTGCCGTCGCGAACGCGGGTGCGACGTCGAAGCGGTCGAGCAGGCGCCCCACCGCGACGCGGATCGCCGACACCGCGAATCGCTGCGCCGGACACGCGTGCACCCCATGGCCGAAGGTGCTGACCAGCTCACGTGCCGCGACCGCCACGTCGCCCGCGAGCCGGCGTCCCTCGTAATGCGCCGGATCGAAGGCGTCGAGGCCGGGAGCCGCCGTCGTGTTGGTGACCGACAGCATGGTGGCGAGGAGCACGCCCGGCGCCAGGGCGTGGCTGCCGCCCTCGAGCGTGATCGTGAGCGGCGTCAGGACGGACCGCAGCGTGATCGAGCGCTGCGCCAGGCGGATCGACTCGCTCGCGCTGCGCTCGAGCAGTGCGTCGTCGCCGGCGCGCACACGTTCGACCAGCTCCGGGCGCAGCACCACGTTGACGAACGTCCAGGCGAGTGCCGCGTAGAGGTTCGACTGCGAGCCGAGATGCAGCATCACGACGTCGCGCGCCACGCCGGCGTGGCGTTCCGCCGGCGGGACGTCGGCGTACGCGGCGTGGATCTGCTCGAGGAAGTCGCCCGCCATCACGCCGGCGCGCTGCCGCTCCTCCCACAGCTCGCGCACCGTCGCCTCGATCGCCCGCAGCGCCTGCCGTTCGCGCCGGAACCGCGTCGCGGCGGTCACGAACGCGCCCGACGGACGCACGAACGCGTCGGCACTGTCGATGCGGTCGAAGAGGGGGATCAGACGATCGAGCCAGCGCGGCTGCGCCGCCTCGCGTCCGAGCCACGAGGCGAAGCCGAGGCGATGGCCGAGTCGCCGCATCTCGGCGAACACCTCGAATCGACCCGCGTCACCGAGCAGGTCCAACTCGACCGACACGGCATCGTCCAGCGTGCGGAGATAGCGCTCGACGTCGTCGCTCGCGAACAGCTTGTGCGGCGTCACGCGACGGCCCGCGAACAGCTCGGGCGGCAGCTTCAGGCTGAGCAGCTCCCAGGTCGCGCGGCCGAAGCTGGCCTCGCGCTCGGGCAGCGCATACAGCGCGCGCACGCCCATCGGCGAGAAGACACAGAAGAGCCGGAAGCCGAAGGCGTCGACGACGTAGGTGTCGCCGAGCCGGCGGCGGGTGTCGGCGAAGAACGCGGTGGGATTCGCCAGCAACCGGCGACCCGCGCGAACCCACGGCACCGCGCCGGCAGCGCGCGGCGTCATGGGTTCGACGGCGGGCAGCGCGGCGAACGGCATCGGCGACGCCGGTCAGGCGTCGTGCATCGGGATCGAGCCGATGTAGTCCATCTTGCCGATCGCGACGCCGTTGTGGCGCAGGATCGCGTAGGCCATCGTGACGTGGAAGTAGAAGTTCGGGACGGCGAACTCCGTCAGGTACTCGTCGCCGCGGGCCCACTTGCCCTGCATCCAGTTCGGCGACACGCGGCGCTCCGCGGCACCCGCGAACGCCGACGCGTCGATGCTGGCGAGATACGCCCGGCAGGTGCGGATGCGTGTCCGCAGCTCGTCGACCGTCTTCTCGGTGTCGGCGTGCGCCGGCGGCTGCTGGCCGGCCAGGTAGGCAGCGGCGAACTTGGCGGAGTCGCACGCCGACTGCACCTGGCGCACCAGCTCGTACTGGTCGATCGCGAGGCGCGACTGCGCGAGGACGTCGGGCGACACCTTCTTCTCCTCCGCGAACACCGTGGCCTTCACCAGCCAGTGGTCGAGGTTGTCGAGCATCTTCGAGAACTGCGAGATCGTCGTGGCGGCATGCATGGCGGGCACCGTAGCCGCCATGGCGGTGGACGCAAGACCGAGCGCTCCGCTGGACGCAGATCGGGTTCGGTCGTACACCCGTCGGATGATCGACTACCACAAGGACGGCAACGTCGCCGTCATCACCATCAATCGCCCGGACGCCCGTAACGCCGTCAACACCGCCGTCGCCACCGGACTCGAGGAGGCCGTCGACAAGCTCGAGGCCGACGACGAGGTCTGGGTGGGCATCCTGACCGGCGCCCGCACCGCGAAGGGCCACATCTTTTGCGCCGGCGCCGATCTCAAGCAGATGAGTGTCGACCCGGGCGGCATGATGACCGCGCGCGGCGGCTTCGGCGGCTTCGTCCGACGCGAGCGCACCAAGCCCATCATCGCCGCCGTCGAC
This sequence comes from uncultured Binatia bacterium (SeqCode), assembly GCA_964404165.1. GTDB lineage: Bacteria > Desulfobacterota > Binatia > DP-6 > DP-6 > DASYLJ01. Next base: position 18,757 of record CAYOIZ010000008.1, on the reverse strand, counting down.
GGCCCGGCGCTCGCCGGGGGCACCGAGCTGGTGCTGGCGTGCGACCTCGTCGTGGCCTCGAAGACGGCCGTCTTCGGCATTCCCGAGGTGAAGCGGAACCTGGTGGCGGCCGCCGGCGGGCTCTTCCGCCTTCCCCGCAAGCTGCCCCGCAACATCGCCATGGAGCTGGCCCTCACCGGACGGCTCGACTTCCCCGCCGAGCGCGCCCACCACTTCGGCTGGGTGAACGTGCTGTGCGAGGAGGGCGAAGCGCTCGCGGCCGCGAAGCAGCTGGCGGCCAAGGTCGCCGAGAACGCCCCCCTCGCGGTCCGCGAATCGCGGCGAATCATGCTCGAATCGACCGACCAGCCCGACGAGGTCGGCTGGACCATGTCGGGCGATGGCATCGGCAAGATGTTCGGCACCGAGGACTTCGGCGAGGGCCTGGCGGCGTTCGTCGAGAAGCGTGCACCGAAGTGGAAAGGACGCTGATCGCGACGATTCTCGTTGACTTGAAGCGTCATCGCATCCGAGTATCTTCTGCGATCCGCGCCCGCCGGCGCAGCTCAGGAGATAACATGGGATTTCGCTGGTCCGGGTTCGCGTTCCTTCTCGCCGCCACCCTCGGGTCGATGGTGGGTCCCCCCAGGGGGGCCCACGCGGAACGGCTCCCGGATCACGTTCTCCCCGCCCTCGGCCAGGCCACGCGCATCGCCGCAGCGCCGAACGCCGGCACCGAACCAATCACGCTGACGTTCGTGCTCCGGCGCGACGACGCCGCGGGATTCGCCGAGCACCTGCGCGCGGTGCGCGACGCGTCGTCGCCGCTGTACCGTCGGTTCACGAGCCAGCGCGAGCTGGCCGACCGCTTCGGACCGTCGCCGCGCACCTACGACGGGCTGCTGCGGTGGCTCACCGGGCGCGGCCTCGAGCTGGTGCAGGGATCGGAGAACCGGCTGACGCTGACGGTCCGCGGGACGCGCGCCGCCGTCGAGCGCGCATTGCACCTCGACATCGCCGACTATCGCCTGGGCGATCGCACCTTCCGCGCCAATGCCACCGATCCCGCGCTGCCGCGCGCGCTCGCGTCGCACGTGGTGAGCGTCACCGGGCTCAGCGATCTGGCGCAGCCGAGACCGGTGAAGGCGGTACACTACGGCTTCAACAAGCTCATCTGTGCACTCCTGGTGGCGCCGATCTCTCCCCCCATCGGCTACACACTATGCACGAACGGCGACACGAATCCGTACAACCTGTGTCTGGCGGCCGCGAAAACATCGGCCGAGAACAACGTCCCTATCTGGACGGTGTTCAACTTCGCTGGATACACCCAGTACTACACGTTCATGAAGGTCGTCGGACCTGGCGAGTCCTGCCCCCCCGACACGTACCCCGCCAGCGCTGGGGGCGGCGCACCCAAAAAACCGACCGTCCCGAAGGGAATCGCTCCGCAGATCGCCGGCATGGGGCAGACCGTCGGCATCATCGGCTTCGACACCCTACTCACCAGCGACGTCGCCGACTACCTGGCACTGGTCGGACTTCCAGCAACGTACATCGACAACCTGAGCCTCGTGCCGGTGAACGGCGGAGCCACGCTGGGCACCGCTCAGGACGAACTGCTGCTCGACGTCACCACCGCAATGACGGTCGCACCCGGGGCGCAGGTGAAGGTCTTCCATGCGCCCTTCACCGGCCAGGGCAGCTTCCAGGCACTCTTCAACGCCGCGCTCGACGGCGGCGCCACCGTCATCAGCAACAGCTTCGCCTACTGCGAGGACCAGACGTCGCGTGCAGACGTCGAAGGCATCGAGGCCATCTTCCAGAGCGCCGCGGCGTCGACCGTCTCCGTCTTCAACGCCTCGGGCGATTCCGGCAGCACGTGTCTAAACGGCAGCCCGAACACGGTGGCGGTGCCGGCGAGCGCGCCGACGGCGACGGCGGTCGGTGGTTCGTCCGTGACGGCCGGCGGGGGGCGCGTGCGCGCGTCCGAGACGTGGTGGGACGGCAGCGCGTCGGTCCCGCCCACCGGTCAGGGTGGCTTCGGCACGAGCCGCTTCTTTGCACGTCCCGCGTACCAGAACGGCTTCAACCCGTCCGCCATGCGGTCGGTTCCCGATCTCGTGGCCAGCGCCGATCCGGCCGGCGGTGTCATGATCTGCCAGGCGAGCGCGGGGGGCTGTCCCACCGGCGCCATCTACGGCGGCACCAGCTACACCGCACCATTGCTCGCCGCCTACACCGCGCTCATCAACGAGGCCATCGGCCGCAACGTCGGTTTCCTGAACGAGGAGATCTATCCGCTCGCGGGCACGCGCGCCTTCAACGACGCCGCCGACCTCGGCAGCGACTTCGCGCACGTCGGCCTCGGATCCCCCAATGTCGACGCGCTGATCGTGGCGCTCGGCGGACTGACGCTCGGCGCGGTCGATGCGCAGGCGTCGTTCGCCACGGCCGCCATCGACACCGACGTCGTCGGCGGCTTCCAGCGCCGCGTGGAGGTGCCAGCCGACGGTACGTCGGTCGGCTACGTCTCCGTGCAGGTGCTGGACGCGGCTCGTCACGTCCTCCCGGGGCAGACCGTCGCCATCAGTGCGCCAGGCACCGACGCGATGATCACGCCGGCGAGCGCTGTCAGCGACGAGTACGGCATCGCCGTCTTCTCGGTGACCGACCTCACCGCGGAGGACGTCGAGTTCACCGCCACCGTCAACGGCGTCGAGCTCGGCAACCATCCGACGCTGCCGTTCATCGTGCCCCCGGCGACCGGAGCGTCGATCCAGGCGAGCACCAACACCGTCACCGCCGACGGCATCGCGTCGGCGACGATCACCGTCACGCTGAAGGACGCGCTCAATCGCGGCACCGCCGGGAAAGCGGTGACGCTGTCGCAAGGCCTCGGCCACTCGCGCATCGCCACCCCCAGCCCCGCCGTCACCGACGCCAACGGGGAGATCGTCTTCACCGTGACGAATCTCGTGAACGAAGTCGTCACCTACACCGCGGTGGACGTCACCGACGGCAACCTACCGGTGCCCGGCAACGCGCAGATCACGTTCGAGAACGGCACCGGTACGGCGTGTGGCAACACCGTCGTCCTGCCGGTGGGGCAGAACGGCTACGTCGTCAACGCGTTCGCGACCGGGTTCCTGGCGCAGAACTTCCTGTACGGCAACGTCAACTGGGGCGGCTGTCCGGGGGCGTCCAATCCGGCGTTCCAGGACGAGTCGGCCTTCATCGCACAGTTCCCCGACGGCGGGTTCTACGGCTTCGGCCTCGGTGGTGGCGCCGTGTCCAGCGCCAACCTGCTCGACACCATCGGGCCCACACTCGGTTCGCCGGTCTTCGGCAAGGACGGCAAGCTCTACGCCACACGTGGCTCGACGGGTGGGAACTTCACCACCGGCGTCGTGGTCGAGCTCGATCCCGCCACCGGTGCGTTCGTGCGCAACGTCGCCGAGAACCTGACGTGTCCCGGCGGGCTCGCGGTCGATCCGATCAGCGGCGACCTGTTCTTCACCGGTACCTGCTTCGACGCCGGCGCGAACGATCCGCTGCTCCATCGCATCGTCGATCCCGGCGGTCCGACGCCGACGATGGTCACCTATGCGGATCTGGGAACGTCGCCGAACGGCCAGGTCACGTTCACACCGAACGGCACCCTCTACGTCGCAACCGGCTACCAGTCCGCGGTCCCGCCGGTCGTCCGCGTCACCGGCACGAACTCGGCGACGCCCGGGGTCGTCACGCCCGTGACTGGCGTCTCGACCTTCTTCACCCTCTCAATCGGCGAGCTGCTGCCCAACGGCGAGCCGAAGTCGTTCCTCACCCTCTCGAAGGACACCTTCGACCTGACGCTGATCGACGTCACGACGACACCCTTCACCACCACGGTGCTCGCGACCGACCTCGGCTCCGGCACCACGGGACCCGACGGCTGCCAGTACATCGGGTCGCACGACGCGGTCTACAAGCTCACGAACGCGAACGGGGGATGCAGCTTCCTCCCCACGGCCCCCCTGCCCTCGCTGAACCTGACACCGGCCGAGGTGACGCCCGACCCCGCGCGCGGGACCAGCCGTGAGGTCACCGCGACGTTCCGCTACGTCGACGTCCCCGCCGACACGCCGATCTTCTTCCAGGTGAGCGGCGCCAACCCGCAGGTGCGCATGGTGCGCGCGAATGCCGAGGGTGCCGCCGCCTTCGCCTACACCGCCGTCAACACCGGCAAGGACGTGATCACGGCCACGGCGACCGTGGCGGGCACGGCGCTCACGTCGAACCCCGCAACCATCACGTGGGCCGACGGTCCGCACGTGACGTTGCTCACGTTGAACCTGAGCCCGACGCAAACTCGCCCATCGCAGCCGGTGAATGTGACGGCATCGCTGGCCGACGTGTCGGTCGAGCCGCCGGCACCGCTGGCGGGACAGCCCGTCACCCTCGCGGCCGGTGGCGTCGAGTGCTCGGGCACGACCGACGCGTCGGGCACCGTCACCTGCAGCCTGACGCTGCCGTCGCCGGGCACGAGTCTCCTCACGGCCGCGTTCCCCGGTGCAGACGCACTGCTGCCGTCGAGCGACGCCGTCGGCTTCACCGTCGTCAGCAGCACGGCGCCACTCGGCGCCTTCATGCTGCATCAGGCCAAGACCACGAAGAAGACCCCCGCCCTCCCGAAGTTCGGGCCGGTGACGCTAGGCGCCGGCGCGTTCGACGTCCAGAAGGTCACGGCCCTCGGCGTTCCCGCTGCCATCGACGACGCGGGTCTCCGGGATCCGACCACGCACCTGCTCTCCTACGCGGTGAAGCCCGCGAAGGGCGGCCCGAAGATCGGCAAGCAGACGTCGCGCGTCGCCGGCGCCTGTACCAACGCCAGCGTGACGACATCGAAGCCCACGAACCTCCTCGTGCCGACGGCGAAGGGCCTCACCCAGGCAGCCGATCCGTTGGTTCCGGACGCATACAACGTCGACCACTTCCTGTGCGCGAAGGTGAAGGGCAAGGTCGCCCTCGCGGCCCACGCCCAAGTGGACGTCACCGATCAGCTGCAGAGCGGGCGCTACGACCTCCGCAAGCTGACGCTCGTGTGCAGCCCCGTCGCGAAGAGCGGTTCCCCCACCGCCAAGTCCGGTCCGACCAAGGGCCAGCCCTTCCCGATCACGCCGGCCACCGTGCGCAACCCCAACGCCCTGCTGCTCTGCTACGACGCCAAGCTGGCGACGAAGACCTACGCGCAGAACGGCTGTGGCGCCGCCAATCCAAAGGACAAAGGCACCAAGATCAACCCGAAGCAGCCGAAGCCCGCCGCATACAAAGGCATCTACACCGCCAACCAGTTCGGCTCGGGCCAGGTCGACACCAAGAAGCCGACCACGGTGTGCCTGCCCGCGATCCTCGGGCCGCAGTGATCGACGCGGGAGCTACGCCCGCCGAAACGGCGGGCGTAGCTCCCGGACGAGTGCCAGGAGCGTGCGCTCGAGCGTGGCAACGGCACTCTTCTGTGCGAGCTGACGGTCGCCGCGCAGGCGATCCCACGCCTCGAAGCACGTGACCAGGTCGACGGCCTCGACCAGCTCGGCTGGCGCGCCGTCGAGCTCCGGCAACCACTGCAGGAGGTCGGCACGCAGGATCCGCTGCATGCGCTGATGTCGATCCTGCAGGAAGGCCGAGCGCCAGCGTTGCAGATTCGCCGAGCGCTTGTAGGGCGCTACGCGCTCGAACAGCGTCGCGCGCTGACGGATCAGGGCCTTCGCACGCTCCTCGATCGTCCCGGTTCGCGCGCCACGCACCGCGAGCAGACGCGACGCCTCGCCTTCGAGGCGTGCGTCCATCGCCGCATACAGGCTGTCCATCTCGGAGAAGTGACGGAAGACGCTGCGGATGCCGACCCCGGCGCGGTCGGCCACCTGTTGCGCCGTCGGCTGCAACACGCCGCCCCCGATCAGATCGAACAGCGCCGCGACGATGGCGTCGCGGCTGCGCTCGCCGCGCCGCACGCGACCGTCCAGCGCGCCACCCGTCTGCAGCGCCGTCCTCACCCGCGCCTCCCGATTCATTCGAGCTGGCCCGTCTCGATCGCCCGCGAGCCGATCGGCAGCGTCACGAGCAGACCGTCGTCACCGAGCACCCAATCGTGCGGACGGACCGCGTCGACGCCGCGCACGAACGCGCGCTCCACCAGCCACGCCGGCGGCGGCGGTGTCAGATGGTAGAGGACGAGCAGCCGCACGCCCGCCGCGTTCGCCACCTCGGCCGCCTCGACGGGCGACGTGTGGTACGTCGGGATGTCGTTCAGGACCTTCGCGATGCGCGGTCGTGCCGTGTGATCGGCTTCGTCGTGGAGCAGCGCCACCAGGTGGTTCGCCTGCGCCTCGTGGACGAGCACGTCGGCATCGTGCGCCGCCGCGATGAGCCCCGCGTCCTTCACGGTGTCCCCGCTCACCACGACGGACCGGCCGCGGTAGTCGAAGCGGTAGCCATAGGCCGGATTGACGGGCGTGTGCGTCACCGCGAAGGCGGTGATCGTGAGGTCGCCCTCCTGGAGGACGACGCCCGGCGCCGGAATCGGGTAGGCGACCATGCGTCCGACCTCCGGCGAGAGCAGGTCCGCGCCGTGATGGGCGATGCGATACCCCGAGTCGAGCGCGTAGGCCTCCGCAAACCCCGCCACCACCCGATCGACGCCCGTGGGACCGAAGACGCGGAGCGGCCCCGAGCGGCCCGCCACCCACGTCTGCAGGTTGTACTCGCCGAGCTCGCCGATGTGATCGGAGTGGAAGTGGGTGAGCAGGATGCCGCCGATGTTCCGACCGTCGACCTGCCAGAGGGCGAGGCGATTCCAGGATCCGAGCCCGGTGTCCACCACCCAGAAGCGACCACCCGCGAAGACGGCGACGCATGCCTTCGCCCGCGTCGCGTGCGGCATCGGCGACGACGTACCGCAGAGGAGCACGCGCAGCGCATCGTCACCCCACAGCTGCCGCGGTGGCGTGCTCATGCGCGCCGCAATGACCTGCCGGAGCACCGCATCCTGCACCACCGGTATCTGGAGGCCGACGGCGGTGAGCACGACCAGCAGCAGGCCGACGCCGCAGATTCCGAACACCCATCGACGCATCGCGAGCTCCCCCCGTCCGCTCGAGTTGACGACCGAGCGGACTTGTCGTCATACCACCTGCCACATCCCAGACCAGGACACGCGGTCTGGCGCACGGAGGTTCCATCAGGATCATGCCGCTCCTCCCCCCGTCCACCAACCCCCGCTACGACGGGGCGATGCTGTCGGCCCGCTTCCTGACCCTGCTGAGCGTGTTCACGATCCTGCCGGCCTGCATCCACACGTTCCTGCCCGATGGGGGCGCGGGCGTGATCGCCGGGCTCGACCTGGGCACGTGCGGGCCGATGGTCGTGGCGCTGTTCGCCTGGGCCGGCGCCACACAGATCGTGTTCGGTCTCACCACGCTGCTCGTCTCGCTCCGCTATCGCGACCTGGTCCCCCTGATGCTCGGGCTCACCATCGTCGAGCGTGGGCTGCATGCCCTGAACGGCTGGCTGCTCAAGCCCGGCAGCGGCCACCACCCGCCCGAGCACTACGCGGTCCTGATCGTCCTGCCGCTTCTCGTCCTCGCCTTCGCCGGGTCGCTGCGACGGTCGCACCCCGCCGCGATTCGTTGACACCCGTTCCGCCATGTCGCTATCGTCGCGCGCCGTGCTGCGCATCGCGACGAGACTGGCCGGCGGCGTCTTCACGCTGCTGGGCGTCGGCTGGCTGCTGGACCCGGCGCGGTCGGCGGCGGGCCTCGGCATGCCGCTGCTCGACGGGATCGCCCGCAGCACGCAGATCGGCGATCTGAGCACGTTCTTCCTGACCGCCGGCGTGACCATGCTCGCCGGCGCCCGTCCGGGGCACGCGCGTCTGCTCTGGGTCCCGGCGGGCCTCGTCGGCGGCGCGGCGATCACCCGTACCCTCGCCTGGGCGGCGCACGGGGCCGACTTCGCGGGGACGTTCATCGCCGTCGAGCTCGTCACGGGCGCACTGCTCGTCGCCGCGGCGCGCACGCTCGACGCACCGAGCCATCGCTGACCGACGGCGCTCCGCGTCGCGAAGATTGACCTTGACGCCGGAGCGCAGCCGAATCTAGACACGGTGTAAGGTTTTCGTGTCGACCCAGACCAGACAGTCCACCCGCCTCTACCTGCCGGCGGCGCAGCGCCGGGGACATCTCCTGGACGCGGCCGGACGTCTCGTGCGCCGGGGTGGCTGGACGGCGCTGTCGATGCAGGGCCTCGCCGCCGCCGCGGGCGTGAGCCGCCAGCTGGTCTACGAGCACTTCGGGAGCGCCGACGACCTGTACCTGGCGACGCTCACGCACCTCTTCGAGCGCACCTGGGCGAGCCAGGCCGCCGTCGTGACGAACGCGACGAGCGTCGACCAGACCATGCGCGCGAGCTTCGCGCTGTTCCTCGATCTGCCCGTCGAGGAGCGACGCGCGCTCCGCACGCTCGCCACCGAAGCCGATCCGGGGCGACGCGGCATGGCCCGCGCCCGCAAGCGGCTGCGCGACCGGATCGCGAGCATCTGGGTCCCCTACGTCCGCCTGCAGACGGGGGCCTCCGAGGCGGAGGCCGCGGCACTCGCCTGGATGCTCACGACGGCGGCGTGGGGACTGTCCGACGCGATCGCCGACGGCACGCTCGACCGGCCGCACGCGGTCGATCTCTTCGTGCGCTTCGTCGAAGGCACGCTGTCGTCCACACGAACACGGGGGAAGAGCCGATGAAGCGATCCACGACCGCTGGCGTCCTGCTGCTCGCCACACTGACGGCGACGGCGCACGCCGTGCCGGGGCCATGGCAGCGCACCGAGCCCCGGGAGCCCTGCGCCGGCTTCGACACCTTCCGCCAGCCGTTCTTCGGCGACACGCACGTCCACACCGCCTACTCGTCGGACGCGGTGTTCGCCGGCACCCGCGAGGATCCACGCGGCGCCTATCGCTTCGCGCAGGGCCAGGCGATCGGCCTGCCGCCGTACGATGCCCTCGGCAACCCCACACGCACCGCGCAGCTCCGGCGACCGCTCGACTTCACCGCCGTCACCGACCACGCGGAGCAGTTCGGCGAAGTCGTCATCTGCCTGACCATGGGCCTCGCCGGCTACGATTCGCCCGATTGCCAGGCGGTGCGCACGCAGCTCGCGACGCCACCGCCCCCGCTGCCGAACCTCCTGCCGCCCGCGGCCGTCATCAGCTTCCTGCTCGGCTACGGCATCATCGACCCGCCGCAGCGATTCTCCTGGTGCGGACCCGACGGGGTCGACTGTCTGGCCCAGGCGTCTCTCGTCTGGGAGGACACGCAGGCGGCGGCGGAGGAGTTCTATGATCGCTCGGCCGCCTGCACGTTCACGTCGTTCGTCGGCTACGAGTGGAGCGGCCAGCCCGCCGGCAACAACCTCCACCGCAACGTCATCTTCCGCAACGCCGTCGTGCCCGCGCTGCCGACGAGCTACATGGAGGAGCCGACGCCACAGGGTCTGTGGGACGCGTTGCGCACCCAGTGCCTCGACGGGCTGCCGGGTTGCGACGTGCTCGCCATCCCGCACAACCCGAACGTGAGCGGTGGTCTCATGTTCGCGCCGGTCGGCGCCGACGGGTCGCCGCTCACCACCGCCGAGGCGGTGGTGCGGTCGTCGATGGAGCCGCTCGTCGAGATGAACCAGCACAAGGGCGACTCCGAGTGTCGGCCCGGCGTGCAGAGCACGGACGAGATCTGCGGCTTCGAGAAGAACAACCGGCTGCAGCTGTTCAACCCGGTGTCGAATCCCAACCAGACGTTCCCGCCGCTCAACTACGTCCGCAACGTCCTGAAGGAAGGGCTGCGGCAGGACGGGCTGCTCGGCGTGAACCCGTTCCGGCTCGGCATGATCGGCAGCACCGACACCCACAACTCCACGCCCGGCGCCACCGAGGAGCGCGACTTCGGCACGTTCGGGCATCTCGGCCTGCGCGACCACGCCAACCCCGCGTACATGGTCCAGCGCGTCACCCCGGCGGGCATCGAGGGCAACCCGGGCGGGCTGGCCGTCGTGTGGGCGGAGGAGAACTCGCGCGACGCGCTGTTCGCCGCCATGCGACGCCGCGAGGTCTACGGCACCAGCGGCAGCCGCCCCATCCTGCGATTCTTCGGAGGTCGCGAGCCCGGCCTCGAATGCGGCGACGCCAACTTCGTCGAGACCGCCTATCGCGGCGGCGTCCCGATGGGAGGCGAGCTCGGACCGGTGCGCGGCAATCGCAGCCCGCACTTCGGGGTCCTGGCCTTCCGCGACCCCGGCACGCCGACCACGCCGGGCACGCCGCTGCAGCGCGTACAGATCGTGAAGGGCTGGGTCGACGCCACCGGCGTCGCCCAGGAGAAGGTCTACGACGTCGCCGGCAACGCCGCGAACGGCGCCGGCGTGAACACCGCCACCTGCGAACCCGTGGGCGCCGGCTTCGATTCGCTGTGCGCGGTCTGGACCGATCCCGACTTCTCCGCCGACGAGCGCGCCTTCTACTATGCGCGCGTCATCGAGAACCCCACCTGCCGGTGGAGCACGCTGCTCTGCAACGAGCAGGGCGTCGACTGCAGCGTCCCCGCCTCGGTCCCGGCGGAGTGGGCCGAGTGCTGCAGCCCGTTGGTGCCGAAGACGATCCAGGAACGCGCCTGGTCGTCACCGATCTGGTACCGGCCCGAAGGCGTCGCCCGCGTGCGCGGCAAGCTGCGCGTCGGCCGGACGCCGCAGCAGGACGTCCTCGACGTCACCGTTGCGCTGGGCGCGTTCCCGCCCGGGCTCGACCTCCACACGCAGGACCTCACGGTCACGCTGCGCGACGACGACGACGTCCATCGCGTCGTGATTCCCGCCGGCACGATGCAGGAGCTCCGTCCCGGCCGCTTCACCTTCACCGACAACGCCGGCACGATCGGCGGGGTGCGCAGCATTTCGCTGCAGCCGCGCGGCGCGCGGCAGGTGTTCTTCCGCCTGCGCACGATCCCGCTCGATCTGGCCGCCGCCGATCGCGTCGACCACTTCATGGAGCTCACCCTCGAGGCCGGCACGTCGACGATCTCGACGACGCAGCTCTGGCAGTGGAACGGACGCGCGCTCATCGCGAAGAACTGACGTCCATGCGGTGGCTGCACGCACCCCTGCTCCACTTCCTCGCCGGTGGCGCGGTGCTGTTCCTGCTCGTCCACGGACGGGGTGCGTCGGCGCCCAAGGCCCCGGTCGTCGATCCGTCGGGCGCGGTCGTCCTCACCGCACACGACGTCGAACGGCTGCGCAGCGACTACGAGCGGGAGACGGGACTGGCCCCCACGCCCGCCGACGAAGCCCGCCTGGTCGACGAGGCCATCGACGAGGAGCTGCTCGTTCGCGAGGCGCGCGCCCGCGGGCTCGATCGCAACGATCGCAGCATCCAGACCTGGCTCGCCACACAGATGGCCGTGCTGACCGACGACGCCGACCGCGCCCCGGAGGCGCTCCAGGAGGACGCGCGCGCACTCGGACTCGACCGCACCGACGTCGTCGTCCGGCGCATCCTCGTCCAGAAGATGCGTCTGCTCGCGGCGCGGACGGACGACGCCTCGCCGCCCGACGACACGCTCCGCGCCTACTACGACCGCCACCGCGACGACTACCGCGCGCCCGATCGCGTGAGCTTCTGGCACGTGTTCTTCGCTAACGGCCGCGGCGACCCGCGCCACGACGCCGCGCTCCTGCGCGCCTCGCTCGAACGCCGACCGATGGCACCCGAGGCAGCGGCACGCCAGGGCGACGCCTTTCCGCTTCCACCGTGGATCGCGGCGCAGGCCCCGCGACAGCTCGAGAAGTCCTTCGGTGCCGCGTTCACGGCGGAGCTGGAACGCGCCACCCCCCAGACGTGGGTCGGGCCCCTCGCCTCGCCGTACGGCGTGCATCTCGTCTGGGTCGCATCGCGCGAGGCCGGCGGGGTACCGCCGTTCGAGACCGTCCGTGCCCGCGTCGTCGAGCGCTGGAAGGACGAGCGACGACGGGCACGCGTCGTCGAGCTGCTGCGCGACCTGAAGCGTCGCCATCCCCTCGAGGTGGAATCGGCGGCCTGGCGCGAGCGGAGCGCGTCATGACGCGCGTCGTGGTCGTTCTGCTGGCGTGTCTCGCGGCGCGCGACGCCGCGGCGCACGGGCTCGATCCGGCGCTGCTGTCGCTCCGTGCGCTCACGCCGGGCATGTACGAGGTCACCTGGCGCGCCTCCGTGCTCCGCCTTCCCGGCGCCGACGTCCGCCCCGAGCTGCCCGTCCACTGCCGGCAGACGTCGGCAGGCGACGCGGCGGTCGACGGCGATCGCGTGACGCTGCGCTGGACCGTCGACTGCGGTGCCGCGGGCCTCGCCGGCCAGACCATCGCCGTTCGCGACCTCGGCGTGGCCAAGATCAATGCGCTGGTACGCATCGAGGGGCCCGGCGGCGCACCGATCCAGGCCGTGCTGAGTCCCCGCACACCGTCGTTCACGGTCCCCGAACGCCCGAGCCCGTGGACGGTCGTGCACGACTACGTCGTGCTCGGCATCGAGCACATCCTGAGCGGGCCAGACCACCTGCTGTTCGTCCTCGGCCTGATGCTCCTGGTGCCGACGACCAAGCTCCTGGTGCAGACGATCACCGCCTTCACGCTCGGGCACAGCATCACCCTGTCGGCGGCGGCGCTCGGCCTGGCGCATGTTCCGTCGCGGCCGGTGGAGGTGTTGATCGCGGCCAGCGTCCTGCTGCTCGCCACCGAGCTGGCGCGCGACGGCGGCGAGCGCTCGCTGCTGCGCCGGTTCCCGTGGGTGATCGCGATCGGGTTCGGGCTGCTGCACGGGTTCGGCTTCGCGGGCGCGCTGGCCGAAGCCGGGCTTCCGGCCGACGACGTGCCGCTGGCGCTGGCGTCGTTCAACGGCGGCATCGAGCTCGGGCAGCTCGCGTTCGTCGGCGCGGTGCTGCTGGTGCGAACCGTTCTGGCGGGCTGGATCCCGCGACGCTCCACGCGTCCCGTCGTGTACGCAATGGGCATCCTGGCCGCGTTCTGGTGCTTCGAGCGCCTCGCCGCCGTGCTGGGCTGACGCGGGCACGCCCGCCCGTTATTGACACATGAAATGCCGACAGGTGATGGTCACGTCGGCATCGTTCCCAGGGAGGACCCGCGCATGACCGACCCCTACCGCATCTATGGCGCCGAGATGTCGCCGTACTCCGTGAAGGTCCGCTCGTACTTTCGCTACAAGGGACTGCCGTACCGCTGGATCGTCCGGAACGCGGACACCGAGGCCGAGTACCGCGGCCATGCGAAGCTGCCGATCGTGCCGCTGGTGGTGACGCCCGACGGCACGGTGCTGCAGGATTCGACGCCGATCATCGAGTACGTCGAGCAGCGCCACCCGACGCCGTCGATCCATCCGACCGAGCCCACCGCCGCCTTCGTCTCGGCGTTGCTCGAGGAGTTCGGCGACGAGTGGGGCAACAAGTGGATGTTCCACCTGCGCTGGGCGCGCGAGGTCGACCAGGTGAGCGCCGCCGGGCGCATCGCGGGCGCCATGATGCCCGCAGCCGACGCCGAGCTCGCCACCGGCATGGCGGCCCAGGTGCGCGCGCGCATGGTCGACCGCGTCTGGTTCGTCGGCTCGAGCCCGCAGACGGCGCCGCAGATCGAATCGGGGTTCCGCGACGCGCTCGCCCTGCTCGACGCGCATCTCGCCGGCCGCCCCTACCTCTTCGGCGGGCGCCCCGCGTTCGCCGACTTCGGCCTGTGGGGTCAGATCTACGAGGCCTGGACCGATCCCACCGCGGGCGCGCTGGTCGAGGGCATGGCGCACCACGTCCTCGACTGGGTGCACCGCATGCTGTGGCCGCGCGCCGAGGGCGAGTTCGAGCCGTGGGACGCACTCGCCCCGACGCTCGTGCCGCTCCTCGACCGCCACGTCGGCCGACGATTCCTGCCGTGGTCGGTCGCCAACGCGACGGCGCTCGCGGGTGACGGCGGCGAGTTCACCGTCACGCTCGACGGCCAGGCGTGGACGCAGAAGCCGCAGAAGTACCATGCCAAGTCGCTGCGCGCGCTGCGGGAGAAGTACGCCGCGGTCGCCGATCAGCGCGAGCTCGCCACCCTCCTCGAGCAGACCGGCTGCCTGGCCGCGCTCAAGCCATGAGCGCCGCGGCACCGCTGCCGATCGTCGGCATGCCGGCCTCGCCGTACAGCCGCAAGCTGCGCGCCGTCCTCCGCTACCGTCGCATCCCGTATGCCTGGACCACGACGGGCTCGCCCGAGAGCCGCACGCTCCCGCGCCCGAAGGTCGAGCTGCTGCCCCAGCTCGTCCTGCCCGACGCCGACGGCACCCCCGTCGCCCACACCGACTCGACGCCGCTGATCCGGCGCCTCGAGACGATGTACGACGGACGCTCCGTCGTTCCGCCCGATCCGGTGCTCGCCTTCATGGACGAGCTGCTCGAGGACCATGCCGACGAATGGCTCACCAAGGCGATGTTCCACTACCGCTGGGCGTTCGACGCGGACATCGCCCACGCCGCCCGCATCCTCCCGCGCTGGGTGTTCGTCGATCGGCCCGAGGAGATGGCGGAGGCCGCGGGCGTGCAGTTCGCCGCGCGCCAGACCGGGCGGCTCGGCGTCGTGGGCTCGAACGCGACCACCGCGCCGCTCATCGAGGACAGCTACCGTCGCCTCCTCCGTCTCCTCGACGCGCGGCTCACCGGCTCGCGGTTCGTCATGGGCGGACGTCCGGGCGCCGCCGACTTCGCCCTCTACGGCCAGCTGACGCAGCTCGCCGGCTTCGACCCGACGTCACGCGCCATCGCGCTCGAGACCGCGCCGCGCGTCGTCGCCTGGGTCGACATCGTCGAGGATCTCTCCGGACTCGAGCCCACGACGGACGACTGGCTCGCGCGCGACGCGTTCGCCCCCGCGCTCCGCCCGCTGCTCGCCGAGGTGGGACGGGTCTACGTCCCCTTCCTCCTCGCCAACGCGGCGGCGATCGCGCGCGGCGCCGAGCTGGTCACGTGCACCATCGACGGACGACGGTGGGAGCAGCGGCCGTTTCCGTACCAGGCGAAGTGTCTCGCCTGGCTGCGCGCGTCCTTCGCAGCCCTCGCGCCGCCGGATCGCGCCGCCGCCGCCGCCGTGCTCGACGGCACGGGGTGCGAGGCGCTCGTCGCCTGACCGGATTCTATTGACATCATGTGTGCCACCTCCCTACGGTGGCGCGCATGGCATGGCCTCCCCGCTACGGCACCCCGAACCTCGCGCTCATCGGCGGCTGGATCGACCGTGCGCCGGCGGACGACGGTACGTTCTGGGCGATCAACCTCATGAAGTACCGCGCCGTGGCCGACTACGCCGACGGCCGCACGACCAGCCTGTCGGGGCGCGATGCCGACGACGCGTACGTGCCGCGCGAGTCGCTCGCCGCGATCGGGGCTCGCATCGCGTTCGCGGCCGACGTCGAGCGACAGCCCGCCGGGACCCCCGTGTGGGACCGCGTCGGGATCGTCCGCTATCCCAGCCGGCGCGCGTTCATGGACATGCAGCGGCGCGACGACTTCAAGCGCCAGCACGTGCACAAGGACGCCGGCATGGAGCGCACCATCGTGATGGCGTGCCTTCCGCTGGCGGAGCCCGCCCCCCGTGCGGCCGATCCCGGAGGCACGATCGTGATCCGCGTCCTGCGTGGCACGAGGGACGCGGCGCGGCACGTCACGGGGATCACGCCGATGGCCGCCTTCACGGTCGAGGGGACGATCATCGGCGACGAGCGCACGTGGGACGAGGTCCGCTTCGACGTCGCCCGCGATGCCGGCGCGCTGGACGCGCTGTGCGCGGCGACGACGGCGGACGAGTCGTTGGTGCTCGTCGCCCGCCCCTTCATCGACGAGCTGGTCGAGACCATCGTCGGCTGAGTCACATCCGTCCGAGCAGCTTCATCCCCGCCGCACACGCCGCCTGCAGCGCGCGCCGCTCCTCGTCCGGCAGCTCGGGCGCCCGCGCCGGCGGCACGCCGCGCACCAGCGCCGCGGCGCGATCGATCCAGCCGTCACGATCGGGCCCGAGCGCGAAGAACGTCCGCACGCGCTCCAGCTCCTCGCGCGGGCGGGTGACGAGGTCCTCGAAGGACACCTCGAGGTACTGATCGCGATCGAGCACGCGCAGGGCGCGGAAGCCGTGCACGACCTGATCGCACCAGTAGCGCCCGAAGTACTGCGCCGGTGGGCGCGCGTCGAGTATCTGCGACACCGCGTCGCCCGCGGTGGGCTCGCCCTGGAAGTCGAGCGCACCGAGCTCCCACACCGTACGGCCCGACGCCACCGGCGCGTTGTACATCATGCAGATCGGCAGCCGGAACGCGTGATGCTCCCGCATCGACAGCGACGCCTCGGGCCCGTCGCGATGGATGTGGACGAAGCGCGCGCCCGGAAACCCGAGCGCCAGCTGCTCCAGATAGTCGATCGACGAGCCCGCCCGCTCCATCCAGTGCGTGCGCCCGAACCGTCGCATCCAGAAGCCCATCACGGCACGGAAGTGCTCGACGGGCGGTCGCGACGGCTCGGCCTGGAGGAACGCCACGGTGTCGTCGAAGAGCGCGTCGGGGTCGTCGGTCCAGCGCGGCAGCGCGGACACGAGCATCCACGGCACGGCGTCGCCGCGGCCATAGCGTCCACGGCCGAACGGGTACGTGACCTCCTCCACCGGGTAGCCGCGCTTCAGCACCGCGGTGAGCACGGGTTGCTCGGCCGACAGCAGCGTCGCGAACTCTGCACCGGTCATGGGCTCGGCCTGGAACCGGCGCGACGGGTCGAGGCCGTTCATCAGCTCGAAGACGGAGAGCGTCTCGGGATTCTCCCCGAGCATCCGCGACAGCAGCGTCGAGCCGCAGCGACCCGTTCCGACGATGAACCGTTCCACGCGCGTACCCCCGTCCAGCTTGCGAGCGGCGCGGACCTTAGCCCATTGTGGCGACCCGATGAAGGACCCCGCCGATCCCCGCGTGCTGAGCGGCGAGCTCTGGAGCGATCTCCTCGGGACGCTCGACCGTGCGCGCGGCATCGTGCTCGCCGACGACGCGCCGTCGACGCCGCGCGACCGCGCCGAGGGGTTCCGCTACCTGCTGCGCTATCTCGCGGCGGGCCACGGCATCTGCGTCGAGCACGCCGACCCCGACTACCCGCGCTTCGCGCGCACCGTCGACATCACCACGCCGTGGGGGCTCGACGCACCGGACTGTCTCTACCTGATGGCGCCCATCCGCGGCGACGCCGTGTATCGCATCCACGGGTCCCGCGGCACCGCCAACCACATCGAGGTGCAGGCCAACTTCGGCCACTTCGCCGAAGGCGACATCGCGAAGTGGGGTACGATCTCGTCGCGCAACGGCCTCGAGCTCGAGACGGCACCCGACGGCGGCATCGAGATCGTGCTCGGTCCCGAACCGGCACCGACGCCGCCGCCCGCGAACTGGCTGCCGCTGCGCCCCGACGCGCGCTTCCTCTTCATCCGGCAGTACTTCAACGACTGGGAGCGCGAGATGCCGGCCGACCTCGTCATCGAGCGCGAGGGTGCCATCTATCCGCCGCCGCCGCTGCGCACCGACCAGCTCGCCGGCCGCGTCGACCTGCTGCGCGACTGGATCGAGAAGGCGGGCGGACTGTGGGACCGCATGAGCCGCGTGATGGTGGAGAACATGCCGCCGAACTCGCTCACCGTGATGGCGCCGCGAGCGGAGGACGCCGGCGGCGCACTCAAGGGCCAGGCGTACGGCATGGGCAACTTCCACTGCGGGCGCGGCGAGGCCGTCGTCGTCGAGTTCGCGGTGCCGCGCTGCCGGCAGTGGAGCGTCGGGCTCGGCAACTGGTGGTGGGAGAGCGTCGACTTCCAGAACCGGCAGGCGTCGCTCAACGGCGCGCAGGCGCGGCTCGACGGCGACGGCGTCTTCCGCGGTGTGGTGGCGCACGACGATCCGGGCGTGCCGAACTGGATCGACACCGCCGGCTACGAGAAGGGCACGCTGGCGGCGCGCTTCCTCCTCGCCGAGTCGGCACCCAGCGTGCGGATGACGGTGGTGCCGCACGATCGACTGCGCGAGCACCTGCCCTCCGACACCCCCCACGTCACCCCCGACGAGCGCGCCGCGGTGCTGCGGCGGCGACGCCACGCGCTCTGGCGGCGGTACCGGCGATGACACCGGTCACGCTCACCCACGACGGCAGCGTCGCCGTCGTGCGGATCGACGACGGCAAGGCCAACGCCATCGGCCCGACGCTCCTGTCGGCGCTCGGCGGCGTGCTCGACGAGATCGAGCACGGCCCGGCGCGCAGCGTCGTGCTCGCGGGGCGATCGGGCTTCTTCTCGGGCGGGCTCGATCTCAAGCTGCTGCCCACGCTCCCGCCCGAGGAGATGCGGGCCACGAGCATGGCCTTCGTGGCGCTGGTCGAGCGCGTGTTCCTCTTTCCGAAGCCCGTCGTGGCCGCGTCGGCAGGACACGCGTTGGCCGGGGGCTTCATGCTCTACTGCGCCGCCGACCTCCGCGTCGCATTGGCGGACGAGCGCTCGCGCTACGGCCTCACCGAGATCGAGGCCGGCATCCCGATCATCGGACCGACGGCGGCCGTCGTCGTCGAGGCGGTGTCGGCCCCGGCGCGCGTCGAGGTGGTGCTGCACGGCCGCCGCATGACGGCCGCCGACGCGCACGCCGCCGGCGTCGTGCACGAGACCGTGGCCACG
>CAYOIZ010000007.1:0-167782 GCA_964404165.1 uncultured Binatia bacterium (SeqCode) | reverse complement strand
TCCTGCGTCGCGGTGATCATGGCGTGCAGGTACTCGGTCTCGTTCTTGAAGACCTCGATGAACTCGACGATGCCGCGGTTGCCGACGTTGAGCGCGCCGTTGAGATCGAGCACGCGCGGATCGCCCTCCGTGTAGAGGTCGAGCTTCGAGATGTCTTCGCTGCCGATCAGGACCGAGGTGTCCTGGTTGTTCGGGTCGACCGGTGGCACCACGCCGATGCCGACGCGGTTGCGCTTCGAGAAGTTCCGGCTGACCACCGGGAACTCCTCGTACCGGGTGCCGAACTCCTCCTTCAGGCGGAATCGGCAGACGGGGCAGAGGTCGCCCTCGATGTTGACCCCCAGCATCTTCTCGAACTCCTTCCGCAGGTGGCGGGGGAGGAGGTGCAGGGGCTCCTCGTTCATCGGGCAGCCTTCGATGGCGTAGAAGGCGTCGGTTTCCTCCAGGCCGCGCTGGAGCCGCTCGACCAGGGAGCTCTTTCCGGAGCCGACCGGCCCCATCAGATAGAGCACCTGCCGGCTCTCCTCACCCTTCAGGGAGGCGGAGTGGAAGTACCGGACGATCTGGCTGACGGTCTTCTCGATGCCGAAAAATTCATCACGGAAGAAATTGTAGACTTTGACCGCCTCGTCTTTGTACAGGCGTTTCACCCTCGCGTCGTCCGACTCGAGGATGTCTTCCGTGCCGTCCCGCATCATCATGTCGAAGAGGCGACCGTGCGCCAGCTTCGTCATGCCGGGTTCCTGGCGAACCATCTCGAGGTACTCGAGGAGGGTTCCGCGCCACCGCTTGGATTCACGTGCGGCGCGGTCTTCTTTGATCAACTGCTCGAAGGAGGGCTTGTCCATGGACGGTAGCTCCTCTCGGCTCGCCATAGTCAGGGGTTCACGGCCCGGCTCGGCCGCTCCTCCCGCTTGGGATCGCCAATGGTGGGTGGACTGACGTCATGCGCACGATCGCCGCAGCACGGATGCTGCGCTCGAAGGACATGACAAAGCAATGAGCGTGCCGAACGGATGAGCGCAGGTCGCGGAGTGAGACGCGGGGCCCTTCGCTGCTAGGCGCGTGCGGGGAAAGAAGGATAGCACCCTCCGTCGATCTCATGATCCCGCTGGATTGCGCCGCACCCCACACCCACCACTCCGGATCTCCGATCTGACGCCGCCGCGTACCCGCTACACGCAAAGCGTGGCCGACGGTACCGTCCGAAACTCGCGCTGTCAAGTTAATGTCGCCTTCAGATGCGACGACGGACGCGCGGTGCGCTCTGTGTCGAGCGCGTACGGAGACGAGGAGAAAGGGATGGTCCCAGGGGGAATCGAACCCCCGCTACCGACGTGAGAGGCCGGTGTCCTAGCCGCTAGACGATGGGACCTTCGAAGAGGCTGAGGAGGGAGGAATCGAACCTCCAATCCCCTGATCCAGAGTCAGGTGCCTTACCAATTAGGCCACTCCTCAACGAAGGGCGGACGGTACTGAATGACCTTCGGGGAGTCAAGGTGCGAGACGCTCCTGCGCGGCGCGCAGACGCGCGAGCGCGCGCTCCCGACCGAGGACGTCGAGCACCTCGAATATGCCGGGGCTCACGGTGCCCCCGGTGACCGCGACGCGCACCGGCTGCGCGAGTTTTCCGAGCGCCATGCCATGGCGGGCGATCGTCTCCTGGAAGGCCTGCTCGATGCCGGCGACGTCCCAGCCGGCGGTCGCATCGAGGGCCGTCGTCAGGTCGGCGAGGACGGGAGCGATCTCCGGCCGGAGGTGCTGGCTCGCGGCCTTCGGCTGGATCGCGATCTCGGGTGCCAGGTAGATCCGCAGCGACTCCGCCAGCTCGACCAGCGTCTTGGCCCGCTCGCGTACGGTCTCGACGGCGCGCGCCAACCAGGCAGTATCGGAGGGGACGGGGAGCCCGGCGCGATCGAGGAACGGGGCGACCATCGTGGCCAGCTCGAGTGGCGGTGTCGCCTTCAGGTACTGGAAGTTGGTCCACAGCAGTTTCTCGGGGTTAAAGATCGCCGCAGAAGTGCCGACGTTCTCCAGAGAGAAGTGCTCGATGAGTTCTGCACGCGTGAACAGCTCCTGGTCGCCGTGCGACCATCCGAGGCGAGCCAGGAAATTGACCAGCCCTGCCGGCAGGTATCCTTCGTCGTGATACTGCATCACCGACGTGGCGCCGTGGCGCTTGGAGAGTCGCGCCTTGTCGAGCCCGAGGATCAGCGGCACGTGGGCGAATCGCGGCAGCGAGGCGCCGAGCGCCTGGTAGAGGAGCATCTGCCGCGGCGTGTTGGCGAGGTGGTCGTCGCCGCGGATGACGTGGCTGATCCGCATCTCGGCATCGTCGACGACGACGCAGAAGTTGTAGATCGGCGACCCGTCCGTGCGCTGGATCACGAAGTCGTCGAGCTCCGTGTTCTGGAACGTGACACGGCCCTTCACGTCGTCGTCGACGACGGTCTCACCCTCGGTCGGGGTGCGGAAGCGGACCGCGAACGCGGTCCGACCGGCGGGCGGCTGGGTGCGGTCCCTGCACGTACGGTCGTAGCCGGTCCGACGGCCCGTCGTCGCGACGGCCTGGCGTCGCGCGTCGATCTCCTCGGCGGTGCACCAGCAGCGATAGGCCTTGCCGGTCTCGAGCAGGCGCTCGGCGTGCGCCCGGTAGAGGTCGAAGCGCTCGGTCTGGAAGAACGGGCCCTCGTCCCAGTCGAGGCCGAGCCAGTTCATGCTGTCGAGGATCGCCTGGATGGACGCCGGCGTGGAGCGCTCGCGATCCGTGTCCTCGATGCGCAGCACGAAGGTCCCGCCGTGCCGGCGCGCGAAGAGATAGCTGAACAGCGCCGTACGCGCTCCGCCGATGTGGAGATAGCCCGTCGGGCTCGGCGCAAAGCGAGTGCGAACCGACATCCGCGGGACCTAATCGCAGGCCTTCCTGCAAGTCAAATTCGTGACGTGCGCGCCATGACGAAAATGTTTGAGAGTCCGCCGGGTGGCCTGCATACTGACGCGACAGTCAGCATGGAGAGCGTCGTGCGCAGCGCCCAGCCCAGCGCGTGTTGAAGAGGTGACCGTCATGCTCAAGAAGATCCTGGTGGTGGAGGACAACGAGGACAATCGTCGGATCCTCGTGTACCGGCTGCGCAAGATCGGTCAGTTCGACATCCGTGAGGCCACCAACGGCCAGGAAGCCGTCGAGGCGGTGAAGACCGATCCGCCGGACCTGATCTTCATGGACCTCAAGATGCCGGTGATGGACGGGTGGGAGGCCACCAAGCGCATCCGTCAGATGGAGGGCGGCGACGCCGTCCGCATCATCGCGCTCACCGCGCAGGCCATGGCCGGCGACGAGGAGAAAGCCCTCGCCATCGGCTGCGACGACTATCTCGCGAAGCCCGTCGTCGACCCAGCCCTGGTTCGGCAGAAGCTCGAGCGCCTGATCGGCGCCGCGGCCTGATCGTCCGCGCCCGCCGCGTTGACGCGGCGGGCGAAGCTGACTAAGGCGAGTGCTCCCGCGTCCGAGCCGTTAGCTCAGTCGGTAGAGCAGCTGCCTTTTAAGGCAGGACTGATCCCGAACGGGCTGCCACGGACTGCCACGGACGGCATCCGAACCGTTGCAGCCGTAGTGGGTGCGCGTGCATCCCGCGTCGGCCGAGGTGTGCCCGGAACCGGAGGCTGTCCCTCCGATCCTATGCAGCGCCTATGCAGCGGTATGAGGCCGCACAGTCTCCACAGGGGGGTTGGGCCATGACGACCGAACAGAAGCTCGCTCAGCTGGGTGACGACTTCGCGCGCTGGGCTCACGGCTGTTCGCAAAGGGAAGCCGCCGCGTTGCTCGACGAGATACAGCTAAGCTGGAACGTTCCGCGTTCCCTCCTGCCGGACCTCGTGGCGACGTTGAGCGCGGGGTCGGGGATGGGGCCACCGGCGGTCGTGGCCTGGCTCTGGAGCACGCTCCGCATCCTCGACTGCGAGTCGGGCCGCGCGCTGTGCGTTGAACTCGGCACATGCGCCGCCCGCGAGATCGCACGCGCAACCGAGGCCGAGACGAAGCACTGAGACTACTCCCGACGTCGGGAAGACCGAGAGGACGCACATGACAGACCCTAGGGCCCTCGACCTGCGAGACCTTCTCAACGAGTTCATGGCCGCCGAGCAGTGCTCGTCGGATGCCGCCCAGTTCTTTGCCGTTCTGGCCGCCCAGTACCTCGGATTGCCCACCCTCGCCCCGCTCCTTGACCGCCTGGACGCCATCGCCGCCGAGACGCGCGCCATGTCTCACGGTGTGGGCATTCCCCGTGCCCGCATCCTCCGCATCCTCGCCGAGGGCGGTAGCCTGAGCCGCGCGCCGCTCGGCCGCGCTGCGCTCGCCACGGTGATCGCTTCGCCGCTCACGCACCCGCAGCCGCAGGAGCACTGACGTGCTATCGTGCTATGTTGGTGTGGGTCCTCCCGCCCGTGGCGCTAAGGGGGCGCGCACGGCGCGTCGTTTGGGCCGCTGGCACCCGTGAAATCCAAGCAGAAACCGCGTCGCGTGGGGCGCCCGCCGTCGAAGACGAGCCTCCACGGGGCGCAGACCCGGAAGCAACTCGCGCTCGCCTCGATGCGGGAATTGGACCTTGCGAAGCGGCGGGGCGAGGTGCTCGACGCCGACGCGGTCGCCAGCGAGTGGGCGGGTATCCTGCGCACGGTGCGCGCGGCGATGCTGGCGGTCCCGAGTCGCGTGCGAGCGGCGCTGCCGCATCTGACGGCGAGCGATGTCGGCGTGATCGATGCCGAGCTGCGCGCGGCCCTGACGGCGCTCGGCACCGACGATGCCTAGCCTCGCGGACGTGCGTCGAGCGGCGCTGCGATCCCTGATCCCGCCGCCACGGCTGTCCTTGTCCGACTGGATCGAGGCGCACGTCCGTCTTCCCGAAGGTACGAGTGCGCTCCCCGGACCCATCCGGCTGTGGCCGTATCAGCGCGCGATCGCCGACGCGATCGGCGACGGCCTGATCGAGCGTGTGACGCTGGTCAAAAGCGTGCGGATCGGTTTCACCTGCCTCCTGACCGGGGCGCTCGCGTCCTACGTGGCGAACGACCCCGCGCCGATCCTCGCCCTGCTCCCCACGGAGGCGGACGCCCGCGACTTCATCGTGAGCGACGTCGAGCCGACATTCAGCGCAACGCCCGTGGTCGCCGGCATGCTGGCCGACGACGCGGAGGGCGGCGAGCGCAACACGCTCCTGAGCCGGCGATTCGCTGGCGGGTCCCTCAAGGTGGTCGCGGCCCGTGCGCCGCGGAACCTTCGACGCCACACAGCACGCGTGCTCCTGGCCGATGAAGTGGACGCGATGGACGTCGGTGCGGAGGGCTCGCCGATTCTGCTCGCGGAGCGCCGCACGCTCTCGTTTCCGGATCGCAAGATCGTGCTCGGCAGTACCCCGTTGCACGAGGAGACGTCGCACGTCCTGCGCGCCTACGCGCAGAGCGATCAACGGGTCTACGAGCTGCCGTGCCCGGCGTGCGGCACGTTCACCGAGCTGAGATGGCCGATGATCGAATGGGAACCGGGGCGCCCGGAGACGGCCGCGTTCCGTTGCCCGCACTGCAGCGAGTTGGTGCCGGAGTCGTGTAAACCGACGATGGTCGCGACGGGCCGGTGGCGCGCGACGCATCCGGAGGTGATCGGCCACGCCGGCTTCCGGCTCAACGCGCTGGTCAGTGCGCTCGCCAACGCGTCGTGGGCAAAGCTCGCCGCCGAGTTCCTGCGAGCGAAGGACGACTCGGACGAGCTGCAAGTCTTCGTGAATACGATCCTCGCCGAAGGGTGGCGGGACGCGGCCGACGAAGTCGACGAGGCAGCGGTCGCGGCACGCGCGGAGCCGTTTGGGCTCGATGCGATCCCCGACGAGGTGGCCTTCATCACGGCAGGGGTAGATTGCCAGGACGATCGGCTCGAAGTCTCGTTCGTCGGGTGGTCGCGGACCGATGCGTTGGTGCTCGCCCATGTCGTCGTCTGGGGCTCGCCCGGCGACGACGGGACGTGGGCCGAGTTGGATGCGCTGCTGCGCACGACATGGAAGCACCCGCAGGGCGGGACACTGCGGGTCGACGCCACGATCGTCGATAGCGGCGACTCGACCGGCGCGGTGTACGCCTACACCTTCCCGCGCATGCGGCGCCGGGTGTGGGCGGGCAAGGGCATCGCCGGCAGCCGCGCCATCTGTGAGATGTCGAAGTCGAAGCTACGTGGCGGGGGCCGGCTCTTCCTGGTCGGCGTCGACACGATCAAGTCGACGTTGATGGACCGCCTCGTACGCGGTCGCTCGCTGCGCTTCTCGCACACGCTCGACGCCGCGTACTACGAGCAGTTGGCCAGCGAACGGAAAATCGTGCGCTACGTGCGCGGACAGCCGGTGCGGCGCTTCGAGCGGAAGCCCGGCGCGCGCGCGGAGGCGCTCGACTGCTTGGTCTACGCGTTTGCCGCGCGGCACATGCTCGGCATCCCGTTCGAGACGCGCGAAGCCGAACTCGCGAGCCCGACGGCGCCGCCACCCGTCGCCGCCCGCGTCGAGTCGCCCTGGGTGAACGCGTGGTGAATAGCTACTGCACGATTCGCGTAGCATAAGCGCCCCTGCTACAGCGCTGCGCAGTGGAGATGCTCGGACCTATTCGCAAGCTCGTAACCAAGCTGCGGACGCGGCGCTTCGATGCCGCCGCCGGGGGACGTCGCTGGCAGGGCGTGCAGACCTTCGGGTCTATCAACAGCGAGATCGGCGCCGCCGCTGGGCCGGTGCGCCGTCGCGCCAGCTACTTCGCGCGAAACAACCCGTGGGTGACGAACGCGGTCAACGCCTTGGTGGCGGGGGCCGTAGGTGCGGGGCTGAAACCGCAGTCGCAGCATCCGGACCCTGCGATGCGCGCAGCGCTCCATACGCGCTGGCTGCGGTGGACGAGCGACGCGGACGCCGATGGCGTGACCGATGCGTATGGGCTGCAGGCACTCGCCGTGCGCAGCATGGTCGAGACGGGCGAGTGCTTCGCGCTGTTCGTCTTCACGCCGGCCGGGCTCCGCGTGCGCCTGCTCGATGCCGAGATGGTGCCGATGGATGAGACGCGCGAGCTGGGTGCGGGTCGGCGCATCATCCAGGGCGTCGAGTTGGACGCGGATGGCACGCGCGCCGCGTACCACGTCTACGCCGAGCGCCCGGACGTGCCGATGCTCTCGACGGCGTTGCGGCGCGTCGCGGCGACCGAGATGGCACACCTGTTCGCGCCGCTCTCGCCCGGCCAGGTGCGCGGCATGAGTTGGCTCGCGCCGATCCTGCTGCGGCTGCACGAACTCGACCTCTACGAGGACGCCCAGCTCGTGCGGCAGAAGGTCGCCGCCCTGTTCGCTGGCTTCGTGATCGACCCGAGCGGCACGGCACCCGGGTTCGAGGGCGCCACCGTGAACGGCGTGCTCACGACCGGGTTGGAGCCGGGCACGTTGAAGGTGCTGCCGCCGGGCATGGACATCAAGTTTTCGGACCCGGCGAAGATCGGCAGCGACACGACCGACTTTCTGAAGCTGCAGCTCCGCGCCGTGGCCGCTGGCCTGGGCGTGCCGAGCTACCTGCTCGACGGCGATCTGTCCCAGGCGAACTACTCCAGCCTGCGCGCCGCGCTCGTCGAGTTCCGGGTGCGTCTCGAAGCGTTGCAGTATGGCGTGATCGTCCACCAGCTCTGCCGGCCGCTGTGGCGTGCGTGGATCCTCGCCGAGCTGCTCGCCGGTCGCGTGGACGGGACGCTCGACGAGCTGCTCGCCGTCGAGTGGATCGCTCCCGCGCAGCCGTGGGTCGATCCGCAGAAGGACGCCGAAGCGGCACGCACGCAGCTCGCCGCCGGGCTCACGTCGCGTCGTCGCGTGGTCGCGTCGCTCGGCTGGGACATCGAACAACTCGACGCCGAGATCGCCGCCGACCATGCCCGCGAAGTCGCACTCGGGCTCAGCTTCCCACAGGACGCGCCATCACCAGCAGGACCGCGCACCGATGTCTGAGCTGCTCACGCGCCGTGCGGCGCTCGAACCCTCGACCGTGAACGAGACCGATCGCACGGTCGACGTCATCTGGTCGACGGGCAGCGGCGTGCGCCGTCGCGATGCGGCTGGGGACTACATCGAGCAACTCTCCCTGGCGCCCGAGCATGTCGACGTCGCCGCGCTCATCGGGGCGCCTGTGCTCGACGCGCATCGCAGTGACTCGATCGACCGCATTCTCGGCGTGGTGACGATGGCGCGCGTGGATGGCCGGCGCGGTATCGCGACCGTGCAGTTCAGCGAGCGCCACGAAGCCGTCTGGCAGGACGTGAAGCGCGGCGTGATCCGCGCCGTCAGCGTCGGCTACTCGGTCGCCACCTGGCGCAACAGTCGCGATGGCGACGGCAACCGCATCCGGACGGCGACCCACTGGACGCCGAAGGAACTCTCACTCGTCGCGATCCCGGCCGATGCCGGCGCGGCCGTAAGGAGCGACACCATGGACCCCGAAACGACCGACGACACGGTCGACGCCACGCGCGCCGCCACCAACGCGACGATTCGCACGCTCGTCACCACGGCGGGTCTCGATCACACTGCCGCCGATGCCCTGATCGATCGCGGGGCCAGCGTCGACGAGGCGCGCGCCGAGCTGTTCGACGCCCTGGTGAAGCGATCCGCCACCGACGTCCGGCATCAGCGCGTGGACGTGGGGACCGAGCACGGCGCTCCGGAGGTGCTCGTCGAGCGGATGTCGGACGCGCTGCACGCGCGCGTCACCGGCACGGCACCGACCGACGCCGCGCGCCCGTTCATGCATCGCCGGCTCGTCGACATGGCGGCCGAGCTGCTCGAAAGCCGTGGCGAGCGCACGCGCCTGCTCTCGCCCGACGCGATCCTCACGCGTGCGCTGCACGGGACGGGCGACTTCC
This sequence comes from uncultured Binatia bacterium (SeqCode), assembly GCA_964404165.1. Classification (GTDB taxonomy): domain Bacteria; phylum Desulfobacterota; class Binatia; order DP-6; family DP-6; genus DASYLJ01. Next base: position 158,857 of record CAYOIZ010000007.1, on the reverse strand, counting down.
CGACCCTGCTCACGAGCACGGGCAACCGCGTCCTGCTCGCGGCGTTCGAGGCCGCGCCGAATCCGCTGAAGAGCCTGGCACGGCGCACGACCGTCTCAGACTTCCGCACGAAGACCTCGATCAAGCTGTCTGAGTTTCCCAAGCTGAGCCTGGTGAACGAGCACGGCGAAGTCACCCACGGGACGCGCGGCGAAGCGAAGGAAGCCTATGCGGTCCGGACCTACGCGAAGATCTTCAGCCTGAGCCGTCAGGCGATCATCAACGACGACCTGGGCGCGTTCTCCGACTTCGGCCGGGCAGCGGGCCGGGCAGCGGCGGAAACCGAAGCCGACGTGCTGACCGCGCTGCTCGTGGCGAATGCCGCGCTCGATGACGGCGTCGCGCTCTTCCACGCGAACCACGGCAACCTCGCAGGCGCGGGCACGACGATCGACGTCGCCGCGCTCAGTGCCGCCCGGATCGCGATGCGTGGGCAGAAGGGGCTCGACGGCGTGACGCCGGTCAACGCCGTGCCGAAGTTCTTGCTCGTCAGCCCTGCGAAGGAACTCGCGGCCGAGCAAGTGCTCGCCACGCTAGCGCCGGCCACCGTCGCCACCACGAACCCCTTCACCGGCCGGCTGGAGCTGCTCGTCGAGCCGCGCCTGTCGGGGAACGGGTGGTACGTCTTCGCCGATCCGGCGTCGCAGCCGGTGCTCGAATACGCCTACCTCTCCAGCGCGCAGGGGCCGCAGCTCGCAAGCCGGGAAGGGTGGGACACGCTCGGCATGGAGTTCCGTTGTGTGCTCGATTTCGGCGCCGGCGTGCTCGACCATCGGGGCGCCTGGAAGAATCCGGGGGCGTAAGCGTGGCGACCGTCATCGAGCTGCAGGCGCGGTTGGACCGGCTACGCCAGCACCGCGCGAACGGGACGCTCAGCGTGCGGTACGAGGATGGCACGATGATCACCTACCGATCAGACGGGGAACTCGCCGCCGCGATCGCCGACCTCGAACGACAGATTGCGATGACGAGCGGCGCGGGGATCAGCACGATCCTCGTCAGCTCGTCGAAAGGATTCGACTCATGAAGAACTACATCCAGCCCGGCGCCGTGCTCTCGCTGCTCGCACCGTATGCGGTCGCTGCCGGTGTCGGCTGCAAGGTCGGCTCGATCATCGGCGTGACGTCGGCGGCAGCCGCCAGCGGCGCGGCGGTCGAAGTGGCCGTCGTCGGCGTGTTCGACGTCGCGAAGGTGTCCGCGCAGGCGTGGACGGCCGGACTGCCGATCTACTTTGACGACGCGGCGAAGCTGTTCACGAGCGTGTCGGCCGGGAACACCCTCGCGGGCGTGGCCGTGGCCGTGGCCGCGAACCCGACGGCGACGGGCCTCGTGCGACTCAACGGCAGCTTCGCCTAAGACCGAGGCGTCAGGGGTCTTCGCCTCCTGGCGCCTTCGCGACGACGCCGCGCATCGCGTTCCTTCCTCCGTGGTGCGTGGCGTCGTTGCCCTTTGCTGCGATGTGCCGCGCCCGCTGCGCGTCGCGCGCGCTCTGGGGGCGGGGTGGGTGGCGGTCGGCTCGCGCGACGCGTCTCCGGGCTCGGCAACCCCGTTCCGGGCCGATGACGAGATTCGGAAGCCCACCGGGCGCTTGACGGCTCGGTTCGGCCCGTGAGAAGCGGAAGCACACCCTGATGGGCGCAATGTTCGGCTACGCTGCGGTTCTCGGCCTTCTGGCGCTGATTCTGTACGCGGTGTTCGCAGGTCATGAGCAAGAGCGCCGCATGCGGGAAGTCAGGCGCCCGTACCTTGCTCCTTGGCCGAAGCGACTTCGCCATTTCCTCGTGATGATGCCCGGGCTGCTCGGAGTGCAATTGCTCGTGGCGCTGACCATCGTGGCCACGCAAAGGAAGGCAGCGGATGCCGCCGGCTTCACTTGGTGGCCGTTGCCCGCTGTCTGCCTAGTCGCGCTGCTCGCGTGGGCTTGGCTTCCGCCGCAACCGTGGCCAACGCGCGCAGATCCGGCGCGCGACCCGAGAGTCGAGATGGCAAGCGTAAACGAACCGCTCTGGAGCGCGTCGAAGCGCGTGATCCAGAAGTTCTGGACCCCGCTGATTGTCGGGATCGGGGGCCTTGTGGCTGCCGGATACGTCGGCGAGTGGCTCGGGCTGCTGTAGGGTAGTCACCGACCCGACACAGGCGCGCGCGCCTAGTGGACAATCAACCCGACCAAGGTACCGTAGGCGCCATGACGGAACATCCGCCCATTCCCCTTACCCTCAACCCCGCTACCGTCCACGAGTGGGCACGGGCGATGGCGATCTTCCGCGCAACCGTCGAAGGATGGGAAACCGTGCGCGACGAGGCCATCCGGCAGCTCGCAGGTTCAGAATCGGATTGACTCACTCACGAGCCCGCGCGCGGGCAATGACTTTTTGGAGCACAAGGAGATGACATGGCCAAAGCCTTCCAGACCAATGTTCTGATCCCCGACGAAGACGGCGACGTACGCCCGTTCTCGTGGTATGCGATTCGGATCGCCATGGAAGCGTGGGAGGCGTTTCAGAAGTCGGGGCACGCGCCTGGCGTGTTTCTCGGTCCGGACGGTACTCCGCGAGTTCGTATGGGCGGCAGCGACGGAGGCATTGAGAGAAGCATCCTGCCGACCGAATTGATCACGGCGTCGCGCGCGTTGCCGAAGTGACTACGCCGCTCAATCAAACCGTCCACTACCCACCTGCGCGGTAGTGGACGGCGTCCCGCGCCAGTGGCACTGTGCGATTGGTGGAGGGAGCGCGCGAAGGATTGCAGTGCCCCTGCTCGTACTGCGATCCACAACCGAGCATCGACGATCCCGTCGCACCCGAAGTGGATGAGGCGACGTCGCTCCTCGACTACTACCTCGCCGAGTTCAACCGCCGGCACGGTTACGATTTGGGCAAGGGGGTACGCCTCCGCGTCGGAAGCGACGGCACCTTGGAACTCGATCCGCCGGAGGCCGCCGAGGATCAGCAGCTCGGGGCCGTGATCGCCGAAACGCGGCCGGTGTTGGAGAGGGCACGTGTGATCCGCCAGGGCGTATGGTTCCCGGCCGAGCTCCCGCCACTTTGCGGCCGGCCGGCGTCGCTTTGGTTCAAGGTAGGGATGGTCGTGGATGGCAGCGGCCCGGATGAGGACGCTTGGTGGGAGCGCAACCTCTGGAACGTCGTCGACGCGATCCCGCGGCCGATTCACTCGAAGCGCTGGCCCGTCGTGAAGCCGATCCTCGACGCCGCCGCGGCTGAGCATGGCTGGTCGCCTGCCGAAGAGCTGCGGCAGCGGGTCGCAGTGGCCCTCGAGATTGGGCTGCACGGCGTCGACGGCAAGCGGCCCATCCCCGGCGTGCTGCGGCGCTGGCCCGACCCGCGCCGGCCACCGACCACCGACGATGTCCACGCGCACCTCTGCCGGCTGGCGACCCGGCTCGTGGGAATGGCCGATGCGCGGCCCATGACGGCGGCGGTCCGCACGCGGTTTGGCAGGGCGGTCTTCGCCGACGCTGCCCTTGACGCGCCGAGTGACGCACCTCTGAACGCGACGCTGGATGCCGAGGACGTCGAGCGCCGCCTGGCGTCGCTTCTCACGCCCCGCGAGCGGTCGGCCGTCGCGGCGATCCTCCACAAGGACGCGCGCAAGCCCCTGGACTTGGTGGGGCTGCAGGGGATTTCCCCGAGCAACGCGAGCGTGGTGTGGCACCGGCTGCGTGTGAAGGAGCGAGTGATTCGCGAGGCGCTGCGATCGCGACTGTAAGGATCCGGGCGGGCTGAGCTGCTATGTAGGGCATGAAGGACATGCCCCCGGCGCCGAGGCGCCTCGAAGTGGTCCTGGTCGAGCACCCCGAGTTCGCCGCGCTCGACGTGCCGCGCGTGCTCGGTCGGTCGACGAACCCTGACCTCATCGCCGCCGCCGAGCTGATTCTGACGGAAGAGGCACGTCGTGGGGTTGCCTACCTGCGCATGACCAAGCGTGGCGAGGGCTCGGAATGAGCGCGCATCGTATGGTCAGGGACGTGTCGAGCCGCCGCCCCCCACTGCGGCTGGCGGAAACCGCTGCAGCCGACCACGACATCCGCATCGAGGGTGTGCTGTACGAGCTGATCCCGCCGGGCGAGTACGAGGCGTTCGGGGTCGGGTGCCAGACGCTCAACCGCTACGGGACACTCAAGCTCAAGGTGGACTTCGATGTGCTCGTGGATCGCATCAACACGTTCGAGCCCACGGTGCGCCTCGCCCGGTTCTACAACCTGAAGCGCGCGGCAGGGGGGCGGTTCAACGCGGCAGCTCATGGCGACTACTTGCGGGAGTGGACGATCGCAACGGGGCGCCGGCCAACACGTCGTGACAGGATGTCCGCTCGCGTTTTCGAGAAGGTGTGCTTCAAAGTCGAAGTCGCCACGGTCGAGCGCGACTACCGGCAACGCTCGCTTAGCGAGCTGCTCAAGTACTCGAAGATCGCCCGCGTCATCAGCCGAAGCGCCGGGGGTACCTCGCGATGATCGCGCGTACAGTGCGGGGGCGATCGAATCTCGTTCGCCCGCGCATTTGGACATCGGGTGCGGAGAGTTCCCTTCGCTACCAAGCACTTGCCTACAGGGGAGGTAGGGAAGGACTAGGTGTAGGACTAGGAGTAGGACTCAGAGAAGCGCAAGAAGCGTTCCAACGGCGATCTTTGAGGCGCGCGGCCCGCGAAATGCGCGGCACGATCTTGCGGGGACGGGTGTCCTGGAGGGTCCCCGCACGGCGCTGCCGCAGCGCCACTACTACTAGCTACCAGCTTCCTACCCCCGGGGCGGGGCTCATCTCCGTCCCGGGACACCCCCGCTCGCGCCACCCGCGCGGCTGCGAGCGGTGCGGATGATCGCCACCCTCGCGGAGATCGTCACGGACCCAACGCGGGCGGTCGACCTCCCGGCACAGCACGTGCCCGCGCTCCTCCTGCAGCTCGCTGCCGCACAAACCGCGCTGGCTGCGCGGCTGGTATCCGCGCCAACGCTCACGCCGTCGTCTCCACGCGTGGACGAGCTGGTAGACGTGGCCCAGGCCGCGACGCTTACCGGGCGCTCGCGCTCGTGGTTGCGCAAGCATGGACACACGATCCCGGGCTTCATTCAGCCAGGAGGGCACGGCACCCGCACGCGCTGGAGTCGTGCCGCGCTGCTCGGCTGGGCGGGGCTGAACCTCGCTGATTCGGCGGGAACGGTGTAGAGCATGCGCGGGCAGAAGGACGATCGAGGTGGGGACATGAAACGGATCGAGACGATCGAACCGGGCATCTATCGACGGGCGAACCCGCGAACCGGACGCTTCCTCCCGACGCTGTGGGTTCACTACCCTGGACCGCACGCCAAGACGGTGCACGAATCGGCGCAGACGACGAGCATCATTGCTGCCCGCAAGTTCAGAGCGAAGCGACTCGAAGGGCACCGACGCGGCGAGCCCGGCCGCGACGTCGAGAAGGTGCGGGTGAACGAGCTGCTCGACGTCCTGGTGGTCAACTACGAGGTGAACAACCGAGCGTCACTGCGGACGCTTCGGAGTCACCTCAAGGTGCTGCGGCCGGCGCTCGGCCACTTCCGGGCGATCGACTGCACGACGGACATCATCGAACGCGCACAGCTGACGTGGCAGCAGTCGGGTACGACGAACGCCACGATCAACCGCCGCTGCAGCATGCTGCGCCGCGCGTTCACGCTGGCCCGTCGAGCGCGGAAGCTGCATCTCGTTCCCTACGTCCCTCGCCTGGAAGAGCATGGAGTTCGAGGGCGTTACATCCCCGCCACGGAGGCAGCGGCGCTGCAGGCGGCGTTGCCGGTGTACCTGCAGTCGTTCTTCTCGTTCGCCTACGAGAACGGCACCCGCAAGGGACAGCTGGCCCGCACGCTGCGGCGGTACGTTGACCTTGAGCGCGGCGTGATCGCGTGGCCGCCGGCAGAGTGCAAGCACAAGGAGGCGCACACGCTGCCCCTCGAAGGTATCGGCCTCGACATCATCGAGAGCCTCGTGGCGCGACCACCGTTGCACTGCCCGTACTTGTTTCACGGTCCCCGCTGCGCGCCCGGGCACAAGCCCTCGAAGGAGTACGGCTGCATCGGCGACTTCAAGAAGGCATGGGCGACGGCGTGCAAGGCGGCCGAGTTGCCGGTGGGCCGCAAGGCTGGTGGCTACGTCTTCCACGGAACGAGGCACAGCGCCGCGACGAACCTGCGCGCGGCCGGCCTCGAAGAGAGCGACTGCATGCGCGTCACCGGCCATCAGACCGCGCACGTGTTCCGCCACTACGACCTGACCGATACCGATGCACTCCGAGATCGCATCACCAGCGCCAGGCGGCGTGGCACGGTCGCCACGCTCCGTGGCAGAGAGAAGCAGAAGGTGAAGAAGTGAACCTTCTGTGCAGCGCCTATGCAGCGGAGCCTTGCACGCCGAGACCGATGCATGTAACTCCGCGCCATCCCGCGTCCGAGCCGTTAGCTCAGTCGGTAGAGCAGCTGCCTTTTAAGCAGCGGGTCACTGGTTCGATCCCAGTACGGCTCATGAGCTTCGTCGCGCGCGGGCTCGGTCAGGCGTCGGTGTCGCGTCCCGTCGCCAGGACGGTGATGTCACCGGCGACGGCGCCCACCGCGCGCATGTAGTCGGCCGGCGCCAGCAGGATCTCGACGCCGCGGGCTCCTGCCGACACCCCGATGCGGTCGTGGAGCTGGGCCGTCTCGTCGATGAACACCGGGTAGGCTTTGCGGCAGGCGAGGGCGGTCACGGCGCCGCGGACGTAGCCCGTGAGGGGTTGCACCTCCCGCAGGGGCACGGTCTCCGCGCGGCGGTCGCCGCTGTACCGCGCCAATGCGCGCAGGTCGAGGCGGGTGCCGGCGGGGATCACCGCCAGCAGGATGCCGGTGCGATCGCCCCGTACGACCAGCGTCTTGAAGACCTGCTCCTCGGGCATCCCGAGCTTGGTCGCTGCGGTTTCGGCGGCGAGGTCGTCGGGATCGGCGTCGTACGTCCGCACCTCGTAGGCGACTCCGAGTCCGTCGAGGATGCGCATCGCATTGGTCTTGCTCGGCACCGGGGCGTCGGGGATCAGGCGCGCGTCTTGGACGTGACCTCTTCCTCTTCCTCGTCGCCGCCGAGCGCCCCCGCCGTGGCGCGGAGAACGACCAGCAGCTGTGCGCGGTGCCGCTTGGGGACGCTGCGATAGACCCGCAGCAGCTCCTCCGCGCCGGGGTCGCTGATCGGATGGTCGACGAAGCCGCCGTCTGGTGCGGGCAGGTAGGGCCGCATCGCCGCGATGTGCCGCGCGTCCGGCGTGAGCGTGGCCGGGTCGAGCCGGGTGAGCGACACGTGCAGCGCCGCGCTGACCTTCATGACGACGAGCAGCGGCGTCGAGAGCCCGCGCCCGTTCTCGAGGCGGCTCACCGCGCCCTGGCTGACGCCCGCCATGCGCGCCAGCTCCTCCTGCGACATCCCGAGGAATTCGCGAACCCGCAGCGTCCGACGGCCGAGGCCGCGCATCCATCGTGGCCAATCGAGCACGCGATCGCGGTCGGCGGCGTCGGTCGTCATGGCATCCTCAGGATGGCGACGGGGGTGGGAAGTGGACGTACTCGTCGATCAGCATCAGCGCGAGTGACGTGTCGTCGGGACGCTCGCCGTCGAGCCGCTCCCGCCGACGCAGATCGGCGACGAGACGATCGAGGATGAACCCGAGCTCGAGATCGTCGCTGTGCTCGCGCCAGCGGGCACGCGCCCGCTCGTCCGGGAAGCAGTAGGCCTTCCACGACACGGAGAAGCGGATGTCGTCCCATCCCCAGGTGGCGAGCAGCTCGGCACCGTCGCGAAGCGTCCAGTGGCCGTCGCCGTGGGTCAACGTCATCCCGGGACGGAGCGGGGCCAGCGGGCCGACTTCGGCGACGCGGTCGACGCCGTGGAAGACGCTGTCGGTGTCAAGGACGATGGCGCTGTTGCGCTTGGCCGGGAGTGCCACCGCGGCGCCCTCGGCGCCGTCGGGGTAGAAGACGAACTCCCCGCCACGGCAATCGTTGAACCATGACACGGCGGTGACGATGGGCATGCGCCAGTCGTCGAAGAGCCCGGAGTGGTGCATCACCACCATGAGCCACTGCGGGAAGCGGGTGCGGTTGGCGCCTCGGAATTCGGGGACGTCGGTGTGCACCGCGAGCTCCTGCCCGGGCAGCAGGATGTTGGCATAGACGATGGCCGGCTCGATCACCGGCAGGCCGTGGATGCGGCGCGCGGCGTCGACGAAGCCCTCATGATGGAGGAAGGGCTCGATGCCCGGCGTGACGACGCGATCCCCGTACGCGTACGACTCGCGGAAGTAGTTGGTCCGGGCGGCGAGACGCGCGATGGGCTCGGGCCGCCCGAGCCGTCCCCCCGATCGCAGGAAGTTCTGGACCGCGTCGTGCCGCTGCGCCAGACCCTGGCCGATCTCGATCTCGGCCTTCTCCTGTGCGTACGTGCCGTAGGGGCCGAACCGCTCGCACAGGCGGAGCATGCCGTCGGCATCGGTCGTCGAGAGGACGGGATCGAGGAGCGCGTACGTCGCCTGCGCCATGTGCGCCGGCGAGTATAGGGCGGTCCGACGGCGGCGGTCCAGCGAAACGCCACCTGTTCCATGTGACAGTGTGTCGCACCCCCGCGGTCGTTCGGTGCTCCCGGGGACGGGGCGTGTCCCGGATACGCAGCAGATGTGCCGGGTGGGGCGGCAGGCGACACGGCGTCTGCGGCGATTTTGTAACCCGACACCGGCGCGGTCGTATGCTACCATCGACCGACGCATGCGCCGCCCGATCAACGTGTTCGCCCCCGTCATCGCCGCCCTCGTTCTGCTCGGCGCATCGTACGCCGGTGCCGCTTCCTGCCCGTCGACGGCGAGCCTGACGATCGTCGCCGACAACCAGAGCGCGGACGGGGCGGTCGAGGTCACGGTCACCGGCCACGTCGTCGACCCCACGGCCAGTTGCGACCACGGGGCCACGAGCTACAGCGAGACGTTCACCTGCAGCGGCGCCGGTCAGCGCCGTTGCGGTCGCATCACCGGTCTGCGCCCGGGCGCGTGGGCCCACACCATCGTCACCCAGGTCGCGGGCTCGGACGAGCAGGTGCAGACGCAGCGTGCCGTCATCCTCGCCGATGCGGACGGCGTATCGAACGTCGTGCCCTGGACGATCTATCCGCGCACGTTCCAGGTGACGCAGGTCGACGGGACCCACCTGCTGGCGCAGCTGAACGCGGCGCAGAGCTACACCGGTGCGCACCCCGGCGCCCATGCGCTGGTGTCGTTCGATCGGGAGATCTTCACGGGCGCGTCGCAGCCGCAGACCATCAACGTCAAGTTCACGCCGGGCCCGCCCATCAGCTGCGTGCCGCAGCAGGTGTGCTCGGACCTGCGCGGGACGACCTACTGCTTCAGCGGCTCGCGGGTCGTGGTCGATGCGCTCGACGCGGACGGGCTTCGCGGCGCCGTCGTGCTGCGGACGGGCACGTGCGAGCGCTCGCTCATGCGCATGCTCGGGAGCGACAATGTCCTGCGCGGGCTCGAGCTGCGTGGCAGTGAGCAGCCGAACTCGCTCATTCCGGTGGATACCATCGCCATCACCGGCGCGGGCGCGCTGCGCAATCGGATCGAGCAGTGCATCGTGCGGGGGCCGACGCTCGGGGACGGCATCAGCATGGATACGAACGCCGGCGCACCCGGGGGAGCGGCCTCCGAGAACGTCGTCGTCGATACCGAAGTGTTCGGCGCCGAGGACAAGGGCATCAAGATCACGTCGGAAGCGCACGGGACGATTCTCGAGAGCTGCGTGCACGACAACCGCAACGGCGGCATCCAGAGCACCCTCGGCGGCCATGCCACCGTGGTGCGGAACGTCGTGCAGCGCAACGCCCCCGGCAGTGCGCAGAACGGGCTCTCGGTGGGCGTCCCCGAGAACATCATCTCGCGCAGCAGCATGGTCACCGACGGCAACGTGGTGCGCTTCGCCGGCGCGCGCGGCGTCTCCGTCGTCAACACGGCGGACGGCTTCTTCAACCACGATATCGTGACCGACAATCAGATCGCCGGCGCCCGCATCGAGACGACGCGATCAGGCGTGCAGCCGTCGGCGACGTTCCGTGGCACGTCCTTCGCGTGCAACGCCAAGACGGTGACGGGCACGTGCTTTGGCGAGCCCACGAAGGCCTGCGTGCGACACACCGACTGCACACTCCTGCAGTGCACCGGGCTGCTCGCGACGATGGATGGGTTCGGCGTCGTCGTCAGTGTGACCGTGAAGCCGTCGCCGCAGGCGGGTGAGTGTCCGGACGCGGCGTCATGCCTGCCGCCGCTCGTCGACTTCGGCCCCACTGGTGCCGACCCGGGTCGCAATGCTTTCACGCTGAACGCGAATCCGCAGTCGAGTGCGCCGGGCGTCAACTTCCACAATGCCCTGCCGGCGGCGGACGTCATCTTCGCGAGAGGCAACCAGTGGGAGCACTGTGGTGACTCGATCGTGTGCGATCCCGTCGCGGTCGCGGCATTCGATCTGCGCCCGGTCGTCGATCCGCCCGCGGTCACGATCGGCACGCCCACAGGTCCGCGCGGTGGACCGGCCCCGGTGATCGCGCGCGTGTCGCGGTCGCGGCCTCGGAAGGGCGAGCTCGTCCGCGTGTATAATGGGAGCCTCGACGGCACCGGCGGCACCTTCAACGCCATCGACGGAGCGGCGTGCACGGCCACGGGTCTGAACGACGGACTGCCGGCGGGCATCCCGGACGACATTTGCTCTGCCGACAGCCCCAACGTGGTGTCGCAGAATCGGGTCCTCACGAGGGGAAATCGCGTCCTCCTCGACATCGGGGGCGAGACCTTCGACGCCGACATCCACGGAGTCACGCCTACGATGCTGGCGTTTCGCATGCCGGTCGACTGTTGTGCGTCGGGGACGATGACGGTGGCGCGGGGGCAGGTGGTCTTGTCCGCACCGGTCCCATTGTGTGACGCGGGGGGGTGCGCCGATCGACCGGCCGGTGCGCTTTGCGACGACGATAGCGTCTGTACCCAGGGCGAGCAGTGCAGCGCCGACGGCGCATGCGTCGCGGAGACGACGCTCGACTGCACTGGGCAGTGTCGTACCGGCGGCTGCGATCCGCAGGATGGGTGCGTGCTTCGTCCCGTGAGCGCCCCGTGCGACGATGGGGACGCGTGCACGATCGACGATCACTGCGCGGGAAGCAGCGCGGACTGCCAGCCGGGCCGCCCCCGTGTCTGCGAGGGGACGTGTCTCAGCGGCGGCTGCGATCCGCAGGCCGGGTGCACGCCGTCGCCCGCAGGCACCACCTGTGACGACCGCAACGCTTGTACTGCGGACGAGCAGTGCAGCGGTGTCGACGGGGTCTGCGGCGCGGGCACGCCGATCTCGTGCGACGACGGTAACCCGTGCACCGCAGACAGCTGCGATCCGGTTTCGGGATGCAATCATACCCCCCTGCCGGACGGCACCGCGTGCTCGGCAGGCAACGAGTGTCAGGCCGCGGCACTGTGCCACGCAGGGCAGTGTGACGTGGTCCCGGATACCGCATGCAACGATGCTGATTTCTGTACCGTCGACAGCTGTGCGCCGACGGTCGGCTGCCAGCACACCCCGGCGGTGAGCACCGGCCGCGTCACCTGCCGCGTCGAGGAGATCCGCTTCATCCTGTCGTCGGCGCCCGACGGTGGCGGGGCCATGGCGGCGCCACTCCAGAAGCGCCTCGGGAAGGTCGAAGCCGCGGTCTCGCGGGCGAAGGCGGCGTCCTCGACGAAGGCCGCGCGGCGCGAGATCCGTCGCGTGAAGGCCGCGTTGCAGGCACTCGTCGGCCAGGTGCGTCGCGGACGCAAGAAGCTCGGCCCGGTGCTCGAACGGCAGATCCGTCGCAGTGCCGATGCGGCGATCGATGCCGTGAGCGGGCTCGGTCCGCCGCTGGGTTAGGAACCGTCGCAGCTGCTCTTGGTGGGCGGGGTGCGCTCGCAGGCGATCACCTGCGTCACGCCCGACGCCAGCAGCGCGCACGTGTTGGTGACGGCGGCCATGCGGGCCTCCTCGGCGGTGTTGCCGTCGACGGCGCGACAGGCCTCACGACCCTCGAAGGTGATGCACACCTCGCAGCGCACGCCGCCGATGCGGAAGCTCGACCAGACGACGCCGCCGATGATCACCACCAGCGCGACGAGCGTCACCCACGACGTCCACTTCATGCGGGCCCAATACGTCGCGCTGCCGGGCGGCTCAAGGGAGCAGCGTGTAGCGGAAGCGCTTGCGCATGACGAAACTGCGCGGGCCCCAGTCGAAGAAGCCGTCGTAGGCGTCGGTGGACTCGGCGGCGATCAGGAACTGGGTGCGGCGCGTGACGTTGCGCACGATGAGCTTGAAGCCGTCGGGCACGGTCTCGACGAACTGCCAGTCGGGCTCGTCGGCGGGGAGCGCGAGATAGACGTCGGCGCTGACGCCGGAGCGGTTGCGCACGATGAGCTTGCCGTTGGCTGCAGCGGCGGGTGAGGCCCCAGGCTGCACCCACGCCTGCACCTCACGGCGTGCATCGTCGCGCAGGACGATCACTCCGGGGGCAGGGCGCTGCGCCGGTGCGGGCGTGTCGGCGGCGAGCCGACGCGGCAGGCCGTCGGCGGCGGCCGTCGAGAGGGTGGCGATGACGGCCAGGATGGCCCCCGCGATGCGCATGGAACGACCCTGGAGCAGGAGCGAACGGGGTGCAAGCCGGAATGTGTCGTGATAGCAGACGCGGCCAACGGCATGGCGCAACCGGTGTTCGTCGGCTCGGCATTCGTCGCCCAGTATCCCTGGGGCGGCGGCAGCTTCTGGATCCCCGTCCATTACCTGCTCGGCCTGCGCGCACTCGGCGTCGACGCCTGGTGGCACGAGATCCTCTGGACGCGTGGGGATCACGCCCGCGACCGGGCCTTCATCGACGAGTTCCTCGGTCACCTGCGGACGCTCGGCATCGCCGATCGCGTCGTCCTGCAGTACTTCCCCGAGTCGGGGAAGGACGACGTGCCCGGCCGGTGCGAGCTCATCGGCATGGACGCGGCCGAGCTCGCCGCCCGGCAGCGCGACGCGCTGCTGCTGAACATGGCGGACAGCATCACGGCGCCCCTGCGCGCCGCCTACGGGCGCACCGCGCTCTTCGACATCGATCCCGGCGCCTTCCAGCTGTGGGCACGGGAATGGGGCATGGGCGTCGGCAGCCACGACGTGCACGTGACGATCGGGCAGAACCTCGGCGCCGACGACTCGCCGATCCCGCTCGGCGACGTGCCCTGGGTCCGCATCTGGCCCGCCGTCCATCTGCCGGCCTGGCCCGTGCAGCCACCACCGGCGCCGGGCGCGGCATACACGACGGTGACGCAATGGTGGAACAACCAGTACGCGTTCCTCGACGGCGACACCTACGACTGCAACAAGCGGTCGGGCTTCATCCCGATCATCCCGTTGCCGGGGCGGGCGGGCGTCGCCATGGAGCTGGCGGCGAACGTCCATCCCGACGAGGCGGAGGATCGGGCGCTGCTCGCCCGCAATGCGTGGCGGTTGGTCGATCCGGCGGTGGTCGCCGGCACGCCGGATGCCTTCCGCAGCTACGTGCAGCAGTCGCGCGGGGAGTTCAGTGCCGCGAAGCCGGCGTACGTGAAGGCGCGCGCCGGATGGATCAGCGATCGGACGGTCTGCTACCTCGCGAGCGGGCGACCGTGTGTCGTCGAGGCCAACGGGGCGGAGGCCCATCTGCCCGCGTGCCGCGGCCTGCGCTACTTCACGACGCTGGACGACGCCGTCGAGGCGGTGCGTGCGATCGAGGGCGACTACGCGGCCGCGGCACGCGACGCCCGCGCGCTCGCGGAGGACGTGTTCGCCACCGGCGTCGTGCTGCCGGGGCTGCTGGACGCCGCCGGCGCTTGACGGGCAGGGCGCGGGTCGATAGCCCGCGCGCATGCCGTCCGTCGCCGATCACGCGATCACCGGGGCGCCGCTGCGCATCGGCGTCCTCGGCGCCGCCCGCATCACGCCGATGGCGCTGCTCCATCCGGCACGACGGGTGGGGGAGGCCGTCGTCACTGCGGTGGCGGCACGCGACACCGATCGCGCGCGTCGCTTCGCCGAGCGGCATCACATCCCCACGGTGCACGACAGCTACGGTGCGCTCCTCGCCGACCCGACGATCGAGGCCGTCTACAATCCGCTGCCGAACTCGCTGCACGCGGAGTGGACGATTCGTGCGCTCGAGGCCGGTAAGCACGTCCTCTGCGAGAAGCCCTTCGCCGCGAACGTCGCCGAGGCACGGTCCATGGCGGAGGCGGCGGAAGCGGCGGACCGCGTGCTGATGGAGGCGTTCCACTATCGCTACCATCCGCTGTTCGCACGCATGCGGGCGATCGTGACGTCGGGCGAGCTGGGGCAGATACGGCACCTCGAGGCACACTTCTGCATCCCGCTCTGGCGCCGCGGCGACATCCGGTATCGCGCCGACCTGGCGGGCGGCGGCCTGATGGACACGGGCTGCTACACCGTCCATCTGCTGCGCCATCTGGCGGCGGCGGAGCCCGAGGTGGTGGGGGCGAGCGCACGGTGGACGCGGGGTGGTGTCGACCGCTGGCTCGCCGCCGACCTACGCTTCCCAGGCGGACGCACGGCGCGTCTGACCTGTGCGCTGTTCTCCGCGTCGGTGCTGCGGATGTCCGCCAGCGTGCGGGGAACGACGGGGAGCCTGCACGTGATCAATCCGATCGCACCGCAGTTCTTCCACCGGCTCCGCATCCGGACCCCGGCGGGCACGCGGACGGAGCGCGTCACGGGCCCGGCGTCGTACGACGGGCAGCTCCGGGCGTTCGTCGCCGCCGTGCGACGGGGCGAGGCGTTCCCGACGGGGCCGACGGACGCCATCGCCAACATGCAGGCGATCGAGGCGATCTACGCGGCCGCCGGTCGCCCCGGTGGTCAGAGGTAGCGCTTGCCGACGACGCCGGCGTTGGCGTCGAGCTCGTAGAGAATCGGAGCGCCGGTGGGGATCTCGAGCTCCAGCACCTGCTCCCGGGTCAGGCCGTCGAGGTGCATGACCAGCGCCCGCAGCGAGTTGCCGTGGGCGGCGATCAGGACGTTGCGCCCGGCCAGCAGCTCGGGACGGATGGTCTGCTCCCAGTAGGGGATGACGCGTGCCGCGGTATCGGCCAGGCTCTCACCGTTCGGCGGTGGGGTATCGTAGCTGCGGCGCCATATCCTGATCTGCTCGTCGCCGAACTGCTTGGCGGCTTCGGCCTTGTTGAGGCCCTGGAGGTCGCCGTACATGCGCTCGTTGAGCTCCGTCGCGCGCACGGTGGGTGGCGTCGACAGCCCAGCGGTCTCGAGCGCCATCCGCGCCGTCTCGATGGCGCGCTGCAGCACCGAGGTGAAGAGGAGGTCGATGCGGCGACCCCGCAGCTTCTCGCCTGCGGCACGTGCCTCGATCTCCCCCTTCGGGGAGAGGGGCACGTCGACCCAGCCGGTGAAGCGGTTCTCGAGGTTCCACTGGGACTGCCCGTGGCGCAGCAAGATCAGCTCAGCCATGCGCGAGCGCTATACCGTGCGACGACGGGTGGCGCCAAGCCGACGACGTTCCAGGAGCGCGGTTGCGCGCCCGCACGGTCGTCGCTAGAGTCCGCCTCGATGGCGATCCTGGCGCTGTTGATGACGCACTGGACGGTATCGGTGTTCTTCCAATCGAGCTTCCACCACCGATACGCGTCGCATCGGATGTTCACGATGAGCTTCGTCACCGAGCGCATCTTCTTCCTGCTCGCGTGGATCGCGCAGGGCTCGTCGTACCTGTCACCGCGCGCCTATGCCATCCTCCACCGGGAGCATCACGCGTTCAGCGACACGCCGAAGGATCCGCACTCGCCCGTCGTGTACCGCAACCCGTTCAGCATGATGTGGAACACGGCGAAGCGGTACACCGCGCACTTCGAGTGGACGTCCAACCCCGAGCCCCGTTTCCTCGGCAACTATCCGGAGTGGCCCACGCTCGACCGCATCGGCTCCTCGTGGCCCTCGCGGGTCGCCTTCGGCGCCGGCTACTTCATGCTGTACTGGTGGCTCGCGACGGCGTGGTGGCAGTTCCTCTTCCTGCCGATCCACTTCGTCATGGGTCCGGCGCAGGGTGCCATCGTGAACTGGTGCGGCCATCGGTACGGCTACCGCAACTTCACGACGCGCGACGCCTCGCGCAACTCGCTCCCGATGGACTTCATCACGATGGGGGAGCTGTTCCAGAACAACCACCATCGCGCCTCCGGCCGGCTCAACTTCGCGGCCAAGCCGTTCGAGTTCGACCCCACCTACGCGGTGCTGCGCGTGCTGGCCTGGATGCGGATCATCCGCTTCTCGCCGGCCGACGAGATGCAGGCCGCGGCGTAGTCAGCGCGCCGGATCGATCAACACGCCGGGGTTGAGCATCCCCGTCGGATCGAGCGTCGCCTTCGCCGCGCGCAGGGCGGCGGCGAAGAGATCGGGGCGCTGCCGGTCATACCACGGACGGTGGTCGCGTCCGACGGCATGGTGGTGCGTGATCGTGCCGCCGAGCTCGATGATGGCGTCGCCGGCAACCTGCTTGATGGCCGCCCACTGCTCGAGCTCGGCGCCGTCGCGACCGGGCGCGATCACGGTGTAGTAGGGCGCTGGACCGTCGGGATAGACGTGCGTGAACCGGCACGTCACCTGCCCCCCGCCGCAGATGCGGCGCAGGGCATCGGTGACGCGATCGACGATGCCGGCATGGAACGCCGGAAAGCGGTCCCAGGTGACGGCGGTCTCGAACGTCTCGCTGATCATCCCGAGGGAGACGATCGCGTCGCGAAGATACGGCATGTCGAGGAACGCCTGGCGCCAGGCGCCCGCGGCGCCGTCGCGCGCGCCCTCGGCGGCGCTGCGCGTCCGACCCGCGCCGGCAGGCACGACGCCGCCGTGATCGCGGACGCATTCGAGGGCGCGATCCATCCAGGGGTCGAGGGGATGATCCGCCGATTCGAAGCCGAGCAGGAGAACGGCCTCGTCGCCGCTGCCCGCCCCGGCGTTGAGTGCCTCGC
Source organism: uncultured Binatia bacterium (SeqCode) (assembly GCA_964404165.1). Lineage (GTDB taxonomy): Bacteria > Desulfobacterota > Binatia > DP-6 > DP-6 > DASYLJ01. The sequence goes on along the minus strand of CAYOIZ010000007.1, from coordinate 141,745 downwards.
CCGGATCGAGCAGCCGGCAGTTCGCAGGGAAGAGCCCGGCCTGCGACACCGCCCGCGCGGCGGCCGCACCGGTGGCGAAATCGGTGAAGGTGACCGACGCCGAGGCGCGATGGATCGGACGATCCTGGAGGCGCATCCAGGCCTCGACGATGATCCCGAGCGTGCCTTCCGAACCGACGAAGAGGCGATCCGGGCTCGGCCCTGCGCCGGAGCTGGGCAGGCGTCGCGTCTCGAGCGTGCCGGCCGGCGTGACCACGCGCAGCGCTTCGACGAAGTCGTCGATGTGCGTGTAGAGCGTGGCGTAGTGGCCACCGGATCGGGTGGCGATCCAGCCGCCGAGCGTCGAGAACTCGAACGACTGCGGAAAATGCCGCAACGTGAGCCCGAGCGGCCGGAGCTGCTCTTCGAGCGCGGGGCCGAGCACGCCACCCTGGATGCGCGCGGCCCGCGACGTGCGATCGACTTCGAGGACGCGGTCGAGCCTACCCAGATCGATCGAGACGACGGCGGGATGGGCGTCGCGTGGCGGCGCTTCGACCCCGCCGACGACCGACGACCCGCCGCCGTATGGAATCGCCGCCGCGCCGATGTCGGCGCACCATGCGAGGATGGCCACGACCTCGCTCTCCGAGCGCGGGTAGGCCACGACGTCGGGAGGATTCGCGAAGTCGCGCCGCAGTCCGCGCACGACGTCGCGGAACGACTTGCCGTAGGTGTGCCCGGCGCGAGCGAGATCGCCGCTCGTGCAGAAGGCGGCGAGGGCGTGGGGTGGTGCGCACCGCGGCGCGGGAAGCGCGACGTCACCAATGCGCGGATACGAAATGGAACGAAGCTCGGCACCGCCGAAGCGGGCCGCGAGAACCCGACCGATGCCGTCGCGATGCTCGGGCGTCGGACCGGCATCGTCCCAACCCCAGCCCCAGAAGCGACGGCGCCTGCTGGAGGGCTGGGGTTGGTCCGATGAGGAGCTCAGAAGCGTCGGCCGCCGCCGCCACCACCGCGGCCGCCGCCACCGCCACCGAAGCCGCCGCGACCACCGCCGCCGCCACCGCCACCACCTCCGCCACCGGGGGTGCGCTCGCGCGCCTCGCTGACGTTGAGCTTGCGGCCGCCGAGCTCGGTACCGTTCAGCTCGGTGACGGCGCGCTGCGCCTCGGACGCCGAGCTCATCTCGACGAAGCCGAAGCCGCGAGACTGGCCCGTGGCGCGATCGGTGATGACCGAGGCCGACTCACAGGTGCCGACCTGGGAGAACAGGTCGCGCAGTTCGTCGCTGCTGGTTGAGAATGCCAGATTGCCTACGAAGAGCTTCTTGCCCATCTCTCTCACTCCTTGCCGGGCGCACCATGCGCCGCGCTAACACTGCTTGGGCGAGAAGCCGGTCGCCGTCCCTTCGACGGGGCAGGATCACGCACAAACATGAGTGTTGCCGTGTACCAGCACTGTCGTCGGCGGTGCAAGCCGTGCATGACCAACGTGCAGTGCATTCAGCGCAGGCTACGCTTCTTACCGCGCAGACCGCGACGACTGCCACCGTTCTTCTTGAACGGCGGGAAGCCGCCACCACCACCGAAGTCGGGCGGTGGGAAATCGCCGGCGCCGCCGTAGGCGCTCGGTGCCGATGGGCGGTAGCCGCCCGGCGAAGACGGGGCACCCGCGCCAAAACGGGGGCCTCCGGGTCCGGGGCCTCCCGGGCGTGGTGCACGCGGCGGCGGCTTGTCATCGGCGTCGTTCACACGCAGGCGGCGTCCCCGGAGCTCGACACTGTCGAATCGACGAATCGCGTCGGCGGCCATGGCTGCGTCCGAGAATTCGGCGAAGGCGAAGCCACGCGGCTTGCCCGTCATCCGGTCCATGCCCAGGCGCACCCGCACCCGGGGATCGACTTCGACGAGCAGCGTGCGCAGCTCGTCCTCCGTGGCCTCGAAACTAAGATTGCCAATAAAGATCGTGGACGAAATGGGACTCCTCCTCAGGACGCAGAATGTGTTGGCACCATAGCAGCTGAACCCCGGGCACGCGAGACACCTCCGGTCAAGCAAGCTCCTGGGAGAAGCGGATGTTGGCCTTCCGCATTCCCTCGAGGACGATCTCGACCCCACCGCTACGCAGCATCCATTCGAGCCGGTGGTCGCGATATTCGCGCTTGAAGTGTCCACTCGCGACGAGATGTGGAAGCATCTCGAAACCGCCCATGGCGCTCTGGGCCGCCTCGAACGTCTGTGCGACGCTGGGACGGGCGCGGACGCGCTCGAGCCAGTCGGCGAGCGCCGTGCCGGGGTCGGGTGGTGCGCCCGTGAAGGACGCGGCATGCACGAACGGCGCGACGGCGATGTCGCCCCAGCCGAAGGCGTCGCCGTTGAACCAGGTTCGTCCGGCGAGCGCGCGATCGAGGTACGCGTTGATCCCGGCACGCTGGGCATGGGCGCGCGACATCAGGCGATCGGCGAGCTCGGCGGTGGCGCGCTGGAAGACGGTGATCTCGAAGCAGGCCCAGTTGATCGCCTCGTAGTAGGTATCGCACAGCTCCTCGAGCATGCGAACGCGGGCGCGATCGGCGGGGCTGGTGGGCAGCAGCGGCGGCGTGGGCCAGCGGTCTTCGACGTACTCGAGGATGATGGTGGAATCGAAGATCGCGACGTCGTCGTCGAGGAGTGCCGGAACCTCGAGCCGCGGGCTGACCTGCGCGAACTCGCCGAGCGCGCCCCCCAGGATGTCCGGGAGACGGGACTCGAACGGCACCGCCTTCTCCATGAGCGCGATCTTCACCTTCTGCGCGTAGGGCGAGAGCGGGTGCTCGTGCAGGACCACCATCAGCGCGGACTTAGAGCACAGCAGAAGGGCGACGACCAGAGGGAATCGCGTGAAAAATCACCGTGGCGCCAGGCCTTCGAAGACCGACCAGATGGATCCCTCGTCGAAGAGAAAGGGATGCACCATCGGGGTCGTGACGCCTGCCGCGACGAAGGCGGCCAGGCGCTCGCGGCAGTGCTCGGCACTGCCGATGATGGCGAGCCGGTCGATCATGGCGTCGGTCACGGCGGCGGTGTTCCGGACGCGGTCCTTGGCCTCCCAGCCGGCGAGGATGGCGGCCGCCTCCTCGGGGAACCCGCACCAGGCGACGAAGCGGTTGTAGACCGACGTTGCGAAGTACGGGCCCATCATGTGGCGGAGCGCCGCCCGGGCGGCGGGCACGTCGTCGGTGACGATGGTCTGGAATCGGCTCACCACCTCGAGCGTGCCCGGATCGCGGCCGGCGCGCTCGGCGCCCCGGCGGACGTGGTCCATCATGCGGGGGACGGCCTCCACCGGCATGAAGTTCAGGATGACGCCGTCGGCGATCTCTCCCGCGAGCTCGAGCATCGGGGGCATCAACGCGGCCAGATAGAGCGGGACCGGCGCGGGGGGCAGCGAGATGAGCCGGAAGCCCCGGGTGCGGATCGTGCGCCCCTCGAACGTGACGCGCTCGCCCGCGAGCATGGCGCGCAGCACGCCGACCGTCTCGCGGATGCGCCGGAGCGGGCGCTCGAACGGGATACCTCCCCAGGCGTCGACGATGGTCGGGCTCGAGGCGCCGATGCCGAGGACGACGCGACCGGGGGCGAGCTGGGCCAGCGAGCCGGCTCCTGCCGCCATGACCGACGGCGTGCGGGTGTATGCGGGAATGACGGCGGTGCCGATGCGCAGTCGTTGCGTGGCGGTGGCGACCGCGGCTCCGAGGACGAACGCATCGGGCCCGGCGCCGGTGTCGGCCAGCCACACGCTGTCGTAGCCGAGCTCCTCGACGCGGGCCGCGACGCGGCGGCACATCGCGAGATCGGGCGGGACGGGCAGGCTCGCGGCGAGACGCATGGTCGTCCCCATGGCACAGGGGACGTGCGAGCGACAAGGCTACCAGCGCTCGTACTGGACCGCGCCTCGCGCGTAGCCGGAGCCGCGCAAGAGGTCCCGAAGCCGCGGCACGACGTCGCCGACACCGCAGAGGAAGAAGTGGCGGCTGCGATCGGCGTCGGCGTCGACCCAGCGCGCTCGCACCGTGGCCTCGAGCGCCGACGGTGCGACGATCGTGACGGCGAGCCCGTCGATCGCACGCAGCTCGTCCGCCCAGAAGGGATGCTCGGTCGCCCACACGAGGTGCAGCGGGCGGGATGCGGTGGCCGCCGCGCGATGCAGCATGGGACGGATGGGCGCGATGCCGGTGCCGTCTGCGAGGAAGACGGTTTCGGCGTCGGGGGCGCGGTCGAGCGCGAACGTGCCCCATGGCCCCGTCAGCTGGATGGTGCCGCCGATCGGCAGCGAGAAGAGGTGGCGCGATCCGGCGCCGTCGGGGACCAGGTTCAGCAGTACCTCGAGGCGATCCCTCTGCTCGGGACTCGATGCGATCGAGTAGGGCCGTGTCAGCCGCTCGCCGTCGACGGGCAGCAGGCACGACACGAACTGCCCCGGCCGGAAATCGAGGCCGCCCGGCAGGTCGAGGAAGAGCGAGCGCGTGTCGGCGCCGTGGTCGGTGACGGCGACGAGGGTCGCCGTCCGTTCAACCGCCATGGCTGCCGGATATCTGGTTGATCGTGAAGCGTGGGACGACGACGACGATCTCGGCGTCGTCGTCGGAGAGCACCGCCTGGCAGCCGAGCCGCGAGGTGGGCGTCAGACCGGGCGCCTTGTCGAGCATGTCCTCCTCGGACTCCTCGGCCGCCGACAGGCGCTCGCCGCCGCGCTTCACGATGACGTGGCAGGTGGTGCAGGCGCAGCTGCCGCCGCAGGCATGCTCGAGCGGCACCCCATTGGCGAGCAGGATGTCGAGGATCGAGCCCGGACGGCCGTCGTGCTGGAAGGGGGCCTTGGACAGATCGACGTCGATCACCCGCTCGGGGTCGCCGTTCTCGAACCGGACGATCACTCTCGCCATCAGGATTCCTGGTCTATCAGGGGCTTCCTGATGGGGCGAGCCGGTGGCAGCCGGCGCCGGCTTCGGTGTAAGCACGGCGCCCATGGCGATCCACTACGCGAAAGACGGCCACGTCGTCACGATCACCATCGACCGCCCCGAGGCGCGCAACTCGCTCGACCTCGAGCACTTCGGCCAGCTCAGCGACTGCTGGGTGCGCTTCCGGGACGACGACGAGGCCTATGTCGCGATCCTCACCGGCGTCGGCGACGTCTACTGCGTCGGCGCCGACCTGAAGAGCTTCGTCCCCATCGTCACCGAGCGCGCCGACAAGCTCGCCGCCGGCGAGTCGACGCTGGCGGTGGGCGAGTCGCGCTACAGCATGGCGCACTCGCTGGTCGCGGTGCTGCGCGACGGCGCGATCCATCCCGAGACCGGTGAGGAGTTCAAGCTCTACAAGCCCGTGATCGCCGCCATCAACGGCATCTGCGCCGCCGGCGGGCTCGAGATGATGTGGAACACCGATCTCCGCGTCTGCGCCGACACCGCATGGTTCCAGCTCGCCGAGCCGCGACGCGGTCTGTTCCCCGGCGGTGGCTCGACGGTGCACAGCGCCCGCCAGCTGTCGTGGTGCCACGCCATGGAGGTGGTGCTGCTCGCCGATCGCATCGATCCGCAGCGTGCCATGGAGATCGGCCTCGTGAACCGCGTCGTGCCGCGCGACCAGGTGATGGCGGAGGCGCGACGCCTCGCCGACACCATCTGCCTGAACGGTCCGCTCGCCGTCCGTGCCTGCAAGGAGTCGGCGAAGCAGAGCACGTTCCTGCCACTGCGCGAGGCGCTCGAGAACGAGATGAGCTTCTCGGCCAGCGTCTTCATGAGCGACGACGCCAAGGAGGGCATCCGCGCGTTCAAGGAGAAGCGGCCGCCGGTGTGGAAGGGTCGCTAGGGCTCCGTTTCGTCGGGGTGAGCGAACACCACCCTGGGCGCCAGGGCGGCGCGATCAGCGCCGAGCCCGCGAGGAGGACGTGCGCGGCGCGACGGCGGATCATGGCCTGCTCCTGTGAAAGTGTCCCCGGCGGGATTCGAACCCACGTTATCGGCGTGAAAGGCCGACGTCCTAGGCCAGACTAGACGACGGGGACCCAGGGCGCGCGCGGCGCCGAAGGGGTCAGGTAGTACACGCTCCGGTCGCAGTCAAACCACGGGCGCGCACGGCTTGCGTGCGGGCCGCGTCGTGGTGTTCACTGCGCCGGTTCGTTCGAGAGGAGCGCATCGTGGAGATCCGGTTCACCGCTGCAGAAGAAGCCTTCCGCGCCGAGGCGCGTGCGTGGCTCGAGACCAACATGCCGCGCACGCCGCGGCCCGAGATCGCCGATCTGGCGGCACGACGGGCCTACGACATGGGGTGGCAGCGCCGCATGTACGACGCGGGCTGGGCGGGCATCAACTGGCCGAAGGAATACGGCGGCCGCGGCGCGTCCCTCATGGAGCAGATCATCTGGTACGAGGAGTATGCGCGCGTAGGGGCGCCCGACGTCACCACCGGCTTCGTCGGCCTGAAGCACGCCGGGCCGACCCTGATCGCCTGCGGCACCGAGGCCCAGAAGAGCTACCATCTCCCCCGCATCCTGCGCGGCGACATCGTCTGGTGCCAGGGCTTCTCGGAGCCGAACGCCGGGTCCGACCTCGCCAACCTGCAGTGCCGCGCCATCATCGACGGCGACGACCTCGTCATCACGGGCCAGAAGATCTGGACCAGCTTCGGCCACATCGCCGAGGTGCAGGAACTGCTGGTTCGCACCGACCCCGACGCCCCGAAGCACAAGGGCATCACCTGGGTGATCTGCCCGATGGGTGTCCCGGGCATGGACATCCGTCCCATCAAGACGCTCGCCGGCAACAGCGACTTCTGCGAGGTCTTCTACGACAGCGTCCGCATCCCGCTCGCGAACGTCGTCGGCAAGCTCAACGACGGCTGGCGCGTCGCCATGGCCACGCTGAGCTTCGAGCGCGGCACCGCCTTCATGTCGGAGCAGGTACGCATGTCGCACCGCATGGACCAGCTGATCGCGGTGGCGCAGCGCGTTCCGGGTCCGAACGGCCACGCGCGCGCCATCGACGACGACGAGATCGCGCGCCGCCTCGCCATGGCGCGCGCCGAGGTCGAGGCGATGCGCTCGATGACCTACCGTAGCCTCAGCCTCGCCGCGCGCACCGGCATGCCGGGCGCGGAGGCGTCGATGATCCGGCTCTTCTTCTCGGAGCTGATCCAGCGCATCGACGTCCTCGCCATGGACATCCTCGGTGCCGACGCCATCACGGGCTTCGGTGCCGACGGCGCGTCCCGCAACGAGTGGGGCGAGCGCTATCTCACCGGGCTGTCGCAGACCATCGGCGGCGGCACGAAGGAGATCCAACGCAACATCATCGGCGAGCGCGTGCTCGGCCTGCCGCGCTGAGAAGGAACGTCACGTGGATCTGACCCTGAGCGAAGAGCAGGAAGCCGTCCGCGACGCCATTCGCGACGTGCTGCGCGAGCGCCAGCCCACCGAGCGCGTGCGCGCGATCATGGCCGACGAGCCCGGCGTCGACGTCGACCTCTGGCGGTCCGCCGCCGAGCTGGGTTGGTTCGGCCTGGCGCTGCCGGAGGCCGCGGGTGGCGCGGGCTACGGCGTGCCCGAAGCCATGCTGCTGTTCACCGCGCTGGGCCGCGCGGTGACACCCGGGCCGTGGTTGGGCACGGTGCTCGCCGCCCAGGCCCTCGCCGAGGCAACGACGGAGCGCGACGTGCTCGATCGACTGCTCGCCGGCCGCTACCGCGTCGCGGTGGTCGACGATCCGGAGGACCGGCTCGGGAGCGGGGCGCGACTCGAGGGACGCGCGCAGCCCGTGTTCGACGGTGGTGCCGCCGACGGTCTGCTGGTGCTCGGTGCCAGCCGCAGCCGTCTGATCGACGTCGGGGCGACGGGCGTCCACATCGAGACGGGACACGGCATCGATCCGACGCGCCGTCTCTCGACGGTGACCTTCAGCGCCGCGTCGGCGCGCGAGCTTCCAGCCGACGCGGCGATGATCCGGCTGCGCGGCACACTGCTCGCCGCCGCGGAGGCGGCGGGCGTCGCCGAGCGCGCCGTCGAGATGTCGGTCGAGTACGGCAAGGTGCGCGAGCAGTTCGGCAAGCCGATCGGCTCGTTCCAGGCCATCAAGCATCGCTGCGCCGACATGGCGGTGCGCGCCGAGGTGGCGCGCTCGGTGGTCACGTACGCCGCCGTCGCGCTGCAGGATGGCGAGGCGGACGCGGCCACCCACGTCCACATCGCGAAGGCGCTGGCGTCCAACGCCGCGCTGCAGAACACCACCGACAACGTCCAGAACCATGGTGGCATGGGGTACACCTGGGAGTCGGACGCGCATCTCTATCTGAAGCGCGCCCGCACCCTCGAGCACTGCTTCGGCTCGCGGACGGCGCATCTCGACGCGCTCGCCGCACCCTGGCGCACGGCGTCCTGACACGGCCGCCGCGCTCAGCAGCGGCGGGTTTCCCGCCCTCCGGCATCGCGACTTCCGGCGCTACATCCTCGGCCAGGGGGTGTCGCTCGTCGGCTTCTGGATGCAGAGCGTGGCGCAGGGGTGGCTCGTCTACCGCCTCTCGGGCTCCGAGCTGGTGCTCGGCAGCGTCGCCTTCGCGGCCTACCTGCCGGTGCTCTGCCTGGCCCCGGTCGCGGGCGTCGTCGCCGATCGGCTGCCGAAGCGCCAGCTCATCCTCCTGACGCAGTCGCTCGCAATGCTGCTGGCGCTGACGCTCGGCACGCTCGCAGCCCTCGATCTGGCGACGGTCCCCATCGTCGCGGTGACGGCGTGCCTCCTCGGTGTCGTCGGGGCCTTCGATCTCCCGATCCGTCAGGCGTTCCTCGTCGAGATGGTCGGGCCCGACGACCTCCCGAGCGCCATCGCGCTCAACGCGTCGATCTTCAACACGGCACGCGTCGTCGGTCCGGCGCTGGCCGGGACGCTGGCCGCCACCGTCGGCGAGGCGCCGTGCTTCCTCCTGAACGGGCTCAGCTATCTCTGCGTGATCTGGGCGCTGCTCCACATCCATCCCCGGCGGTCGGCGACGCCCGACCGCAGCCATCGCGATCTCCGCGCCGGCCTGCGCTACGTCCGCGGGCAGCCCGTGCAGGCGGCGTTGCTGGTGGCGCTGGGGCTCGTGTCGGGGCTCTCGCTGCAGGCGAACATCCTGATGCCGTCGCTCTCGCAGCGCACGTTCGGGCAGGGGGCCACCGGCTACGGGCTCCTGCTGACGGCGTACGGCGTCGGCGCGGTCCTCTCCGCGCTGCGCCTCGCGTCGCGACGCTGGTCGCCGGGCCAGCACCGGCGCAATCTCCTCGGCGGCCTGGCGGTGTTCGGCGTGGGGCTGCTCGGCGTCGCGGCGAGCCCGCGATTCGAGACGGCGCTGCTGTGTCAGACCGTCGCGGGCCTCGGCATGATCCGCTTCACGGCGACGACCAACACGTTGATCCAGCTCATGGTCGACGACCGCTACCGCGGGCGCGTCATGGGCCTGCACACCGTGATGTTCATGGGGACGGCGCCCGTCGGCAGCCTCGTGCTCGGGGGGATCGCGCAACCCCTGGGCGCGCGGGCGGCGCTGCTCCTCTCCGGCACGGTGCCGCTCGCGGTGGCGGCGGCCCTGGCGTGGCGCGTGAAGCCGGGGGAGCTCTTTTCACGTCCGGTCACACCTGCTACCTGAAACTGACCGGTCAGTTCTGGAAACTGACCCGCCAGTCATGCCTGCCGACGACAAACGCGCCCGCATCCTCGCCGCCGCCACCGCCGTGTTCGCCGAGCGCGATTTCCATCGCGTGCAGGTGAGCGAGGTCGCCACCCGCGCCGGCGTCGGGAAGGGCACCGTCTACCTCTACTTCCCCACCAAGGACGCGCTGCACGAGGTGACGCTGCAGGCGAGCCTGACGCAGCTGGCGGCCGACGTCGACGCCGCCGCCGCGGCCGACGCGCCGGTCGAGGTCACGCTGCGCGAGATCGTGCTCTCGATCCTGCGGCTCTTCTGGCGGCGCCCCCATCTCCTCACCGTGGTGCAGCGCTACGAGCAGCAGGGCCGACGACGCCCGCGCGCGGGCCGTCATCGCGTCCTGCAGGCGGTCGATCAGGTGCTGGCGCGCCATCGCCTCGGGGGCACGCCCGCGGCGCGGCATCTGGCCTCGGCGTTCCTCCTCGGGCTGGCGCGGGCCGGCATCCTCGAGCATGCGACCGACGACCGGCCAGAAACGGTCGCGACCCGCATCGTCGACGTCTTCCTCCACGGCATCGGCGGCGCACGGGCGCGCCGGCAGCGAGGTGCAGCATGAGAACGGTCGCGCTGCTGGTCGGGGTCCTGCTCGCCGCGGGGTGTGGCGGGACGTCGAAGGCGGAAGCGCCGGTGCCGGATGCGGCCAGCAACGCCGTCTCTGTCACCATCTCGCCCGTCGCCGTGCGCGAGGTCGAGCGCACCGTGTCGGTGGTGGGGACGCTCGCCGCCAACGAGCAGGCGGAGCTCGCCAGCGAGACGGAAGGGCAGGTCATCACGATCGAGGCCGACCTCGGTGACCGCGTGCGCAAGGGCCAGATGCTGGCCGCCGTGCGCAGCGACGTCATCGAGGCGCGGCTGCGCGAGACCGAGGCCAGTCTGGCGAAGGCCGCGGCTGACGAGGCGCGCGCGCAGCCGCTGGTCACCCAGGGCATCATCTCGCCGCAGGAGTACGAGAAGGTGCGCACCGAGGCTGCGGTCGAGCGGGCGCGGCGCGATCGCCTGCGCATCGAGCTCGAACGCGCGGCCATTCGCGCGCCGTTCGACGGCTCGGTCTCCGCCCGGCTCGTGAACCTCGGCGACTACGTCCGCGCCGGTACCGTGAGCTTTCGCCTGGTGCAGGACGACCCCCTCAAGTTCCGCGGCGAGGTGCCGGAGCGCGACGTGCCGTCGCTGGCGGCGGGGCAGGAGGTTCGGATCACCGTCGATCCGTATCCGGGCGAGACGTTCCTCGGCCACGTGAGCCGGGTCGGCTCGGCGTCCGACCCCACGGCGCGGGCGCTCGCCTTCGAGGTCCTCGTGCCCAACGCCGACCATCGCATCCGGCCCGGCTTCTTCGGCCACGGCGACGTCGTGGTGCGCCACGACGAACGCGCGGTCGCGGTCCCACGCAATGCGATCACCACGTTCGCCGGCGTCACCAAGGTGTTCGTCGTCGAGGACGGGGTCGCGCGCGAGCGGCCCGTCACGCTCGGGGTCGATCTCGGCGACGGGTGGGTCGAGATCGCGGAGGGCGTGACGCGCGGCCAGCAGGTGGCGACGAGCGGTCTGTCGCGGCTCACCGACGGCGCGGCCGTGGCCGTCCGCGGCGACGCGGTCCCCGGAGCCTGACGTGCATTTCGCGGACGTCTTCATCCGACGGCCCGTCTTCGCCACCATGCTGGTCGCCGGCCTGGTGGTCCTCGGGTTGTTTTCGTACCGACAGCTCGGCGTCGATCTCTTCCCGAACATCGACTTCCCGATCGTCACCGTCACGACGACGTTGAAGGGGGCCGGGGTCGAGGAGATGGAGACCGGCGTCACCAAGATCCTCGAGGAGGCCATCAACACCATCGAGGGCATCGAGGAGCTGCGCAGCACGACGCGCGAGGGCGTGTCGGCGATCGTCGTGAGCTTCGTCCTCGAGAAGTCGCGCGAGGTGGCGGCGCAGGACGTGCGCGACAAGGTGGCGTCGGTGCTTGCCCAGCTCCCTACGGGGACCGACTCGCCGGTGATCGACAAGTTCGACGTCGACGCCGTCCCGGTGATGAGCATCGCCATCTCCGGCCGTCGCAGCCTGCGCGAGGTGACGGAGCTCGCGCGCCGGCAGGTGAAGGAAGTCATCGAGACGATGCCGGGGGTCGGGCAGGTGATCCTGCTCGGCGGTCAGGAGCGGGCCATCAACGTGTTCGTCGATCCCGACCGCCTGACGGCGCTGGGGTTGTCGATCAGCCAGGTGCGGTCCGCCATCGCCCAGCAGAACATCGAGCTGCCCGGCGGGCGGCTCGATCAGACACGGCGCGAGCTGATCGTGCGTACCATGGGCCGCATCGAGCAGGTCCGCGACTTCGACGATCTCATCGTGGCGCACGTCGGCGATCGGCCGCTGCACGTACGCGACCTCGGGCACGCCGAGGACGGTGTGGTGGAGCCCCGGAGCCTGACGCGCCTCAACGGCGAGAACGCCGTGCAGCTCCTGGTCCGCAAGCAGTCGGGCACCAACACCGTCCAGGTCATCGCGGGCGTGCAGCATCAGCTCGAGCGGCTCGAATCCGTGCTGCCGGCCGACATCGAGCTGCGCGTCATCCGCGACCAGTCGCGCTTCATCAAGTCGTCCATCGACACCGTGCGCGAGCACATGTGGCTCGGGGCGGTGCTGGTGGCGTTGACCGTCATGCTCTTCATGCGCGACTGGCGCAGCACCGTCGTCGCCGGCCTCGCCATCCCCACGTCCATCATCGCGACGTTCACGTTCATGCGGGCGTGGGACTTCACCCTGAACAACCTGACCATGCTCGGGTTGGTGCTGGCGGTCGGCATCGTCATCGACGACGCGGTCGTCGTCCTGGAGAACATCTTCCGGCGCATCCAGGACGAGGGCGAGTCGCCGATGGAGGCGGCGTCGAAGGGCACCGCCGAGATCGCGCTCGCCGTGCTGGCGACGACGCTGTCCCTGGTGATCATCTTCCTGCCGGTGGCGTTCATGGCCGGGCGGGTCGGTCGCTTCTTCCACAGCTTCGGCATCACCACCGCCGTCGCCATCATGGTGTCGCTGTTCATCTCGTTCACGCTGACGCCGGCGTTGAGCGCGCGCATGCTGCGGCGGCGCGGCGACGTCCAGGCGCACGGCGGCCGATTCTACCGCCGGCTCGAGGCGAGCTACGAGCGCCTGCTCGCCTGGTCGTTGCGGCACCGCTGGGTGATCGTGGTGACGTCGTTGGTGATCGTGGTCACGACGGTGCCGCTCATGGGCATGGTCGGGAAGACGTTCCTGCCGCAGGACGATCAGAGCGAGCTCGAGATCTCGATTCGGGCACCGGGCGGGTTCACGCTCGGCGAGAGCGGGCGCGTCCTCGCCGAGATCGAGGAGCGCGTCCGGAAGCTCCCGGGCGTCGTCAACGTGCTCACCACGCTCGGCGACCAGACCGGTCGCGTGCGCGCCGGCGAGGGCGACGTCACCAGCGGCTCGATCTACGTCCAGCTCTCGGAGATGAACGAGCGCGACGTCTCACAGTTCGAGGTGATGGACCAGGCGCGCGCCATCCTGAAGGAGTACCCCGACCTGCGGAGCAGCGTGCAGGGCGTGAATCCGCTGGCGAGCAGCGGCTCGCGCGTGTCCGACGTCGAGCTGAACCTGCGTGGACCCGATCTCGAGCGCCTCCAGGGCTACGCGGAGCAGCTGATGGCGGGCATGCGCCAGATGCCGGGGCTCGTCGACGTCGACACCACGCTCGCCGTCCGCACGCCCGAGCTGCGCCTCATGATCGATCGCGAGAAGGCGTCGGATCTGGGGCTCAACGTCCAGGACATCGCCGCCACGGTGCAGACGTTCATCGCCGGTCAGCCCGTCTCGAAATTCAAAGAGGACGATCAGCAGTACGACATCTGGCTTCGCGCCGATCCCGGTCGCCGCCGCACGCCGCAGGACGTCGCCGACCTCACCGTCGCCTCGCGCGACGGCGGTCTCGTGCGGCTCGGCAACCTGGTGCGACTCCGTGAGGATCTGGGACCGGCGCAGATCGACCGCATCGATCGGCAGCGTGCCGTCACGATCCTCGGCAACCTGCTTCCGGACGTGCCGCTCGGTGCTGCTATGGCGCACACGCAGAAGATGGCCGATCAGCTCGACATGCCGGCGCTCTACAACATCCAGTGGGGTGGGCGGGCGAAGGGTCTCAACGAGAGCAATTCGAACTTCCTGCTCGCCTTCGCCCTGAGCTTCCTCTTCATGTACATGGTGCTCGCGGCGCAGTTCGAGAGCTTCCTGCATCCGATCTCGATCCTGCTGGCCCTCCCGCTCGTGATTCCGTTCGCCCTGCTGTCGCTCGTGCTGCTCGGCGAGCCGCTCAACATCTACAGCACGCTCGGCCTCTTCATGCTGCTGGGCGTGGTGAAGAAGAACGGCATCCTGCAGGTCGACTACACGAATACGCTCCGGGCGCGCGGCATGCCGCGCGACGCCGCGATCCTCGAAGCCAACCGCGTCCGGCTCCGGCCCATCCTGATGACGACGGTCATGCTCGTGCTCGGCATGATCCCGATCGCGCTCGGCCGGGGTCCGGGGTCGGGGTCACGCAGCTCGATCGCGAAGGTCATCGTCGGGGGCCAGCTGATGTCGCTCGTGATCACGCTGCTGATCACGCCGGTGGCCTACTCGCTCTTCGACGACCTGGGGCGCGTGGGCTTTGCGCGGCGGCTGCGTCACCTGATCAGGCGGCTGACGCCGTGGAGCCGCCCGTCGCCGGTCGGCCCGCCCTGATCACTGGATGCCGGGCGCGGGCGCGAGCGCCATCGGCTCGATGCCGAGGCCGCGAATCGCCGACTCCCACATCTCGTCGGGCGGGGTGGCGAACACGAGATCGGGGTCGGGTGGGGCCGTGATCCATGCCGACGCCGCGAGCTCGGCGTCGAGCTGACCGGGACCCCAGCCGGCGTAGCCGAGCAGCAGCCGGCAGCGCTGGTTGCCGTGCTCGGTGGGGTTCGCCTCGAGCAGGGCACGCAGGATGTCGGCCGACGTCGTGAGATGGAAGCCGTCGCCGACACGCTCACAGGCTTCGATGCCGGGGTCGGCACCGAGGAGCAGGAACCCGCGATGGGTTTCGACGGGACCACCGGTCCACAGGCGAAGCCCGCTGTCGCCACGGACCGGCGGATCGAGCTCGACGGCGTTTGCGGCGCGCACCTCGGTCGGACGATTGACGACGAAGCCCATCGCACCGGTGGGACCGTGCTCGCAGAGCAGTACCACCGAGCGCGAGAAGTTCGGATCGCGCAGCTGGGGCATCGCGAGCAGCAATGTCGGCGCGATCGACGCGTCCTCCGCCATGGCCGCGATGGTCGTCGTGGGGCGCGTATTTGTCAACCGTCGGCGGTGAGGAAATCCCCGACCACGGTCGCGAGGCGCACCGGAACTTCCCAGGACATCATGTGACCGCAGCCGGGGATCTCGACGTGCTGCGCCCCGGGAATGGCACGCGCCAGCGCCGCGCCGTTCGCCGGTGGGACGAGCGGATCCTCGCTACCGTGGACGACGAGCGTGGGGACGCGGATCTCCGCCAGGCGCGCGCTGCGGTCGCTCGTCATGATGGCCTGCATCTGGCGCATGAAGGTCGCGGGCGGCGTCGGCTGCGCCGCCGCCAGGGCGACCAGGCCGTCGATGGCCTCCGGATGGCGTGCCGCGAAGCCCGGTGCGGTGATCGCCGTCATCGACTGACGCACGAGCACGTCGGGCGGAAGGCTCCGATCCGCGCTGAACAGCGCCATCGCCGCGGGTCCCGGCGGGGTGATGCCGGGCCCACCCATGTGCGTGCAGAGGAGCACGAGCCGCTCGACGACGTCGGGATGCCGCAGCGCCACGAGCTGCGCGATCATGCCGCCCATGGACGTGCCCATGACGTGCGCCCGCTCGACGCCCGCGGCGCGCATCACGGCGACGGCCTCGTCGGCCATCTGATCGAGCGTGTAGGGCTCCTCGGGGCGATCCGACCGACCGGTGCCGCGATTGTCGAAGGTGATGAGGCGATGGCGCGGCGCGAGGCGCGCCATGAAGTCCTCGTTCCAATCCGTGGCGCGTCCGCCGAGCCCCATGATGCAGAGGACCGGGCGGCCACTGCCGCGTTCGTACCAGGCGAGGTCGATGTTCCCTACGCGCGTCGTCTGCATGCGGCGCCGCGTACCAAGCCGAGGCCTCGCATCGCAAGGGTCACGGATCGTCGGGGGATACGCGGTGGTCGAGCGGTCGACTGCCGTGCCCGAGCGGTGCGGCGGCGGCGAGCGCCCGCTCGACGTACCGTTTGCCGCGCTCGACGGCGGCGACGAGCGCGTCACCGCGCGCAAGGCCCGCCGTGATGGCCGCCGACAGCGTGCAGCCGGTCCCGTGTGCCGATGCCGGTCCGACCCGCACCCCCTCGAGCTCGTGCAGGACCCCGCCGGCGAACAGGATGTCCCGGGGGGGGCCGGGCAGGTGGCCGCCCTTCACGAGGACGTTCGGGGTCCCGAGGTCGGCGATCGCGCGTGCGGCGTCGCGCATGCTGGCGACGTCGTCGACGGGGTGACCGAGCAGCGCCGCGGCTTCGGCGAGATTCGGCGTGACCAGCGTGGCGAGCGGCAGGAGGCGGGCGCGCAGCGCCGCCAACGTGTCGCCGGCGGTGAGCGCGTCGCCGCTGGTCGCGATCAGCACCGGGTCGACGACGAGCCACGGGAGCGGGCGAGCGGCGAGCTCGCCGGCGAGGGCGTCGACCAGCGCCGCCGTCGCCAGCAGGCCCGTCTTCGCCGCCGCGACGGGCAGGTCGTCGCGCACGGCGGCGAGCTGCGCCAGCACGAGCGCGGCGGGGGCATCGTCACGGCCGAAGACGCCGCGGGTATTCTGCACCGTGAGGCTCGTGATCACCGCCGCGCCGTAGACGTGGAAGGCCAGGAACGTTTTCAGATCCGCCTGGATGCCGGCGCCGCCGCTCGGGTCGGAGCCCGCGATGGTGAGCGCCACCGGTGGCGTTGGCCCCGGCGGGGTCGATCCGCTATGCAGCGCGCCCATGCAGCTCGAGGTGTATCAGACCGACGCCGAGGCCTACGAGGCCGCCGCGGAGATCGCGGCGAGGCACCTGGTGGCCGCCGCGGCCTCGGGCGCGGCGACGCTGGCGCTCAGTGGTGGACGGGGCGCCCGCGCGCTGCAGCTGGCACTGGCGGCACGCGGCGAGATCGCCTGGGCGCGGATCACCTGCGTCTTCACCGACGAGCGCTGCACCACCGCCGACGACGCGCACGGCAACCTCAAGGTGGCGCGCGACAGCCTCTTCGCTCCGCGCGGCATCTCGGCCGATCGCATCCGTGCCGTGCCGGTCGACGCCGGCGATCCGACGGCGGTCGCGGCCGCCTACGCCACCACGCTCGCATCCTACGGCGCACCGCCGGCGCTCGACGTCGTCCTCCTCGACCTCGCCGACGACGGCAGCATCGCGGCGCTCGCGCCCGGCAGCACCGCCCTCCATGCGGACGCCCCCGTCGCGGCGGTGGCGGACGCCGTGCCCCCACGCGTCACCATCACCCCCGTCGTGCTGCGGGCCGCGCGGCACGTGGTGCTGACGGCCACCGGCGACGAGCGCGCCGCAGCGGTGGCGGCGGCGCTGCGTGAGCCCGTCGACATCGATCGGCGTCCGGTGCAGCTCGTGCTGCCGTCGCCGACCGTGACGTGGGTGGTCGATCGTGCCGCCGCGGCGGCGTTGCTGCGCGACGCGCGACCCGCTCAGTAGCGGTGGTGCCACAGCAGGTCGACGGCGCTGTCACCGCGCGTCGACGTCGACAGCTTGAGCGAGATGCTCGGCGTGACGCCGTACTCGACGGCCACCGCCTGGCCCTTCTGCGGGCCGAATTCCTGCGACAGCGAGACGAAGACGTCCTGCGTGACGTAACGACCGGCCCGCACGCCCTCGCCGCCGACCTCGAGGGAGTCGAGGCTGAGCGCGTTCATCACGGACGAGCGCAGCTCGGGCATGACGTAACCGGCCGCGAGCGAGACCGCCTGCTGCTGGAGATCGAGGCTCTCGCCCCTGCCGAGGTCGCTGCTCGGGCGGCCGAAGAGCAGGACGGCGAGGATGTCGGCCTGATCGAGCGCGGGCTCGGACGACAGGGTCAGCGTCGGCTTCTCGGCCGTGCCGCCGATCTCGACGAGGATGCGATACTGCCCGGTGCGATGGGTCGCGGTGATGGCGAAGTAGGGATCGGGCGGGTTCGTGCCGTCGAACGTGATGTAGCCCTCGTCGAGCTCGAATCGGCGGCTCTGGAAGGCGTACCACCCGCGCACCAGTCGCACGTTGCCGGTGATGAGGAGCGGTCCGCCCGAGGCCTTGTCGAGCCGTAGATCGGCGGCCAGCTCGATGTTGGCGTCGTCGCGACGGATCCAGGCGTTGTCGCGGATGCGCACCTCGATCGCGAGCGCCAGCGCGTCGGCGAGCGCGGGACGCTGGCTGGTTTCGGTGGGTGGCGCGGGCGGGAGGCCAACCACCTCGATCGTCGGGTCGGGCTGGCGGCTCGGGTTGGAGC
Source organism: uncultured Binatia bacterium (SeqCode) (assembly GCA_964404165.1). Lineage (GTDB taxonomy): Bacteria > Desulfobacterota > Binatia > DP-6 > DP-6 > DASYLJ01. Next base: position 123,533 of record CAYOIZ010000007.1, on the reverse strand, counting down.
TCGGCAGGACCGACGGTCGTACGACGGCCCGCGTGAGATCGATGCGGCCACGGATCGCGGGTGCCGTGAGCGGTCCGCCGATGGTGAGGTCGCCATCCGTGGCGGCCTCGTACGCGGGGAGTCGCACGGCGAGGAACCGTGACAGCCGGACGCGGACGTCGGCCTCGCCGGGGCGGAGCCCGGTGAGCGCGATGCGTCCCGAGCCCGTGAGCGTGCCGTCGCCGCCACGCGCGGAGAGCTCCTCGACGACGATGCTGGACTCGGCCGCACGCAGGCGAAGGCGCACGTCCTCATAGGGCACGCCGGTCGCGGTGAGCTCGAGGCGCTGCATGGTGAGATCGGCGCCGCCCTCGGCACGGAGATCGTTCCAGGCCCCGCGCAGGCGCAGATTCGCGGTGAGACGACCGTCGCTGCGACGGACGACGGTCGGCGCGACGGCGCGCAGGAAGGCGAGGTCGAGCCCCTGCGTGCGCAGCGCCAGCGACACGGGAGCGCTCGAGAGGTCATGGCGCTCGCCGCTCCAGGCGAGATCGATCGGCACCGTCCCCTCGACGTCGAGGTCGCCGGCCTGCGCGTAGGACAGCCGGCCCTGGACGGCGAGCGCCCGGGCGGCGTACTGCGCACGCGCCGTCAGCGGACCGTAGACGGCGTCGTCGATGCGGAGCTGGTCGATGGCCGCGGTCGCCGTCAGCTGGGGCGCTGCGGCCGTGCCGGTGAGGCGGGCGTCGGCGGTGAGCGTCCCGCCGCAACGGGGGCCTTTGGCCATCAGCCCGCAGAGCGCCGCGACGCCGATGCCCGACGCGCGAAGGGTGGCGTCGGCGGCACCGCTCGCGCCGGCGTGCCCGCTCAGCGTGATGCGTTGTGCGCCGGCCGTGAGCGCCAGCTCGTCGACGGCGATGCCATCGGCGACGGTGACGCGGGCGGGACGGGCGAGCTGCCACGCCGGCTGCTCGGCCGGTGCGAGGACGAGCTCCGTGAGCTGGACGAGGGTCGTGGGCGCGGTGTGCTTCGCCGTCAGGGCCAGTCGGGCGCCGGCGCCGTTCGTCGCGCGTCCGCTCGCCCGCAGGGTGCCGTCGTCGCTGGCGGCGGATCGGCGCCAGCCGAGCTCGGCGGCCGCATCCCACGGGTCGCGGCCGGGAACATGGATGGCGCCGGCCGTCAGCGTCCCGCGGGCCGACGGCTCGGTGCCGCCGATCCCGTCGGCTCGTCCCACCACCTCGAGGCGACGGACGTCGGTGGTCTCCCACCGACCGCGCTCGACGACGATGCGGCCGTCGACGGCGAGTGCGTCGAGGCGGCCGGCCGCCGTCGCGCGCGCGGTCGCGGTGCCGCCCATGGGGAGTGACGCCTGCCGCCCGACGACGTCGAGCGTGGCCTGCACGTCGAGCGTCGCATCCGCCTGCTTCGTGTCGAGATCGGCCGCAGCCCACGCCGTGACCTCGGTCCCGGGCCCGCGCAGCTGTGCCCGATCGACATGGAGACGCGGCCCGTCCAGCCGGGCGGTCACCGTTCCACCCGCGAGGGCGACGCCGCGCACGGTGGCACGGTCGAGCGTCGCCTGGAGGCGCACCGTGCGCCCCGTCCCCGCCGGCTCGACGCCGGCCACCGTGGCCCGCACGGCCGCCGTTCCCGGCGTGCTCGGGACGAGCGCCGCCAGATCGGTGACGTCGGCCCGGGTGCGCGCGCGGTAACGCACCGGTGTGTCGAGCCGCGCACGCGCGCGAAGGCTCGCGACGCCGGCGGCGTGTGCGACGCGACCGCCGGCACGCGCGACGCCGCCATCGATGCTCGCCTCGAGGAACGCACGCTCGATCGCCTGCGCAGCGAGCGTCGACGGACCGAGGCGGATGCGTGCGGCCGCGTCGACGCCGGTCCCCGTGCCCTCGACGATGCCGTTCACCCGACCCGACGGCAGCGTTGCCAGCACGGCCGCGGGGTCGACGGCGACGAGCGACACCTCGCTCGACCAGCGCGGCGGCGATGCCGCGAGATCGATCGTGCCCTGGACGCCGATGCGTCCACCCGGATCGAGGCCGACGTCCGCGGTGACGGCGCATGCGTCCCACGCGCCGCCGGCGCGGCCCGTGACCCGCACGTCGCTCGCCAGGTCGAACGGCAGCAGGGCGCGCGCCTCCCGCGCGGCGACGGACAGGTCGGCGAGGGTCAGGTCGATGCGCTCGTGCGGGACGATCGTCCCGCTCGCGGCGAGACGGCTGCGCGCCGTCGCCACCACGACGTCGGCGAGCGTGATGCCGCCGTCGGTGGGGAGCCGCAGGGTGCCGCGTGCGGTGAGTGGCGACAGGTCGAGCCCGCGCGGCACCGCCGTGAGCGCGTCGAGCCGGACCTCGATGCCGTCCGGACCGATCGTCACCGCGGCGTCGACCGCGAGCGCGGTGGCGGCGACCTGGCGGCGCGGCGCGACGTCGTGCAGCGCCATGGCGACCCGGCCGTCCATGACGTGTACCGCCCGCAGGACGATGCGGGGCAGCGGGCGACCATCGTGGGTGTCGTCCTCGTCCGGCAGGTCCGGCAGTCCCCAGCCGTCCGCCGTGTGGACGGCACGGACGCGGACGCGCTCGAGGGCGACGTCGTCGACCAGGACGAGGCCGTGCAGGAGCGACAGCGGCGACAGCGTCGCGCGCAGCCGGCCGACGCGCAGCTCGGTGCCACCGTCGAAGCGCAGCACGATGTCCGTCACGTCGACGGTGCGCACGAACGAGCCGCGGAGCGGGCCGAGGGAGACGCGGGCGCCGGTGACGTCGGTGAGGAGCCGCACCAGCTCGGTGCGGAGCATGGCCTCGCCGGCAGTCGTGCGGACGTAGAGCAACGTGCCGCCGACGAGGAGCGCCGCCAGGACGACCAGGACGAGGACGGTGCGGAGCACCCAACGCGCGAGCCGTCGCATCAGAACGTCTGTCCCACGCTCAGATACACCTGCCATGCGGCGTCGTCGCCTCGGCGGTCGAGGGGAAAACCCAGGTCGACGCGGATGGGGCCGACTGGCGAGGTGTAGCGCACGCCGAAGCCGGTGCCGTACTGCAGATCGTCGAAGGGAAAGTCGAAGCTGTCGAGCGACACCTGGCCGCCGTCGAGGAAGACCGCGGCGCCGATGGTGTTGGTGATCGCGCGTCGCAGCTCCACCGACGCCTCGACCAGCGAGTTGCCGCCGAGCGGCTCGTCCTGCGTCAGCGGCCCGACGCGACGTCGGGCGTAGCCACGCACCGAGTTGATGCCGCCGGCATAGAAACGCTCGAAGAGCGGGATGACGCGCGTCGCGTCGATCGTCTCGGCGCTGCCGATGCGGATCCGCGTTGCGCCGATCAGGCCGAGCTGCAGCGGCTGATAGAACCGGCCCTCGGTGATGATGCGGTAGAAGTCCACGTCGCCACCGAGGAACCCGCCGACGGGCTCGACGCTGCCACTCAGGATCCAGCCGCGGGTCGGGTCGAGCAGGTCGTCGGTGGCGTTCCAGTCGAGCCCGATCCCACCGCCGGAGAGGACGGTCGTACCGGGCGCCGCACTCGGCAGGCGCTGCCGGACGGGATCGGGCACGCCGGACAGCAGATCGTACTCGGCGCGATAGAACGCGTAGAACGCCAGGTGCGGCACGATGTCCCACTCGAAGCGCGGCGAGCCGCGGGTCTGGTTCAGGGTGTAGGTGTCTTCGTCGTACTGCTCCTGGGCGAACAGGAGTCGCACGCGGCTGGTCTGGGTCGGGAAGTGGGGTTGCAGGAAGTCGGCGGTGATGGAGCGGCGGAGCTGTGAGATGCGGGCGGTGAAGCCGAGCTGCCGGGCGCCGCCGAGGAAGTTGTAGTCGCGCCAGGAGGCGAGGCCCCGCGGGCCGTCCTCGGTGGAGTAGCCGATGCCGAAGCGGATCTCGCGCGGCGGCGCCTCCACCAGAGTGACGTCGACGTCCACGTCGCGGTGCTTCGAGTCGTCCTCGGTGAGACGCACGGTGCGGAAGAGGTGCAGTGTCTCGAGCCGCTTACGCGTCTCCTCGAGCCGCGCCTCGCGGAACGGCTCGCCGCGCTCCCAGGCGATCTCGCGCTCGACGACGTCGGGCTCGACGGTGACGAGGCCCTTGATCAGGGTGTCGGCGAAGACGGTCGGGACGCCGCTCTCGACCGTGTAGTGCACGATGGCGCTGTCGTCGCGCACGTCGACGCGTGCCGATTTCGTCACCGTCACGCGGGCGTAGCCGTTGTTGCGCCAGGCCGCGCGGAGCAGGGCGCGGGCGCGGTCGTACTCGGCCTCCTCGAAGACGTCGCCGGGCTCGAGCGGGAAGTCGGACAGGATCTTGTCGTAGTCCGCCGCCGGGATGCGATCGCCCGTGACGTCGACCGTGACGCCGGTGACGAGGATCGGCGCGCCCTCGTCGACGTAGATGACGGCGGTGACGTCGGCATCGCCGTCGGCGGGCAGCTCGATGTCGTGCGTGATGGTGGCGTGGTAGTAGCCGGCGCTGCGGTAGAGGGCCTGCAGTCGTTCGAGGTCGGCCGCGAAGGCGACGGGATCGAAGGCGGGCAGGGGCTTCCAGAGGGCGAACCAGCGCCGCGGACGCGTCGTCAGCGTGTCGCTGATCGTCGACGAGGCGATGGCGTGGTTGCCTTCGATGCGGAGCGCACGCAGCGTCCAGTCGCGCGTCGGATCGAGGACGTCGACCTGGACTGCGTTCGCCACACCCACCAGGGCGAGCAGCGTCGCACCGAAGACGACGAGGCCGGACGCGCGCACCGCGCCACACGTAACAGGCCCTCCCTGGCGTGCAAGAAGCGGCGTCGAGCTTGACCAGGAGCGTCATACGGCGGATTCTCCACGACCGGGAGGAGGACGGCATGCCGGCCGAGACGATCACCATCATCGACAACCGCACGGGTACCCGGTACGAGCTGCCGATCGAGCACGACGCCATCCGGGCGACGGAGCTCGCCAAGATCCGCGTCGCGCCGGACGCTCCGGGGCTGGTCAGCTACGACCCCGCATTCGCCAACACCGCGTCCTGCAAGAGCCGCATCACCTACATCGACGGCGACCGCGGCATCCTCCTGTATCGCGGCTACCCCATCGAGCAGCTCGCCGAGCGCAGCACGTTCCTCGAGACCGCCTACCTGCTGCTGAAGGGCGAGCTCCCCACGATGGAGGCGCTGGCCCAGTTCACGCACAACATCACGATGCACACCATCGTGCACGAGAACATCAAGAGCTTCATGGAGGGGTTCCGCTACGACGCCCATCCGATGGGCATGCTCGTGGCGACGGTGGGCGCGCTCTCGACCTTCTACCCGGATGCCAAGCGCATCCACGATCCCGAATCGCACCGCGTGCAGACGCACCGCCTGCTCGCGAAGATGCCGACGATCGCGGCGTTCACGCACCGGCACGCCACCGGCATGCCGTACGCGTATCCGGACAACGACCTGTCGTACACCGGCAACTTCCTCAACATGATGTTCAAGCGCACCGAGCTGAAATACCGACCGAATCCGGTGCTCGAGCGCGCGCTCGACATCCTGTTCATCCTGCACGCCGACCACGAGCAGAACTGCAGCACCAACGCGATGCGCTCCATCGGCAGCTCGCAGGTCGATCCGTACTCCGCCATCGCCGGCGCCTGCGCGGCGCTCTACGGGCCGCTGCACGGCGGAGCCAACGAGGCGGTGCTGCGCATGCTCGAGGAGATCGGCTCGGTGGCCAACATCCCGGCCTTCCTGAAGAGCGTGCACGCGGGCGAAGGGCGGTTGATGGGCTTCGGCCACCGCGTCTACAAGAACTTCGATCCGCGCGGGACGATCATCAAGCAGCTCGCCCACGAGGTCTTCGAGGTCACGGGCCGCAACCCGTTGCTCGACGTCGCCATCGAGCTCGAGCGCATCGCGCTCCAGGACGACTACTTCCAGAAGCGCCGCCTCTACCCGAACGTCGATTTCTACTCGGGCATCATCTACCAGGCGATGGGCCTGCCGGTGGACATGTTCCCCGTGCTGTTCGCCATTCCGCGCACCGTCGGCTGGCTCGCGCAGTGGCTCGAGATGGTGCAGGACGAGGAGCAGCGCATCGCCCGTCCGCGGCAGCTGTATCTGGGCTCGCCGAAGCGCGACTACCAGCCGCTCGGCCAGCGCCGGCGATCCGCCGCCTGACCCCCGTTGACTCGGCGGCTATAACGCCGCTATAGCCAGCCGGGATGGCGGCACGAGTCACCGCGCTGGCGGGCCGGGAGCGCGACGTCGACGGCACGCGGCGCGCGATCCTGGCGGCGACCGAGGCGCTGCTCAGCGCGGGGGGCGAAAGCGCCGTGTCGATCCGCGAGGTGTGTACGCGCGCCGGCGTGACGGCGCCGACGGTCTACCACCACTTCGGCGACAAGGACGCCCTCATCGCCCGCGTCGTCGACGACTGCTTCGCGGAGTTCGACCGGGCGCTCGCGCCGGAGGCGGCGCCCGCCGATCCCGTCGAGGCGATGCGATGGGGGTTCGACCGCTATCTCGCCTATGGCGTGGCGCACCCGGCGCACTATCGGCTGCTGTTTCCGCGCCGTCGTGAGCACCCGACGCCGTCGGCGCTGACGTCGTACGATCGCCTGCGCCACGGCATCCGCGCCGTCGCCGCCGCCGGACGGCTCACGGTGGACGTCGAGGACGCGGCGGCGGCGTTCTGGTCGGCCGTTCATGGCGCCACGTCGCTCGTGATCGCGGGCTTCTGGGACGCGAGCGCCCCCGCGGTGGCCCTCGTGCGCGACGCCATCATCGCCCAGCTCACCCGTTCCGCGCCCGCGCGACCGCGTCGCCGGCGCACCAGGAGGTCCCGTCATGTCGATGCGTGAGTCCGACGAGAATCCGTTCCTGCAGGGCAACTTCGCGCCGTGGCGTATGGAGGGCTGTGCGCCCGACCTCGAGATCACCGGCGAGCTGCCGTCCGGGCTCGAGGGCACCTTCTATCGCACGGGGCCGAATCCCGCGTACGAGCCGATCGGCCGCTATCACTGGTTCGACGGCGACGGGATGATCCATGCCATCTCGCTGCGGGACGGGCGGGCGTCGTACCGCAACCGGTGGGTGCAGAGTCGTGGCCTCGCCGACGAGCGCCGTGCCGGGCGGGCCACCATCCCCGGGCTCCTCGAGATGAAGCCCACCGAGGCGCCCGTCATCAAGAACACCGGCAACACCAACATCGTGTGGCACGCCGGCAAGCTGCTCGCCCTGATGGAGGCGTGCCTGCCGACGCAGCTGCGTCCCGACACGCTCGAGACGATCGGCGAGTTCGACTTCCGCGGGCGCCTCGGCAGCGCCATGACCGCGCACCCGAAGATGGACCCGGAAACCGGTGAGATGCTCTTCTTCGGCTACTCGCCGTTCCCGCCGTACCTGCAGTACCACGTCGCCGATCGCAGCGGTGCGCTCGTGAAGAGCGAAGCCATCGACCTGGCGTGGCCGTCCATGATCCACGACTTCGCCGTGACGGCGAACCACGTCGTCTTCCTGTTGTGCCCCATCGTCTTCAGCTTCGAGGACGTGAAGCGGCGCGGCGGCGTCTTCAGCTGGGAGCCGGAGCGCGGCACCCGCATCGGCGTCATGCCGCGCACCGGCGGCAACCCGGACGTGCGATGGTTCGACACCGACGCCTGCTACGTCTTCCACCCGCTCAACGCGTACGAGGACGGCAGCACCATCGTGCTCGACGTCGCCCGCTATCCGCGGCTCGAGTTCATGGCGCCGCGGGAGGCGCGCGAGACCAAGTGGGACGACGACGGTGCCGCGCGGCTGCATCGCTGGCGCATCGATCTGGCGTCGGGCGGCGGGGTGCGGTCGGAGGCGCTGGACGACGTCGCCTGCGAGTTCCCGCGCGCCGACGAGCGCCGCCTCGGTCGCCGTCACCGCTTCGGCTATGCCGCGGCCGCCGGTCCGGACCAGCCGTCGACACGGATGCCGCTGTTCACGAGCATCCGTCGCTTCGACCTCGATCGTGGCACCACGGCGATGCACCACTTCGGGAGCGAGAACGGCGTCGGCGAGCCGCTCTTCGTTCCGCGGACGCCGGACGCGGCGGAGGACGACGGCTGGGTGCTGGTGCTGGCCTACGACCACGCCCGCAACGCCAGCGATCTCCACGTCCTCGACGCCGCCGACATCGCGCGGCCGCCGGTGGCCACGGTGCACGTCCCGCACCGCGTGCCGTACGGCTTCCACGGCAACTGGGTGCCGGCCGCCTGACTCACGGAAAGCCGGCGGCGTAGTCGGCGAGCGCGCTGCGGATCACCTCGTGGGCGGTGGCGACGTCGTAGACGTGCGTGATCTCGCAGGCGCGCTCGCTCGCGTCCGGGATCTGCTTGTAGGTGAGGAAGTAGTGCCGCAGTCGATCGATCAGCGGCTTCGGGACGTCGTGGATGTCGCGGAAGGCGCCGTAGGCGGGGTCGTCGACCAGGACGGCGACGAGCTTGTCGTCGGCCTCGCGGTTGTCGAACATGCGCAGCCCGCCGATGGGTCGGGCCCGTACGATGATGCCGCCGTGGTTGATCGTGCGTTCGGTGAGGACGCAGATGTCGACCGGGTCGCCGTCGCCCACGATCTCGGTGCGGCCGGTGGCGTCCATGGCGATCTTGGCGACGCGCTCGCGGCACCACGTCCGCGGGACGAAGCCGTAGGCGGTCGGGCAGAGGTTCGAGAACTTCTGCGGGCGGTCGAGCTTCAGATGGCCCGACACCTTGTCGACCTCGTACTTCACGGTGTCGGTCGGAACGATCTCGATGAAGACGTTCACGATCTCGGGGGCGCCGTCGCCCGGCGCGATGCCGTGCCAGGGATGGGCCTGCAACTCGTTGGTCGTGCGCACGAAGTCTCCTAGGAAGCGCCGCGCCAGGCGGCGTCGGCGGGCAGGGGCGTGACGCGGGTGCCGCGTCCGGCCAGCACCCGCTTCGCGTCGCGATAGCCGTGCGCCATCAGCATGCGGTTCTTGCGTGGATGGGCCTGGAAGACCGCGAGCGGTCCGAAGCCGCTCCATTCCTCCGTCGGCTCGATGATGGTGACGGGGACGCCGTGGAAGCGGCCGTTCTCCATGAGGGCATAGAGCCAGCCGGCATTGCCGATCGTCCGCCAGAGGACGTCGGTGAGCCGTTGCGCGTAGTCGATGATGTTGCTGAAGCGGCCGCGGTACGGGAGCTGGCTCGCGATCGGCGCGAGCAGGTAGATCTCGGTGGCGCCGAGCTCGAGGGCACGCTCGAGCGGCACGTTCCAGGCGAAGCCGCCGTCGACGAACCAGTCGCCTTTGAACTGGATGGGCGGGAACAGGATGGGGATGGCGTAGCCGGCACGCACCAGCGTGCGCAGCTCGCGCCAGTCGGCGCAGTCGGCCTTCGACACCATCTGGCCGTAGCCGCGCGACAGGTTCAGGACGATGAACTCGATGTGGAGCGCGCTCGCGAACACCTCGGGGAAATCGATGTGCTCCTCGACGGCGGCCGACAGCGCGTCCATGGAGAACAGCGAGAAGCCCATCACGGGGTTGTGCCGCAGGCTCGGGGAGACGATGCGCGGGATCGAGCGGAACGTCGTCCACGCCGCCTCGAGCGCGGTGATGCCGCCCGAGGCGTAGGCGCAAGCGTTGATGACGCCGATCGAGCTGGCGACGATGGCGTCGGGGCGGATGCCCTGCTCGGCGAGGTAGCGCAGCGCGCCCACCTGATGCGCGCCGAGGGCGGCGCCCCCGCCCAGGATGAAGACCCGCTTCTGCGCCGCCATGGGCGGCTCATATCGCGCGCCGGAACGCCGGCGCAACGAGGTTCACGAGACGACGCCGGCCTCCTTCCAGCGACCGATCTCCTCCCAGCTGCAGCCGAGCTCGAGGAGGACCTCCTCGGTCTGGGCGCCGGCGTCCTGGGCGGGCGAGCGCACGGCGGGGGGTTCGCCCCCGAACTGCACCGGATTGGCGCACACCGACACCGGGCCGTCCGCCGTCGGTGACGACAGGAGGTAGCCGTTCGCCTGGACCTGGGCGTCCTCGGGCAGGTCGAGCGGTGTCTGCAGGGGGCCCCAGATGCACTCCGTGGGCCGGAGCAGGGCCTCCCAGGCCGCACGCGGGCGGGTGGCGAAGAACGCGGCGAGGTCGGCGCGAATCGCGTCGGCGTTTCCGAATCGCGCCTCGGCGGTGGGGTACGTCTCGAGCAGATCGGCGCGACCGATCGTGGGCGCGAACAGGGGCCAGAAGCGCTCCGCCTGCAGCATCATCAGGACCAGTCCCCTGCCGTCGCCGCAGCGGTAGGTCCCGACCAATGGGTTCGGGGGGCTCGGCATCTCGCCGGCCGAGGGCAGCATGCCGCCGTAGAGGAGTGCCGCCGTGATGTCCGGTGACAGCACCCACATGGCGGTCCCGAGGAGCGAGACGTCGACCTCCATGCCCTCGCCGCTGCGCTCGCGCTGGAAGAGGGCGGCGGCGACGCCACCGGCGATCGACATCCCGCCGATGAAGTCGCCGAACGCCGGCCGCTGCTGCAGCGGCGGCTGGCCCGGCGTCGAGAGCCGGTCGGCGACCCCGCCGCGTGCCCAGAACGACACGCCGTCGTAGCCGCCGCGCCGCGCATCGGGCCCCCGTCGACCCTGCCCGCTGCCGCGTGCGTAGACGAGACGGGGATTCACCGCGCGCAGGTCGTTCCACGTGAGACGCAGCCGCTCGCGCGCGTCGTCGAGGAAGCTGGTGACGAAGACGTCGGCGCGCACGAGCAGTCGGTCGAGCAGGGCGCGTCCCTCGGGATGGCCGAGATCGATGCCGACGCTGCGCTTGTTGCGGCCGAGCTGCTCGACGAAGAAGTTGCGCCCCGATGCACCGGGGATGAGGCCACCGGTGATGAGACCGCGGATCGGGTCGCCGTAGCGCGGGTGCTCGATCTTGATCACGTCGGCGCCCCAGTCGCCGAGCACGGTCGCCGCGGACGGCACGAATCCCCAGTCGGCGACCTCGACGACGAGCACGCCCTTCATGACGTCGGCCATGCGCGCGACAGTAGAGGACGCGGCCGGCGGCTGACAAGGATCAGGCGGTGTCGACGGGGAGGGGCAGCCGGACTTCGAGGCGCGTGCCGCTGCTGGAGCCGAGCGTCAACGTGCCACCGAGCGCGCGCACGCGCTCGCGGATGCCGATGAGTCCCATGCCGCCACCACCGGTGCTGCGTCCGCCGAGGCCGCCCGCGGGCAGGCCGACGCCGTCGTCCTCGACCTCGAGCCGCAGCTCGCGGCCTTCGACGCCGAGCGTGACGCGCACCGTCCGCGCCTGCGCGTGCCGCGCGACGTTGGTCAGCGCCTCCTGCGTGATGCGGTAGACGGCGGTCTCGATCTCGTTCGAGAGGCGGTGGGGCAGGGGATCGGCGGTGAAGCTCGTCAGCAGCTGCTGGCGATCGGCGAACGCCTTCACGTGCGAGTCGAGCGACGGCACGAGCCCGTAGTCGTCGAGCACCGACGGGCGCAGCAGCTGGGACAGCTCGCGGATCTGCGCCAGTGTCTTCGAAGCCAGGCGCCGCGCCTCCGCGGTGCGGGTGCGGAGCTCCTCCAGGTGCCCCGGGATGCCGCGCTCGATCAGCCAGAGGTACGACAGGACGGCGGTGAGCGACTGCCCGAGCTCGTCGTGCAGCTCGCGCGACAGGCGCTGGCGTTCCTCCTCCTGGATCGACATGAGGCGCGCCGACAGGTCCGAGAGCTCGCGCTGCCGTCCCGCGAGACTCTCGCGTACGCGTCCGAGGATCGCCGCGCAGGCGACGGCGATCGCCGCGCCCATCGCCAGCGCCGCCATCGCGAAGGCGAACGACCCCGGCAGGACGGTGTTCGGGACGCGGATCCAGCCGACGACGAAGAAGCCGCCGCAGACGACGGCGATCATCAGGACCGTGCGGGGCACCGACCAGAGGAGGAGCACCGTGGCGCCGATCAGGAGACAGCTGAGCCCGTGGGCGACGAGGATCGGCCACTCCGGCGTGAGCCAGAAGTAGCCGAGGGTCGTCGTGGCGAGTCCGAGGCTGAGCGCGACCGCGACGATGTCGACCCGACGCGCGCCCACGCTCGTCCACGTGGCGAGCAGGACCGCCAGCGTCATCGAGCCGCTGATGGCGTACAGGATCAGGTGCGAGCGGATGGCGTCGGTCGCGGTGAAGCGCAGCTCGAGGAGCATGAACAGCAACATCGCGATCAGGACGATCGCGGCGGCCGCGCGGATCGGCCGCAGCCGCTCGGCGTCGTCCCGGTCGGCGGAGGGCGCGGTGGCCATGCTCGAAAGCCCGTCTATCGTCACGGTCCGCGGGTCACAAGCACCTTGCCGGTCCGGGCGCGTCCGGATAGAGCGCCTTCGTGCCGAACTCCACGCTGTCGCACGTGCGCGTTCTCGACGTCACGGATCTCCGCGGTGCCCTCGCCGGGCGCATTCTGGCCGATTTCGGTGCGGACGTGGTGAAGCTCGAGCCCGCGGGCGGCGATCCGGGTCGGCTGCGTGCCCCGTTCGTCGGTGACGTGGTCGCACCGGATCGCTCGCTCGCGTTCCTCTACCGCAACGCGAACAAGCGCGGCGCCGTCGTCGATCTGCACGATGCCGGCGGGCGCGCGCGCTTCGCCGAGCTGTGTGCGCGGGCGGACGTGTTGCTCGAGAACCTGGGCCCGGCGGAGCAGGCGCGCCACGGGCTCGAGCCGGAGGCGCTCCGGGCACGACATCCGCACCTGGTGCACGTCGCCATCAGCGACTTCGGTGCGACGGGGCCGCGTGCCGGCTGGCGGCTCGAGCCGCTGACGGCGTTCGCCGCGTCGGGGGCGCTGTTCGCGTCCGGCTTTCCGGATCGGCCGCCGTGCGCGGCGCCGGGCTACCTGGCGCACGACTGTGCCGCGGTGTTCGCCGCGTGCGGCGCGGTGGCGGCGCTGCTCGACCGCGCCCGGCACGGCGGCGGGCAGACGATCGAGGTCTCGGTCCAGGAGGCGGCGATGAACGCGCTCCATCCCTGGGCCATTCCGGTGGCGGACTACGCGCGACGCTATCCGATGCTGCCGGTGACGCCGCCGCGGAACGCCGACGGTGTCTACTGGGTGCTACCGGTCGCCGACGGCTGGGTGCGTGCGCTGCCGGGCAGCCCGCGGCAGTGGCGCGCGTTCCTGGCATTGCTCGGCGATCCGGACGCGCTCGCCGGACCGGAGTGGGAGATCCCGCTCTTCCGGCTGCTGAACGGCGACGTCATCCGGCTCATCGCCGGCGAAGCGCTGCGCGAGCGCACGGGCGCCGACGTGCTGGCGGACGGGCGGCGGCTCGACGTGCCGCTGGCACCCGTCAACACGCCGGAGGCGTTCGTCGCCGAGGCGCAGACGCGAGCCCGCGGGTACTTCCAGCGCACGGGGTTCCCGCACCTCGGCGATGCGCCGATGGCCCAGGGCCCGTGCAACTTCTCGCGGACGCCGGGGTCGTTGCGGCGGCCGGCGCCGGCGCCCGGCTCCGACGATGCGGCCCTGCCGCCACGGGACGACGTCGTGGCGAGGGATGGTGCCGGTGCCGTGCTCGCCGGCGTACGGGTCGTCGATCTCGGTGTGGGCGTGGCCGTCCCGGAGGCGGGGTGGCTGCTCGCCGAGCTCGGCGCCGAGGTGATCAAGATCGAGTCGCGTGCCAATCTCGACTTCCTCCGGCGCGTCACCGTCGAGCCCGACCAACCCGATCTGTCGATGATGTTCAACGATGCGTCGCGCGGCCATCGGAGCGTCTGCCTCGATCTCCGCACCGCACGTGGTCGCGAGGTGGCGCTCGCCCTCTGCGCCAGCGCCGACGTCGTGCTCGAGAACAATCGCGGCGGCGTCGCGGCACGCTGGGGGCTCGACTACGACGCCGTCCGGCAGCGGCGGCCCGACGTCGTGTACTACATGTCGCAGGCGTTCGGGACGGGCGGTCCGCTCGGTGAGGCGTCGGCGTACGGCCCGCTCAACTCGGCGTTCTCCGGCGTGACGTGGCTGTGGAATCACCCCGACGCGCCGTATCCCGGCGGCTGCGCCCTGAACCATCCCGATCACGTCGCGGCCAAGCTCGGCGTCGCCGCCATTCTGGCGGCGCTCGAGCATCGACGGCGTACGGGCGAGGGGCAGCGCATCGAGATGTCGCAGGCGGAGGCGGCGGCGTACCTGATGGGCGAGGTCTATCTCGAGGCGGCGTGTACGGGACGGCCGTCGGCACCGGCGGGCAACGCCGTGCCGTGGGCGTGTCCCTACGGTGTGTATCCGAGCGCGGGGGACGATCGCTGGGTGGCGGTCGCGGTGACGAGCGACGAGGCCTGGCGCGCGCTGGTCGGGGTCAGCGGCATGGCGACCACGCCCGCGCACGCGACGCTCGCGGTACGGCTCGCGGATCGCGCCGCGATCGACGCGGCGCTGTCGAGCTGGACGCGCACGCGAAGCGCGCTCGAGGCGGCCGAGGCGCTCCAGGCTGCGGGCGTGTCGGCGATGCCCGTCGTCGACGGCGACGATCTGCGTGCCGACGCGCATCTCGCCGCGCGCGGCGGCATCGTGACGGTCGCGCATCCGGAGATCGGCCCCGAGCGCCACGCGGCGAATCCACTGCGACCGAGCCGGATGCCGCTCGTCACCGCGGCCGCGGCGCCGCGGCTCGGGGAGCATACCGCCGAGGTGCTGGCGCGTGTGCTCGGGCTCGACGAGGCGGAGATCGCGCGGCTCGCCACCGACGGCGTCTGTCAGTAGCGGTCGGGCCGGATCAGCGCGTCGGTGCCGCCGTCGACGAAGAGGACGCTGCCGCAGCAGAAGGCGGCTTCCGGTCCGAGCAGGAAGGCGATCGCAGCGGCGACCTGTTCCGCCGTGCCGAAGCCACCCGTGGGGATCGGGAAGCCGCGGATGGCAGGACCGAGCAGGGGGTCGTCGAGACCCTCCTGCAGCAGCGGCGTCTGCACGGCGCCCGGCGCGACGGCGTTGAGGCGCGCGCCGGCACCCGCCCAGTCGGCGCTCGGCGCCTGGCGCCGGACCCAGCGCGCGAGCGCGAGCTTCGAGCCGGCGTAGACGCTGGGGCTCGGCAGCGTCGTGGCGAGATCGCGGGCCCGCGCCTCGTCGCCGTCGAGACATGCCTCCACGAGCGGCGACTCCGCGTTCGGGAGGGTCGAGGAGTTCGACGACACCGCCACCGCGGCACCGCTCGCCGCGGCGAGTGCCGGCCGGAGGCCGTCGAGCAACGCCACGGCGCCGAAGTAGTTGACCGAGACGATCGCCTCGCGTGACGGCACCTGCGGGCCGAGCCCCGCGCAGGCGACGAGACCGTCGAGCCGATCCGCGCAGCGCTCGCGCACCGCCGCCACCGCCGCTGCGCGTCCAGCGGCGTCGGAGAGATCCGCCACGATCTCCGCATCGCGACGGTCGATGCCGACGACGGAGAGGCCCGACGCTTCGAGCCGCGCCCGCACGGCGGCGCCGATGCCCGACGCCGATCCGGTGACCGCGATCACCTGCGCCTACGCGAGCCCGTAGAGGCGGCTGGCGTTGCCGCCGGTGATGAGCGCGCGCTCGGCGGCGGGGACGTCGCGGAAGTGCTCGGTGAGGGCTTCCTGCGACTTCGGCCAGGTGCTGTCGGAGTGCGGGTAGTCGGTGGACCACATGATGTTCTCGAGCCCGGCGCGGTGGCGCTCGGCGACGCCGCAGAGATCCTGGATGAACGTCGCGTGGCCCTGGCGGTACCAGTAGACGCTCGGCTTCTCGGTGAGGATCGACTTCGTCCAGAAGCGGTGCTTGTTGAACGTCTGATCCATGCGCTCGAGGAAGTACGGGATCCAGCCGATGCCGCACTCGACCAGCACGAAGCGCAGCTTCGGGTGCTTGGCGAGGATGCCGGTGAACACGAGCGTCGAGACCACCTCGCAGATCGAGATGGGTGCGATGGCGATGAACGTCTCCTTCACGCCCGGGGTGGGGTTCATGAAGGTCTGGGCGACGTTCGCGTTGCGCGGGCCGACGATGTGGAAGCTGAGCGGCAGCCCGGTCTCCTCGATCAGCGACCAGAACGGCTCGTAGGCGGGGTCCCACAGCGGCAGCCCGCCACGCTCGTCCGGGAACGGATCGACGTGGAAGCCGCGCAGGCCGAGGCCGGCGATGCGCTTCAGCTCGGCGATGCCCTCGTCGAGGTCGACCAGCGGCACGTGCGCCAGGCCGACGAGCCGCGTGGGGGCGGCCTTCGACAGCTCCGCCATCCAGTCGTTGTAGCGCTGGACGATGTAGCGTCGCAGCGCCGGGTCCTTCGGGTACTGCGTGACGGGGCCGCCGAAATAGAGCACCTCGGCGTCGACGCCGTCGATGTCCATGTCCTCGAGGCGGGCCTTCGGGTCGTACGACCCGGGACGCATGTCCTTGTAGCCGAGGCCGGAGGGACGGAAGTCTTCGGGCTTCCGGCCCGCCGACGAGTCGAGGCCGATGGCACCCTTGACCTCGGAGTCGACGATCCAGAAGTCGCCCATGTCGGTCGACTCGACGCGCGGCACGCGACCGGCCAACGCCGCCGGCGCATCCCGCGTCCAGAGATCCTTCGCGGGATTGACGTGGGAGTCCGCCGAGACGATCCGATCCGTGGCCATCGCTGCACCTCCTGGCCGGCCGTCGCGACGACGGGCCGGCGCCTAGCCGCTGTCGGAGACGGTCTAGCCGAGGCCGCGCGCTGCAATCAAGCGATCGCTCGATTATGCGTCGCGTCGGTCCCGCGTCAGCGCGGAACCAGCGCGATGGCCTGGGTGGCGCTGCCGATGGCCTGCGTGAGGTCGGAGGCGATCGGTGCCGGGATCTGCGCGCCGAGCTTGGTGACGAGGGTCCCGAGCTTCGGGAGCTGCTTGCTGGCGGCCTTCACGGCACGGCTCGCCTTCTTCGTCTTCGTGGACCCGGCGGCCGCGACCTTCGCGCGAATGCTCTTGATCGCTTTGGTGAGCTTCTTGCGCGCGGGAGTGGCGAGATCGGTGCCGGCGGCGGTGACGATGGCGTTGATCTCCTCGACGCGGCAGCTCACCAGCGCCAGGCCGGAGCGCAGCGTGTAGCTGCAGCCGGTGGCATCGTCACAGCTGTCGTCGCTGCAGACGTCGCCGTCGTCGCACGTCAGCGCCATGCTGACGCAGCCGGCGGTGGGGTCACACGTCTCCGAGCCGTTGCAGGCCTGGCCGTCGTCGCAGATGCGCGGCGTGGTGACGCAGCCGGTGGCGGCGTCGCACGCGTCCACCGTGCAGGCGTTGCCGTCGTCGCACGACGGGGCGTCGGTGGGCGTGCACTCCTTGCGGCCCTTGTCGGGGTTGTCGACGCACGTGCTCGGGCCGCAGGCGCCCATCGGGTCGCAGTCGAGGTCGCTGGCGCAGGCGATGCACGGCTGCTCGGCGGCCGTCTCGGACGTGCAGAACTCGCCCTGCTCGCAGACACCCGGCAGACAGAGGCTGCCCGGGCCGGCGTCGTCGCAGGTCTCGAAGCAGTCGAGGACGCCGTTGCCGCACTCCTCGACACCGCAGGTCGGCGAGCAGCCGTCGCACGACGCGGTGTTGAAGTCGTCGCACGACTCGAGGCACTCGACGCGGCCGTTGCCGCAGCCCTCGGTCTGGCAGAGGCTCGAGCAGCCGTCGCAGTCGGTCGTGTTGTCGTCGTCGCACTGCTCGCCCTCGGCCTGATCGACCACGCCGTCGCCGCAGTTCGGCGGCGGAACGATCTGGCACGAGTCGTCGCAGAAGCCGACGCCGGGCTGGCCGTCGTCGCACTCCTCGGCGCACTCGACGACGCCGTTGTTGCACGCCTCGGTCTGGCAGGTTGCCGAGCAGCCGTCGCAGGCGTCGGTGTTGCTGTCGTCGCAGGTCTCGGCGGCATCCGTGATGCCGTCGCCGCAGATGTTCTCGACCCGCAGGCAGTCGTTCTGGCAGCCGTCGCCGCTCGCGGTGTTGCCGTCGTCGCACACCTCGAGACACTCGGTGACCCCGTTGCCGCAGACCTCATTCTTGCACATCGACGAGCAGCCGTCGCAGGAGTCGGTGTTGTTGTCGTCGCACTGCTCGCCGAGGCCGGCCTCGACGATGTTGTTGCCGCAGCCCGGCGTGGGGAGGCCGCCACAGGGGATCAGGTTGTCGTCGGGGGTGACGCTGGGTGCGGGCAGGATGCCGGCGAGGTTCAACACCGGCGTCTCGCCGGTGCGGTGGTAGATGCGGTTGGCGGTGCCGGCCGTCACCGTGCCGTCGATGGTCATGGCGCCGCCGGATCGGAGCGTGGTGTCCCCACCGAGCGCGGTGGCGTTGATCGCCTTGCCGGCAGGCAGCTGGAGATCGCACCATGCGGTGGCGACGACCGTGCCGCCGAATCCCTGTCCGCCGCCGAACGCGTTGACGGAGCCGAGCACGACCTTGCGCTCGGCGCTGAACTCCACGCTGCCGCCGGCGCTCTCCTGACCCTGGCCCTGGGCGAGGATGGGCGCCGTCTGGATGATGTCCACATCGGCGGAGAACGCCGCTCCACCGCCGCTGCCGTCGGGAGAGGCGCCGCGCAGGTCGATCGTGGCGGTGATCTCGAGCGACTCGCCCGCGAACACGTCGAGGTCGCCGCCGTCGCCGCCGCCGTCGCCGCCGGCCTCGCCCTGCATGTCGATGGTGCCGCCCAGCGCGAGGCGGCCGTTCGAGGTGCCGAGGACGAGGGTGCCGCCGAAGCCGCCACCGAGCGTCGCCTTCAGATCGAGCTTGCCGGTAGTGACGAGCTCGCCGAACGCGTCGATCTCGACGTCGCCGCCGTCGCCGCCCGTGGCGTCGACGTTGCCGGAGACGTTGATGGAGCCGAGGGCGTCGAGCTCGATGACGCCGCCCGTCGCGTCCTTGCCGCCGTGGACGTCGACGGTTCCCGGCACCGACAGGTTCATGCCGTGGACGAGGACGACGCCGCCGTCGGACGACACCGCGCCCGAACCGGCGTCGAGGATGCCCTGGATGAGGATGTCGCCATCGGCGTCGAGCTCGATGTTGCCGGGCGAGGTGCCGGCGACGTCGATCCGGGCCAGGCTGTTCGTCTTGAGGACCTGGATGGTCCCGGTGACGTCGACGTTGATGTCGGCGCCGCTCCCCTTGAGCGCCGTGCCGCCCTCGAGGGTGACGTTGCCCGCCTTGAGGGTCATGGTCCCGCCCGCCAGCGGACCCGGCGCCACCGTCAGGGCCGAGCCGGAGCGCAGGATCAGGGTCCGCGCGCCCAGGTCGATGATCGAGCCGTCGGTGACGGTGATCTGCCTGTTCGAGACGATGCAGGGATCGGCAGCGGGCAGACACAGGTCGTCGGCCGTCGTGGCATGGGCCACGGCGGGGAGACAGGCCAGGAATCCGAGGACCAGGCGGACGGGGAGTCTCATCGTGCGGGTTGGCTTGAGCAACCCTCGTGCCCGGTCAGGCCGCTCGCGGCTCGAGCCCTGCAGCCTTGCAGCGTAAGGGCTCCGGGTCGTGCCATGGCGCGTCACATGGATTGCACGGCTGCACGGCTCGGGCGCGATCGCGCGACCGAATCGCCCAGGCAGTACTTCAGCGCAGGGTGCCCGCGGTCGTGGCTGCGCCGTCGACGGCCCGGCGCAGGACGTCGGCCAGATCGCCGGCGATGCCGCGATCGCGCCCCTTGTCGATGGCGCGTGAGAGGCCACGTAGCTGGTTGGCTGCCTTGCCGGCGAGCTTGGCCCGCTTGCGGGCGCTGCCGGTGGACTCGGCCTTGCGCAGGGTGGCCCGCACCTTGGTGAGGAGCTTGCCGAGCTTGCGCTTGAGCTTCGCCGTGAGCTCGTCGGTGCTCGCACCATCGAGGAACGCCGACACGGTGTCGAGCTGACAGACGACGCCCGGGAAGCCCGTGCGCTGGACGTGGGTGCACCCGGTCGGCTCGCTGCACGTGTCGTCGGTGCAGCGGTCGCCGTCGTCGCAGTCGGGGACCGTGCCCGCGCGGCAGCCGTCGAGTGGGCTGCAGGACTCGGCGCCGTTGCAGGCGCGTCCGTCGTCGCAGGAGCGGATGGTGTGCACGCAGCCGCGCGCGTCGGGACAGGTGTCGACGGTGCACTGGTTGGCGTCGTCGCAGTCGAGGGGCGGCGTCGAGACGCAGACGCCGCTCTGGCATGCCATGCCGCCACAGGTGCCGAGCGGATCGCAGTCGCTGTCGGTGACGCACTCGCTGCACAGCTCGTCGACGACGTGGCTGCAGGTGTGGGTGTCGGTGTCGCACGTGTCGACGGTGCAGGGCGCGCCGTCGTCGCATCCGGCGTTCGTCTCGCAGCAGCCCACGACGCCGGTGAAGACGCATCCCGTGCTCGGCGCGCAGGTGTCCGCGGTGCACACCTCGCCGTCGTCGCAGACCGTGGGCTCGCCCGCGACACAGATGCCGTCGGCGCAGCTTCCCGGCGCGCAGGCGTCACCGCACCCCGGCTGCGTGCCCTCGAGGAGCGCGTGCTCGCAGCGATTGGCGACGTTGCAGACGTCGTCCGTGGTGCAGGGGTTGCCGTCCGCGCAATCGGCCGGGTTCTGACAGCAGAGCGCGCTGGTCTCGAAGACGCACGCATGGGCGACGCAGGTGGCGTCGGTGCAGACGTCGCCGTCATCGGCACAGTCGGACGCGAGGTTGCAGCAGTCGCCTCCGACGGGGGTGTTGACGCATCCCGAGAGCGGGTTGCAGCTGTCGGTGGTGCAGACGTCGGTGTCGGCGCAGCTGGGAGGCGTTCCGGCGTGGCAGCCGGTCTCCTGCGAGCAGGTCTCGGTGCCGTTGCAGGGGTTGCCGTCGTCGCAGGCGATTCCCGCCTTGCAGCCGGTCGCGGGATCGCACGTCTCGGTACCGTTGCAGACGTTGCCGTCGTTGCAGGTGAGGGGCGTTCCCGCCACGCAGGCGTCGTTCACACACGTCTCGACACCGTTGCAGGCGTTGTCGTCGTCGCAATCCGCGGCCTCGTTGCACGCCGGCGCCGTCTCGCACCCGGTCGGTGCGACGCAGATCTCCCCGGCCGGACACGTGCGTGCGCTCCCGGCCTGGCAGGCGCTGTCGCCGCAGGCGTCGTTCTCGGTGCAGGCATCGCCGTCGTCACAGGGAGCCGCGTTGGGCGTGTGCTGGCAGCCCGCCGCGGGCGCGCAGCTGTCGGTGGTGCAGGGATTGCCGTCGTCGCAGTTGGGCGGCGTGCCGGCCTGGCAGCCGGCGGCGCTCGGGCACGTCTCGACGCCGTTGCACGCATTGCCGTCGTCGCAGACGACCACGTCCGGGCCGTGGCACGCGCCGCTGCTGCAGACGTCGTTCGCGGTGCAGGCGTTGCCGTCGTTGCACGTCGTCCCCTGGGGGACAGGGCCGAAGTAGCAGCCGCCGACCGTGTCGCAGGCGATGCCCGCGCAGGCGAGCGCCGCATCGCAGACCAGGTCGTCTCGGCAGGTTGGGCCGCACTTGCTCGTGCAGCGATCGGCGGCGCCGCCGTCGCAGGTTTCGGGGAACTGTTCCACGCCGTCGCCGCAGGTGGGGCAGGGGAGCAGGCATCCCGCCGGCACGCCATTGTCGGTGCAGGCGGGGCGGAGCGAGAGCGTGAACGCGGGCGCGACCTGGCCGCCGCCAGACGCCGCCGATACCGACGTGAGGAAGTTGCCGCCGCCACCGAGGATCTTGCCGGCGACGGTGACGCTCTTGCGGGCGGTGAGGCTGTTGCTGCCGTGGGCGCCGTTGCTGCCGAGGCGATTGCTGTCGACGGTGCCCGCCGCCGCGATCGTGATGTCGCAGCCCTCGAGCAGGATCGTGCTCGGCGCGTTGCCAGCGTCCTTGGTCTTGGCGACGACGCTGCCGGCGATGGCGAGCGCGCCCGCCTCACCGTCGGCGCCGGCGGCGAGATCGATGAGGCCGCCCGGGCCGGGGGCGCCGGTGCCGGCGTCGATCTTGCTCGTTCCGACCAGCTCGATGCGTCCGCCCGCGCGCACCTCGACGCTGCCGCCCGATTCGCCACCGGACGCGTCGATGGTGCGTCCCGCGCCGAGGCGCATGTCGCGGCCGGCGCTGATGGTGACGGCGCCGCCCGGCCCGCCCATGGTGCCCTTGGCCTCGACGCCGCCGTTCAGGATGACGTCGTGTCCGGCGCTCAGATCGACGCTGCCCTCGGTCAGGTTGTCGTTGGCGAGGACGTCGTCGGTGATCTCGATGTCGAGGAGCTCGCTCTCGAGCACGACCTGGCCACCGCCCGTGGTCTCCCCGTCGGCGGGCGTGCCGCTGGCGTTGAGCTTCTTCGTGACGCGGAGGAGCCCGGTGGCGTGGGCCTCGACGTCGGCGCCGGGCGCGACGATGGGCGTCGCGATGGTGATGGTGCCGGCCGGACCGGGCGCATCGGCCATGAGCGCGATCTCGCCGGTGTCGCCGTCGCTGCTCGCGTCGACGCGGAGGCCGGGCTGGCTCGTCCGCGTGACGGCGAGGGCGCCGGTCGTGGCGTGCAGGTTGATGCTGCCCCAGGTCGCGGTGGCTTCGCCCGCCAGCGTCAGGGCGCTGCCGACGATGTCGATCGCGCCGCCGCGGTCGGTGCGGAGCTTCGCCCCCTGGTCGCTCGACACGGTGTCGCGCGCTGCGATGTCGATGCTGCCGGCGGAGGCGCTGAGGTTCGCGCCGTTCAGCGTGATCCCGCCGGCGACTGCCTGCAGGCCGATGCGGGACGAGCCACCGCCGGTGAGGGTGCCGTCGTCCGCCGCCAGGACCGTCCCGACGTGGATGTTGCCGGTCTCGCTCCGCAGATCGATGCTGCCACCGGGCGCCGCTGCGGTGAGACCGTCGGCGCGGATCTCGCCCTGTTCGAGCGAGATGCCACCCTGTGCCGCGATGGCGAACACGCCGCCTCCGATGCCGCCGGAGAGGTCGATCTTGGCGGCGTTCGTGAGCAGGCGGAAGTCGAGCGCCGTGCCGACGAAGGTCTCGATCTCGAGCGTGCCGCCGCGTGATCCCGCGGCACCGCGACCATCCACCCCATTCGCGATGACGAGGCTCTTGGCGCGGATCTTGAGACGCTTGGTGCCGAGCTGGACCTTGCCGGAGATCGTGACGTCACGGTTGCCGAAATCGAGCACGCAATCGGGACCCGACAGCTGCACGTCGCCGTCGAGCTGGCAGTAGAGGCCGAAGCAGCAGGAGGCGTCGTCGGTGAACGGCTTCGCACCGCACACGGGTCCTTTGGTGCAGTTGGCGGCGCTGGACCCGCCCGCGGTGCCGAGGAGCAGCCCGATGGCGACGAGGGCGCCCGCGAGTGCGCGGATCATCGCGACCTCGCGGCGCGGCTGCGCGTGCGGGCGCCGCGGCGACCGTTGTCGGTGGCGGCGTTGGCGGCGTCGACCGGGGCCGCAGGGCGGCCGCGGACGGCGAAGCCGTCGCGCCCGTTGGCGACCGCGGTGCAGTCGTCGAGCCGGTAGTCCTGGCCCTGCAGCACGAAGCCGTCGCGTCCATTGTGCTCGGCGCTGCAGGCGACGAGATGGTACCCGCGTCCGGCCAGTCGGAAGCCGTCGCGGGCGTTGCCGTCGGCGCGCACCGACGACGCCTGCGCCAGTGTGCCTTCGCGGGCTGCGACGCCATGGTCGAATCCACGCACGGTGCCGGGACCGACGAGCGCGAGCCCGGCCCGTCCGCCCGAGAGGACGTCGATGCCGATGCCGCGTCCGCTGCCGGCGAGCGTGAGGCCGCCGAGGTCGAGCGTCGGCAGCGCAACCGACGACGGCACGTCGACGACGAGGCCCGCCGCCGGACAGGGCGCCTGCACGATGGGGTCGGCGGCATCGAGCCGCACGGAGCTCACGACGACATCCCCGCAGGCGCAGCCCACGCGGGTGCCGCGACCGTCGACGTCGTCGCCGCAACGGGCGGCGGACGCCGGTGCGGGCAGCGCGTTCAACAGGAGGACGCAGGCGAAGAGGAGGGATGGCACGCGCGGGAGACGGGTGCCGGCGCGGTGAGCGGCGTCGGGCATCCCTTCCGTTCTTACCCAATGCGCGGAAATCTGGCCATCGCGAAACGCACAGCGTCATGCGGTTTCGGCGTCACGCGCGTGGCGCCGGTGGCGCCAACGCATCGCCGCGTGGCACCGCCACCCTGCGCCGACGGGGCCCAGCGGTGGCACCTGGCTTGCACTTCGAGGGCGCATGGACACGCGGGCACGCAATCGGGGATTCACCCTGGTCGAGCTGATGGTCGTCATGTCGGTGATCGGCATCCTTGCCGCCATCGCCATCCCGAACTTCGCGGCACGACAGGGGAAGGGATACGACGCGCGCATCGTGACCGACGTGCGCAACGCTGCAGCGGGGCAGGAGGCGTTCTTCCTGGACCACCTGGAGTACTCCGACGACTGCAGCGCGCTGCCTGGCTTCACGCCCTCCGAGGGCGTGGTCTTCACCGAGTGCGAGAGCGACGGCGTCTCGTACCGCCTGACCACCGACCATCCCGCGTCCACCAAGACCTGCACGTGGAACAGCGTCGGCAATCCCGTGCTCGACTGTCAGCCCAAGTCCTGAGCGGCGCACGCGCTTCGCGGCTTGCTCCACCGGGATCGGGAGTGTAGCCAGAGGGAATGGTCGATCCCGCCGAGGTCCAACGCTGCATCGAGGTCGCGCTTCCGGGCGCGCGCGTCGACGTGGCGGATACCACCGGTGCCGGTGACCATTTCGAGGTTCGCGTACGCGCGGCCCAGTTCGACGGCCTCGGGCTCGTCGAGCAGCACCGACTGATCTACGGAGCGCTCGGAGGGCTCATGCCCCGCATCCACGCGCTGTCGCTCCGCACCGAACCCGCAGGAAAGGACGCACCATGAGCGACGACATCACCAAGGAGATCGAGCGCGAGGTCACGGAGAATCCCGTCGTCATCTACATGAAGGGGACGCCGCGCTTCCCGATGTGCGGCTTCTCCGCGGCCACGATCGAGGTGCTGAACGAGATCGGCGTGCCGTTCAAGGCGGTCGACATCCTCGCGGAGCAGGACAAGCGCGAGGGCGTGAAGGCGTTCACGAGCTGGCCCACGATCCCGCAGGTGTTCGTCGGTGGCAAGTTCGTCGGCGGCTGCGACATCGTGCGCGAGCTGCATGCGCGCGGCGAGCTGGCCTCGCTGATCCGCCAGGCCGTCGAGGCCTAACGGCGTCGGCCGGCGAGCCCTCCGCAGGCGTCGGGCGGGCTCCAGCGCTCGACGAGCCAGAAGTTCGCCAGCTTCTCGTACTCGCTGAGCACCTCCTTCGCCGCGCGCCGATCCCGCCACCAGCGCGCGCCGCGATACATCGCGGCCGGGGCGGGTCGCACGGTGACCTCGACGTCCGGCAGGAGTGCCTGACGCAGCAGCAGCCGCGCGCGCCGGGTGTGCGACGGCGAGGTCACCACGACGAGGCTCGTCAGTCGCGCCTTGCAGGCCCAGCGCGCGATGACGCGCGCTTCGCTGCGGGTGCTGCGCGCCCGCCGCCGCAGATCGCGGATGGCCGCGTCCGGCACGCCGAGCGCACGCAGGCCCCGACGCGCCAGCTCGTGCGATTCGGGGAGGCGGACGCCGTTGGCACGTAGCGTGGCGCCGCCGCGTGGCAGGCGCTCATGGGTGATGACGACGAGCGGTGCCACGCCCTCCCGATACAGACGGGCGGCCTCGAGGATTCGATCGGACACGGAGCCGGCCATCACGACGATCGCGTCGGCGTGGGACGGCACGGGGTCCGCGACGACGAGGGCACGGCCCGCGACGAGGCCGGCGATCCCGAGGAGCGGGAGGGCGACCACGACGGCGGTCGCCAGCCAGCGCAGGCGCATGCGGGATCGAGGCTACGGGCGGCGCCCGGCGCGTGCAAGCGCTCAGGCGACGAGGACGATCACGCAGGCGTTCGCGCCGCGACCGACGGTGTGCGCCAGGGCGACGCGCGCACCCGAGACCTGTCGTGCCCCGGCGTCGCCGCGCAGCTGCCGCGTGCACTCCACCACCTGCCCCAGCGCCGACGCGCCGAGCGGCTCGCCCTTGGAAAGCAATCCGCCGCTCGGATTGACGGGGAGGGGGCTCGTCATCTCACCGCCACCGTCCCGGACCCACCGGCCGCCGCCGCCGCGCGCACACAGGCCGAGCTCTTCGGCCGAGAGGATCTCGCGCGCCGCATCGGTGTCCTGCAGCTCGACGAGGTGCAGGTCGTCCGGACCGAGGCCGCTCTCCTCGTAGGCGGCACGCGCGGCCATCTGCGTCGGCGTGGGCATGCCGTCGTCGATCACTCCCGAGAGCGGCGTGTGCTCGCCGAGCACCGAGCCGACCAGGTGCGAGCGCAGCTGGGCCGCGGCGACGCGCACCGCGCGCGCGCCGTGCGGCCGTGACGACACCACGACGGCCGCCGCGCCCTCGTTCGGGGAGCACAGCATGAGCAGGCGCAGCGGCTCGCACACGAGCGGCGACGCGAGCACCTCGTCGACGGTGATGGCCTTGCGGTACATCGCGTCCGGATTGTGCACGCCGTGCCGATGGTTCTTCACCGACACCTGGGCCAGGTCTTCGGGGCGAACGTCGCTCTCGCGCATGAGCCGCTGCGCGCGCAGCGCGAAGTAGCCGGGCGTGGCGGCGAGGCCCGCCTCCTCGCGCCAGGGTTCGAAGAAGCTCGAGCGGATCATCCCGCGCGGCATCTTCTCCATGCCGAAGACGAGGACGGTGTCGTAGCGACCCGTCGCCACCTGGGCCGCACCGAGGGACAGCGCGGCGCCGCCGCTCGCGCAGCCGGCCTCGACGTTGACGATGGGAACCCCCGAGAGGCCGAGCGCCGTCAGCACCTTGTGACCGGACGCGACGCCGCCGTACACGTTGCCACAGAAGGCCGCCTGGAACCCACCGCGGGCGACGCCGGCATCGTCGAGCGCCGCACGCACCGCGTGGGCGCCGAGCATCGTGACGCTGCGATCCGCGAAGCGGCCGAAGGGATGCAGACCGATGCCCGTGATCCAGACCGGCCTCATGCCTCCTCCGGCTGATAGGCGTACGAAACGACGGCGACGCCGTCGTCGTCGGTGAACAGCGTGTCGAGCACCAGGCGCATCGGCAGACCCTGGCGAAGCGACGCGAGCCGCGGCTCGGTGAGGCGCGTCACGACACGCAGGCCGTCATCGGCGAGCTCGACCACGCCGAAGCCGAATGGGACCGGACCGCGGTAGCCCGGTGGGCGATTCGCGACCACCGTCCAGAGCCAGAGCGTGCCGCGAGCGCCGATGGCGGCCGGCGTCGCGTCGGCGGTGCCGCAGTACGGACAGATGGACGACGCCGGGAAGTGCAGGCGTGCGCAGGCGACACAGCGACCCGCCAGCAGGCGCGGTCCGTCGGCCTCCTCGCGGAACAGTCCCGGGCTGATCGGGCGGCTCGACATCGCGGGCGGACCCTACGAATGGCGGGCGTGTGTGGTCAAGGCGTCTGGAAAAAACCTCGATTTGCTGCGGCGACGCGTGCTAGGGGGGGGCGTCGATGCATGTCGTCAGGTCGTGGTTGTCGGTCGCCGCATGTCTCCTCGGGTGCGTGCCGCTCGCACGGGCGACGGTCGCCGACGAGCTCTGCACGTCGCTCGCCGATCCGTGCGTCGTCAACACCGTTGTGACGCTCACGCCGGGGTCGGCCATCGATCTCGGGACCCGGGCGCTGCACCTGGGCGCCCAGGGCCGGCTGGTCCTGTCGGGGGCCGTGACGATCGACGCAGGTCCGGTGCGTCTGCTGCCCGGCGCGCGCGTCCTCGGCACCGGTGGCGACTTCGGACCGAGCCTGACCCTCCGCTCCGCCGGTGCGATCACCGTCGAGGTCGCCGGCAGTGCGCGGGCGCGCGTGGACGTCTCGGCGGCGCTCGCCGCCGGCACCGTCATGCTCGTCGCCGCGGGCGACGTCGGCATCGACGGGGACATCGTCACCAACGGATCGGGACAGGAGGGCAGCGGCGGGCTCGTGGACGTCACGGCGGGCGGCAGCATCGCCGTCACCGGCTTCATCGAGGCGAAGGGCGGCTCGCAAGCCGATGGGGGCGTCATTGCGATGCACGCCGGCGGCAGCATCGACGCGGCGCAGGTGCTCACCGCGGCCGGCGGCGACTTCGGCGGCGGCTCGATCGAGCTCGACGCCGCCGTCGACGTCGTCACGCGGCAGAAGCTCGACGTGCCCGGTGGCGGCATCTCGGGCTACGGCGGGTACGTCCTGCTCGACGCCGGCGGATCCGTCTCGGTGCTCGGCGTCATCAACGGCCCGGGCGTCGGCGATCCCGACGAGGGCGGCGGCAGCGGGGCCGACATCGACATCCGCGCGCAGCAGGCCATCACCCTCGGCGCCGTGATGACGATCACGGGCGCGCTCCCCGACGGCGAGGGCGGATCGGTGACGCTCGAGGCGGGCACGAACATCACGCAGACGGCCGCGATCATCGCCACCGGCAACGGCATCGACGGCTGCGGGGGGTCGGTCGACGTCCAGGCCGGGCGGGACGTCCGTCTCGATCGCATCGATCTCGGCGGCGGCTCGTGCGGGGGCGGCACACTCTGGGCGCAGGGGCTCGGCACGCTGACGGCGGCCGGCCTGATCACGGCCGACGGCGCCACGCAGTTCGGCACCGGCGGCTTCGTGACGCTGCAGGGGCGGGACGTCGTCGCCAGTGCCGTGATCCGCGCCAACGGCGCCTCGACGGGTCTCGCCGGCACGATCAGCGTGAGCGGCTGCCGCATCACCGTCGGGGCCACGGGCGAGCTGCGCACGCTCGGGCCCA
The DNA here is from genome assembly GCA_964404165.1 of uncultured Binatia bacterium (SeqCode). Classification (GTDB taxonomy): domain Bacteria; phylum Desulfobacterota; class Binatia; order DP-6; family DP-6; genus DASYLJ01. The sequence continues at coordinate 94,847 of CAYOIZ010000007.1, read as the reverse complement.
ACGGCCTCAACGAGATCCTCGGCGGCGGTCGCATCACGGTGGCGGGACGGATGACGACGTCGGTCGGGGGCGTGAACGCCATCCGCTTCCGCGACGCGCTGCAGCCGCCGATCCTGAGCGGCGTGCTCGCCCCCGTGGCGGTGCCGGTGCTCGATCCCCTGTTGCCGCCGTGTGCGCCCGACGGTGCTGCCTGCGGCAATGGCACGACCGAGCCGGGCGAGGAGTGCGACGACGGCAACAACGTCGCCTGCGACGGCTGTGCCGCGAGTTGCCGGCAGGAAACCTGCGGCAACGCGCGCGTCGAGTGCGACGAGGAGTGTGACGTCGGCGCGGCGAACGGGGCCCCGGGCAGCTCCTGCGACGCGGACTGCGTCGTCGTCCCCGCCGTCGGTGGCGTGCAGCGCCTCGCAGGCGGCACCGGCCGCAACGCGTGCTACGCCGAGTGGACGGTGCAGAACCCCGGTGGCGAGGTGATCGACGGCATGCCGTCGCACACGCAGCGATGCATCGACGGGGATCCGGCGTGCGATCAGGACGGTGCGAGCGACGGCCAGTGTCTGTTCGACGTCGGCGTCTGTCTCGGCGCCACCGACGTTCGCGTGCCGTCGTGCCAGCCGGCGGCGATCGAATCGGTGTCGTTGAACGCGCCGAACCCGTTGCTCGTGACCGCACCGCACGACGTCGCCAACGCCTCCGCGCTCGTGGCGGCGCTCGCGGCCACCGGCGTGACGGTGCGCGCCGGCACCAACGTCCTGGTCGCGGGGGCTCCCGTCGCCCAGCGCGATTCGTGCACGGCTCCCGTCGGGGTGCGCGTGCCGCATCCGCCCGGGCTCGCCGGGACGACGCCGCTGCTCATCGCGGCGCGGGAGATCGACGGCGGCCGCATGCGGCGCAACCGCGTCGATCTCGTCTGCGACCCCAACACCGCGGTCTGCGGCAACGGCACGACGGAGATCGGCGAGGGCTGCGACGACGGCAACACCACCGCCTGCGACGGCTGCAACGCGGCCTGCCGTCCCGAGACGTGTGGCGACGGCGTCGTCACCTGCGGCGAGCAGTGCGACGACGGCGCTGCCAACGGTACGCCGGAGAGCTCGTGCACTGCCGGCTGCACCGAGGTCGTGCCCGCCGTGCGCATCCCGGGCGGCGGCTCGCGTCTCACCGACTGCCAGCTCGAGACCGCCCTGTACCTGGCGTCGCCGGCGCTCGACGGCAAGGGCCTGCCGTCGACGAAGCAGAGCTGCACCGACGGGGACCCGGGATGCGACCGCGATCCGGCGCCGGGACGCTGCGGCTTCGGCATGTGGGCGTGCGTCGCCGCGGACGATGCGCGTCTCGGGTGCGGCGCGGTGCAGGTGGCGTCGCTCGAGGTCCGGCGTCCGAGCGCACGCGACACCGGCACGCTCGCGGCGATCCGCGCGGCACTGCTGCAGGGCGTGGGCGCGTTCGTCGCCACCGGGCCGGGCGAGGTGTGCAGCGGCCGCATGGTGCTGAGCGTGCCGACCGGCAAGTCGTGGACGAAGCTGCAGCTGCGCACGCGCGACGCCGCCGGGACGCCGGACACGGACAACCTCAAGTTGCGTTGTCTCGCGCCGCACTGAGGGGCCTCACATCGCTTCGAGGATCGTCGCCGCGCCCTGACCCATGCCGCCACAGATCGTGGCGAGCGCATAGCGTCCGCCGCGGCGCCGCAGCTCCAGCGCCGCCGTTCCCACGAGGCGTGCACCCGATGCGCCGACGGGATGCCCGAGCGCGCAGGCGCCGCCGTTCGGATTGACGCGCGCCGCATCGTCGATGCCGAACTCGCGCATGAGCGCTATGGGCGCCGATGCGAAGGCCTCGTTCACCTCGATCACCGTCATGTCGGCCTGCCCGAGCCCGCTGCGCTCGAAGGCGCGGCGGGTGGCGGGAATGGCCGACCGGATCAGATCGGTCGGGGCGCAGGCCCCGGCGGCGATGGTATGGATGCGCGCGAGCGGCGTGATGCCGCGGCGGCGTGCCTCGTCGGCGGCCATGACGAGGCAGACGGCGGCGCCGTCGGCCTGGCCGGAGGAGCTGGCGGCGGTGATGCGACCGTCGTCGCGATAGACCGGGGCGAGGCTCGCGATCTTCTCGTAGGTGGTGTCGGCGCGGGGTCCCTGATCGTCGAGCACGGAGACCGCGTTGCCCTCGAGATCGAGGCCGTCCACCGGGACGATCTCCTCGCGCAGGCGTTCACGGGCGGCAAGGGCGCGCTGGTGGCTGGCGAGCGCCCAGCGGTCCATGGCTTCGCGCGTGATGCCGTATTGATCCGCAAGGCGTTCGGCGCCCTGGCCCCCGTTCAGCTCGATCGGGTTGATGATGTCGAAGAGCTTGGGGTTGGGGTTCATGGACGCGAGCATGTGCCCGCCTTCCTTGATGACCGTGTCCATGTCCATGCCGTCGCGGATGGTCGGGATGCGAAAGTGGGTCATGCTGTCGAGCCCGCCAGCGAGGTAGACGTCTCCCAGACCGCACTGGATCTGCATGGTGGCGATGTGCACCGACATCATCGCCGTGGTGCAGGCCCGCTCCACGCTGAGCCCGACGACATGCTCCGGGAAGCCGGCCATGAACGGGATCGCGGTTCCGGGATGCGCCTGCTCCCCCATCATCTCGACCGCGCCGAGGATGATGCCGTCGACGTCGGTGGGAGCCACGCCGGCGCGTCGCACCGCCTCGTGCAGCACGACCATGGCGAGGTCGTCCGAGCGGACCGCACGGAAGACGCCACGGCGCGGGTCGGCCCGACCGAACGGGGTGCGAACGTAGGCGGCGAGGACGGCATCGCGCAGCATGGGCATGGTGGGGCCGGGCTCTAGCGCAGGCGCCGCGCCGCCTGCAAACCTCCCAGACCCTGCAGCGATGCATTGCGCGGCGGCGCTCGCTGCCGAGGGGCGACAGCGTGCATCGCCGAGACGGAGGCCCGGGCATCGAGCGGAGCCTAGATAAATCGGGGATTCCGGCGGTCGGAGCGTGTAGTATTCTCCGAAGATGGTTGAGCCCCACTGTACCCGTTCGATGCTCGGTGGACGTCAGGTGTGGCAGAAGCCATGGCGGGTGCTCGCGCACCTGCGTAGCGACGCCGGCAGTTCGTTGCGATCGTGCATGCATCGCGCGGAAGTGAGGGGTCGGTTGAACGCTTCGTCGGAGAGCATGACCTGTGGAAAACCCCACGGCAGAAGGAATCTTTCCGGGAATTTAACGCCTTATCCCATGGCACGATGCGTCGATTCGTGGCACGTTTTCTGCTCGATGGCCCCCCATATGCGTGCGAGCTCGAAAGCGGCGGTGATTCTTGGGATGAACGTGTGGATCCTTGCGGTGCTCCTGCTTGCAGGGCCTGCCTGGGCGCTGCATCGGGAAACACCCGGTGCCGTACAAATCAGCAGCGGGGTGTCCCATGCCCACCCCTCGGGTCGGGCCTGGGGCAACTTCTTCACCTTCGCATCGTCTCAGGACCTTGCCGCGACGGGCAACACGACGCCCCAGATCTTCGTATTCAACCTCGCGTACTACGACTGCGCCCAGGGCACTACCGAGAACACCACGCCGTGCCCGCCCGCATCGACTCCGTACATCCGTCAGGTCACCTCGGGTCCCGGTGCGCCGGCCAACCCGAGCATCGGTGACATCGCCAGCGGCAACAGCGATCAGTGGATCGCGTTCGACGCGCTCGGATCGTTCACCGGTGGTGGCTCGCTGTCGCCGCTCGTCGGCGCCGGGGCGACGCGCCGGCAGATCTTCGTGAAGAACCTGCGGACCAACGAGGTCCGCCGCATCACCTCGAGCACCGACGGCGACAGCGTCCGTCCGTCGGTCAACGTTCTCGCCGGCGTCATCGTCTTCGAATCGACGGCGACCCTGCTCGGCGGCCTGCAGAACCCGTCGGGGGCGTCGCAGGTCTACGTGTACGAGCGCGCCGGCGGCATCATCCGCCGCCTGTCGGTCGCCGCCGGTGGTGCGGCGCTCGGCGCCAGTACGCGTCCGGTCACCAACCAGGACGGCAAGCGCATCGCCTTCGAGTCGACGTCGGACCTGCTCGGCAACGGCCATAACACCGGCGTTTCGCAGATCTACTACGTCGACTACGACAAGGTGAACCACACCGGCACGCTGTATCGCCTCACGAACGGCAACGGCCCGAGCCGCAACGCGTTCGTCGCCGAGAACTCGCCGGTCGTCACCTTTGACAGCACCGCCACCAACCTCCCGGGCAGCACCGGCACCGCCGGGCGCCGCGTCGTGCTCGCGAACGTCACCACCCCGGCGACGGCCTCCGCGACGCTCACCGAGCTCACGCCGCCGTCGATCTACGGTGACTGCAGCTTCCCGACGCTCAACCCGGGCGCGAAGGTGACGGCGCAGGGTGTGTTCGAGGTCCGCGTGCCGATGATCTGCACGGGGGACCCGCTCGACAACGACACCACCGGCAACCGCGTCTTCGTCTACGACAGCAGCGACGGTCTGCTCTACCAGATCACCGGTGCCGGCGACGTCCAGGGCCCGCTCAGCGCCAACCTCGGCCAGTGGTTCCTGACGCTTTCCACCAGCAGCGACCTCACCGGCGACGGCGTGTGCGGCTACCAGATCTACGCCATCAACTACAATTTCCTCGACAACCCGCACTCGGCGTGGGTGCCCGCGCAGGGGCCCGGCCAGGTGCCGCCGGATGCGATCGAGCCGAGCGGCAGCAGCGTCATCGGTCTGCGCAACTTCGACATCGCCAACACCGTCAGCAACACCAGCATCACGACGCGTGACGAGACGATCTCCACGCCGGTCAGCTCGGGCGGGTCGGTCGGCCTCGACATCGGGGCCCCCAACGGCTTCAACGGCGAAGCCACGATCACGGTCCCGTCCGATCGCGTCGTGCTTCCGCCGGTGCCTGTGGCGGGCTTCGGGGCGATCTGCTTCGCCGTCACCGGAAACGGGCAGGGCACCCTCGACTGCGATGGCGGCGCCGCTGGTGGCGACGTCACCATCTCGCAGGACCACAACACGGACGTCAGCGATCCGAGCTGCACGCTCGGGTGTCGCGAGAACGACCTCGCCTGCCAGGGGTCGCTCCCGGGCCCGCATCTCGGCGACAGCGATGCGGTGTGCAACGGCCCGATCAACACGAGCTTCGCCGGCAGCTATGCCGCCGGTGGCGCGCGCGTGTCGGTGCCGCTGACGTTCAGCTTCTCGGTGAACGCCGGTCCGGACGGCGTCTTCTGCAACGGCAACGACACCTACTCGACCGTGCAGAACATGCCGGCGCTGCTCTGGCTCACGACCGGCACCGCCACGGGCCGCATCCTCGACCGTGACAACGTCCTCGGCCTCGACCTCGAGATTCCCGACACCGGCGTCGCGTTCGACTGCAACCGTCTCCGCGCCGGCGACCTCGCGGGCAGCCACCTGGTCGGCACGGTGCCGATCCTCGACGTGCCGAACGTCCCCGGGCTGCGCGACATCGTCGTCGGCTTCGACTTCGAGGCGGCGCCGAGCGCGCCCAACGCCTGCGGCGCCAGCTGCAACACGGCCGCGGACTGTGACGACGGCAACGCCTGCAACGGCGCCGAGGTCTGCGGCGCGAACAAGCTCTGCCAGTCGGGCACGCCGCTCACCTGCGACGACGGCAACGTCTGCAATGGCAGCGAGACCTGCGACCCCGATCTCGGCTGCCAGGCGGGCACGGCCTGCAACGACGGCAACCCCTGCAACGGCGAGGAGACCTGCTCGCAGCAGACCGGATGTCAGGTCGGCACGCCGATCCAGTGCACGGACGGCGACGCCTGCAACGGCGTCGAGACCTGCAATCCGGCCAACGGGCAGTGCGTTGCGGGCGAGGACCTGGCCTGTAACGACGGCAACGTCTGCACCACCGACATGTGCAACCCGCAGACGGGCTGCACCTTCATGAACAACACCGAGAGCTGCGACGACGGCAGCGCCTGCACCACCGGCGACACCTGCGGCGGCGGCAGCTGCCAGGGCACGCTCACGCCGGCGGCGGTGCAGTGCAACCAGGGGGACGGCAACGCGTGCAACGGCACCGAGACCTGCAACCCGTCGACCGGTGCATGTGACGCCACGCCGCTCGACTGCAACGACAGCAACGTCTGCACGAACGACAGCTGCAACCCGTCGATCGGGTGTCAGCACGTGAACAATACGAACTCGTGCAGCGACGGCGACCTCTGCACCACGGGCGACGTCTGCGCGAACGGCGCCTGCGTCGCCACGCCCACCGTGTGCGGCGACGGCAACGCCTGCAACGGCACCGAGACCTGCAACCCCGGCACGGGCGCCTGCACCGGCGGCACGCCGCCGTCGTGCGACGACGACGATCCGTGCACGGACGACTCGTGCGCGCCGGCGGTGGGCTGCGTGGCGGCCTACAACCAGGCGCCGTGCGACGACGAGAACGCCTGCACGACCGGCGACACGTGCAGCAATGGCACCTGCAACCCGGGTGGCCTCGTCCAGTGCGACGACGGCAACAACTGCACCGGCGTCGAGACCTGCGACCCGGAGGACGGCTGCCGCGCGGGCACGCCGCTGGCCTGTGACGACGGCAACGCCTGCACCGACAACACCTGCACCCCGGGCTCGGGCTGCAGCAGCGAGCCGGTGGTGTGCGACGACAACAACCCGTGCACCGACGACGTCTGCGATCCGGTGACGGGCTGCAACTTCACCACCAAGAGCTGCGACGACGGCAATCCGTGCACGGTCGACAGCTGCACGCCGGAGGGCTGCCTGCACGAGATGCTCGTGGCGGGCGAGGCCTGTGACGACGGCAACGCCTGCACCACCGGGGACGTCTGCACCGCCGGCGTCTGCGGCGGAACCGGCACGGTCGCCTGCGGCGACACCAACGTGTGCAACGGCGCCGAGGCCTGCAACCCGCAGACGGGCGTCTGCGAGGCGGGCACGCCCCTCACCTGCGATGATGGCGATGCCTGCACGATCGACGCAGCCTGCAACGCGACGGACGGCTGCTCCTACGAGCGTGTCCCGAACTTCGTCGTCTGCCGCCTGACCAGCCTCCTCGATCTGGTGCGCTCCACTTCGCCCGTCGATCTCGGCGGCAAGAAGCGCCACACGGCGCTCATGAAGCGCGTGACCGCCGCGCGCAAGAAGGCGCAGCTCGGCCTGATCGGCACCGGCAATCGGGCGTACCTGAACCTGCGTCGCGCCGATCGCCGTATCCAGTCATTCATGGGGCTCATGCAGCAGGGAATGCTCCGCGGGAAGATCGAGACCACCCGTGGCAACGCGCTCCTGGCACTCGCTGCAGATACCGACAGCGAACTCATCGCGCTGCTGCGCGCGATCGTCCGCTAGCGCTTTCGCTCCCCAGTAAGGGGGCCCTGAGGCACGATGGATATCCCGTGCTTCAGGGCAGCCCTACTGGACCATCGTCCGCTCGAATCGGGCGAACATGCATGTTCGCGCTTGCGCATCATGTGTGGGCTCAACCGTGACTCATAAATCGTGAGCAGATCCCGCTGGTTGAGCTGCGTATTGCGGTGCGGCGCCTGGCATATTTTCTGCTGTGCGTGCACCCCATGGGGACGAATCGCAGATACGGGGGAATTCTGTCCGCGGCCTGTCTGGTCGCGGTCCTAGGTACGACGCAGTACGCCGACGCGCTCAACAAGGAGGCGCCGCAGGCGATTCGGGTCACGTCCGGCGCGTCCCACACGCATCCCTCGACCCGATCGTGGGGCTGGTATCTGGCGTTCGTCTCGAACGTCGACCTCACGGGGGAGGGCAGCTCCGGTTCGCAGGTCTACGTCTTCGACCTGCTGAACTACTCCTGCCAGTTCGGCCGCCCGGACCTTCGTCCCGCGGCGCAGATTCCGCTGTTCCCCGCCTGCCCGACGACGCCGACGCCGTTTCTCGTACGCGCCACCGCCGGCGCGCCCGGCGACCAGATATCGAACCCAAGCGTCAACAGCACCGGCGACGTCGTCGCGTTCGATGCCTTCGGAACCTACAACAACACGTTCGGGGGCGCCGCGGGAAACCGCCGGCAGATCTTCATGCGCAACCTCAAGACCGGGGTGATCCACCCGGTCACCGGCAACCCCGACGGCGACAGCACGCTGCCCTCGCTCAACGACACCGGCGGCACACTCACGTTCCAGTCGACCGCGAACCTGCTGGGCACGCCCACGGGCATCAGCCAGGTGTACCTGTACACCGTGCCCCAGTCGGTGGCGCCGGGCGGAACCGGTACCGGCGCGCTCCTCGTCGTCACCCGCGGTATGGGGCACAGCACGCGCCCGATGCTGAACAAGCTCGGGACCCATGTCGCCTTCCAGTCGACCGCGAACCTCCGGGGCAACCAGGCCGATACCGGCATCTCGCAGATATTCCTCTACGACCGAGGCGGCGAAAAGACGATCCAGCTCACGCTGGGCAACGCCGACAGCCGCAACGCGTATCTCGAGGAGAAGCGCCCGGGATCACTGTTCTTCGAATCGGACGCCACCGATTTCCCGGGAACAGGCGGGGGTCCTGGTACGCAGATATACCGAGCGACCGTGCAGGAGGGGGATCTACCGCTCATCGAGCAGTACACCTTCGGTCCCGGCAACGCCCGCTGGCCCGCCGCCGATCCGAACGGCAGCCGTCTCCTCTTCGTGAGCGATGGCGACCTGCTGCAGAACGGCACGACCGGTCGCCGCCTGTTCGCCCTCGACTACCACACGCCAGTGTGGGGTATCTACCAGATCACCGGACGCGGAAACATCGACGGGCCCATCGGCGCCTCGCTGGGTCTCTGGTTCGGCACGTTCACCTCCGACGCCGACGTATCGGGTGACGGCATCTGCGGACGCCAGCTGTACATCGTCGACTACGATCCCGAGCACTACATCGTCGCCGGCAAGCAGCGCTCGGTCGCCACCGAGATCGGCCAGCTCCTCGGCGAACCCTTCCCCGGCAACGCGAACGCCAGCTGCGAAGACGGCGACGGTTGCACACAGGACACCTGCCAGGGGGGCAACACCTGCTCCCACAGCCCGCTTCCAGAGGGCACGCAGTGCGCCCCCGGCGATGCCTGCGTGGGGGTTCCCACCTGTCAGGCCGGCGAGTGCGTCGCGGCCACCGGGCTCGAGTGCAACGACGGGTCGGCCTGTACCGACGACCTCTGCGACCCGGAGACCGGGTGTGCGAATGTATCGATCGACTGCGCCGACACGAATCCGTGCACGACGGACTCTTGCGACGCCACGGTCGGCTGCGTCCACGAGACGCTCCCGGCGTTCGACGGGATCACCTGCCAGAACAGCCAGGTCGGCCAGGCGATTCCCTCCGCCCTCGCCAAGAAGCCGTCGAAGAAGCTCAAGAAGGCGGGGCAGATGTTGAGCAAGGCGCCGCAAAAGAAACCGAAGCGTGCGTCGAAGTTGCTCGCGCGCGCGGCGGTGTTGCTCGAAGCCGCGGCCGCCGATGCCGCCATCGACACCAACCTGTCGCGCAGCGAAGCGACCACACTGGTGGCGGCCATTTCCGACCTGCTCGATCAGATTGCGGACCTTGTCGCTCAGCTGCAGGCGTCCGGCCGGGGGGCGCGCTAACATGAAAGGCTTCGAGGTGTGTAAGACGATTCGGACGGCAGCGCTCGTCATCACGGCGTTGTTCGTACTCGCTCCGCAGAGCTCGCTGGCCCTTCATCGCCAGACGCCATTCCTTCTCGACCTGACCCCCGTCCAGGGTGCCACGGCGTCACTGCCGCAGGCACAGGGCGAGGTGGCTCGCTGGATCACCTTCGAGTCGACCAGCGACCTTCTCGGCACGGGTTCGTCGGGCAGCGAGATATTCCTCTTCGACAACGAGCCGCCGCGCTCCCTGGGGCAGGTGACCAACTGCGCCACCGGCGACAGCCGCAACCCGAGCACGGGCGGCAGCGGTTCGTTCGTCGCCTTCGATTCCAGCTGCGACCTGCTGAATCGTGGGATCGCCGCACGTCAGATCTTCGTCTGGAATCGCCGCTTCGGCCAGTTCCAGCAGCTGACGGACGGCCCGCTCGACAGCAGCCGTCCCCGCGTCGACCAGGAAGGCAACATGGTCGTCTTTCAGACCAAGTCCGACCTGAATGGCGCCGGCCTCACGGGCACGAACCTGTTCCTGTGGCGTCCGCAGCTCCGCCCGGACGGCCTCAACGGCGACAGCTACTTCACGACGATCACCCGCCTCAACGCACCATACGAGGCGATCAACGCCAGCTATGGCGCGCAGGAGAGCGTCGTCCTCTTCCAGTCGAACGGGCCGGTGCTCGGGTCGACCAACGGCCACTTCCAGCTCTTCGTCTGGGAGAAGAACACCCGCCGCATCACGCAGCTGACGGCAGGCAATGGCGACAGCACCAACGCCACGATGGACGACACGGGACGACTGGTCGTCTTCCAGTCCACGGCCGACATCATGAACAACGGGTCGAGCGGGAACGAGATCTTCCTCCTCGACCGCCAGACGGGGCAGTTCCGTCAGCTCACGAACACGGCGGGCGGCGAGAGCTTCAACGCGTCGCTCGGTGGGGGCGGCCGCTTCATCGCCTTCGTATCGACGGGTGATCCCCTCGGGACCGGCCCGGCCGGACAGCACCTCTACCTGTACGATCTGCTCGAGAACGAGATCTACCAGATCACCCGTGGGGCCACTGGTGTCTCCGATCATCCGGTCGCCACGGCGAATACGATCTTCTTCTTCGAGTCATCGGAAGATCCGATGCACAAGGGCGCTACGGGCCAGCACATCTACGCCCTGAACGTCTTCGAGGCGCTTCCCGGTCGCTCGCTCGGTTCGCAGAGCTTCAAGCTGCAGCCTGGCGACGGTCCGCGCGGCAGCTCGGTGCGTCTGGTCACGCGTGACTTCACCTACTCGGCCCCCATCGGGTCCGGCAAGATCGTCTTCAACGTCACGGGACGGAACTACGACGGAGAATCCGGTGTGGTGCTGCCGTCGAGCGGCGTCGAGCTGCCGCCCGTGATCGTGCCCAGCTTCGGTGCGGTGTGCTTCGAGCCCACCGGCAACGGGTCTGGTGCCATCGACTGTGACGGGGGCCGCGGTGGCCTCAACGTCACGACCCTCCAGGATCACAACCTCGACCTCTCGCAGGACCCGTTCTGTCAGACGGGCTGCCGTGAGGGCGACGCTTCCTGTCAGGGTCCGCTTCCCGACCCGCACACGGACCTGTGCCCGACGTGCCTCCTCGGCACGTGCAACGGCGGCTCCAACGCGGGGCTCGAGTGTGCCACCGACACGGGCTGTCCCGGCGGCGAGTGCCTCGGGCGCGTCTGCAGCGGCAGCTACACCGTCGGCCAGGAGTGCAGCTCGGCCGCCGACTGCGATCCGCTCCAGGTGTGTGACGACGGCCTCATCGGCGTCTGCAACGGCCCGGTCGCGACGCAGTTCGACGGCCCGTACGGGGCGGGTCACATGAACGCCAGCGTCCCCATGAAGGCGAAGCTGTCGACCAACCCCGGTATCGACCAGACCTTCTGCACGGCAGACGACACCTTCTCCATCACGGGTATCGGGGCCACGCTCCGCGTCACCACGGGCCTCACGACGGCGGGCATCATCGACACCGACAACAGCAACGGCGGCGCGTTCCTCGGTGCGTCCGAGCAGGGCGCCCCGTTCAGCTGTGACAAGCTCGCGGTCAAGGATGTGTCGGGCGCGCGGCTGGTTGGAGCCATGACCTTCCTCGACGTCCCCACGGTGCCCGAGCTGCATGACGTCATTCTCACCTGGCGGTTCCAGGCCGACCCGGGTCCGCCATGCACAGTGGATTGTCCCACGCCGTGCGAGGTCGACGCGCAGTGCAACGACGGCAATGCCTGCAACGGCGTGGAGACCTGCTACGCCGGAAACTGCGCGCCGGGGACCCCGGTCGTCTGCAGTGACGGCAATGCCTGCAACGGCACCGAGACGTGCAACCCGGCCACCGGCGCCTGCCAGAACGCGGCCCCGCCGAACTGCAACGACAGCAACTCCTGTACGCAGGACAGCTGCAGCCCGATCTTCGGCTGCATCAACGCCTTCGACAACACCGCCACATGCACGGACGGCAATGGCTGCACACTGAACGACCAGTGCAGCGAGGGCTTCTGCGTAGGCACCGCCGCACCGTGCGTCGACGGGAACCTGTGCAACGGCACCGAGACCTGTCAGTCCACGGGCGACACCACGTTCACGTGTCTGGCGGGGACGCCGCTCACCTGCGACGACGCCAGCGCCTGTACGACGGACACCTGCGACAACGCGTTCGGGTGTCGGTTCGATCTCACGCCGGCGGCGATCACGTGCAATGCCGGTGACGGTGACGTCTGCAACGGCGCTGAGCAGTGCGATCCGGGAACCGGAGCGTGTGCGCCCGGGACGGCGCTCGTCTGCGATGACACGAATCCATGTACCGACGACTCGTGCGACACGCTGGTCGGATGTCGAAACGTCGACAACGTCCTGCCGTGCGACGATGCCGACAACTGCACCACCGGCGACATCTGCGGGAACGCCGCGTGCACCGGCACACCGGTCTCCTGCTCGAACGGTGACTTCTGTGACGGCATCGAGACATGCGACCCGGGAACGGGCGCATGTGCCCCGGCGACGCCACCGACGTGCGACGATTCCAGCCCGTGCACGACCGATAGCTGTGATCCGGGAACCGGATGTGTGTTCACACCCGATCCGCTGGCGTCGGTCTGCGATGACGCCAACGCCTGCACCACCGGAGACACCTGCGGCGCTGGGGTGTGCACCGGAGCGCCCGTCGTGTTCGACGACGGCCAGGCCTGCAACGGTATCGAGACCTGCGATCCGCTGACGGGCGTCCAGATCATCGGCACACCGCTCGACTGTGACGACGGTGTGGCCTGCACGGTCGACACCTGCGACGACACGGTCGGCTGCCTGAACCAGGGGCCCGAGGGCCTCGACGGAGTGATCTGCAAGCTGTCCGCCCTGCGCGGGACCATCCAGAAGGCGCAGTTCGGCGACATCAAGGGACGCAAGCTGCCGCGGCGCCTGATGCGCATGATCGACAAGACCGACGCGAAGTTGCAGGCGGCCGGTCGTACCAGTCAACCGCGTCGGAGCGAGCTGCTCGGCGCATCGAGCCGTCGCATCACGAAGGTCATCAAGATCGTCGAGAACGGCACTGGCAAGGACAAGATCGCGCCTGTGACGTCGAGTGCCCTCCTCAACATCGCTCGAGGAGCTCGCTCGTCCCTGGAAGGCGTCATCGCGAGCCAGGTCAACTAGAGACGTTCGGAGAGTGAGGCGGGTGCATCGGGAGACTTCACCCGCAGAAATGAATCGAGCTCTTGGAGGGGGAGCCAGATGAATGGAAGACACGGGACACTAGCGCTCGCCGGACTCATCGTCGCCGGCCTGCTCGGGAACGCCGCGGCGGCGATTCTCCAGGTCGACGACGACAACGTGCAGTGCTTCGGCGCACCGCATCACACCATCAACTCCGCGCTGGCGATCGCCAACCCGGGTGACGAGATCGAGGTCTGCCCCGGGTTGTACGCGGAGCAGGTCGTCCTCACGAATCGCATCAGCCTCACCGGGCGTCGGATCGGCAGCCTCGTGCCGGTGATCAAGCCGATCACGCTCCCGGCCACCCGTCCCAGTATCTTCGGGGGTAATCCAATCGCTGCCGCGATCATCATCGACACGCAGTCGTCGAGCATCAGCGACCTCGAGATCGATCTTTCCGACAACACCCTCGCCGCCTGCACACCCGCGCTGGCCGGCGTCTACTGGCGGAACGCCAGCGGCGCGCAGGTCCGCGTCGACGTCAAGAACGCCGCCCTGACGCTTCGGCCCGATTGCGAATCGGGTGTCGGGACCCTGATCGAGAGTGGGCGCGCCGGGGACATCTTCGGACAGCCCGTGCTCGGTCGCTCGGTGGTCAGCATCGAGGGAAGCCGCTTCAGCGGCTTCCAGAAGTCGGGACTTGTGGCCCTCGGTGACCGCACCTTGGCGCGAGTCCAGGACAGCCAGGCCATCGGCAGCGGTCCCTCGAGCGGACCGGTCCAGAACGGCTTCGAGGTCGGAAAGGCCGCGCGGGCGCGATTCCAGGACATCGGTGCGGAGAACCTGCGCAGCCTCGTCCCCGGGAAGACGGCGACGGCCGTCCTCGTGTTCAGCTCCGACAAGGTGCGTGTCCGCCGGATCACCGCCACTGACGTGCAGACGGGTGTCTTCCTCGTCGGCGAGCGCAATCGTGTGCTGTCGGGTCAGTTCGGCAGCGTGCGATCTGACGCCGTGGTGGTCCTCGGCGAGCGCAACAAGGTGGCCGCGAACGACATCGACGGCTCGAGCGTGTCTGGCGTCTTCATCGACGGCGACAGCAATCGCGTCCTCGGTGGTCTCATCCGCAACGCACCCATTGGTGTGTGGTCCTTCGACGGGACCGGCAACACCAGCAAGGGAATCGAGTTCGTCAACGTCTCCGAACGCATCCGCGTCGGTGGCAGCCGCGTGCTGACGGCGGCCAACGCTTCGCCCTTCGATCCCGCCTGCAGCAATGCTGCCCAGTGCGACGACGGGAATGCCTGTTCCGTCGACGCCTGCACCGTCCTCACGGGCTCCTGCACCCACGTCGACGCGGTCGACAACACGCCGTGCCTCGACGCGGATGCCTGCAACGGTGCCGAGGCCTGCCTCACCGGTGTCTGCACGGCGGGGACGCCTCTGATCTGTGCCGACGTGCTCGAATGCACGATCGACACGTGCGCTCCGGCGACGGGGTGCGTCTTCACGCCGAACATCGGTGCCAGTTGCAATCTCGGCGCCGGTATCTGCGACATCCTCGGCAACTGTCTCTGACATCCTGCCCTCGCCAAGGGGCATCGTCGCCGACTGGTGACGATGCCCCTTGCGTCGCTCGGCTCCCTTGCGGGCCGCCGCGCCCCGTAGATCGTCCAATGGCGAAGCTCCTACGACCATTGGGCGATTTTCCTTGACGGGGGGCGAACTCCAGCGGTAACCCTTTGCAAGCATTCACTATAGGGACTTTGGAGTGGTGCGCGCGCTGGGCTGTGAGGGGACATGCCGACGCGCCGGACAAGGACAGCTGGGCCATCGTGAACGTCGGCCCCAACATCGATCGCGAGAGGAGCGAGATGCACATGACCGCCGTCAGCCCCTTTATATTCGGAACCCTGGCTCTGTTCGGCATGAGCCTCTTCGGGGGCTTCGCGCAGGCGACGCCTCACGACGAGCCGGGCAGCGGTAGGTCGTTCAAGAGCCCGCTCGTGACCGCGTACCGTGCATGCACCAACCCGAACACGATCACCGACGGACCCGTTCCCTTCCAGGCGTGCACGCCTCCGACGCGTGTTGATCCACTGTGCGGATTTGGCCCTCCAGGGACGCGAGGCCAGGGCAAGGTGAAGGGCATCGCACGTAACGGTGACATCGAGATCACGATGATCGCTGCCGGTCTCGAGGGATGCGAAGGCTACCAGCTGTGCGCCCAGGCGAACGTGCGCATCACGACTGAGGCGTGCATGGGGCCCGAGCCGTGTACCGTCACCGATTTCGCGGTGGGCGAAGATCTGAGCGGAACGACGTGCTGCGTGGTCTCGAACGGCAACTGTCGCGTCAAGACCAGCGTGAACGATCAGGTGTTCGGCATCATCCAGCCCGGCCAGCGCGCCGGTATCGAAGTGATCGGCTGCGGGCTGAAGCGTCGCACCGGTCCGGGACCGATGCCGGGCAACGGCGAAGTGACCTTCAGCTGCGGCACGCTCTCGCAGTGATCCGTCACGACGCGTAGCCCGACGGCGGAACGAGAGACGCGAGATCGAGAGGCGTCCCGTCGCGGAACGACCAGCGGTTGCCCGCGGTCGTGCGCGACGGGAACGCCGCGTCGATCAGAGCGGCTCGAGATTGGCGACGACCGCGGGCGTACCCAGGCCGTGCCAGTTCGCGAAGTAGCCGTCGTCCTTCGCTTTGAGCTTGAATGCGTTGCCCATCAGCGCATCGGGGCTGAAGATGCGCAGGACCTTGCCGAATGAGCGGAAGAAGCCGACCGGGTACTCGTAGAACGCCGCCTGTGCGAAGCGAACGGGCAGGGCGCGTTCGCTCATGTCGTAGGTCGGCAGGGCGCCGATCGCCTCGCAGGGCCCACACGAGATGGGAGCCCACAACCAGTCGTACGCGCTGACGACCTGGGTCTGCGCGATCTTGTAGCCTTCCTTCTGGACCTCGACGCGATACGTGTTGTCGCGCCGGAGCCGGATCGTGGCCGGGGTCGTGAACGTCTGCTTCTTGTCGTCGACGAACCCCGGGCCACGCGCCGATTCCTGGGCGGCCACGGTGACGGTGGCACCCGACGGGTTGGATTCGATCCGGACCTCTTCGTACGGACCGTGCACGAGCGTCGCGCAACCGCTCAGGAACGCCATCGTCGTTGCCAGCAGAAGCGGGCTCCGCTTCATGACCACCCCCCTAAGTCTGTACGCGTGGGAGAGGCGAGTGCGCCATCGCTGCTCGCCCCCACGGCGTCCCGAACCCTGAACCTGGAACGAACTATCGGAGATGAGGGCTTACTTGCCCTTGGTGCCGAGCACCGTCTCCTTGAAGGTCTTGGCCACGGAGAAGCCGACCTTCTTGCGCGCGGGGATCTTGATGGGCTCACCCGTCTGCGGGTTCCGACCCACGCGGGCCTTCATCTTGCGGAGCCTGAAGATGCCGAGGCCGGGAATCTTGACCGACTCGCCCTTCTTCACGCTCTTGACGACCGTCTCGACCAGGAAGTCGAGGATCTGATCGCCCTGCTTCCGACTTACCCCACCCGCTTCCGCGAGCTTCGTCACCAACTGCGCCTTCGTCATCGCCGCACCTCCGTCCCTGGGGGTAACATTGAAATGGATGTTTCAAATGCGAAACGGGCGCTCTTTTACGGCAGCGCCATGGCGAGTGTCAAGGAAACCCGCAACCATCAAGGGCTAGCGCGCAGGCAGACGCGCGAAGCCCTGCGCCGCGCGCATGCCGCGCACGCGCGCGAGCGGGAGGGCGCGGTGGCGCACGAGCGATGCGCGCATTTGTGACGGATCATGCACGTTTGCGACGCGAGCGGCATTTCATCGGCGCACGATGGCGCGAAATTGAAGCAGAATCATGGGGTTCTGTGGCATCCGAATTGCAGCCATGCGAATCCCTTCAGGACGGATTGTGCAGAATTCCACGAGTGGAAGTGACGGGGTGCGTGAGGTGCTCGATCGGGTGCTCTCGTCGTACGAGGACATCGATCGGCGGTTCGCGACGGCGGGGGGACTCGGTAGCCTGCTCAATCTGTACGAGCAGGTCCGGCGTGAGCTGGAGCGGGTGTCCTACGAGGAAATCGATCGTATGACGCTCGAGATCAAGAGCGTCATCGAAGCGCTGCTCAAGATGGACTACGAGCTCCGCAAGGTGAACAACCTGAAGCTCGCGTTCGACGCGAGGCCTGCGGGGAGCGGGGGTTCCGGCTGATCCGGCCTCGCAGGCGCCGCAGCGCCTGACATGCGCTCGCAGGAATGCGCGATTACTGCTTGCAAGTTTGAGGCAGCCGCTCCTACAATCAGCGACCGCGTTGCGATGAATACGGTGGGATGACGCGCATGGCGCGCGAGTTCGCATCCAGCAGATCACGCCGCTCTTCGTTCCGGAAGACGGCCCCGTCACCGCTCGCTGCGGGCGAGTCCCCGCTGCTATCCGTGCCGACCGCACCGCAAAAGGCCCCGATGCCACCAAGCCCTGGAGCCGCCGAGCTCGAGATGCCGCTCACGGGCGCACGGCCCGGTGACGTGCGGGTGGAGCAGGGTACGCCCCCCGTCGTGCAGGAGAAGGTGATCTCCGAGATCTCGCACGAGCTCGGGAACTTCTTCCACAAGCTCTACTACTGGTCGGAGTACTTCCAGGAGAAGCGTACCGGGCACTCGGCCGACGCCACGGCCACCCAGATGCTCGAGCGCACCATCCGGAACCTGGAGGACTTCCTCAAGGTCTCCCTCGACTTCTTCCGCCCGTTGAAGCTGTCCCCGATGCGTATGCCGGTCCCCGATTTCGTGGCGGGCATCCTCGGACAGCTGCGCGCTCAGCTGAACGGCACCCCCGTCACCGTCACCGATCCGGGTGCCTGGGACGGTCTGACGATCCAGATCGATCCGTCCCGCCTGCCGCCCGTCTTCCTGATCGCGCTCCGCCGACTCATGGAGCAGGGCACGACCGGCAGTACCATCCGCATCACGCTCGCCGATTGCAGGACCGCCGAGGGCCGAGGCATCGAGGTCGAGTTCCGCCTCTGCGACCCGAACGTCAGCGCGTCGCTCTTCCAGACCGCGGCCGCCGGCATCGAGTGGGCGCTCGCCGAGCGCGTCGTGGCACTGCACGGCGGCGCCCTGCGCGAGTGTCCGGCCGGCGAGGGCGAACGGGTGCTGGCCCTCTTCCTGCCGTTCCACGTCTGATTTTCTCGAGGTTCGAATTGATGGAAACCCGCATCCTCATCGTCGACGACGATCCATTCATCTGTCGCCAGCTCGAGGAGCTCTACACCTCCCAGCGCTACGCGGTCGCGTGCGCGCCCAATTCCACCGAGGCCCTGCGGCTGCTGGGCGAGCAGGAGTTCTCGCTCGCCGTCGTCGATCTCAAGATTCCCGGTACCGACGGCATCGGCCTCACGCGTGAGATCCGTGATCGCTGGCCCGATCTCGACGTCATCATGATCACCGGCTACGCCAGCATCAAAGGCGCGGTCGAGGCCATCAAGCAGGGCGCCAGCGACTACATCACGAAGCCGTTCCAGAAGGAGGAGATCCTCCTCGCCACGGAGAAGATCCTCGAGAAGCGGCGTCTGCTCGACGAGATCAACTACCTCCGCAGCCAGCTGTCCGACCGCTACTCGTTTGCCAACATGGTGAGCCGCAACCGCGTCATGCACGAGATCTTCGAGACGATCAGCGTGCTGGCGCAGAACGACGCCACGGTCCTCATCTATGGCGAGTCCGGGACGGGCAAGGAGCTCGCGGCGCGCGCCATCCACTTCCAGGGCAAGCGCAAGAGCGGACGGTTCGTTGCGATCAACTGCGCCGCCTTCCCCGACACCCTGCTCGAGAGCGAGCTCTTCGGGTACGAGCGCGGCGCGTTCACCGGTGCGGTGCACGATCGCGTCGGCAAGATCGAGCTGTCGAGCGGCGGCACGCTGTTCCTCGACGAGATCGAGTCGATCTCGCTCAACATGCAGCTCAAGCTGCTGCGCGTCCTCGAGGAGCGCGAGGTCGAGAAGCTCGGCTCCAACCGCCGCATCAAGGTGAACATGCGGATCATCTGCGCCACCAACATGGATCTGGCGCAGGCGGTGGCCGAAGGACGGATGCGCGAGGACTTCTACTACCGCATCAACGTCGTGCCGCTGCGCATCCCGCCGCTACGCGAGCGTATCGAGGACATCCCGCTGCTGGTGGGCGAGTTCCTGCGCAACAGCGAGATGGCGCGCGAGAAGGGCATCAACCGGCTCTCGAACAAGGCGCTGTCGCAGCTGATGAGCTACTCGTGGCCGGGCAACGTGCGCGAGCTCGGCAACGTCATCGAGCGCGCCATCCTGCGCACCAGCGGCTCGGTGATCCGCGAAGTCGACCTGCCGGGACACTCCAGCGTCGGCAAGGAGGCCTCGAACGGCAACGGCCGCCAGTCCGGGTACGACTACGAGGTACCGCTCAAGGAATATCTGCGTCGAGCCGAGAAAGATTACCTGGCCCGGGTGCTTCGCAAGTACCGGGGAGGCATCAACTTGACGGCCAAGCACGCACTCGTCGACGCCGCCACGCTGCATCGCAAGATGAAGCTGCACGGCCTGCGGCGAGAGGAGTACCGCCTCCGCGGCAAGCTCGACGGCGCGGAAGCGCTGGGGAGTGGAGGCTGATCTGACACTCGTGCGCGACGACGCCAGCCGAAACACCGGCGCGCCGGGGCAAGCCCCTGGCGCGCCGGTGTGTTTTCGGTCTGGCGACGCTGCAGCACTTGCCATGCGCGCCTGCACGACGCCGTGCAGGCGGTCGGGTGGGGACCGGGCGTTTCTGGTGTCGGCGCTCGATCGTGCCGTCGTGCACGATGGCGTGGCGTTCGCGCCAGATCGGGCAGTCGCTTCCCCCCGTCGGGTGCGAGCCTGCACGAGCGCCGCATCGGCGCGAGGAACGAACCCTTTTGCGGGATGCGTCACTGCCGAAAACCGACGGAAATTCAGCAGGTTCCGTGCTGCAATGAGCGGTGGCGTGGCATTGAAATTGCAGCCCTGCATGTGCGGGCAGGGCATGTCTGGGCCTCCACGAGACATCGATCGATCACGCAACGCGTCGATCGCACGTGGATTCGGGCCGAGATATCCTGTCGGAAGCGGGAATTTGTGAGAGAAACCCTAGGAAAATTCACTCGTCGCAGCTATAGGCTGCCGGCGACGGAGGCGTCTTCCATGCGCACTGGCATCCATCGGATCACCCTGGCCGCGCTGATCGGCTGCGTCCTGATCGTTGGCTGCAGCACGAAGCAGAGCGCCAAGCCCGCGCCCGCGGGTACCCCCGTCATGGCCCTCATGCCGCCGGAGCCGCCGCAGGCCGGTCCCGCCTATCGCATCCAGATCGGCGACGAGCTGCACGTGCGGTTCCTCTACCAGCCGGAGATGAACGAGCAGCTTCCGGTGCGCTCCGACGGACGGATATCGCTCGGTGCCACCGGTGAGATCACCGTCCTCGGCATGACGCCGCCGGAGCTCGAGGCGGCAGTGGTCGAGAAATCGAAGGATCGCCTCCGGGACCCGGTCGTGACCGTCGTCGTGACCAAGATCGGCGAGCAGCGGGTCTACATCGGGGGCGAGGTCGGCAAGCCGGGCTACGTGCCGCTGCGCCCGGACATGACGCTGCTCCAGGCCGTGCTGCAGTCGGGCGACTTCCGCGACACCGCGAAGCTCGACAGCGTGCTGCTCCTCACGCCCGGTCCCGACGGCAAGTTCAGCGCCGCGCGGGTGGACATGGAGCAGGTGGTCGAAGCCGGGATTCCCGAGCGCGTGCGGTTGCGGCCGAACGACGTCGTGTACGTCCCCGCCACGTGGATCGCCGACGCCAACGTCGTCGTCGACCAGTGGGTCCGCGGCCTGATCCCCGCGCTGCCGCGCGTCGGCGTCGGTTACTCGCTGTCGCAGTGACGTCCCGCAGCTGACACTCACAAGGCATAGGACATCTCATGGCAACCTTGCAGACCCTTCCCGAGGCCACCCACGTCCTGCCGGCGCACGCCGCTGGCAGCGGGGGTGCGTCCACGATCGCCGCACGGAGCTTCCTGTACGCCGTGTTCAAGCATCGCCGACTCGTCGTCGGCGTGTTCGTGCTGGTCTTCCTCGGCTCGACCATCGCGGCGCTGATCCGGCCGCGGACCTACCTCGCCAGCACGAAGGTGCTCGTGAAGCTCGGTGAGACGGTGCAGCTGGCGCCGGCGGAAGCGCCGTCGCGCAGCATCAACGTTCCGCTCAACCAGGAAGTGGTCAAGACCGAAGCCGACATCGTGAAGAGCTGGGAGGTCGTCGAGGAGGCGGTGAAGCAGCTCGGGATCAAGCCCGAGGACGGCGGCGACCAGAACGAGCTCATCGACGGCCTGCGCCGTGGCCTCACGGTCACGCCCACGCCCGGCACGAACATGCTGCAGATCAACTTCCTCGGGAAGAACGCCGACAAGTCGGCGCGCATGGTCAACGCCATCACCGACGTCTACATCGACCATCACAACAAGGTGTACCGCCGCGAGGGCATGTACCACTTCTACAACGAGCAGCTGCGCATCCTCGAGCTGCAGATGCTCGCGGCGCAGCGCAAGCTGCGCGACTACCTGAAGAAGAGTGGCGTCGTCGATGCCGAGCAGGAGATCCGTCTCCTCGCGATGGACGAGGTCCAGCAGGACAAGGGCCTGCGGGCGCATCTCTCGAAGATCAAGGCGACGGATCGCAAGATCGCCAACCTGAAGGAGCAGCTCGCGAAGACGCCGGCACAGGTCGCCTTCGCCGAGGAGTACCTCTCGAACCCGACGGCGCTCACCTTCAAGAACAAGCTCGCCGAGCTCGAGGTCGAGAAGTACAACCTCTCGCAGAAGTACACCGACCAGGATCGGCACGTGAAGGACATCGAGGCGCAGATCGGCGCCGTCAAGGGTCGCCTCCGGGCGGAGCAGGACCGCGTCCTCGGCAAGCAGACGGTGCGCAGCAACGATCTGTACGTCGAGCTGCAGCGCAACCTGTTCTCGCTCGACCAGCTGCTCTCCGACGCGCGCGCCCGCGAACCCGCCATGCGCCGGCGTCTCAAGACCACCCAGAAGCGGCTGCGCAAGCTCCGCGATCGGCGCTTCGTCATCGCCAACCTCGAGCAGGAAGCCGAGCAGAAGAAGTACGCCTTCGACCTGTACTACAAGAAGCACGAGGAGGCGCGCATCACGGAGGCCATGACCAACCAGAGCATGGTGAACGTGAGCGTGGTCGAGCACGCCAACGCGCCGCTCGAGCCCGAGAACGGCGTGCTGCTGCCGATCCTGATGGGACTCATCGGCGGCCTCGCCCTCGCGACTGCGATGGCGGTCGCCGTCGAGTACATGAACCGGCGCCTGCGCTTCGAAGAAGAGGTCGAGCGGTATCTCGAGCTGCCGGTGCTCGCGGTCATTCCCGACCTCGAGACCACGCCCGATCTGGCGAGCGTCTGAGACACAGGAGAGCCGATCACATGAGCCGCATCTACGACGCACTGAAGAAGCTCGAGGCCGAACGACACGGCAGCAATGGCGCCACCAACGGCCACGGCAACGGCAACGGGGCCAACGGCAACGGGCACGCCAACGGCAACGGCCACGGGAACGGCAACGGCAACGGGAAGCGGCGGGGATGGGGCCAGGGTCTGCAGTGGCTGTTCGCGGGCAACGTCGGGCGCTTCAAGCGCAACGACGGCACGCCGGTGAACTTCGAGCTCGGTCCCGAGGTCGAGGAGGCGTACCAGCGGCTCGGCACGAACCTCCTGGTGTCCCCCGGTACCGACGCCAACCAGCAGCCGAAGCTGCTCGGCATCGTGGCGTCGCGCCATGGTGAGGGAACGACCACCACTGCCGCCGTGCTCGCGTCGATCCTCTGTCGACGTCGTGGCGGGCGCGTGGCCGTGGTCGAGGCGAACTACCGCTCGCCCACGTTCGAGACCGCCTTCGGCATCAAGGCGAACGGCGGTCTGGCGCAGCTCATCATGGGGACGCAGTCGGTGGCCGAGGTCGCGCAGGCGACCCAGCTGTCCAATCTCTTCGCCATCGGCTGCGGCACGTCGGAGGTGCCGCCGTCGGCGCTGTTCGACGCCGCGGGGTTCCCGAACGCGCTTGCGCAGCTGCGGGACCACTTTGATTTCGTCATCTTCGACCTGCCGCCGGTCAACGTCTACGGCGACTCGCTCATCGTCGGCCCGCGTCTCGATGCGGCCGTCATCGTCATCGAGGCGGACGCCACCCGCGTGAGCGAAGTCGAGCGTGCGCGACGCACGCTCGAGCGCACCGGTGTGCACTGTGTGGGGTCGGTGTTGAACCGCCGCCGCAACTACATTCCGGCGTTCCTCGAGGAAATGCTCTAGCATCGCCTGTCGTCTCCGGCCCGCGTGATCTCCATGCCCGTTCCCGACATGTCGCGTCGCGCCGCCAGCACGTCGTTGCCGATGCGCGCGTTGCTGGCGATCGTGTTTCCGATGATCGCCGCGCTGACGGTCACGGGCACCTATCTCAACAAAGAGATCATCATCACCGCCGGCTGGATCGCCCTCAGCGTCGGCGGGTTCCTGTTCGTCCGGCCCGTCGTCGGCATCGCCATCATGACGACGGCCTTCCTGCTCGCCGCGTACCCCACACTGCTCCAGGCCCTGGGCTTCCTCACCATCAACAACCTGCTCGGCATTTGCTTCGTCGCCCTGCTGGCGCTGCGCATCCTCGAGACACGCGACCTGTCGTTTCTCAAGATCCGACAGGTGCAGGTGCTGATCGTCATCGGCCTGCTGCTGCTGATCGGCACGTTCTACGCCGACTGGCTGTTCCCGATGCTGCAGCAGAGCCGCGGCAAGACCAAGATCATCGACAAGACGGGCGACATGGGCCACAACTTCGTCGCCCGGCTCGTCTTCCTGATCTTCTTCACCGTCTTCGTCCGCACGCGCGCCGACATCAAGATCGTCTTCATGACGTTCATGTTGGCGCTCTTCGCCGCGGTGCCGTCGGCGCTCTGGAACTTCGCGTCGGGTAACCTGAACCGTGGCTTCCGCGCCGCCGCGAGCGTGACGTCGGGCGCGAACCCGAACCGCCTGGCGATGATCTGTCTCGTCGAGATGGCGTGTTGGTGGTTCTGGGCGCATGCACGTCCTGGCAACGTCCGTCGTCTGATCGCGTTCGCCGCCATGGGCGCCAGCGTCATCGTGCTGCTGTCCACCGGCTCGCGCAGCGGGCTGCTGGGGCTCGGCGTGCTCGGGATCCTCCTGCAGACCGGGCCCAAGTCGTACCGCGTCCCGGCGACGCAGATCGGAATGTTCGCCGCGGTCGGCGCGCTCGCGGTGGCCACGATGGTGCCCGCCGAGAGCTGGACGCGCATGATCACCTTCAACCCGGAGAAGGGCGAGATCGGCGCCAGCTCGAACGTCATGCGCGAGGAAACCCTCGAGCGCGCGTGGCAGATGTCCATGGACTATCCGCTCTTCGGCGTGGGCCTCGGAAACTTCCGCGAGGTGTCACGGCAGGTTTACCGCGACGAGTATTATCGCCCCCCCCACAACTCGTATCTGTGGGCGATGTCGGAGGGCGGTATGCTGGTGCTGGCGGGCTACATGGTCCTGTTCTGGATCACCTGGAAGGACCTCGCCATCATCAAGCAGCTCGCCCATCGGGATCGCGAGATCGCCACCCAGGCGGCGTCGATCCGGGTGGTGTTCCTGCTCTACTTCTTCTTCTCCGGGTTCGCCGACCTCTGGCTGAACCCGATGACGTACGTGCTGCTTGGTCTCGTCTACACGACCAAGCGCTACCTCGAGGAACAGCCCGAGGCGCAGGCGACGCTGGTGGCGCCGCCGGTGCGTCAGCGCCCACCGCTCATGCGTCCGCGAAGGGCCGTGGCGTGACGATTCGCATCGCCTTCTTCGCTCCGCTGCTCGGAACCGGCGGTACGCAACGCCATCTGCAGCAGGTCCTGAGCCTGCTCGATCCGCAGCGCTTCGAGACGCACGTCTACACCCTGAAGCCCGGCGGCGAGGTCGAGGACGAGCTGCGATCGACGGGCGTCCCGCTCACGTCGCTCGGCCTCGGCACCAGTCTCGGAGCACCGCGGTCGATCGCCGCCATCGTCGGCACGGCGCGGGCGCTGCGCCGCGCGCACGTCGACGTGGTCCACGGCTACCAGTGGCGCCCGTCGCTGGTGGGCGCGCTCATCGGCCGGCTCGCGCGCGTTCCGCTGGTGCTCGCGAGCAAGCGCAGCCTCACCGGCGACGACACCCGCGCCCGACACGCGTGGCGGCGCATCGCCCGCGGCGTCGACACGTTGATCGTCAACGCCGAGGCGTTGCGTATCGAGGGCGAGGCCCTCGGCATGCGCTGCCGGTGGCAGCTCCTGCAGAACGGCGTCGACACCGAGCGCTTCCGGCTGGCCCCCGCCGGTCCGGACACGCGCGCGGCGATGGGGCTCGACCCGACCCGGCCCGTGGTGGGCACCGTCGGTCGGCTCGAGTCGCGCAAGGGGCACGAGCAGTTCCTGGTCGCGGGGCGCGAGCTCCTGAAGCTCGCCAACGGCGTCCATCCGCAGCTCCTCATCGTCGGGGACGGTCCGCTGCGCGACGACCTGACGCGCCAGGCGCGCGAGCTCGGCATCGGGGACAGCGTCCACTTCACGGGCGGCGTCGCCGACGTGCGACCGCCGCTCGCGGCGATGGACGTCTTCGTCCTGCCCTCGCGTGCCGAGGGCATGTCGAACGCGCTGCTCGAGGCGATGGCCGCGGCGCGCCCCGTCGTCGTCACCGCCGTCGGCGGCAACGGCGAGGTCGTGGCGGGCGAGCGGACCGGCGTCCTCGTCCCGCTCGACGACACGCATGCCATGGCCGACCGCATCTGGGGCCTGCTGACGGATCGTGGCCTCGCGACGCGGCTCGGCGATGCGGCCCAGGACTTCGTCACGACGCAGTTCGGCGCCCGCGCGATGGTGGGCCAGCTCGAACGGCTGTACGCGGAACGCCTCGCGGCGCGCGCCGGTCGGAGTGCGGCGTGAAGGGGGAGGGACGCGTTCGCACATGAGGCCCCGCGCCGCCGTCTTCTGCCTGCACGACATCGTGCCCACCGACCGCCTCGACGAGGTGCCCGTCACCCATCGTCCGTACGCGCTGTCGCCCGAGGAGTTCCGGGCGCACCTGATGGCGGTGGCGCCGATCGCGCAGCGCGCGCTTCCCGTCGGCATGGTCCCGGGCGAGCTCGGCGGCGGCTTCTTCAGCATCACGTTCGACGACGGGAGCGCCAGCGACTACACCGAGGCGTTCCCGGTGCTGTGCGAGCTCGGCATGCGCGCCACGTTCTTCATCGTGCCGACGCTGGTCGAGACCCCGGGCTACGTCACCTGGGCGCAGCTCCGCGAGATGGTCGCCGCCGGCATGGAGATCGGCAGCCACTCCATGACGCACCCGTTCCTGCATCGCCTCGATGCGGACGGCGTGCGGCGCGAGTTCGGCGACTCGAAGGCCGCGCTCGAGGACCGGCTCGGCAACGCCGTGCGCACCGCGTCCCTGCCGCGCGGCTGGGAGCCGCCGGAGTTCGAGAGCGTGCTCGGCGAGCTCGGCTATCGCGTCTTCTGCACCAGCCGGGCGGGCTGGTGGTACCCGGGGGGCCGGGCGCTGGCGATGCCGCGCGTCGCCATCCGTCGCGGCATGGCCTGCGAGGAGTTCGCCGCCATCGCCGCCGGCGAGCGCCGCGCGCTCTGGCGCATCCAGGCGATCGAAGCCGCGAAGAACGCCGCGAAGGCCTGTCTCGGCAACGGCGGGTGGCAGCGCCTGCGTGCCCCGTTGCTGGCGCTGCGGGAGCGCGTCTGATGGCCGAGATCGCCTTCTACGGCGCCCTCGGCGTCATCGCGTGGGTGTACCTCGGCTACCCGATCGCGCTCTGGGCGACGGCGCTGGTGCGCAACAAGCCGGTACGACGTGGTCCCATCCGGCCGATGGTCTCGCTCATCATCTGTGCCTACAACGAGGAGCGCGACATCCGTCGCAAGCTCGAGGAGACGCTCACCACCGAGTATCCCGCCGATCGCCTCGAGATCATCGTCGCGTCGGACGGCTCCACCGATCGCACCGACGACATCGTCCGCGAGTTCGCACCGCGGGTGACCCTGATGCGGGTCGAGGGACGCGGCGGCAAGACCGTCGCACAGAACGCCGCCGTCGCCGCGGCCAAGGGCGAGATCCTCGTCTTCTCCGACGTCACGACGGTCTACACGCCGCGCACCATTCCGGCGATGATCGAGAACTTCGCCGACCCGGAGGTCGGCTGCGTCGGCGGCGACCTCTTCTACTTGAAGGAGCCGCTGAACTCGTCCGCCGAGGGGCGGGCGCTGTTCTGGAACTACGAGCGCCAGCTGCGCGTGTGGGAGAGCCGCGTGCACTCCATCATCGGCGTCGCGGGGTGCATCTACGCCATGCGCCGCGAGCTCTATCTGCCGCTCGACGCTGCCGCGATCAGCGACTTCGTCCAGCCGGGCAAGGTCACGGAACGCGGCCATCGCACCGTGCTCGAACCGGCCGCGATCGCCTTCGAGCCGGCCGAGTCGGGCACGCTCGGCAACGAGCTGAACCGTCGGGCGCGGGTGATCACGCGCGGCCTGCGTGGCGCGTTCCACATGCCGGAGCTGCTGAATCCGCTCCTGCATCCGTGGTTCGCGATCGAGCTGTGGTCGCATCGCGTGCTGCGCTGGCTGGTGCCCGTGTTCCTGCTGATCCTCCTCGCCGCCAGCGCGGCGCTCGCGCCGCGGGGCGGGATCTATGCGCTGGCGCTCGCGGGGCAGGTCGCCGTATACGGCGCGGGGCTCCTCGCCTTCGCCCTCGATCGACTCCGGGTCCGCGTCCCGGGGCTCTTCATCCCGCTCTACTTCTGTCTCGTGAACCTGGCACCCCTCCTGGCCATCGCCTGGCTGCTCCGCGGTGAGCGCAAGGTCGTCTGGGAGACGGGACGATGACCCATTTGCCCGTCGCCACACGTCGGGGAGCGCAAGCCACCGCATGATGCCCCTCGTGAAACGCGCCCTCTACCACTCCGGACTGCTGGGGTTGGCGCGCATGGCGCGGCAACGCGTGCGGGGCGTGGTCCTGCGCTATCACGCGCTCACCGACGGCCCCGAGGACGTGCTCTACGCCGCACCGGACATTTGCATGCCGGTGGCCGCGTTCCGTCTGCAGATGGCGTTCGTGAAGCGGGCCTACACCGTCCTCACGCTCGACGACCTGGTCGATGCGGTCGCCCGTGGCGGGAAGCTGCCGCCACGCACCCTCGCCATCACCTTCGACGACGGCTACGCCGACAACCACCGGCTCGGGATGCCCGTCCTGAAGACGCTCGGCCTGCCGGCCACGGTCTACGTCGCCACCGGCTGCGTCGACGGCGGCCCGGTGTTCTGGGTCGGCGCCGTCCGCGCACTCGCCATGTCGGCGACGGGCCCGGTCCTGGAGCTTCCAGGCCACCCGCCCATCCCGCTCGGCCCGCCGGCGCAGCGTGGCCCCGCGGTCAAGGCCCTGACACGCGCGCTCGTGCCGTTGGCGGCGCCGGCGCGCGCCGAGCTGCTCGCGCTGGCGGCGGCGGGCGCAGGGGTCGACCTCGAGCGGCTCCTCGCAGGCACCATGCTGACGTGGGCGCAGACGCGCGAGCTGGCGGCCGCCGGCTGGACCATCGGGGCGCACACCGTGACGCATTCGAACGTCGCCCTCATCGACCCGGCAGAGGCCGAGGCGGAGATCACGGCGTCACGAGACGCCATCGCCGCCGCAGTGGGCGCACAGGTGTGCCACTTCTGCTACCCGAACACGGGCGGCCAGCATCAGTACTTCAGCCCCACGGTGGTCGAAATCCTCAAGCGGAACGGGTTCCATTCGGCCACCACCTCCAAGCCTGGCGCACTGCGTCCGGGAGCGGACCCATTCTTGCTCCCCCGCCTCGGCGTCAGCCCGCGGCTGGCGGAGGTCACCGAGTTGGCGGCGGCGCTCGAACGGCAGCGATTGG
Organism: uncultured Binatia bacterium (SeqCode); assembly: GCA_964404165.1. Taxonomy (GTDB): domain Bacteria; phylum Desulfobacterota; class Binatia; order DP-6; family DP-6; genus DASYLJ01. Next base: position 65,546 of record CAYOIZ010000007.1, on the reverse strand, counting down.
CGGCGTGAACGACGATGTGTGGGATAGCAGGCGAAATCAGACTGACGGCAGGTGAGCGGCCCAACCCGGAGCGGGTGCGCGCCATGTGCGATGTCATGGTGCACCGCGGGCCCGACTCGTTCGGCCAGTACACGAACGCCGAGGCCGCGCTCGGCATGCGCCGGCTGGCCATCGTCGACGTCGCCGGCGGCAAGCAGCCGCTCGGCAACGAGGACGGCTCGGTCCAGGTCGTGTGCAACGGGGAGATCTACAACGCCCCCCAGCTCAGCAAAGAGCTCATCGCGCGCGGCCACACGCTGCGCACGCACTCCGACGTCGAAGTCATCGCCCACCTCTACGAGGAAGAGGGCGTCGACGTCGCGCGCAAGCTCGACGGCATGTTCGCGTTCGCCATCTGGGACGCGAAGGAACACCGCCTCGTGCTCGGCCGCGACCGCATCGGCATCAAGCCGCTCTACGTCACGCAGGTCGGCGATCGCCTGATGTGGGGGTCGGAGGCGAAGTGCCTCCTCGCCGGCGGCCTCGAGCCCAAGCTCGATCCGCAGGCGCTGCACGACTACCTGACGCTCGGCTACGTGCCCGGACCCGCGTCGATCTTCCAGGGCACGACGCAGCTGCCGCCCGGCCACATCCTCGTGGCCGAGCCGTGGAACACGTCGACGCCGGTCCGCACCGAGGCGTACTGGCAGCTCACCGGGCACGCCACCCAGACGGAGAAGCGCTCCGAGGCGGAGTGGACGGAAGAGCTGACGCGCACGCTGCGCGCCGCCGTCGAGAGCCATCTCATGGCCGACGTCCCGCTCGGCGTCTTCCTCTCGGGTGGCCTCGACTCCGGCACCATCGTCGCCCTCATGCACGAGCTCGGCGTGTCGCCGATCCGTACGTTCACGATCGGCTTCGAGGAGAAGAGCTTCAGCGAGACCGACACCGCCCGCGAGGTGGCCAAGAAGTTCGGCACCGAGCACCACGAGCTCATCGTGCGTCCCGACGCGGTCAGCCTGCTGCCGAAGCTGGTGCGCTACTTCGACGAGCCCTTTGCCGATTCGTCGGCGATCCCCGTCTACCACGTCTCCGAGCTGGCGCGCCGGCACGTGAAGGTGGTGCTGTCGGGCGAGGGCGGCGACGAGGTCCTCGCCGGCTACGAGACGTACCGTGCCCGCCGGATCGCGGCGATGTATGCGCGCCTGCCGCGCGCCATCGGCGCCGGCCTGGTGCCCGCGCTGGTGCGACGCCTGCCGGTGTCGCACGCCAAGGTCAGCTTCGACTACAAGGCCAAGCGCTTCGTCACCGGCGCCTACCTGCCGCCCGCCGAGGGCCACCTCTGGTGGAAGACCATCCTCACCGAAGAGCTCAAGGCCGGCCTCTACGCCGACGGCGCCGGGAAGGGCGTCAAGCCCACGGCGCGGCTCTTCTCGCAGCTCTTCGCCGAGTCCGACGGCGTCGAGCTCGACCGCCTGCAGTATGTCGATGCGCGTCTTTACCTGCCGGCCGACATTCTGGTTAAGGTCGACCGAATGAGCATGGCTCACTCCCTCGAGGCGCGCGTACCCTTCCTCGATCGCGCCATGGTGGAGCTGACGCGCCGCATCCCGCCGAACCTGCGGATGCGGGGGCTCAACACCAAGTATCTCCTGCGCCGTGCCATGGCCGATCGGCTGCCGGCGGCGGTGCTGAACGGAAAGAAGCGCGGGTTCAACGTGCCGATGCCGGCATGGCTCTCCGGCGGCCTGCGCGATTTCACACGCGACGTGCTCGGCCCGACGCGGCTCCGCCGCCAGGGCCTCTTCGAACCGGCCGCGGTCGATCGCCTGGTGCAGGATCACCTCGCCAAGCGCGCCGACCACAGCCGCGCCATCTGGACCCTCCTGGTCCTCTCGGTCTGGCAGGACGAGATCCAGCGGGATCTGCCGTCCGTCGGCCAGCGCATGGCGGGAGCGTCCGCGTGACACACGGAAAGACGATGCCCGAACGGAGAACGACGACGTGATCGCGCTCGAAGCCGTCGAGGTCAAGATCAATCAACCGGCCGGTGAAACCCGCGATCTGGGCCTGCGCCCCGATCCGACGTGGAGCCGCATCTGGCAGGTCTGTATCGCGTTCGCCGGGCTCATCGTCCTGATGCCGGTGTCGCTGCTGATCGCGCTCGCCACCAAGCTCACCAGCCGCGGCCCGGTGCTCTACCGCGGACACCGCATCGGCCGGAACATGGAGCCGTTCGACATCATCAAGTTCCGGACGCTCCTGGTCGACGCCGAACAGCGCATCGGTGCGCGCCTCCTCACGCCGGGCGACCCGCTCTACACGCCGGTCGGCCGCTTCCTGAAGCGCACCAAGCTCGACGAGATCCCGCAGCTCTGGAACGTCGTGAAGGGCGACATGAACCTCGTCGGCCCGCGCCCGATCCGTCCGGTGTTCCTCGCCACCTCGATGCGCGAGATCCAGAACTACGCCGCACGCTTCATCGTCCGTCCAGGCATGACCGGGCTGGCGCAGCTCCGCGGCGGCTACTTCACGCACCCGCGCGACAAGCTCCGTTACGACGTCCTCTACATCCGCAATCGCAGCTTCCCGCTCGACGTGAAGCTGGTGCTGGCGACGTTCGTCAAGCTGCTGAACCGCTGGCTGACGCTCGGGCTGCTGCTGGCCCTCGTCTTCCTGTCGGCGTCGTTCGTGCCGGCGATCTTCCGCACCCCGTTCGAGATCGAGTTCGGCGGCTTCCATCTGTCGCCGTTCGAGGCCATCGGCCTCGTGCTCGCGGCGGCGGCACTGGTGCGCCAGATCCCATCGCACCAGCTCTATCTGTACCAGACGCCCACCAACCGCCCGATCCTGATGTTCGTGCTGTTCTCGGTGATCGCGGGGCTGGTGGCGGGGGACCTCGTCCCGCGCCTGCGTGACGCCGCGTACTTCAGCGCCTCGGGCTTCCTGCTCTTCTTCCTGGTCGTGAGCGGCGACATGACCGCCGGCTTCGCCCGGCGCGCCACGCGCCTGGTCGCGCTGGCCGCGGTCGCGGTCGCGGTCGTCGGCATCCTGCAGCTCGTGCTCGAGACGCACGCCGGCATGACCGGCGACAACAGCGCACTGCCGCGCGTGGCGTCGACGCTCGGGAGCCCCGTCGTCCTGGCCGCCTACCTCGTGCTGGGGATTCCGCTCGTCCTGGTCGAGCTGGCCTGTGCCGAGCGGCGCGAGGAGCGCGACTTCTGGCTCATCTGCAGCACGCTCGTGCTGGTGGCCGTCGTCCTGACGCAGACCCGCACCTCATTGCTCGCCCTGTGGCTCACCGGCGCCGTCTTCACCTGGCGCGTGTCGCGGCGCTCGTTCCGGCTCGTCGTCGGCGGCGCGCTCGGTATCCTCGGCGTCATGATCATGGCCGGGGCGCTCCGGTTGTCGCCCATGGACATCACCACCGAGTTCTCGCGTCGGCTCGCGGTCACCGCGGCCACCGTGTCGGAAGAGGCCAGCTCGCTGCGTGGGCTCATCGGCACCGATCCGGGCAAGGGCGCGGTCGCCGTCGTCGAGGTCGACAAGGGTGGCGGCGCGCCGATGGAAGCCGTGCGCAACGAGAACATGCACCTCACGCTCGTGCTGCGCACCGGGCTCGTCGGCTGGGCGCTCATGATGTGGGTCATCGGCGCTGCGCTCGCGGGCATCTATCGCGGTAGCCGCGTCGTCCACGACCGACGGCTGTCGCTGACGCTGTGGGCGATCTTCTCGTCGGGCCTCGGCTTCCTGATCTCGATGAGCAACTTCAACGCCTTCTACAACCCGACGATCCAGATCCTGTTCTGGGGCCTGCTCGGGCTCGGCATGGCCATCGTCACGCACTTCGCGGGACGGCGGCCGGCGTTCAACGTCATCTACCGGTTCGGTCAGGGAGAGTAGACGGAGTGCAGCTGCGCGCACGCATACTCGGCGCCCTTCGCGGCGCCGCGCTCGGCCTGCTCGGCGGGGCGCTCTGGTTCGGCCTCGAGCTCCTCGCGGGCTGGGCCGCCGGGAGTGCCGTGCCGACGGGCATCCTGCAGAAGATCGCCGGGCTCGACCTCGCGATCGCCGCGCTCGCCGGATTCGTCCTCGGGGCCATGCTGCCGCAGGCGGGCACCGCGGTCCTCGCCCTCGGTCTCGCCGCGACCTACGGCTTCCTGCGCGTGTACTCGCCGCCGGGGCTCGGCGCCGAGGCCGTGTTCGTCGTGGTGGCGGTCGCCGCCATCGCGCTCGGCCGGCGGATCGTCGCCGAGGAGGGCGGGGTGCTCACCTTCGTCCACGTCGTGCTGCTCGGCGCCGGCAGCCTGCTGATCGCCGAGGTCCTGCTCGACGAGAGCCGTGCGAATGCCCTGCGCGGCATGCGCCTGCCGCTCGTCATCGCCGTCGTGCCGCTGGTCGGCATCGTGGCCGACCGCCTGATCGGGTTCGTCGTCCGCGGACGGGGCCGGCGGTTCGCGCTCGAGGCGTGTATCGCGCTGCTCGCCGTCGGCGTCATGGCCAAGCCGCTCTCGACCGCACCGCTGCTCGAGCCCACCATCACTGCGGTCCCGCCGCCGGCGGGGACGCCCGACGTCATCCTGGTCTCGCTCGACACCACCCGCGCCGACCACCTCTCGTTGTACGGCTACGAGCGGCCCACCTCGCCGCAGCTCGAGGAGTTCGCGAAGGACGCCCTCGTCTTCACGCAGGCGCGCACCACCGCCGGTTGGACGCTGCCGGGGCACGCCTCGATGCTGACGGGCATGTACCCGAGCCGGCACGGCGCGCACCTCGCCGGTGGCTGGCTCCCAGGGCAGTCGATCGACGGGCGGCGCAACGTCGCCTTCCCGCTCGCGGCCGACAAGACCACCATGACCGAGGTGCTGCGCGACCGCGGCTACCACACGGGTGCCTTCGTCGCGAACTTCTCGTACCTCTACCGCGACTTCGGTCTGGCGCAGGGCTTCAACATCTACGACGACAAGCCCGGTCTGCTGATGCGCGTGAAGCCGCCGGTGGTGCGCTTCGCGCAGCGGTTCTCGCCCGGGTTCTGCCTGAAGCCCTTCCGGAGCGCGCGCGACATCAACGCGTCGGCGCTCGGCTGGCTCGATGCGACGCCGACCGATCGGCCGTCGTTCCTGTTCGTCAACTACATGGAGCCGCATCAGCCGTGGCTCGCACCGGCGCCGTTCGACCGCTGGGTGTGGGATCAGCCCGATGCGCACGCGCTCGCGGTGCAGAACCTCTACACCCACGAGGTGAAGGATTTCACCAAGGCCGAGATCGACTTCATCACCGCCAACTACGACGGCCAGGTGGCGGCGATGGACCAGGCGTTCGCGGAGCTGGTGCAGGCGCTCAAGAGCCGCGGCCGCTACGAGAATGCGCTCATCATCGTCACCGCCGACCACGGCGAGCTCCTGGGCGACCACGGCAATGTCGGGCACATGGGCCGCATGCTCTACGAGGGGCTGCTGCACGTGCCGATGATCGTCAAGTTCCCCGGCGCCGATCGGCCCCGCGGTCGCGTCGACACGCCGGTGCAGAACCTCGACGTGCCGCCGACGGCGCTCACCGTCGCCGGCGCGCCGATCCCCGCCGCCGTGCAGGGACAGGACCTCCGCAACGTCACCCATCCGAGCCTGGCCGAGGAGGACATCAATCCCTTCCTGGTGGCCGAGTACGGCTCGGCGTATGACCGTGCCGTCCGGGTGCTCTTCGACGGCAGCTGGAAGCTCATCAGCACGTCGCGGGGTGAAAAGCGCCTCTACGATCTGGCGCGTGATCCGTCCGAGAAGACCGACCTCGCCGCGGCCGAGCCGCAGCGGGTGCAGGAGCTCGCCCAGCGCCTCGAGGCGAAGATGAGCACCATGGTCGCGACCGCCGACTCCCACAAGCAGGTGAACTGAACGACATGCGTCCGAACGGTACACAGGCCAAGGCCTCCGAAACCCCGCAGGGGGGGATCAAGCGAGTGACCTCCATCTCCCGCTGGCTCTCCCGCAAGAAGCAGCCGCTGGCCCAGACCAGCCCGAAGGTCTCCGTCGTGCTCCCGGTGTACAACGCCGAGGCGACGCTGGCGGAGTGCCTGACGCGGCTCTACCAGTCGTCGTTCACCGAGTTCGAGACCATCATGGTCGACGACGGCTCGACCGACAGCTCGCGGGCGATCGCCTCGAACTTCCCGGTCCGCATCGTCCCGTCGGCGGGACGCGTCGGGCCGGCCGCCGCCCGCAACCTGGGCGCGCGTGTCGCCACCGGGGAGATCCTCTTCTTCATCGATTCCGACGTCATGATCCGTCCCGACAGCCTGACGCTGCTGGCCGACGGCTTCGAGAACGGCGACGTCGACGGCTTCGTCGGCGTCCAGGCCGCGCAGATGCGTCACCGCGACCTGGTGAGCCAGTACAAGAACATCTGGATCCGCTGGACCTACCTCCGCCAGACGGGGGACGTGCCGCTGTTCTACACCACGGCGGCCGCCATCCGGCGCGAGGCCTTCCTGCGGGTCGGCGGGTTCGACGCCGGCTATGCCACGCCGAGCGTCGAGGACACCGCCTTCGGCCAGAAGCTGGCCCGCCTCGGCGTCCGGGTCCGGGTGCACCCCGACCTCGAGGTCGAGCACGTGAAGCGGTACTCGCTGATGAGTCTGCTCAAGACCGACTTCATGCGGGCCGTCTCCCTGACCCGGCTCAAGCTGCGGCACCCGGGAGATCTGGCCCAGAACAACACGTCCGTCCCGGCCAGCTACATGGCCAGCATCCCCCTGGCGGGGGTGTCGATCCTGCTCCTGGTGGCAGGGGTCCTGTTCGGCTGGCCGGCGATCACCACGCTGGGGGTGCTTGCGACGGTGGGCGTGGTCGTGCTGAACCTGGAGTTTCTGAACGCAATCCGGACGAGTGACGGCTGGGGTAGGGCGCTGGCGGCGATCCCGCTCCTCTGGCTCGAGATTCTGGTGGTCGGCGTGGGAACCGCCGTCGGCCTCTGTAGCTATCCGTTCGGCCGCCGATACTGAGCAAGGGCGACAAGGGCCAAGGAGAGAGCAATGGGTTACCTCGATTACCTGAAGCACGGGAAGAAGATGTTCATCAAGAAGGGTGAGCTCCCCGTGTACCTGGTCTACTTCATCACCGACGCGTGCAACGCGAAGTGCAAGCACTGCCTGCTCGCCGACGGCGCGCATCCCGGCTGGGAAGAGCCGTCGATGGCGTACCGCAAGCAGGAGCTCAGTCTGGAAGAGCTCGACAAGATCACCGCCAGCATGGGGAAGGGCAGCCTGATGTTCCTGCTCCCCACCGGTGGCGAGCCGTTCCTCCGCAAGGACATCGGCGAGATCGTCAAGATCTTCCACAAGAACACCGGCGTCCGGAACGTGGGCATCCCCACCAACGGCAGCACCACCGCGCGCACCGTGTCGATCGTGAAGGACCTGTGCGAGTCGTGCCCCGATCTCGACCTCCACATCGACGTCTCGCTCGACGGCGTCGGCGAGCTGCATGACGAGATCCGGGTCTTCCCGGGGCTCTTCAAGCGCTCGATGGAGACGTACCGCGCGCTGCGCGACGTCGAGAAGCACTACAAGAACTTCAGCGTGCAGGTGGAGACCACCGTCTCCAAGCACAACGAAGACGTGCTGATCGAGAACTACGAGTACTTCCGCAAGAACCTCGACATCGACACCGTCTTCACGCTGCTCACCCGGGGATCACCCAAGGAGCCGCTGGCGAAGTTCTTCGACGTCGAGAAGTACCAGGCGTACGCCGACATGATGGAGCAGGAGTACAAGAGCGGGTCGCTCACCGGCTACGACCATTTCCCGTTCGCCGACTTCATCAACGCGAAGCGCATCGTGCGGCACAACCTCATCGCCAAGATCGCGCGCGAGAACGAGTACCAGATTCCCTGCTACGCCGGGAACCTCGGCGGCGCCATGTTCGCCAACGGCGACGTCTACCCGTGCGAGCTGCTCATCGACCGCAAGCTCGGCAACGTTCGCGAGGCCGGGTACGACTTCAAGAAGATCTGGTTCAGCCCCGAGGCCGAGGCCTCGCGCAAGTTCATCCGTGAGTCGAAGTGCTTCTGCACCTACGAGTGCTTCCTCACCGTCAACATCCTCTTCAACCCCATGATGATGCCGACCGTCCTGAAGGAGTGGTCGAGCCTCAAGCTGCGCAAGGCGTGGCGGAAGATCACGGGGCAGCAGCCCGCCCGCGCCACGCTCGCCAGCTGCGGTACCGGCTCGTCGCCGTCGCAGACCAAGCCGGCGACGGCCGCGTAGTTCGACGCCCACTACTTCGCTCTCTCGGGAGGCCCTTCATGTTTCGAGGCAAACGCATCTCGGTCGTCATTCCCTGCCACAACGAGGAGGACGGCGTTCGCGCGGTCATCGAGCAGATGCCGCCGATCGTCGACGAGATCCTCGTCGTCGACAACGCGTCCACCGATCGGACGTCGCAGGTGGCGCAGGAGCTCGGCGCCCGCGTCGTCTACGAGGGACGGAAGGGATACGGCCGCGCGTATCGAACGGGCTTCGCCAAGGCGCGTGGCGACATCATCGTCACGATGGACGGGGACGGCACGTACCCGCCGAACTCGATCCCGCTCCTCCTGCAGGTGCTGATCGAGGAGAAGGTCGACTTCATGACGGCGCGCCGCTGGCGGTCGAAGAACGACAAGTCGAAGAGCGCGCTCCGGCTCGTCGGCAACGCCGTCCTCTCCGGCGCCACCATGCTCCTGTTCCGGCGATTCCTCATCGACTCGCAGTCGGGCATGTGGATCTTCCGGCGCGACATCCTGCCGAAGCTGCAGCCGCAGAGCGACGGCATGGCGCTCTCCCAGGAGCTCAAGATCCTGGCCTTCACGCACCCCGACGTCGTGTGCCTCGAGATGCCGATCTACTACGGCGAGCGTGTCGGCGAGAGCAAGTTGAACCTCTGGAAGGACGGTTTCGGCAACCTGCTGGCGCTGGCCAAGCTGCGCCTCACGTTGGGTAGCCGGCGGCGTGCCGCCAGCGTGACGCCGCTCACGCCCATCGAAGAGGAAGTCCAGGAGCCGCGGGCCCGCCAGGCGCCCTGACGTCGCCGATGGCACTCTGCCTCGCCCACGCGACGGCCGGGTACCTGGCGTACGAGATACTCCGTCCCCAGGGGCCGCATCGGCCCCTGCTGCTTGCGAGTGCCGTGGGGCTGGCCAACGCCCCCGACCTCGACTTCCTGCCCGGCTTCCTGCTCGGGCAGCCGTCCGAGTTCCACCGCGGCATCACCCACACGCTCCTCGCCGTCCTCGCGGTGTCGGCGTTCGCGGCGCTGATCGCGCGCCGGCTGCCCACGCCGGTGCCACGGGGGGGATGGGTCGTGTTCGTCGCCGTCGCGTTCGGCTCGCATCTCGCGGTGGATCTGGTCAGCATCGACACGACCCCACCCGAAGGAATGCGGATGCTCTGGCCGCTCAGCGACGTGTATCTGTACGCCCCGATCTCGGGGCTGGGCGAGCTGCCGCTCGACCGCGGTAGCCGGGCCGGCTTCCTGCGGAGCCTCGTCGCACCCGCGTCCATGTCGGCCTGGGGTCGGGAGGTGGCGCTCATGCTGGCCGCGATCGCGAGCGTCCAGCTGCTGCGTCTGGGCCGCGCCGCCCTGACCGCGCGCACCGCGGCGCCGGTGGACTCGTGATGTGGGGCGTCGCCTACACCGTGCTGCTGCTGGCGCTCTTCGTCCGTTTCGGCCCCCCACCCACGCCTCGGCCGATCCATCCCGGCCCCGACGAGCCACTCCGCCTGATCGCAGTGCACCACATGCTGTTCTACGTGCTGCTGCTGGCGGCGCCCGTCGAAGCCCTCGCCGTCGGTGGGCAATCGGCCGGACGCCTCGTGGGGCTCGTGCTGTTCGCCCTCGGCGTCGCCGGCTACCGCTACGCCGGAGCCGCGCTCGGCGACGCGCTCTCACCGCTCGTGTCACCGCGGCCCGGGGCGTCGGTCGTCACGCACGGACCGTATCGCTGGACCCGTCATCCCATGTACCTCGCGCAGGCCTGCATCGCCGTCGGCGCGCCGCTGACCCTCGGCTCCCGCTGGGTCGTCTGGCTCGCGGTGCCGGCGATCGTGATCCTGGCGATCCGCATGCGGCTCGAGGACGCCGCCCTGGCGCGCGCGTTCGCGGAGCATCCCCGCCATGCCACCGACGACAAACGCATCCCCTTCGCCCACTGAACGCGGCGCCCTCGTCGGGCGCGTCGTCGTCGCCGTCTGGGCGGCGTTCGTCTACGCGTTCTACTGGATCACCTACCTGCCGGGCGTGAAGTGATCGACCTGCTGCTCCTGGGCGCGCTCTGCGCCACCAGCGCGGCTCTCGGCCTGGCGTTGCTGCGGGCCGTCGCCGCGTTGCCGTCGGCACCGCGTGATCACCTGCTCGCCGGGCTCATGGTGGGGCTCGGTCTCACCAGCATGGCGAGCCTCGGTCTCGCTGCCGGCGGGATGCTCCGCCCCTGGCCGTTCGTCGGCCTCGGTGTCCTGGCAGCCGTCGTGGGTGGCCGCGATCTCGTACGGGCGCTGCGCGCCGTCCATCGCTCGCACGACGCCGTCACCTGGACCCTGGTCGTGCTGTGCGGTGTGGTGCTCCTGGCCGAGCTGCCGGCGTCCATCGCGCCGCCGGTGGGTGGCGACCAGACGAAATATCAGCTCGCCTATCCGCGCCTGTACGGCATGGCCGGGGGGCTCGTGCCCACGCCATGGACCTTCTGGGGCCAGCAGCAGTTCCTGCAGAATTTCCTCTTCGCGGCGGGGTTCGCGCTCAGCGGCGACACGCTGGCCCGGTTGCTGAATCTCGTGAGCGGCGTGCTCGCGGCGCTGTCGATCGCCACGCTCGCACGCCGTCACCTCGGACGACGGACGGGTGGCATCGCGGCGGCCCTCTTCTTCACGCTGCCGATGTGCTGGTCGCTCATGCTCCGTGCCGGCTCCGACCTGGCGGTGGTGGCCTACGCAGCGCTCGGGATGTGCGCCGTGCTCGACTGGGCCGGGGGCCAGCGCCCGGGCGACCTGCGTCGGGCAGCGCTGCTGGCGGGGCTCGCCGGCGGCACCAAGGTGATGGGACTCCTCGTGCCGGCGCTCCTCGCCGTCGTGGTGCTGGTCGTGATGATCCAGCGCGCGTGGCCGATCGGGCGCGTGCTCGTGAACGGGCTCGCGGTGGGGCTCCTGGTCCTCGCGATGGCGTGTCCCTGGTACGTGCGGAACGCCGTCGAGACCGGGAATCCGCTCTATCCGTTCGGCCAGTCGATCTTCCCCGGGAAGAACTGGAGCACCGCCGCCGGTGCGTACCTCGACGACTACTACGAGCAGTATCGGACGACGTTCGCCACGCGTCGCGAGGGCGAGCCGTACGCGGGGCTCGCCGTCCTGCGGTTCCCGTGGGACCTCACGATGTACCCCGAGTCGTTCGAGAACTCGCCGCGCCAGGCGTACGACGTCAGCCCGCTGGCGCTGGCGTTCGTTCCCGGCGTCCTGCTCCTGCGGCGGCGGCGCTCGGCGAGCATCATCGTTGCCGCCGTGGGGCTCGCCTACACGGCCATCATCGCCGGTGGCGCCTGGGCACATCCGCGCTACGTCCTGCCCGGGGTGGCCCTGATGATGGCGGCGGCGGTTCCGGCGGCGCAGCTCGTCTGCGGACGCCGGCTGGCCGCGGCGCTGTTCACGCTGACGATCGCGAGCAACCTGGCACTCTCCGCGGTCCTCCTGCGTCCGATGTGGGCCGATCAGGTCCGCGTGAGCGTCGGCCGCATGTCGCCGGACGAGTTCCTGCGCAAGTACTCCGATCGCTACCGCTTCTGGGAGAAGGCCAACGCGGCGATCCCCCCCGACGGCAGGGTCGCGGTCCTCGAGAAGATCCCGCATCCGTACTACATCGAGCGGCCGTTCATCCTGCTGAGCTATCTGGAGCAAGGGCTGGTCGACTACCGCCAGGTCGACACGGTCGACGCCCTGGCGCACGCGCTCGCCGATCGCCAGGTCACGTTCGTCGCCGTCGACACCGCGGGGCTCGAGGCCGCCGGCGATCCGTTCGAGGCGTCGGTCGCACGACTGTGGCGGGGGCTGGTGGCGACGCAGGGCCAGTTGGTCCTCCGCCAGGGCGGCTACGCGCTCTACGCGCTGCGCCCCGTCACCGCCGTCGCGCTCGGACCGAGGCCGTGAGCCGACGACGGCCGCGGGCAGGGCACCTGCTCGGCGACACCCTGCAGGTGTTCGGCGGCCAGGTGGCGATGACCATCGTCGGGTTCGTCAACGGTGTCATCACCGCGCGGGTGCTCGGTCCCGAAGGCCGCGGGCTGTTCCAGCTGCTCGTCCTGCTGCCGACGACCCTCTCCAACTTCGGCAAGCTCGGCATCCCGCAGGCCAACGTGTACTTCATGCGTCGCCGCGGCGCCTCGGCGTCGGACACGGCGACGAACTCGATCTGGCTGGCGATGCTCCTCGGGGGGGTGCTGGCGGGCGTGTGCTGGCTCGGTCGCCACTGGCTGCTGACGCGGGTCCTGAAGGACGCCACGCCGGAGGTCCTGGTGCCGGCGCTGATGGTCATCCCGTTCGTGCTGGTGCAGGCGTTCATCCTCGGCGTCGCCCAGGCGCAGCAGCGATTCCGCGAGTACAACATCCAGCAGGTGGTGCCGAACGTGCTGGCGTTCATCGGGCTCACCGTCACCCTGCTGTGGCTCGAGACCGGGCTGATCGGTGCCGTCCTCGTGCAGATGGGCATCCTCGTCGTCGTCAGCGTGTGGCTCGTCGTCCGTGTGCATCGCCACTCGCCGCTGCACCTGCGGCCGAACATCGGCCTGGCGCGCGAGATGGTGGGCTTCGGTGGCAAATCGTACCTCCAGACGCTCGCGGCGACCCTGCACCTGCGGCTCGACCAGTACATGATCGGCTACCTGCTGGATCCGGCGTCGGTGGGCATCTACGCCATCGCCGTCAACTTCTCGAACATGCTGCTCAAGGTGCCGGACGCCACCGGGACGGCGTTGTTCCCCCGCCTCGCCGGCGCGACGGAGGCCGAGGCGCATGCGGCAACCGCGCAGGTCTGTCGGCACACCCTGTTCTTCACGACCGTGCTGGCGCTCGGCGTCGCCGTCGTGACACCGTTCGTGATCCCGATCGTCTACGGAGACGACTTCGGCGGCTCGATCGTCCCGCTCCTCGTCCTGCTGCCGGGCGTGGTCCTGATGTCGCTGTACCTGATCCTCACGCGCAACTTCACCAGCCGCGGCAAGCAGGAGATCAACATCCTGGCCGCGGCCCTGGCGCTGGTGCTCAACATCGGCTGCAACTGGGTCCTGATCCCCCGGCTCGGTGTCACCGGTGCGGCCCTGGCCCATCTGGTGTCGTACGGGACGGCGGCGCTCGTCCTGCTGGTCTGGTTCGTGCGCGAGTCCGGGCACACGGTCCCCGACACGGTGCTGCTGCGGCGCGACGAGCTCGTGAACGTCATCCTCGTGGGACGTCGCCTGGTCCGTATCCCTGCGCGATCGTGAAGGGTTTTCTGTGGTTTGCGACCCAGGGGGAACTCGGCTACATCCGGAAGTGCTGCATTGTGCAGCGGATTTTGCATGCGGACCGTCGCCGTCGACATCCTCACCGGCTTCCTCGGAAGCGGCAAGACGACGCTCCTCCGACACGTGCTCGACCACGGTCTGGCGGGCAAGCCGGTCGCCGTCATCATGAACGAGATCGGTGAGGTAGGCATCGACGGCCGGGTCATCACCGGCCTGTCGGCGGTCGAGAAGATGGTGGAGCTGTCGAGCGGCTGCATCTGCTGCACGATCGATGACTACCGGTTCGACATGGCCATCCAGGAGATCGTCGATACGACCCGCCCGCACCTCATCATCATCGAATCGACCGGGCTCGCCGATCCGGAGCCGCTGGCGCACAGGGTCCGGCAGGCCGGGCTCGGCCTGGACGCCGTGATCACGGTGGTGGACACCGCCAACGTCGAGCACCAGCTGGCGGAGGCCGAGGTGGTGGCGCGGCAGATCGAGGCCGCCGATTTCGTCGTCATGAACAAGCTGGACCTGGTGGACGACGCTGCGGCGGCGCGCTGCGAACGGCGCGTGACGGCGCTGAATCCGCGTGCCGAGCGGCTGCGCACGGTGCGCGGCGCCATCGACAGTGACGTGCTGTTTGCCACGGGCGTCGCCAGCTATCGCGAACGCGCCCGCGCCGCGGAGGGCCATCGCCATCGCGACGGCATCGGGAGCTTCCTCTACCGGTCGGCGCGACCGCTCGATCAGGATCGGTTCGAGCGACTGCTGGCCCGCCTGCCGCGCGACGTGATGCGCGCGAAAGGCATCGTCACCTTCCACGATCGCGAGTGGCAGTGCCTGTTCAATTTCACCTGCGGCCGCCACGAGCTCACCTGGATGAAGCTGCCGTCGGCCGCCGAAAGCCAGGCCGTCTTCATCGGCCACGACATCACCCGTCACGAAGCGCACTTGCGCGGCGAGCTCGCCGCCTGCGAAACCGGACCCGCGCGGAGCATCGGCCATGCGTGACCGCAACCCGCCTCGTCCATCGACCCGCGCCCGCCGGCGCCACCGGCGCCCCGAGTAGGAGAACACACATGCAGGACCTGATCGCAAAGATCGGCCGCCGCGACGTCCGCTGCGGCGTCATCGGCCTCGGCTACGTCGGCCTTCCGCTGGCCCTCGAGTTCGCGAAGGCGGGCTTCGACGTCGTCGGCATCGACCTCGACCAGCGCAAGATCGACGCCATCAATGCCGGCAAGTCGTACATCGTCGACGTGAAGGACGATGAGATCGCCGGGCCGGTCAAGGCCGGGAAGTTCCGCGCCACCAACGACTTCTCCGTCATTCGCGACCTCGACACCATCAACATCTGTGTGCCGACGCCGCTCCGCAAGACGAAGGACCCCGACCTCACCTTCGTGGTCAACGCGGTCAACGAGATCCGCAAGTACCTGCGCAAGGGGCAGCTCGTCATCCTCGAGAGCACGACCTATCCGGGGACCACGGAAGAGGTGGTCCGCCCGACGCTCGAGGCCTCCGGCCTGGTCGTGGGCCAGGACTTCGGTCTGGCGTTTTCGCCCGAGCGTATCGATCCCGGCAACCCCAACTTCCATACCCGCAACATCCCCAAGGTGGTGGGCGGCGTGACAGAAAGTTGCACCGCTGCGGCCAAGAAGTTGTACGAGGCCTCGGTCGACACGGTCGTGCCCGTCTCGTCGACCCAGGTCGCCGAAATGGTGAAGCTGCTCGAGAACACCTACCGGAGCGTCAACATCGGCCTGGTCAACGAGATCGCGCTGATGTGCAATGCCCTCAAGATCGACGTGTGGGAGGTCATCGACGCCGCCAAGACGAAGCCCTTCGGCTTCATGGCGTTCTACCCCGGACCGGGTCTCGGTGGGCACTGCATCCCGATCGACCCGTTCTACCTGTCGTGGAAGGCCAAGATGAACGGCTTCGATGCCCGCTTCATCGAGCTGGCCGGCCACGTCAACGAGAGCATGCCCCGATTCGTGGTCGAGCGGGTCACCGACGCCCTCAATCGGCACCGCAAGAGCGTCAATGGTGCACGAATCCACATCCTCGGGGTGGCCTACAAGGCCGGCGTGAACGACATCCGTGAGTCGCCCGCCCTGAACGTCATGAACATCCTGAAGGACCGGGGCGCCATCCTGTCGTACTCCGACCCCTACATTCCGGTGGTTCGTGAGGAGGGGATCGAGCTCGATTCGCTCGAGCTCAAGAACGGGACGCTCTCGAAGTTCGACTGCGTCGTCATTCTGACCGCCCACAAGGAGGTCGACTACGCCGCCGTGGTGAAGACGGCCCCACTCATCGTGGACACCCGCAACGCCTTGCAGGGATGCAAGGACGACCATATCGTCCGCCTCTAAGAATCCCCTGTTTTTCCGGTTATATCGCTCCCATTTTTCTTGACACCCTCGGTACGGTTCGTGCTATCCCAGTACCTCTGGGCAGGGCACGAACCGTCCTGCCTAGTTGCGAAGGAGGGCAATCAATGGGAGCTCGTACGAGCAGGATCTGCCGCGTTGTCATGGGGGCCACCCTCATCACCGCGGTCACGGCACAGATCGCGTCGGCAGGTCCACCGCTGAGGCGGGACCTCAGCGCGTACCTTGTTTTCGGGATGCGTAACGTCAGCTTGAAGAACTTCACGCTGAACGGCGCCTGCAACACCGGCGTGAACTGCGAAAACCCGAACGCGAACAATTTCTGCGGTAACATCACGCACGAGAACGCGAGCTATGACGAAGGCTCGCAGATCGTCGGTGATCGCTCCCGGTTCAATCGACCGGGCGCCGTCATCTGGCAATTGTTCTCGAACAAGCCCACCGGGCTCGACAACGTCGTCATCCAGTCGCCCCCCGGGCTTCCGGAGGCATTCACGCCGCCCGTCCTGGGCGACATCGACGGCGACGGCACGCCGAGCTGTGCGACGGTCAACAATCAGTGTTCGCCGGACTTTGGCGACCTCTACACGGCCTGCGGCTTCGCGGTTCCGTTCCCGGCCTGTGACATCGCCAAGCCGGTCCTGGTGCAGAAGGACCAGGACTGCCTGATCGCCACGGACGTCATCCCTGGCAACCAGCGGTGCGATCTCGCGGCGGGCACCTACGGCGCCCTCACCATGAACAACGACGGTAAGATCCAGTTCACCGGTGGTGGCACGTTCAATTTCTGCTCCGTCACCGGCGGGCAGCGCGTCGACATCACTGCGGACGACCCCGTCGTCCTCAATATTTCGGCGGGCGAATTCAACATCAAGGACGCCTCCAACGTCGGACCGGGTGCGGGCCAGAGCTGTGGCCAGATCACGGTCAACGTGCAGGGCGTGTCGGCCATCTCCTTCGGTCGCGACTCCAACATCAACGGCTTCTTCTGCGGTCCGGAGAGCGAAGTCCGGTTGGGTCACAACAACAACCTCACCGGTCGCTTCTTCGGCGACGTCGTCAACGCCGACTCGAACGATCGCGGCTTCTGCTGCGTTGGTGGCGACGACTGCGCCTGCTTCGACGACATCTCCCCGTCCGCCACCACGGTGGGCGGCATCGTGACGCTCACCGGCCAGTGCACGCTCACGGCGGTGACGAAGGTTCGGGTCTGCGGGATCGAAGTCCTGCCCCCGTTCGTCTCGCAGACCTCCGACAAGCTCGAGTTCGCGGTGCCCGCGGGCGCTGCTGGAGCCTGTCAGGTGCAGATCGAGAGCAGCTCGGGTGTCTTCACGGGCGTCGGCACCCTCACGGTGAACTGACGGTACGGTTGGAAGGAGACATACGAAAATGCGCTCGCACCTCAAGATGACCTTCACGGCCCTGCTGGTGGCGGCCGGCCTCACGGCCACCGCGGTCCAGCCGGCCATGGCACAGACCCTCCGGCGGGATCTGGCCTCCTACTTCATCCTGGCCCAGACCAAGGCCTCGCTGAAGAACATGGAGCTCGATTCCGCCTGTAACGTCGGCGTCAACTGCGCCGCCAACTCGAACAGCGGCTCCTGCGGCAACCTGATCATGAACGACGTGTTCTTTGCGCAGGGCAGCCAGATCGCCGGTGATCGCACGTTCTTCCGCAAGAACGGCGCGGTCATCTGGGATCTCTTCCGCAACGGCGGTGGGCCGCTCGACAACGTCCAGATCCTCGGCTCGGGGCCCACGCCCTTCACGCTGCCGATCATCCCGAACACGTGCACGAACTGCGTGCCGGACGTGGCGGCGATCGAGGCACTGTGCGGCTTCCCCGTGCCGTTCCCCGCGTGTGACGCGGCGAAGCCGGTCAAGGCCAGCCCGAACGCCGACTGCGACCCGCTCGCACTCGACACGCTGCCCGGCAACAAGCAGTGCGATCTCGCTCCGGGTACCTACGGCGCGATCGTCGTGCTCAACGTTGCGCGGCTCAACCTCACGGCCGGTGACTACAACGTCTGCAGCTTCCGCACCGGTCGCAACACCAAGGTGGAGGCCGCTGGGACGCGGATCCTCGTCGCCGACGGTGGGACCTTCAAGACCAACAACAACACCGACCTCGCCGAGACCTGCGGCGACCTGAGCGTCCTCGTGAAGGGCTCGGGCCAGGTGTCGTTCGGCCGCAACTCGCTGATCGCCACCAAGATGTGTGCCCCGGCGTCGAACATCAAGCTGGGTCACAACAACCTCCTCATCGGCCAGTTCGTCGGTGACGTGGTCAATGCCGACCTCAACAACAAGGGCCAGTGCTGCGGTGGTCGGTGCGCCTGCTACGACGACTTCACGCCGACGTCGGGCCCGGTCGGGACGGTCGTGACCGCCACCGGTGCCTGCGACATGACGGCCACCACCGAGGTGCGCGTCTGCGGCTTCGCGGCGAACATCACCGTGAAGACGGCGCTGGAGATCAAGTTCGAGATTCCTGCGGGCGCTGCTGGCGCCTGCAATGTCGAGTTCGTGAGCCCGTCGGGCACCTTCCTCGGGAACCAGAAGTTCACGGTCAACTGAGTAGGACCCGTCAGCTCTTGACGTTGCGCACTGATATCCTCTAGATCGCAACATCGTTGTGTAGAACTTCGCGGGACCGTTCTTCGGGGCGGTCCCGCGAGTCGTTCTACCGGCGGCAGCACCGATCCTGCCTGAACGCAGGGTCGAGGGGCGGTTGCGGCGGGGTATCGCCCTGCAGGACGCGGGGCGGTTCAGCACAGAACGGCCGGCACAAGGAGGTGCTCATGCGTTTTGTCGGAATCGCGCAGCGGAGGTTTTCGGGTATTGGTCTCGTCGTCGCAGCCGCATGGCTCGGCGCCGTCACCCCGGCAGGGGCACAACCCCTGCGGACCGACCTCTCATCGTATTTCGTGTTTGCTCAGCGGAATGCATCGCTCAAAGACCTGCACCTGAACGATCGGTGCAACGTGGGTGTCGGCTGCACGCAGCCGAACAACAACAGCAGCTGTGGCGTCGTGAATCTCGACGACGTCCTCTTCGCCGACGGATCGCAGATCGCCGGCGACACGGTGAAGATCAAGTCCGGCGGCAACGTGTTCCAGGTGTTCCGCAACAGCACCAACGCGCTGGCAGGGGTGACGATCCGCCAGCCGCCGGTGCAGCCCTTGTCCACGCCCATCATCGCGGGTTCGTGCGGCGCCAACTGCACACCCGACCCTGCACCCCTCGAGCAGGAATGCGGCTTCCCGGTCCCGTTCCCCGCATGCAACGCGGCGAAGGGCATCCTTGCGGTGCCAGGGCAGGACTGCTCCGGCGACACGTCGATCGGCAACGGACGCTGCGACCTTCCACCCGGCGTCTACGGGCTCATCGAAGTACAGAACGGCGCCGCCATGACCCTCTCGAGCGGGACGTACACGGCATGCTCGTTCCGGGTCGGCAAGAACGCGGAGGTGTTGGCGTCGTCGAGCCTCCTCCTGATCCCCGCCGGCGGCTTCTTCCGCGTCAACAATCAGAGTCTCGTCGGCCAGCAGTGCGGCGACCTGACGGTGCTCATCAAGGGCGCGGGCGATGCGTCGCTCGGTCGCGGCTCGTCGATTGCGGCCAAGCTCTGTGCCCCACAGTCGACCGTGGCGCTCGGCAACGGCAACCAGCTCGTCGGGCAGTTCGTGGGTGACACGGTCGTCGCCGACTTCGGCAACAATGCCCAGTGCTGCGACCGCTGCACCTGCTTCGACGACTTCACCCCGAAGGCCGCGATGGTCGGGGACGTGATCACCCTCACGGGTGGCTGCGACATGACGAATGCGACGGCCGTCCGGATCTGTGGTATCCAGGCGGCCATCATTTCGAAGACCACCAGCGAAGTTCGGGCCACGGTGCCGGTCGGCGCGTCCGGCCAGTGCGTGGTCGAGCTCGACAGTGGTCCGGGGACCTTCATCGGAAACACCACCTTGCTCGTGCTGTAGCGCGCGAGCCCTGCGGCGCGGCGGACGGGGTGGCAGCACCCCGTCCGCCGCAGGAGCCTCCACGTGAACCTGAAGCGACGAATCCTTCTCGAATACCGCAAGGTCTACGACGCCTCGCCCGAGTCGCCGTTCCTCCATGCCCGCGATCAGCTCGCCGACCTCCTCGGGATGTCGTTCGACGCCATCGCCGCCGACGTGAAGGACCTCGAGCAGAACCGCTTCCTGCACTGGAAGGCCCAGGACCTCTACAAGCTGTCGCCGCGCGGCATCCGGGTCACCGGGGACGCCGCCGAGCTCGACCTGGAGTTCCCGGAATCCTGATCGGGGGTTTCGCCGGCGCGGGCGCTTGCGATCCGGCCGGACTCCAGGCTCAGTTGTTGTCGATCGTGGGGGGTCAGAGCCTATGAGTGTGCGACCGCTGGGAGCCGGCGTGGCCGGTGGCCTGTTGGCCGGAGCCATCGTCGGAGGTCTCGAGGCGATCGCCTCGTGGTTCGGAGCCCATGGGGTGGGAGACATGCCGCCCGTCGCCTGGGGCATGATCGTGTACGGCATGATCGGAGCTGCCGGCGGGCTCGGCGCGGGCATCGTGGCAGCCATCCTGCGCACCGACGGGTTCGGCCTGGCCCTCGCCGGCGTCGGGGCGGGTCTCGGGTTCGTCGTGGCGCGCTTCCGCATCATCCGCGACGTGTTCATGGAGCAGCTGCCCCCGGGCTCGCTCACCAGCGCCGTGCAGCTCGGGGCGCTGGTCGCCACGATCGTCGTGGCGTTCATCATCTGGCGTGCGCTGCGCGGGGCCGATGCCCGTCGCGGGCTCTTCACGCGCCCGATCGCCGCGGCGATCCTGGTGCTCGTGGTCGCCGGTCTGGCCACCGCGGCCACCCGCATGGTCACGCCGCCACCGGCGCCCCAGGCGCCGCCGCGGACGGCCGCGGCGCCGGGCGTGCCGAACATGATCCTCCTGATGGTCGACACGCTGCGCGCCGACCATCTGTCGGTGTACGGCTACACCGCCAACAAGACGCCGCGCATCGACGCACTCGCGGGCGACAGCGTGCGCTGCGCAAAGGGCTTCTCGCAGGCGTCGTGGACGCGCCCGTCGGTGGCGACGATCTTCACCGGTCTCTACCCATCGTCACACGGCGCGATCCACAAGTCCGACGTGCTGCCGGATCGCGTCGAGACGGTGGCCGAAGGGTTGTCGAAGGTGGGCTACTACACCGTCGGCTTCCCGAACAACATCAACGTGACGGCGGCGTTCAACTTCAACCAGGGGTTCGCCGAGTTCCACTACCTGGCGCCCGACCTGTTCTTCTGGGCCGACGAGCCTGCCGCCCAGCTCACGCTCTACAACGGGCTGCGGCTGGTGCGGGAGCGCTTCTTCGCTCGCAAGGTGAACGTCTACAACTACTACCAGCCGGCAGAGGTGGTCACCGCCAAGGGCATCGAGTGGCTCGACACGCCGGCGGCCAAACAGGGGCCGTTCTTCCTCTACCTGCACTACATGGACCCGCACGATCCGTACTTCGTCCATCCCTACAACGGCGAAGGCTACGCGCGCGTGGCGAATCCGAATCCGCCACCCGACGTCGCGGACAAGTACCGCGCGCTCTACGACGGCGAGATCACCTACCTCGACGGCGAGATCGGTCGCCTCGTCGACGACCTCAAGCGTCGCGGGCTCTACGACAACACGGTCATCGTGCTCACCGCCGACCACGGCGAGGAGTTCCACGAGCATGGCGGCTGGTGGCACGGCACGACGCTGTACGACGAGCAGATACACATCCCGCTCATCATCAAGCCCGGCACCGCCGGGAAGGGCGGTCGCGTGATCGACGACCTCTGCATGAGCCTCGACATCGCGCCGACGCTGCTCCGCTCCGCAGGCGCCGCGCCGCCGCCGGTCATGCAGGGCCACGTCCTGCCCCTCGACGGTGGCACGCCGATCGCCCGCGAGCACGTGTTCTCCGAGGAAGACCTCGAGGGCAACGCGCTGCAGGCCATCCGGACGCAGACGACGAAGTACATCACCGCCAACAAGGGCAACCCGCGCGGGCTCCCCGAGAAGGAGCTGTTCGACGTCGCCACCGATCCCGGCGAGACGAAGAACCTCGCCAGCACCCAGATGACGGAGCTGCAGCAGATGGAGGCTGCGCTCGGGCGCGCCTTCCTCGAAGCCAAGGCGCACGCGGGTGCCGGCGGCACGACCGACGTCGACAGCGTCACCAAGGAACGGCTGCGCGCGCTCGGGTACCTCGACTAAGACGGGACGGTGGGCGCACCGCTCCTGGTGATCGGCCTCGACGGGGCCACCCTCGATCTGGTGGCACCGTGGGTCGCCGCCGGGCGGCTGCCCTCGATTGCGGCCCTCATGGCGCGCGGCGCCTGGGGCTCGCTGCGCTCGACGATTCCGTCGGCGACGTTTCCGGCATGGACGTCGCTCGTCACCGGGGTGAACCCGGGACGCCACGGCGTGCTCGATTTCGCGGAACGCGTCCCCGGCACCTACCGTGTGCGCTTCGTGAACGGCAGCCACCGCCGGACGCCGGCGCTGTGGACGCGGCTCTCCTCCGCCGGTCGACGCGTCGCCGTCCTGACCGTCCCGGCCACCTATCCCCCCGAGCCCGTCGACGGGGTGATGGTCAGCGGCTTCGATACCCCGCTGACGACGGCCATCGACGGTTCCTTCGTCCACCCGCGCGCCTTCTGGCAGGACATCCGACGCCTCGTCGGCGGCATCCCGTTCGCCGATTTCCAGGAGGTGACGACGGGCCCCGGCTGGCATGCGCGCGCCGTCGACAGCCTGCTCGACGGCATCGAGCGTCGGACGACGCTGGCGACGGCCCTGCTCGAGCGGGAGCGGTGGGACGCGCTGATGGTCGTGTTCGGCGAGTCCGACACCGTCTCGCACCACTTCTGGCGCTTCCACGATCCGGCGTCGCCCCGCCACGAGGCGAGCCCGCACGCGTCTGCCGTCGGTCGCGTCTACGAGGCGCTCGATGCCGCCGTCGGCCGGCTCGTCGCCGCCGCCCCGGCCGATGCCGTCGTGGCGATCGTGTCCGATCACGGCAGTGGTGGCGCCAGCGATCGCGTCGTCCACCTGAACCGGCGACTCGCCGAATGCGGCCTGCTCGCGTTCCGGCCCGGTGGCGGACGGGTGGCGCAGGCTGCGCGAGCGCTCGCGCTGCGCACGGTGCCGACGACGCTGCAGGGGGCGGTCCTGCGTCGCGCGCCCGTCGCCGCGGGCCGCCTCGAAGGGATGGCGCGGTTCGGTGGCATCGACTGGGGCGGCACGCGCGCGTTCTCCGAGGAGCTCGACTACCACCCGAGCGTCTGGCTGAATCTGCGCGACCGCGAGCCGGAGGGGATCGTGTCGGCGGCCGCGGCTGAGCAGACGCGCGACGAGGTGGCGGGGGCGCTCGCCGCGTGGTGCGACGAGGAGGGTCGTCCCGTCGTCGCCCGCGTCTGGCGTCGCGAAGAGCTGTACGACGGACCGTTCACGGCCCGTGTGCCCGACCTGCTCCTGGAGCTGGCACTCGTCGACGGGTACAGCCCGTCGTGTCTGCGCAGCAACGGACCGGGCCCCGCACTCCGGCGGCTGACGCCGGCCGAGTACGGCGCGGGGAAGGGCAGCGGCATGAACGGCGCGCATCGACGCGACGGCCTGATGCTCTTCGCCGGAGGCGCGGTCCCGGCCGCGGGCCGGATCGATCGCGCCGAGATCACCGACGTCCTGCCGACGCTGCTCGCGCTGGCGGGCCTCCCCGTGCCCGACGGGCTCGACGGTCGCCCGATCACCGCGGTGCTCTCCGCTCCGGTCGCGGTCGCACCGGACGCCCTCGCGCCACGCGAGGCGCCGCCGGTCGAGCTCGACGACGCCGGTGCGGCGGAGGTCGCGGCGCGGCTCGCCGCGCTCGGCTATCTGGAGCCACCGCCGTGATGCGGATCGCCCTCGTCGTCGCCGGCCCGTACCCCTGGCTGCGCGGCTCCCAGGTCCTGGTGCAGCACCTGGCCCAGGGACTCGAGGATCGCGGGCACCACGTCGACGTGGTGACCTACGGGCCGCATCGCGGGCACCGCCCGGGACCCCGGCCGGCCCGCATCGCCCTCGACGTGGCGCTCACCGCGCGCCTGTGGCGTCTCGTACGGCGGAACCGGATCGAGGTGATCCACGCCCACAATTACGAAGCCGCGATCGCCGGACTGATCGTCGGACGGCTGACGGGCCGCCCGCTCGTCTACCACGGGCACAGCGCCATGGCCGAGGAGCTGCCCACGTACGTCACGTCGGCGCGGGCACGGCGCTGGATGGGAGCACTCGGCCGCCTGCTCGACGCGCAGGTACCGCGCCGCGCCGACTTCTGCATCGCCGTCACCGAGGAGCTCGGCGAACATCTCCGCGACGCCGGCGTCACGGATCGTGCCCTGGCCTGCATCGCGCCGGCGGGGTCCCCGGCCGAGCTGCGTGCCATGCCCAGCATCGGCCCGACGAGCGAGGCCGGAACCGTGTGCTACGCCGGCAATCTCGACGGCTACCAGAACCTCGAGTTCCTGCTGCAGAGCTTCGCCCTGATCCGGGCCGCGCATCCGCGGGCCCGGCTGGTCCTCCTGACGCACGCCGACGCCCTGGGGCACGCCGCACGCCTCACCAGCCAGGGCCTGGGCGCTGGGGTGGAGATCGCGCAGGCGACGTCCTACGATGAGGTGCGCGAGCGCCTCGCCCAGGCCGACGTGGCCGTGTCCCCACGTGCCGAGCGCTCCGGGTTCCCGATGAAGTTGCTGAACTACATGGCGGCCGGCAAGGCCATCGTCGCCTGCGCCGGATCGGCCAAGGGGCTCGAGGACGGCGTCACGGGCCGCGTGGTGCCAGACGACGACCCGGCCGCGTTCGCAGCCGCCGTGGGGACCCTCCTCGAGAATGCCGACGAGCGGGCCCGCCTCGGCGCCGCGGCCCGCCGGGCGATCGAAGACCCGGCCGCGTGGGAGCAGGTCCTCGACCACCTCGAGTCCATCTACCGACAGGTACTGGCGGGCCGACGGCCCGTGCTGGTACCCATCACCGTCACGGAGTGAATCGATGAGCCAACGTCCTCGTATCGCGATCACCATGGGCGACGCCGCCGGCATCGGGCCGGAGATCACCGTCAAGTCGCTCGCCAACCCCGAGACCAGCGCCTGGTGCATCCCGCTCGTCCTCGGCGACGCGCGGGTGCTGGAGCGGGCGATGGAGGCGGTCGGCGTGCGGCTGGCGTTGCGAGCGATCAAGAGTCCGGCCGAGGCACAGGGCGCCCATGGCACGATCGACGTCATCGACTACGCCAACATCGACATGGGTGCGCATCGCTGGGGCGAGCTCAACGCCGGCTTCGGCGACGCTGCGGTGCGGTGGACGAAGGACGCGGGTCAGATGTGCCTCGACGCCACCGTCGACGGCATGGTGTCGGCGCCGCTCAACAAGGAAGCGATGCACATGGCCGGGCACGACTTCGAGGGGCAGACCGAGATTCTCGGCCACATGACGAAGAGCCGTCCCGCCATGGTGATGGTCGTCGACAAGATGCGGCTCATGCTCTTCACGAATCACATGGCGCTGCGCGCAGTCTGCGAATACATGCGCACCGACCGGGTTCTCGAGCGCCTGCTGCTCGCCGACGCCGCGCTGCGCGACATGGGCATCGCGAAACCGCGCATCGCGGTCGCCGGCCTCAACCCGCACGCGGGCGAGAACGGCGCCTTCGGCCGCGAGGAGCTCGACGCGATCATTCCGGCGATCAAGGCGGCGCAGGAGCGCGGCATCGACGCGCAGGGGCCGTTCCCGGCCGACACCGTCTTCCTCAAGTCGCGCGACGGCGCCTACGACATGACGCTCGCCCTCTACCACGACCAGGGCCTCATGGCGGTGAAGCTGGTCGGCTTCGGTCGCGTCGTGACGCTGCTGATCGGTCTGCCGCTGATCCGCACGTCCACCGGCCACGGCACCGCTTTCGACATCGCGGGCAAGAACATCGCCGATCACGTCAACCTGCAGGAGGCGATCCGCGTCGCCGCCGAGGTGGCGCGCGGCAAGGCCGGGTCGCCCGATCGCGGGCTCGCCGCGTCGTATGGCCGGGCCGCCTGACCCATGCGCGTCATCGACATCTCCGTGCCGAACGGCCCCGGGCAGCACGTCTACCCGGGAGATCCCGAGCCGCGCATCGAGTCCGTGCGCCAGATCCGTAACGGCGACGTCGCGAACCTGTCGCTGCTGACGATGGGCAGCCACACCGGCACCCACGTCGATGCGCCGTACCACTTCATCGCCGACGGCGCGCGGCTCGGGCAGGTGGCGATGAACCGCATGGTGGGGGAGGCGCTGGTGGCCGACCTGCGCGGCCGTGCATCGATCGACGCAGCGGCGTTACGCGACGTCCCGCTGCGCCGTGGCGACATCCTCCTCTGCCTCACCGACAACTCCGCGAAGTGGGCCCAGCCGGTGTTCCAGCGCGACTTCACCTACATCACGAAGGACGCGGCCGACGTGCTGGTGGAGGCGGGCGTCCGCGCGGTGGGCATCGACTACCTGTCGATCGAGCAGTTCGGCAGCCCCGATTTCCCGGTGCATCATCGTCTCCTCGGCGCCGACGTCTTCGTCATCGAGGGCCTCGACCTCGGCGCGGTGACGCCGGGGCGCTACACGCTCGTGTGTCTGCCCCTCAAGTTTCCGGAGCTGGACGGCGCCCCGGCGCGCGCGGTGCTGTTGGCCTGAGCCGCACGTGGCCGGACTGCGGGTGATCGCCGATGACCTGACGGGCGCGTGCGACGTCGGCGCCGAGCTGCTCCCGTGGTCGTCCGGCATCGCCGTCCGGGCCTGCACCGACGCCGCCGCGACGTTCGCCGTGCCGCCCGACGCGCTCTGCGTCCACAACACCCAGAGCCGCACGCTGGCCCCCGCCGACGCGGCAGATCGGGTGGCCCACGCGCTGGCCGATCTCGAGCCCGGGTGGGACGGCATCGTCCTCAAGAAGATCGACACCGGGCTCCGCGGCCAGCTCGGCGCCGAGATCGATGCGGCCATGGGGTGCCTCGGTGTCGCGGAGGCGTTCGTCCTCGCCGCCATTCCGGAGGTGGGTCGCACCACCGTCGGCGGCCGCCAGCTCATCGACGGGGTGCCGGTGCACGAGACCGCCTTCGCGAACGATCCGCAGAATCCCATCCGTGATGCGAGCGTCGGCGCGGCCATCGAGACGACGAGCGTGCGCCGTGCGGCGGTGATCCCGCTCGCGGCGGTGCGGGACGCAGCCGGCATCGGCGCCGCCGTCGACGCCGCACGCGCCGGTGGTGCCTCCGTGCTCGTCTGCGATGCCGAGACCGATGCCGACCTCGATCGGGCCGTCCGCGGCGCGCTCGAGCGGGGGCGTCCGCTGCTGCTCGTCGGCTCGATCGGGCTGGCGCGCGCGCTGCGCCGCGTGCTGGGCTCGGATCCCACGACGCGCACCCGGGCCGTGCCAGGGATCGGGGCGACCGATGCCGGGGCCCTGCTGGTCGTGGGCAGTGCCCATCCGACGACGCAGCTGCAGGTGGCGCGCGCGACCGAGCGTGGGCTGCTGACGCCGGTGCGGGTGACGTCGACCGCCGGTGCCGAGGCGGCCGGGCTCGAGGCCGAGCGGCTCGTGCGCAGCGGCGTGGCGGTGGCCCTGGTCCCGCCGGAGGGCCCGATCGAGGGCGGCAGCGCAGCCGTGCTCGCCATGCTCCGGACGGCGGCGCTCACCGTGCTCGCACGCGTGCGGCCGAACGGCCTGGCGCTGATCGGCGGCGAGACCGCGTTCCACGTGCTCGACGGGCTCGGACATCCGCCGCTCTGGATCGAGGCGCGGCTGTCGCCGTTGGTGGTCCGGGCGCGGCTCGGCGCCGGCCCCTACGGCGGCATGACGCTCGTCACCAAGGGCGGCTCCACCGGCGCCCCGGACCTGCTGGGCGCCATCGCGCGCCAGCTCTCGCGAGGAGGACAGTGATGGAGGTTGCAGACGGGAGCGTCGTGACGGTCGAGTACACGGTGCATCTCGACGACGGGACGCCGGTCGATTCGACCGGCCACTGCGGCCCGATGGCCGTGATGATCGGCTCCGGGCAGCTGTTCCCCGCGATCGAGGACCGCATCGGTGGGATGCGTGCCGGCGAGACGCGGACGCTCGACATCCCGCCGGAGGAAGCCTACGGCCCGCACCATCCGAACCTGATCCGCAGCATGCCGCGTGACCGCCTGCCGCCCGACCTCGAGCTCGAGATCGGACGCGACTACACGCTCAAGTCGCCCGACGGGAAGACGCTCCGGTTCAAGCTGCTCGAGATCGGCGACGACGAGGTGCGCGCCGATTTCAATGCGCCGCGGGCGGGCCGTCGCATGACGGCCGTCGTCACCGTCGTTTCGGTGCGGGCGCCGACCGCCGAGGAGGATCGGCGCGGGCGGGTGTAGCGTCCTGCTGTTGGGCGGCGAGCGGTCCGAGGAGCCGGAACCCGCTCCGTCCTTCCAGGGCGAGCTGCTTACCCCAGTCGCCGACGTCGATGCCCTTGGCGACGTCGAGCGCCGTCGTCCGATAGGCGGCGTTCCCCGTGACGCCCGCGAGATAGCCGAGCGGGAGCGCGTAGCGCGCGTCCTGGAAGCGCTGCGCTTCGGCCACGAGCGCGTCGGCGTAGCGCACGAGCCAGTCGCGCAGCGGTGCCGCGCCGGTGAGGGCGTGCACGTAGGAGAGGCCGTCGGCGAGGATGCCGATCTTCCAGTCGGCCGCGGCGGGCGTCGGCTCCCACGCCGTCACGGCACGGTCGGCGAATCCCGACGCCGCCGTCCGATAGCGTTCGTCACCGGTCGCCTCGCCGAGCGCGCCGAGGGCGATCATGGGCCAGCCGAACTGGCGCGGGTTGGTGGCCTTGGAGAGACGTGCCGAGACCGCGTCGCCCATGGCGCGCGCCGCCTCGAGCGAGCGCACCTCGCCCGTGAGGCGATAGTGCGTGATGAGCCCTTCGAGCCAGGTGTGCCCGAGATCGACGTTCCGATCCGACTCGGGCGCGAAATGCCCGGCCTTGTGGGGGTGGTTGAGGCCGACGCGATCGGGGTTGTCGGGGTCATGATGGATGATGTCGACGTCGCGATAGTGCCGGGCGGCGGCGATGAAGCCCTCCCGCAGGGCCCGCTGTCCGGTGGCGACCCACCCGAGGCCGAGCACCTGGGTCAGGTCGTACTCGAGGTTGCCCCACGCATCGCAGCCCTTCGTGCGATCGCGGTAGCCGGGGAAGTTCCAGTCGCCCCAGTTGAGGAGGCCGTAGAAGCCGATGCGCGGATGCTCCGTCGTGCGCTGCTCGCATGGCACCGCTGGCCCGTCGTCCCACCGTTCGGCGCGGCCGCGGGCATCGTAGCGACGGAACGCCGTGGTGACGCGATCGAGAAACGGCTTCGCACCGTCGGCGGTGGGATCGAGGGAGTTCACGAGCGCGCCCGACGTCACCACCCAGCGCGGGGGTGGCTCGCCGACGAGCGGGGCGCGCAACATGGTCGCGAGCGCTGCGGCATCGCCGGCAGACGCCTTCGGCTCGATCACCACCCAGACTTCGATCGTCTTCGCCGCCCCGCGCCCGAGCTCGACCGGGGTGTCGCCGCCCGCGACGAGGTCGAACGTGAGTCCGTCCGGCGCCATCCGGATCGCCTTCGGGAACTCCTGCCAGAAGAAGCGGCTGACCACGGTGATGGCGGCATCGGCCGTCGTGGCGCGCGCCCAGCCGTCGCCGCGGCCGGCGGGATCGCCGTCGAGCAGGCTGGCCGTCGCCTCGCGCTGCAGGAGGAGGTGGGCCTTCTCGAGCTTTTCGAAGCGGTGCGGGGCACCGTCGACGCCGATGGCGCCCCCGGTGAGCCCGTCGCCAACCGACAGGGCGAGGGCGCGAATCGGGAGGTAGGTCGCGTCGGCGAGGCTCGTCAGGGTCAACTGCAGGCGCACCACCGGCTGGCCCGCGAACACGGCGAGGCGGGCCTCATAGGTCACGCCGTTCGCGTAGCGGCCGCGCAGCAGCAGCTCGGTGCGGATGGGACCCGCCGTCTCGACGGAGAGACCCGACGGAACGGGGGGCTCGACGGTGCCGACGTCGAGGGACGGCAGTGCCATGCGGCCTGCGAGGCGGACCGCGCCGGCGCGTACGTCGTCGAGCAGGGCCGCGCCGTTGCCCGGCACGGCCACCTGCACCACGCCGGTGTCGAGGAGCCGCGCCCCGTCGCGCTCGCTCGCGCGCAGCTGCGGCCCCACGGGCTTCGACGGCGGCGCACCGCCGGTGAGCGTCCACGTGCGCTCGGCGTCGCGCGGCACGTCGGCCAGGAAGTCGAGCAGGAGCCATCGCACGCTGCCGTCGGGCCAGCGCTCGAGGGCCTGCGTCTGGAGCACCGTCGGTCGACCATCGGGATCGGCCAGCCAGACGCCATGCGGGTCGCGCAGGACTCCGCGCGGGATGGGTACACCGGCAGTGACGGGTGCGTTCCGTCGCGCGACGCCGGCGGACTCCGCCACGCGCAGCGGGACCGTCAGCGCCGCTGCGGCCGGAAGAGCGGTTGCGAGAACCGCCAGGACGATGAGAGTGCCGACGCGGCCCTGGAGCACCGATCCACCGGTAACATCGGCCCCCCGGAGCCGCAAACCACGCCGTTTTCTGTTGCACGCGCGACGCGCGCAGAGGTAGACCCCATCGTCGATGACGATCGACGTCCACCGCGAGGCAGACGATCTCGCCCGCTACTACGGGGAGCTCAGCCGACGCCTGGCCCAGACGGGCGTGCGCGACGTTCCCGAGCTGCTGTCCCTCCACGACCAGCTGCGCCGCGCGCTCGACAGCGTCAGCCAGCAGGAGATCGCGTGGGCGGTGGAACAGGCGCAGCGGCTGATCGCGGTGCTGGTGCGCATGGATTCGAACCTCCAGGCGCTGCGTGCCCTGAAGGACACCTTCAGCCGCGGCCCGGGCGGGTCGGGCGAGACCCCCTGAGCCGATCGCCCGCGCTGCTCGACCTTCGCCGGGTTCCGGGGCATATCGGACTCGGGCTCGCATGGCAGGACACGTTCCCTATCGGCTGACCTACGTCATCGGCGAGCTGGGGAAGGGCGGGGCGGAGTATCAGCTCTACGAGCTCCTGCGTGGTCTCGACCGCCGGCAGTTCGCGCCGTCGGTCGTGGCGCTCGCCGCGGGCGGCTACTGGGCCGGTCCGATGCGGGCGCTCGACGTACCGGTCCACGAGATACCCGCCAGCGGGTCCGCGGACATCGGGCGGCTGCGCCGGCTGCGTGCCCAGCTGCGAGCGCTGGCGCCGCACGTCCTCCACACCGTCCTCTGGTCGGGAAATTCCTACGGTCGCCTCGCGGCGATCGGCCTCGGCATCCCCGTCGTGCTGACGGCCGAGCGCAACGTCATCGCGCGCCCGTCGTGGCAGGTCATGGTCGAGCGCACGCTCGACCGCCTCACCGACCGCTACCTCGTCAACTGCCAGGCCATCGCCGACGGCCTCGTCCAGCGCGAGGGGCTCGCGGGCGAGAAGATGCTCGTCATCCACAACGGCATCGACCTGACGAGGCTACCGCCGTTCGTGCTCGATCGACGACCCGCCCGCGCCGCGCTGGGCTTCGATCCCGCCCGCCGCCTGGTCGCGCAGGTCGGCCGGCTCGCACCGCAGAAGGACTATCCGACCTTCCTGCGCGCGGCGGCGGCGATCGCCACCGCGCATGCCGACGTCGACTTCCTGATCGTGGGCGAGGGAGGCCTGCACGACGCGCTCGAAGCGCAGGCGCGCGAGCTCGGCATCGCGGATCGCGTGCGCTTTCTCGGGTTGCGCCACGACGTGCCGGCGCTGCTGGGTGCGGTCGACGTGCTGGCGCTCACCTCCCTCTACGAAGGGCTGCCGAACGTCGTCATCGAGGCGCTGTCGGCGGGTGCCGTCCCGGTCGCCACGGACGTCGGCGGCTGCCGCGACCTCGTGCTGCCGGACCGTACCGGCATCCTCGTCGCGCCGCAGGATCCGTCGGCCGTCGCCGCGGCCATCGGGCGGCTCCTGAGCGAGCCGCACACGATGGCGCGCATGGCGACGGCGGGACGCCAGCACATCGAGACCGAGTTCGCGATGGCGACGATGGTCGCACGCACGACGGCGGTCTATCTCGATCGCCTGCGGGCCGCTGGCATCGCACCCGCCAGCGTGGCGGCGGCCTGAGCATGCGGATCGCCTACGTCATCCCGGCCTATCCGCCGTTGCCGTCGCAGCCGTTCGTCGTCAACGAGATGATCGAGGTGCAGGACGCCGGACACGCCATCGTCGTGCTGCCGCTCTATCCGGCGGACGAAGCCCCGGTGCGCCACGGAACCTTCGAGCGTCTGCACCCCGAGCACGTGCTGCCGGCGCCCCTGCTCGACGCCGGCTCGCTCGCGCTGGCGCTGTGGGTGGCGCTCCGGCATCCGGTGCGCACGCTGCGCACGCTCGGCGGACTGCATCGCGCCGCGGGTCGGAATCTGCACGCGCACCTCCGCCTGATCGCGGTGACGCCGAAGGCGCTGGCGGCGGCGTGGCGGCTGCGCCGGCTCGGCGTCGACCACATCCACGCCCACTTCGCGAACCAGACCGCGGACTGCGCGGCCATCGCGGGTACCGTCGCCGGCATCCCGTTCTCGTTCACGGCGCACGCGTACGACATCTACTCCACCGTGCCGCGGCTCAAGAACGCGACGCTCGGGTGGAAGCTCCGCCACGCAGCGCGCGCGTTCACCGTCAACGACTTCGCCGGTGCGTTGCTCCGTCGTGAGCTGCCGGCCAGCGCGGCCGACCGCGTGCAGACCGCCTACGTGGGCATTCCGATGCATCTCTTCCGCGCCGAGCCCCCGCCACCCGACGACGGCGAGCTGCGGCTGCTGTGCGTGGCGCGGTTCCAGGAGAAGAAGGGGCTCGACACCCTGCTCGACGCCTGCGCCCTCCTGAAGGCCCGCGGCGTGTCGTTCTCGCTGCGGCTCTTCGGCGACGGCCCGCTGCGTCCCGAGCTCGAGGCGCAGGCGGCGCGGCTGGCGCTGGGCGAGACGGTGAGCCTCGGCGGGTCGGTTCCCCAGGAGGAGGTGGCGCGACAGTTGGTCGCGAGCCACCTCTTCGTCATGCCGTGCCGCAAGGACCGCACCGGCGACATGGACGGCATCCCGACGGTCTTCATGGAGGCGATGGCGACCGGACGTCCGGTGGTGAGCTGCGCCGTCTCGGGCGTGCCCGAGCTGGTGCGCGACGGCGAGACCGGCGTGCTGGTACCCCCGGACGACCCGGAGGCCCTCGCCGACGCCATCGCCCGCCTCGCGGCCGACCCCGAGCTGCGAGCACGGCTCGGGCGCCAGGGGCGCGCGCTGGTCGAGCGCCAGCACGATCAGCGGCAGAATGCCCGTCGCGTCGTCACCCTGATCGCCGGCAGCGGCGCGCGCGCCGCCTGACATGCCGTCGGAGGCGACACCGTTGGCACCCCCGCGGGTGCGCGACCTCGCGGTCCGGGCGCTCCGCCTCCGCTGTCCCGCCTGTGGTCAGGGCCGGATGTATGCGCGCTGGCTCCGCATGCACGAGACGTGTCCGGTGTGCGGGCTGCGCTTCGAGCGCGAGCAGGGCTATTTCGTCGGCGCGATCTACGTGAACTTCGCGGCCACGGTGATCGCCGGCCTAGTCCCCGTCGTCGTCGTCGACACGGTGTACGGGCTGACGATCGGACAGCAGCTCGCCGTCGCCGTCCCGCTGATGCTGCTGGTGCCGGTGGTGTTCTTCCGCTGGTCGCGGAGTCTCTGGCTGGCGATCGACTACGGCGTCACGTCACGCGACGACCGCGCCATGCGCGCGCGCCGCCGCCGTCCGCCGGCGGCATAGGCCGCTCAGCCCTCGGCGCGGAGCGTGGCGACGTCGGTGACGAGGCGCTCGACGTCGGCTGCGTCGGTACCGTGGTAGTAGCCGCGCACGCGCAGGAACGGGTCGACGAGCACGAAGCGGTCACTGTGCGTGATCGGCGACGTCGGTGGGCCGTTGTCGGCGAACGCCACCTTGAAGCCGTCACGCAGCAGCGCCTCGATGGCCGGACGTTGGCCGGTGAGGAAGAGCCAGTCGCCGCCGGCGCCGAACCGTCCGGCGTAGGACGTCAGCACCTCGGGCGTGTCGTGCCCGGGGTCGACGCTGATCGACACGAGCTTGACCGGCGGCGCACCGGCCAGCTCCTTCTGCAGCGTCGCCATCCGCCCGGAGAGGGCGGGGCACACGTCGGGGCATCGGGTGAAGATGAAGTCGGCCACCCAGATGCCGCCGGCGAGCTGCTCGGAACCGACGGCGCTTCCGCTCCGCTCCGTCAGCGTGAACGCCGGGATCGTGCCCAGCACCGGCAGCGGCTCGCGCCCGCAGCCGGCGCCCAGCGCCGCGACGAGCATCGCGGCGAGGGCGAGCCGCACCACGCCGTCAGTGC
This sequence comes from uncultured Binatia bacterium (SeqCode), assembly GCA_964404165.1. Lineage (GTDB taxonomy): Bacteria > Desulfobacterota > Binatia > DP-6 > DP-6 > DASYLJ01. The sequence continues at coordinate 31,217 of CAYOIZ010000007.1, read as the reverse complement.
GCGGGCGCGCCGCTGGTCGCACCGACCGCCGTCGTCAGCAGGCGCGTGATCGCACCGAGGTCGGGGAGGAGCATCAGGATCAGGAAGACGCACAACACCATCGGCGTGAGCGCGATGTAGGTGAGGGTGCGCTTCTCGTTCACGAGATGCATGTAGTACAGCGCCACGAGCGCCGCCTTGCCGGCGGCGAGGAGCACGAGACCCGCGCCGATGGCCATCTTGCTGAGCGGCAGGTAGGTGATGCCGATCTCCACCGCCGTCATGATGGTGAGCCAGAAGAAGATGACGAGGTAGCGACGCTCCTCGTGGTCATGATGATCGTGGGCGCCGTGCGCCTGGGCGTGCGTGGCCATGATGTCCCCCCGGTCAGATCAGGTAGACGAAGGTGAACACGAGGATCCAGACGAGATCGACGAAGTGCCAGTAGAGGCCCGCGATCTCCACCTCGTTGTTGTGATCGGCGCTGTACTTGTTCATCAGGCCGCGGATCAGAATGATCGACAGGTACACCACGCCGGAGAAGACGTGCATCCCGTGGAATCCCGTCATGACGAAGAACGTGGCCCCGAAGTTGTTCTTCCTGATCGACTCGCCGTGCTCGAAGAGGTGGTACCACTCGTAGGCCTGGCAGCCGAGGAAGAGGATGCCGCCCAGCACGGTGAGCCCGATGAACTTGATGAACTTCGACTGGTTGCCCTGGCGGATACCGGCGAGGCCCTCGACCATGGTGACGCTGCTGCAGATGAGCAGGAAGGTCATGGCCGCCGTCAGCGGAATGCCGAGGATGCTCGACGGCACCGGCCAGTTCGGGTCGCCGTAGCGGAGCGCGCCGTATCCCGCGAGCAGCGCGCCGAACGTCATGGCGTCTGCGGCGAGGAAGTTCCACATGCCGAGCTTGCCCCAGCTCTCCGGCGTCAGGGGCGACTCGGCGGGTTCCACGAGGTGATGGTCGGTGGCTGCTGCAGTGCTCACGCTAGGCCTCCTTTGGCCCATCCGCCGGCGCCGGGGTCCGGCGCATCAAGGGCAGGGCAATGACGTCTCCGCGGTTGGCGGCGGCGGCGCGTCGATAGCGATACGCCAGCCAGCCCCCCACGACGCCGCACAGGGTGTAGGGCATGGCGATCAGGAAGAGCACGCTCCAGGTGAACGCGCGGGTGACGGGATCGTCGGGCGTGAAGGCCGTTCCGCACATGGCACAGCCCTGGGCGAGCACGTCACGCGCGAGCGCGGCGACGATCAGCGCAGTGAGGATCGGTGTCCTGGCCATGCGTCCCATGATCGCCTCGTCAGTAGAGATAGACCAGCGGGAAGAGGACGGCCCACAACCCGCTGACGAAGTACCAGTAGATGCCGCACATCTCGAGGCCGTCGTGCTGCTTCGCCGAGTAGCGCCCCCGCGTGGCCAGCAACGCCACGATGCCAAGCCAGACGACGGCGGTGAGCACGTGCGCGGCATGACAACCGATCAGGACATAGAACGAGCCGCCGTACGTGCTGCTCCCGAGCGTGAGGCCGTGCCCCACGAGGCGGACCCACTCGAACCCCTGCACCACGAGGAAGACGGTGCCGAGGATGGCCGTCAGGCGGACGTAGCGACGGGCGGACGGCTCGTCGTCGCGGCGGACGGCGCGCAACGCCAGCGTCATGGGGACCATGCTGCCGAACAGCACGAGCGAGTTGATGCCCGTGAGCAGGAGCGGCAGTCGCGGCAGGTTCGGCGGGGGCCAGGCGGGCGCCGAGAGGCGGAACACCAGGAACATGCCGATGAAGCCGGCGAACAGCATCGTCTCCGCGACGATCAGGCCGAGCATCGCGAGCCGGGCGTTGCTGACCACCGGTGGCGGAGCAGGAACGAGGGCGGCGTGCCGTCGGGGCATCGTCAGCGTGCCCGCGCTCATGGCACCAGCGGGAGCTTGTCGAGGGCCATCGCCGCCAGCAGCACTGGCAGGTAGACGAGCGATGCGAACATCAGCCGGCGCGCATCGGCGACCGAGCGGGTGCGCGCCAGGCCGACGGCGAACCAGAGAAAGCCGAAGCCGAGCACGAGGGCGACCGCGAAGTAGATGGGGCCCGCCATGCCGAGCAGCGTCGGCAGCAGTGCCACGGGGAGGAGCGCCAGGGTGTTGGTCACCGCGTGCGTGGCCGTGCTGAACCCGTCGCGATCGATCACCGGCAGGACGACGATGCCGGCGCGCGCGTAGTCGTCGCGATAGATGCGGCCGATCGCGAGCGTGTGCGGGATCTGCCAGAGGAACATGATGGCGAACAGGACCCACGGCTCGGGTCCGAGGACGCCGGCGGCAGCGGCCCAGCCCGCGACGGGCGGCAACGCCCCCGGGACGGCGCCGGCGACCGAGCACAGCGACGTCACGCGCTTGAGGGGCGTGTAGACGACCAGGTAGCTGACCGCGATCGCCGTCGTCACTTCGGCGCAGAGCAGATTGACGCGGGCGGCGAGATAGGCGAGCCCGGCGAGTACGAGCACGGAGCCCAGGGCAAGGGCCTCGGACGGGTGCAGGCGCCCCTGGGGCAGCGGGCGCCGGCGTGTCCGCTCCATGCGCGCATCGAGGTCGCGCTCCATGTACTGGTTGAGCGCGAGCGTCCCCCCGGCGGCGAGGGCCGTCCCCAGCAGGGTATCGAGCATGCGGAGCATGTCCGGGCTGCCCCACGAGCCCAGGTAGTACCCGACCAGCGTCGTCACCAGCACCATCAGGACGACGCGTGGCTTGGTGAGCTCGGCGTAGTCGGCCAGCCGTTGCCGCACGGTCGACGCCTGCCACGGCATGACCGTGCGGCTGACGGGGACCTCGGGCAGGACGGTGGGGCGATCGGCCATGGGTTCAGTGATGACCGGCTCCCGCCACCTGCGGCTCGAGCCGGCGCGCCTGGGGGAGATAGTCCTCCGACACCAGCGGCGACGAGTACTCATACGGGCCGCGGTAGACCGTTGGAAGGGGCCCGGGGAAGTTGCCATGCGGCGGTGGCGTGGGCGCCTCCCACTCGAGCGTGTTGGCCTGCCAGGGATTCCGGGACGCGTGGCGGCCGGCGAAGATGCTGTAGAGGAAGTTGAAGGCGAAGACGAGCTGCGCCGCGCCGAGCGAGATCGCGCCGATGGTGATGATCACGTTGATCGGCTGCAGGTCCGTCAGGAACTCGTACTGCGTCGGGTTGTAGATGCGGCGCATGTGGCCACCGACGCCGAGGATGTGCATCGGGAAGAAGGTGACGTTGAAGGCGATCAGCGTGAGCCAGAAGTGCAGCTTGCCGAGCGACTCGTTCATCATGCGGCCGTACATCTTCGGGAACCAGAAGTAGATGCCGGCGAAGATGCCGAAGATGCTGCCGCCGAAGACGACGTAGTGGATGTGCGCGACGATGAAGTAGGTGTCGTGGATGTAGATGTCGACCGGCGTCGACGCCATGAAGATGCCCGAGAGGCCGCCGATGACGAACATCGACACGAATCCGAGCGCGAACAGCATCGGCGTGGTGAAGCGGATCGTGCCGCCCCAGAGCGTGCCGAGCCAGTTGAACGTCTTGATGGCGGAGGGCACGCCGATCACCATCGTCGTGAGCATGAAGCTCATGCCGAGCATGGGGTTCATGCCGCTCTGGAACATGTGGTGACCCCACACGATCCAGGACAGGAACGCGATGCCGATCATGGAGAACGCCATCGCGTGGTAGCCGAAGATGGGCTTGCGCGAGAACACCGAGAGGACGTCCGACGCGATGCCCATGGCGGGGAGGATCAGGATGTAGACCTCGGGATGGCCGAAGAACCAGAACAGGTGCTGCCAGAGGAGGGGCTCACCGCCACCGGCGGGAGAGAAGAAGCTGGTACCGGCCATGCGATCGAACAGCAGCATGCCGAGCGCGGCCGTCAGGACGGGTAGTGCGAGCAGGAGCAGGATGGCCGTGATGAAGAGCGACCACACCGTGAGCGGCATGCGGAACCAGGTCATCCCCGGTGCGCGCATGTTGACGATGGTAGTGATGTAATTGACCGAGCCCATCAGCGACGAGACGCCGAGGATGATGATGCTGATGCCCCAGAGGTTCTGGCCGAGGTCGACACCGCTGTAGCTCGGAACCGACGACAGCGGCGGATACGACGTCCAGCCGCCGGCTGCGGCGCCGCCCGTCACGAAGAAGCTGGCGAGCATGATGATTCCCGCCGGTACCGACACCCAGAACGAGAGGGCGTTCAGCAGCGGGAACGCCATGTCGCGGGCGCCGATCATGAGCGGGATGAGGTAGTTCCCGAAGCAACCCACCAGGATCGGCATGACCGCGAAGAAGATCATGATGGTGGCGTGCATGGTGAAGAAGGCGTTGTACGTCTCGGGCGGGATGATGCCCTCGTACATCGTGGGCTCGGGCACCCAACCCATGCCGGGGACGGGTGTCTCCGGCCAGGCGAGCTGCCAGCGCACCAGCAGCGCCAGGATGCCGCCCAGGACGAGCATCATCAGGCCGAGACCGAGGAACTGCTTGCCGATCATCTTGTGATCGGTCGAAAAGACGTAGGTACGGAAGAAGCTCTGCTCGTGATGGGCGGCGTGATGGCCCGTGTCCGCGTGAACGATCGCTTCGCTCATGATGTCCCCTCAGCCCTGCGCCGGCGCCGGTGCCGCGGCGATGATGCCTTTTTCGCGCGCCCACGCTTCGTAGTCGGCCGGCGTGTCGACGTAGAGCCAGCCCTTCATGCCCGAGTGCCCGAAGCCGCACAGCTCCGCGCAGGGAATCTCGTACTTTCCGACCTTCGTGGCCTTGAACCACACCGGGATGTCGTGGCCGGGCACCGCGTCCTGCTTGAGGCGGAACTGCGGCACGAAGAAGCTGTGGATGACGTCGCGCGACTTCAGGTGGATGCGGATCGTCTTGTCGACCGGGACGTGGAAGTCGTTGTCCATCTTGATGTCGTCGGGCGTGCCGTGCGCGGCGTCAGGCCCGGCGAAGACGACCTCCCAGTTGAACTGCTTGGCGTAGATCTCGATGGAGAGATCGCTGGGCGGCTGCCGTGCCTTGATCTCCGCCCAGGTCGAGCGGCTGGCGAGTGCCAGGACCGCCAGGATCACGGCCGGGATCGCCGTCCAGATGATCTCGAGCGTCGTGTTGCCGTGCGTATAGGTGGCGCGACGTCCGGGGCGGTCGCGATACATGAAGAGGAAGACCAGCAGCGTGATCTGGACGAGGAAGAAGGTCGCGCCCGTCAGATAGTAGATGACGTAGAACAACCGATCGATCTCGACCCCGAACGTCGAGACGTTCTCTGGAAGATAGCCCATCATGGTTCCGACCCTACCCCCCGACTTCTCTCGCGAGATCGTGCGCGCACGACGATCCGCTGGTCCGTGAAAACGGTTCGAGCTGCCCGCGAAAAAACTCGCCGCTATTACCGTAGCGGAGGCCCGGCGTGCAAGGGCGCAAGCCGTCGTTGACAGTCCGACACCGCCGCGGTACCTGAGGCCGCGATGGAAGCCCTCAAGCAGTTCATCGAAATCCTGCTCAAGCCCGACAACATTCCCATCGTGTTCATGCTCGTGCTCGTGCTGTTCTTCACGTGGGTGGGCTTCAAGCAGGCGCTGCGCAACGATCGACTGATCGAGCAGGGTCGCGAGGAAGACATCCTGAAGGAGATGCAGCGCTGACCCCGCGGTTGTTTCCGCGCGAAGTCGTCTGCTAGATTCCGTCAATGCCCTTCACGATCATCGCCGAGAATTGCACCGGTTGCACCGCGTGCGAGAAGCGGTGCCCCACCAAGGCCATCAGCGGCGATCCGAAGAAGGCGTTCTACATCGAGTCCACGCTCTGCATCGACTGCGGTGCGTGCGGCGTCATCTGCCCCGACGAGGCCATCCTCGACACCTTCGGGAACCTCACCAAGGTCCTGAAGCGGCAGGAGCGGCCCATCGCGGTCGTGCACCTCGACAATTGCAACGGCTGTGGCGTCTGCGTGGACGTCTGCCCGTTCGACTGCATCTCCCCGTCGCCCGACAACACGGCCAACTTCCTCGGCCGGGTCGAGGTCAACGAGAAGACGTGCGTCGGCTGCAAGCTGTGCGAAGAGGTGTGCGGCTGGGAGGGCATCTACATCATGCCCGGCAAGGAGAAGGAGGCCTTCCTGGGCTCCCTGGGCTACGGCGCCGACGGCGACGCCGCGTCCTGACCGTCAGCCGCAGATCTTGTTGAGGGGATACTCGATGATCCCCACCACCCCGGCTCGCAGCAGTCGGGGGATCAGATCGCGCACCGTCGCCTCGGCGATGACGCTCTCCACCGCCAGCCAGTCCGAGTTGTACATGTTCGAGACCGTCGGCGCGGTGATGGCCGGGAGCAGGGCCATGACCTCCTCGAGGCGGTTCGCCGGCACGTTCATCTTGAGGCCCACCTGCGCCTCCGCGCGGAGCGCACCGGCGAGGAGGAGGCCGATCTGCTCGATCTTCTCGCGCTTCCACGGGTCGGCCCACGCCGCCTTGTTGGCGATGAGCTGCGGCACCGACTCGAACAGCTCGCAGACGATGCGCAGCCCGTGCGCGCGCAACGTGGAGCCGGTCTCCGTCACCTCGACGATGGCGTCGACGAGCCCCTCGGCCACCTTGGCCTCGGTGGCGCCCCACGAGAACTCGATCTGGACGTCGATCTTGCGCTCGGCGAACCATCGCTTGGTGTAGCCCACGAGCTCGGTCGCGATGCGCGCACCGCGGAGATCCTCGGGCGTCTTGACGGGGGAGTCGTGTCCGACCACCAGCACCCAGCGCGTCGGGCGCAGGCTCGTCTTCGAATAGACCAGCTCCTGGGCGACGACGACGTCGGCGTCGTACTCGAGGACCCAGTCCCTACCGGTGATGCCGGCGTCGAGCGTACCACCCTCGACGTAGCGCGCCATCTCCTGCGCGCGCACCAGCAGGCACCGCAGGGCGGGATCGTCGATCGACGGGAAATAGCTGCGGGAATCGACCGAGACCTTCCACCCGGACCGCCGGAACAGCTCGACGGTGCTGGCCTCGAGGCTTCCCTTCGGAATGCCGAGCTGCAGGACGTTCATGGCCTCGGGGCTCCTAGCATGCACCCCTGGGCAAGGCGAGGCCGGCGGCCGCGGTTGGCTTGCGTCCGGACCGTTCGCTAAAGGATCGCGCATGAAGCTCGGCGAGATCGCGCGTGCCCTCGGCGCGGAGCTACGAGACGGCGACCCCGACACCGAGATCACCGGCGTCGCACCCATCGACGAGGCGTCACCGGGAACGCTGACGTTCCTGGCCGACCGCCGGCTCGAGGCGCACCTCGCCACCACCCGCGCCTCGGCGATCCTGCTCGATGCCGGCGCCCCGTCGGTGTCGATCGCCTCGCTGCGGGTACCACACGCCTACCTCGCGTTCGTGCGCGCGCTCGAGCTCTTCCACCCGCCGGCGCGCCCGGAGCCCGGGGTGCACGCCTCCGCCGTCATCGCCGAGACGGCCCACATCGGCGCCGGCGCCTTCGTCGGCCCCCATGTCGTCATCGGGGAAGGGGTGCGCATCGGTCGGGACGCCGTCGTGCACGCCAACGTCACGATCTATCCGGACGTGGTGATCGGTGATGCCTTCGTCGCCCACGCCGGGGTCGTGATCCGGGAAGGGGTGGTGATCGGCCATCGGGTGACGCTGCACGCCGGCGCCGTCATCGGCAGCGACGGCTTCGGGTTCGTGCCGCAGCCCGGGGGACATCGGAAGATTCCGCAGGTGGGCACCGTCACGCTCCAGGACGACGTCGAGGTGGGGGCCAATTCCACCATCGACCGGGCCATGATGGGGACGACGCTGATCGGGCAGGGCACGAAGGTCGACAACCTGGTCATGATCGCCCATGGCTGCCGGATCGGGGCCCATTCGCTGCTCGCGGCGCAGGTCGGGCTCGCGGGCAGCACGATCGTCGGGTCCGGCGTCATGATGGGGGGACAGGTGGGTGCCTCAGGCCACCTCAGCATCGGCGACGGCTCCCAGATCGCGGCCCAGGCCGGGGTCCACGGCAATCTGGCTCCCGGGGGCGTCTACGGCGGCCATCCCGCCATGGAGATGCGGCGATGGCGCCGGGTGACGGGCGTCTTCCCGCGCCTCCCGGAGGTGTTCCGCCGGTTGCGCCGCCTCGAAAAGCGACTCGGGGTCGACACGGCGGACGATGATGGGGCGTGAGGCCGCGCCCCCTTTCGCCCGCGGGCGACGACCCGCTATACTCCCGCCGCTGTGCCGCCCGTGGCACGTGCGCCCCCAGCCATGAAGATCGTCGTCGATCAGATAGAGGAGAGTGCCAAGGAGCTCTCCTACGTCGAGGATGTAGCCGCCCTCGACGGCGAGGCCGATCGCCGCAACCACGACTACGCCTTCACGGGTGGCATCGGGGTCGACCTCCGCTACTATCGCGCCGGGCTGGACGTCTTCTTCCACGGCGCGTTGCACGGGCCGGTGCGCGGCACCTGTGCCCGCTGTCTCGAGGAGTACGACTTCTCGATCGACGCGCCCTTCACCCTCGTGCTCACACCGCGTGCGGCGGCGGTGGACGAGCCGGGCGAGCTCGGCAGCGACGACCTGGGGCTCTGCTACTACGACGGCGACGAAATCGACGTCAGCGCGCTCGTCCATGAGCAGACCATTCTCGCGCTGCCCACCCGTCCGCTCTGTGCCGAGGACTGTCGCGGGCTCTGCCCGCAATGCGGCACCAATCGCAACTCTGACCCCTGCGGCTGCTCGGTCACAGCGACCGATCCCCGCCTCGCCGTGCTTCGCACGCTGGCGCGTGGCACCTGACCCGCTCGATCCCGGGCCCCTACGGAGGAACATCCCATGGCAGTACCCAAGCGCCGGACCTCGTCGTCCAAGCGTGACAAGCGCCGAGCCCACGACGCGCTGACCGCACCGCACGTCATCGCGTGCCCGCAGTGCGGCGAGCGCACCCTGATGCATCGCGCGTGCACCCATTGCGGCACGTACCGCGGGCGCAAGGTCGTCGAGGTCGGGGAAGGCTGACGCTGCCTCCCGCCGTCGTCTGCCTGTTCCCAGGCCAGGGCTCGCAGCGGGTCGGCATGGGGCAGGACCTGTCCGAAGCGTATCCCGAGGCGCGGCGCACCTTCGCCGAGGCGGACGACTGCCTCGGCGAGTCGCTGTCCCGGCTGTGCTTCGACGGTCCCGCAGATATGCTCGCGCTCACCGAGAACGCGCAGCCGGCCATCCTGGCGGCCAGCGTCGCGACGTATCGCGTCCTGCAGGCACGCACCGGCATGACGCCGGTCGCGGTGGCGGGCCACAGCCTCGGCGAATGGAGCGCGCTGGTGGCGGCAGGCGCACTCACGCTGGCCGACGCGGTCCGCAGCGTACGGGAGCGTGGCCGGCTCATGCAGTCGGCGGTCCCCGTCGGGGAGGGCGCCATGGCCGCGCTTCTCGGCATCGATGCCGAGGCGGCATCCGCGCTCTGTGCGGACGCGGCACAGGGCGACGTCCTGACGCCCGCCAACCTCAATGGAGGGGGGCAGGTGGTGATCGCGGGCCAGACGGCGGCCGTCGATCGGGCCGTCGCGCTCGCCGGCCAGCGTCGCATCCGCGCGCAGCGCCTCGCGGTCAGCGCGCCGTTCCACTGTCCGCTGATGGCGCCGGCTGCGGCCGGACTTCGCGCCGTCCTCGCGGGGGTCAGGTTCCACGATCCGGTGATGCCGGTCGTCAGCAGCGTCGATGGCGAGCCGCGCACCAGCAGCGCCGATCTCGGGGCGCTGCTGGTGGAGCAGGTCACGGCACCGGTGCGATGGGAAGCCGCCGCTCGCCGGCTGGCCGACTGGCATCCGACGCTCGCGCTCGAGGTCGGCCCGGGACGTGCACTCACCGGCCTGATGAAGCGCATCCTGCCGGAGCTGCCGACGCAATCCGCGGGCGACGTCGACGGCGTCGCCCGGGTCGTCGAGGCGTTCGCATGAGCGGGCCCCTCGCCGGACAGACCGCCATCGTCACGGGGGGATCGCGCGGCATCGGCCGCGCCATCGTCCTCCAGCTCGCGGCACTCGGCGCCGAGGTGTTCGTCAACTACGTCAACAACGCCGCCGCCGCGGATGAGACCATCGCACGGGTCACGGCGGCGGGGGGACGTGCGCAGCCCTTGCCGTTCGACGTCGGCGACGCACCGGCGGTGAAGGCGGCGCTGGACCATGTCGTTGACCGCCAGGGAAGAATTGATATTTTCGTCAACAATGCCGGCCTGGCGATCGACGGGCTGGTGCTCCGCCTCAAAGACGACGACTGGGATCGGGTTCTCCAGACCAACCTGACGGGGGTATTCCACTGTGCGAAGGTGGCGGTTCGCGCCATGGTACGCGGCCGCTATGGGCGCATCGTGAACATCACCTCGGTGGTCGCCGCGATGGGCAATGCGGGCCAGGCGTCGTACGCCGCGGCGAAGGCGGGGGTGGTCGGCTTCACCCGCTCGTTGGCGCGCGAAGTCGCCTCGCGTGGCATCACCGTGAACGCCGTCGCGCCCGGTCTCGTCGACACCGACATGTCCGCCGACCTCAGCGAAGGGCAGCGAGGGGCGTACACGAGTCTCATTCCCGTCGGCCGTATGGGAACCCCCGACGACGTCGCATCGGCGGTCGCATTTCTCTCGAGCCCCGCGGCGGGCTACATCACCGGGCACGTGTTGCATGTGAACGGTGGCCTCTACATGTGAGGCAGCGCGGCGCTCGGCGCGCCGCGATCGGAAGAAGGAGGATGGCAATGGCATCGAGTGTGGAGCAGCGGGTCAAGGAGATCATCTGCGAGCAGCTCGGCGTGAGCGAAGATCAGGTGACTCCACAGGCCTCCTTCATCGAGGACCTGGGCGCCGACTCGCTCGACATCGTCGAGCTCGTGATGGCTCTCGAGGAAGAGTACGACATGGAGATCTCGGACGAGGAGGCGGAGAAGATCCGCACCGTCCAGGACGTCGTGAACTACATCGACAGTCACAAGTGAGGAGAGGCCGCCCATGAGCTCCGCGCTCGAACAGACCGATCCCGCCATCTTTGCGGCCATCCGCAAGGAGACCGAGCGTCAGGAGTACAACCTCGAGCTGATCGCCTCGGAGAACTTCGTGAGCGAGGCGGTGCTCGAGGCTCAGGGGTCGATCCTCACCAACAAGTACGCCGAGGGCTACCCCGGCAAGCGGTACTACGGTGGCTGCGAGTTCGTGGACGAGGTGGAAACCCTCGCCATCGAGCGAGCCAGGGCGCTCTTCGGCGCCGAAGCGGCCAACGTACAGCCGCACTCGGGCTCGCAGGCCAACATGTGCGTGTACTTCTCCCAGCTGCAGCCGGGAGACACCATTCTCGCGATGAACCTGTCGCACGGCGGGCATCTCACGCACGGCAGCCCCGTCAATTTCTCCGGCAAGTTCTTCAAGGTGATCCCGTACGGCGTGCGCGAGAGCGACGGCCGCATCGACCTCGACCAGGTGCGCGACCTGGCTCGACGCGAACGGCCGAAGATGATCGTCGTCGGACACTCGGCCTATCCGCGCCAGATCGACTTCGCGCCGTTCCGCGCCGCCGCCGACGAGGTGGGGGCCATCGTGATGGCCGACATGGCGCACTTCGCCGGCCTCGTCGCTGCCGGCATCCATCCGTCGCCGGTCCCGCACTGCGAGTTCGTCACCTCGACGACGCACAAGACGCTGCGCGGGCCGCGCGGGGGCCTCGTCCTCTGCCGCGAGGGCTACGCCAAAAGCCTCAATTCCTCGGTCTTTCCCGGCAATCAGGGCGGACCGTTGATGCACGTGATCGCGGCCAAGGCCGTCGCGTTCGCCGAGGCCGAGCGGCCCGCGTTCAAGGAGTACCAGCGCCAGATCGTCGCCAACGCGCGGGCACTGGCCGACGGCCTCATGCGTCGCGGCCTGCAGCTCTGCTCGGGGGGCACCGACAATCACCTGATGCTCGTCGACCTCCGCGGCACCGAGGTCTCCGGCAAGGTCGCGCAGGAGACGCTCGACGCCGCGCACATCACGGTGAACAAGAACGGCGTCCCGTTCGATCCGCGCCCGCCGTTCGTCACCAGCGGCATCCGGATCGGCACGCCCGCCGTCACCACCCGCGGCATGCGCGAGCCCGAGATGGACGCCATCGCCGACTTGATCCATCGCGCCCTGCAACGGGTGGGGAACGCCACGGCGTTGGCCGGTCTCGCCGCCGAGGTGCGCGACCTCTGCGCCTGTTTCCCGCTGTACCGCCACCGACTCGCCTAGCCGACGTCGATGCAGTGTCCCTTCTGCCGGACGCCGGACAGTCGCGTCGTCGACTCGCGGCTCGGCAAGGAGGGCGACGCCATCCGCCGGCGACGCCACTGCGACGCCTGCGGACGGCGCTTCACGACCTACGAGCGCGCCGACGCCACCATGCCGATGGTGGTGAAGAAGGACGATCGTCGCGAGCCGTTCGACCGTGGCAAGATCGTGAGTGGTCTCAAGCGCGCGTGCGAGAAGCGGCCGGTGTCGATCGATACGATCGAGGTCGTCGCGGACCGCATCGAACGGCTCATCCAGGAGCGCGGCGAGAAGGAGATCCGCAGCACCGAGATCGGCGAGGCGGTGATGCGCGAGCTGCACGGCCTCGACGCGGTGGCGTACGTCCGTTTCGCGTCCGTGTATCGCTCGTTCAAGGACGTGCACGAGTTCATGCACGAGCTCGAGGAGCTGATCTCGCAGCGGCGCGCCACGGCACGGCGTCCGGCCGTGCGGACGGCGCGCGCGACACGCGCCAAGCCTCACCGGGACGGCTGATGCCGCGCAGCGACGCCGACTGGATGGCGCGCGCCCTCGAGCTCGCGGCGCGCGGGCTCGGGCGCACGTGTCCGAATCCGGCCGTCGGTGCGGTGTTCGTCCGCAACGGGCGCGTGGTGGGCGAGGGGTTCCATTCCCGTGCCGGGGCGCCGCACGCCGAGGTGGAAGCGTTGCGACGGGCCGGCGCACGGGCCCGCGGTGCGACGCTCTACGTGACGCTCGAGCCGTGCGCTCATCACGGCCGCACCCCGCCCTGTGTCGACGCGCTCGTGCCGCTCGGCCTGGCGCGCGTCGTCGTCGCCACCGGCGATCCCGATCCGCGCGTGCGCGGACGCGGCATCCGGGCTTTGCGCCGCGCCGGTCTTCCGGTCGACGTCGGCGTCGCGCGCACGGACGCCGACCTCCTGCTCGCCGGCTATCGTTCCCGCATCCTTCGCGGCCGCCCGCAGGTGACGCTCAAGCTGGCGCTCACCCTCGACGGGCGGATCGCCGCGCGCGGCGGCGACGCGCGCTGGATCACCGGGCCGGCCGCCCGTCGGATGGGGCACGCGTTGCGTGACGTCTCCGACGCGATCCTGGTCGGCGCCGGCACCGTGCGGGCCGACGACCCTCGTCTCACGTGCCGGCTGCCCGGCGGTCACGATCCCGTCCGGGTGGTGGTCGCCGGCGAGCGGCTCGATCTGCCACCGCGCGCCCACGTGCTCGCGACGGGCGGCCCACCCACCTGGATCGTCGCGCCACGGACGGCACCCGCCGCACGGGTCGAGCGGCTGCGGCGCCGCGGCATCGAGGTGCTCCTCCTGCCCGCACGACGCGGACGCATCCCGTTCGACGTCATCGCCCGCACCCTCGCCGAGCGTGGCATCACGTCCCTCCTGATCGAGGGGGGCGGGACGGTCGCCGCCGCCGCCTTGCGTGATCGCTGCGTGGATCGCGCCGTCTTCTTCCTGGCGCCGACGCTCCTGGGCGGTGACGCACTGCCGGCCGTGGGCACCCTCGGGATCACCCGGGTGGCGGACGCCATCCACATCGACGGGCTCTCGACCGCCCGTGTCGGCGAGGACCTCGTCCTCGAGGGACGCGTTCGTTACCGCACCACGTCATGACACCGGGGAACCCTTTGCCTATCCCCACACACCGCGGTAGGGTGCCGAGCGATGGCTGGGCCTGACCGCAGCCGGGAAGTCGGCGAACGGCTGCGGATGGGCGGCCTCGTGCTGCTGGTCGACAGTGCCACCGAGCCGCCCGAGGCCGTCCTCGCCAGTGCCGCGACGCGCGTCACGCCCGCGGCAATCAACTTCATGGCGACGCACGGCCGCGGGCTCGTCTGCCTCGCCCTCACCCGTGAGCGCATGCGCCAGCTGGGCATCCCGCTGATGGCGTCCGAGCACAGCGCGGGGCTGCCGGCCTACGGCGCGTCGATCGAGGCGCGACGGGGCGTCTCCACCGGTATCAGTGCCAGCGATCGCGCCACCACGATCCTGGCAGCGGTCGCACCCGACGCCACGTCGTCCGACCTGGTCATGCCGGGCCACATCACGCCGATCCAGGTCGTGTCGGGCGGGAGCCTGGTTCGCGCGGCGCTCCCCGAGGCGGCGAGCGATCTGGTGCGTCTCGCCGGCACCGGCGTCGAGGCGGTCCTCTGCGAGGTCCTCGGCCGCGACGGCAATCTCGCCACCGCCACCGAGCTCGAAGCCGTCGCGCGCGAACACGCGCTGCCGGTCGTCACCATCACCGACGTCATCCAGATGCGCCTGCGGTCCGACACGCTCGTGCGGCGCCGTGCGGAGGCGGTGCTCCCGCTGCGTGACGGTCCCACGTTCCGCGCCATCGTGTACGACAACAGCGTCGACCAGCAGCAGCACATGGCGCTCGTCCACGGCGAGGTGCGGAGCGATCAGGACGTGCTCGTGCGCCTCCACTCGGAGTGCCTCACGGGCGACGTCTTCGGCTCCGAGCGCTGCGACTGCGGCGACCAGCTCCATCAGGCCATGGCGCTCCTCGCCGCCGCCGAGTGCGGCGTGCTGGTGTACCTCCATCAGGAGGGACGCGGCATCGGGCTCGCGAACAAGATCCGCGCCTACGCATTGCAGGACCAGGGACGTGACACGGTCGAGGCGAACCTCGAGCTCGGCTTCAAGGACGACCTGCGCGACTACGGCATCGGTGCGCAGATCCTGCGCGATCTCGGCGTGCACCGCGTCCGGCTGCTCACGAACAACCCGCAGAAGATCGCCGGCCTCGAGGCGTACGGCATCACCGTATCGGCGCGCACGCCGCTCGAGGTCGAGCCGCACGCCGGCAACATCGACTACCTGCGCACCAAGCAGGCCAAGCTGGGACATCTGCTCTCCGGCCTGCAGCGGACGCGCTGAGGAACCATGCCACCACGTCAATTGCAGGGAACGCCCTCGGGCGACGGACTCCGCATCGGCATCGCGCTGGCGCGCTTCAATCGCGCCGTCACCGATCGCCTGCTCGCGGGAACGCTCGAGGGGCTCACGGCCCACGGCACCGCCGAGGACGCCATCGACGTCGCCAGCGTCCCAGGGGCGTTCGAGCTGCCGCTGTGCGCCCATCGGCTCGCGATGACCGGCCGCTACGACGCCATCATCTGCCTCGGCGCCGTCGTGCGCGGCGAGACGCCGCACTTCGATTTCGTCGCCGGCGAGGCGGCCCGCGGGGTGTCCGAGGTCGCCCGACGGCACGATCTGCCGGTGATCTTCGGCGTCCTCACCACGGACACCATGGAGCAGGCGCTCGCCCGTGCGGGCGGCGACGCCGGTAACAAGGGTTACGAGGCGGCGGTGACCGCGCTCGAGATGGCGCAGCTGCTGCGCGAGATCCACAAGTACTGACCATGGGAGTCCGACGCGCCGCCCGTGAGCTGGCCATGCAGGCGCTCTACCAGGTCGACCTCCTCGGCGAGGGCGACGAGGCGGGGCGCAGCCTGCGGCTGTTCTGGGATCACTTCCAGCACGAGGACCAGGACCCGCAGGTCGAGGTCTTCGCGCGCGAGCTGGTCGGGGGCGTGCACGACCACCGCGAGCAAATCGACACCCTGATCGCGAGCAGCGCCGAGCACTGGCGCCTGCCGCGGCTCTCCCGCGTCGATCTCAACCTGCTGCGGCTCGCCACCTACGAGCTGCTGTGCCGCCCGGAGATCCCGTCCTCGGTCACCCTCAACGAGGCGGTCGAGATCGCGCGCCGGTTCGGGAGCGACGAGTCGGCGGCGTTCGTCAACGGCGTGCTCGACCACATCGCACACGAGCTGGCGGCCAAGACGCCGGCCTCGTCGAGCGAATAGCGCATGGCGGGGCAGGACGGGGTGGGGCGCTACGACGCGACGGCGGTCGAGGCGAAGTGGCAGCAGCGCTGGGCGGAGACGAAAGCCTTCGCGGCCCGCGCCGACGCCGATCGCCAGCCCTACTACGTGCTCGAGATGTTCCCGTATCCGTCGGGACGTATCCACATGGGGCACGTCCGCAACTACTCGATCGGCGACGTCATCGCGCGCCAGCGCCGCATGGCGGGCTATCGCGTGCTGCACCCGATCGGCTGGGACGCGTTCGGGATGCCGGCCGAGAACGCCGCCATCCAGCACGGGGCGCATCCGGCGGCGTGGACGCACGACAACATCGCCCACATGCGCCACCAGCTGCGCCGCCTCGGTTTCTCGTACGACTGGGATCGCGAGATCGCCACCTGCGAGCCGCGCTACTATCGCTGGGAGCAGCTCTTCTTCCTGCGCATGCTCGCGCGCGACCTGGCGTACAAGCGCCGCGCCCTGGTCAACTGGTGTCCGCGGTGCAACACCGTGCTCGCCAACGAGCAGGTGGTGAACGGCCAGTGCTGGCGCTGCGACGGCCCCGTCGAAGACCGCGAGCTCGAGCAGTGGTTCTTCCGCATCACCGCCTATGCCGACGAGCTGCTGCGCGATCTCGACCGCCTCGGCGGCTGGCCCGAGCGGGTCGTCACCATGCAGCGCAACTGGATCGGCCGCAGCGAAGGCGCGCGCATCGACTTTCCGCTCGACGGCCACGACGGTGCGCTCACCGTCTTCACCACGCGACCGGACACGCTCTTCGGCGTCACGTTCGTGAGCCTGGCCGCGGAGCATCCCCTGGTGTCGTCGCTGGTGCGGGGTACGCCGGCGGCAGCAGCGGTCGAGGCGTTCACGGCCCGCGCGCGCGCCACGTCGCGGCTCGAGCGCACCGCCGGCAAGGAGGGCGTGCCGACGGGGGCCTTCTGTCGCCATCCCCTCACCGGCGAGCGCATCCCGATCTGGGTGGCCAACTTCGTCCTCATGGACTACGGCACGGGCGCCGTGATGGCCGTACCGGCGCACGATCAGCGCGATTTCGAGCTGGCGCGCGCCCACGACCTCCCGATCCGCGTCGTCGTGCAGCCCGACGAGCCCCTCGATGCCGCGACCATGACCGAGGCGTGGGAGGGAGCGGGCACGCTGGTCGCCTCCGGCGAATTCACCGGCCTGCCGAGCGACGAGGCGAAGGCGCGCATCACCGCGGCCGTTGCCGCGGCCGGTCGGGGCGAGGCGACGGTGTCGTACCGGCTCCGCGACTGGGGCGTGTCGCGCCAGCGCTACTGGGGCGCGCCCATTCCCGTCGTCTACTGCGACGCCTGCGGCATGGTCCCCGTGCCGGAGAAGGACCTGCCCGTGGTCCTGCCCGAAGACGTCGCGTTCACCGGGACCGGCGGCTCGCCGCTGGCGACGCACGAGGCGTTTCTGCGCACGACGTGTCCCACCTGCGGCGGGCCGGCCCGACGCGAGACCGACACCATGGACACGTTCATGGAATCGTCGTGGTACTTCGCGCGCTACACCTCCGCCACCACCGACGACGCGCCCTTCGACCCGGCCGAGGTCGCCTACTGGCTCGGCCAGCGCGGCGTCGACCAGTACATCGGCGGCATCGAGCACGCCGTGCTCCACCTGCTGTACTCGCGCTTCTTCACCAAGGTCCTGCGCGATCTCGGGTTCCTGCCGCTCGACGAGCCGTTCCGCAACCTGCTGACGCAGGGCATGGTCATCAAGGACGGCGCCAAGATGAGCAAGTCGAAGGGCAACGTCGTCGACCCCGACTATCTCATCGACCGCTACGGCGCCGACACGGCCCGGCTCTTCTGCCTGTTCGCCTCGCCGCCCGAGCGCGACCTCGACTGGAGCGACCAGGGCGTCGAGGGCATGAGCCGCTTCCTGCAGCGCCTCTGGCGTCTCACGCAGACGCTCGCGCCGCGTCTCGCGCCGGCCGGTGCCCCGTTGCCGAGCCCGCTGCCGCCGCCGGATCAGGAGCTGCACCGGCTCGTCCACCGCACCATCCAGCGCGTCACCGAGGACGTCGTCGACCGGCTGCACTTCAACACCGCGATTGCGGCCGTGATGGAGCTGGTGACCGCGATCGCCGCCGCGGTGGACACGGCGCGCCCCGCGACGTTGCGCGAGGCCGTCGACGTCACCCTCGTCCTCCTCGCGCCGTTCGTGCCGCACATCGCGAGCGAGCTGTGGGAGGTGAGCGGCCATCCCGGCGCGCTCGACGACGCGCCGTGGCCACGCGCCGATGCCGCCGCGCTGGTGCAGGAGCACGTCGAGCTGCCCGTCCAGATCAACGGCAAGGTGCGCGCCCGGGTCACGGTGGCCGCGGACGCAGGGGAGGACGAGGTGCTGGCCGCGGCGCTCGCCGACGAGCGCGTGCAGGCCCACCTCGAAGGCAAGCCGGTGCGCAAGCACGTGCTCGTGCGCGGGCGGATGGTGAGCCTGGTCGTATGACGATGCCGCGGAGAGCCCTGGCGCTGCTGCTCGTGACGTTCGTGGTGGCCGGCTGCGGGTACCACTTGCCGGGTGGCTCCGAGTCGGTGCCGAAGGGCGCCCAGACCATCACGATCAAGCTCTTCCGCAATCGTACCCGCGAGAAGGGCCTCGAGGTGGCGCTCCAGCGCTCCATCGAAGAGGAATTCCGGCGGCGCGGCCCGCTTCGCGTGCAACGCGACCCCGACGGCGACCTGCTGCTGAGCGGCTCCATCCGCCGCTTCGGCGCGACGCCGGTGTCGTTCGCCGCCACCGACGAAGCCGTGCAGTTCCAGGGCGTCCTGCAGATCAGCTTCCGGCTGACGGAACGCAGCACCAAACGCGTGATCTACGAGACCAAGCTGCTGCAGGAGTCGCTCGACTTCGGTGCGGTGAGCGGCGTCGTCGTCAGCACGTCACCGCGCTTCCAGCGCGGCACCATCGACGCGCGCGATCTCGTCGACCTGCAGAACGTCCAGCTCATCGAGGCGCGGCGCCAGCAGGCGCTCGTCGACCTGCTCGACCTGCTCGCCCGCGACGTCTACCTGCAGTCGATGGAGGGATTCTGAGCGGCGGGCGCCGGGGCGCGCCGTCGGCGGGCGAGGGGGATCCGCTCGCCCAGCTCGAGCGCGCCCCCCTGCGACCCTATTGGCTGATCTACGGCGAGGAGACGTTCTTCGTCGATCGCGCGCTGCAGATCCTCCGTCGCCGACTCGATCCGGAGCAGCGCCCGGGTACCTGGCGCACGCTCTGGGCCGACGACGACGCGGGCCATCTCGGCGCGGCGCTCGACGATCTGAGCTCGCCGTTGCTGTTCGGCGGAGCACCGGTGCTCGTCATCCGTCGCGCGGAGACGTTGCCGGCAGCCCAGGAGACCGAGCTGCTCGGGCTGCTGCCGAAGCTCGGCGCCGGCGGGCGTCTCGTGCTCGTCGCCCGCGCCCTCGATCAGCGGCGGAAGCTGCTGGTGGCCTGTGCCCGCGACGGCGCGTCGGTGCCGTGTCTGCGGATCACCGACGGGACGGTCGCACGGCGCTGGCTCGCGCGTCTGGCCAAGGAGCGTGGCCACGAGCTCGAACCCGCCGCGGCGGATGCGCTCGTCGATCGCACCGGGCTCGATCTGGCCCAGCTCGCGGGCGACCTCGAGAAGGTCTCGCTCTATGCGGGCCCTGGGGCTCGGCTCACCACGTCCCACGTCGAGGCCACGGTGGCGGCGACACGCACCCACGCGATCGACGAGCTCACCGATCGGCTCGCCCGCGGCGACCTCGCCGGTGCCAGCCGCTCGCTCCGGGCGCTGCTGGTGGAGGGCGAGCCCCCCATCAAGGTGGCGGCGTTCCTGGCGTCGAGCCTGCGTCGGGCCCTGCACGTGGCGGAGCTGGCCGATGCGGGGCTCGGGCCGGACGACATCGCGGGACGGCTGGGGATGCCGCCGTGGATGGTCCGCAAGAACATGGGCCGGGCCAAGGCTCCGGCGCTCGAACGAGCCTTGTCGACGTTGCGACGGCTCGACCTCGAGCTCAAGTCGTCTCGACCGGCAGCGGCGGTGTTCGAGGCGGCCCTGTTCGAGATCGTCGCCGCGACCGCGGGCGCTACTTCGCGGCGGTAGCGGAGAGCTTGCCGACGGCCCGCGACAGGCGCGACACCTTGCGGGCCGCGTTGTTGCGGTGGATCAGGCCCTTCGTGGCGGCCTTGTCGAGCGCCCTGGTGGCATGCCCGAGCTTCTCGGTGGCGTCGGCAACATCGCTGCCGGCGACGGCGGTACGGACCGCACGCACGAGGTGACGGAGACGGGTGCGGAGCGCGCTGTTACGCGCGGTGCGCTTCAGGGTCTGGCGGTGGCGCTTGAGCGCCGACGCATGATTTGCCACGGGCGGAGGAGCTACCACGCGACCCGTATCGGGTCAAACCTTCGCGGCCGTCCGTCGCTTGGCCTCGTCCCAGAGGCGGTCACGCGCGGTCGCGTCCAGGCCGGGGAGGGGAGTTCCCGCGTCGGCCGCCTGGCGCTCGACCTCGGCGACACGGCGGGACAGCCGCTCCGTGGCCTCCCGGAGCACGATCTCGGCCGACACCCCGAGGTGGCGGGCAACGCTGGTCAGGGTCAGCAGCAGGTCCCCGAGCTCGCGTGCTGCGGCAGCCGTGTCCCCGGACGCGACGGCGGCGGCCAGCTCGCCGCGCTCCTCGTCGACCTTGGCGAGCGTGCCGGCGAGGTCCGGCCAGTCGAACCCGACCTCGGCCAGCTTGTCCCCCACCTGCTGTGCCCGCGGCAGGGCGGGCAGGGCGCGCGGGACCGACGCCAGGACGCCGCCGTCGACGCCCTTCGCCCGACGCTCCGCGGCCTTGATCTGGCGCCAGTTGCGCGACACCTCCTCGGCGTCGCGCACCGTCACGTCGGCGAAGACGTGGGGGTGGCGGCGGACCAGCTTGTCGCCGATGGCCCGGGCGACGTCGGCGATCGTGAAGCGACCCGTCTCGGCGGCGATCTCGGCGTGGAAGACCACCTGCAGGAGGACGTCGCCGAGCTCGTCGCGTAACGACTCCGCGTCGCCCTCCGCGATGGCGTCGAGCACCTCGTACGCCTCCTCGACGAGGTAGGGCTGGAGGCTCTCCGCCGTCTGCTCGCGATCCCACGGACATCCGCCGGGCGCGCGCAGGCGCGCCATGATGTCCACCAGGCGGTCGAAGGCGTCGCGGGCGTCGGCTGAGGCCATCCGTGTCCGCTACCCTCGCGCCTCTGGCCGTGTCAACGCGCTTGCCTCGCTCGATCGCGCGGTCTACGAGTCGCGCATGTCGGCCCGCGTTGAGGTGTTCACGACGCCCAGCTGTCCCTACTGCGTGCGTGCGAAGCGGCTCCTCCAGGAGCGCGGCATCGCGTACACCGAGGTCGACGTCAGCACCGACGACGCCCTGCGTGCCGACGTGATGAAGCGTACGGGGCGCCGAACGGTGCCGCAGATATTCATCGACGGACGATCGATCGGCGGCTACGACGAGCTGGCCGCCATGGACAGCGCCGGCGAGCTCGCGGACCTGACGGCCCCGGCGTGAGCCCGCGGCGCGCGATCGCGGCGATCGCCCTCGTCCTGATCCCGGCCCTCGCGCTCGGCGCCGAGGCCCGATCGGGTGCCGCCGTCTACGCCGAACGTTGCTCGCCGTGTCACGGCGACAACGGGGCCGGCGACGGACCGGCCGCGGCGGCGCTCGAGCCCCGACCGCGGAACTTCCGCGACCCGTCGTTCTGGAACGGCCGCACCCCAGAGCAGCTCCGGATCGTGGTGCGTGATGGCAAGCCGGGCACCATGATGTCGCCGTTCAAGGACGTCCTCTCCGCGGCGGAGATCGACGCCGTCGTCGAGTACGTGGGCAGCTTCCGATCCGCCGTCCACCCCTGACGAGCTACTCCTGGCGGCGGACCGCCTCGGCCTGGGGCTTTCCCTTCTTCGGGTTGTGACCGACGATGAACGACACCGGGGCACCCGGTGCAATCCCGTCGCCGCCGTCCTGGCACTGCGTCACGTGGAAGAAGAGCGTCTGGCCGTCGCCGTAGCGTACGAACCCGAACCCCTTGTCCGAGAAGAAGCGATCGACGACGCCGACGACACGCGCGCGCCCGGGTGTGTCGAGGGCCGCGTCGCTGAGCAGGGTCAGCGCGTCCGGGAGCGGCGCATCGTCCGGTATCGGCTCCACGCTCGGGGCCTGTTGCTCGAGGGCAGCGGCGCGCTTGATGAGGACGTCGTCATCGGCCACGAGTCGGGCGAGCTGACGGAGGTAGCCGGCTGCGGCATCGACGAGACCGAGGCGCTCCGCGAGATCCGCCGCGAGACGCAGGCCCTCCGCGAAGCCGCCTTCGCGCCGGCAGGCGAGGGCCTGCTCGACCTGCGCATAGGCCGCCCGTGGCCGGCCACAGACGAGCTGCAGGCGCGCCAGCTCGAGCCGAACGAGCGGCTCGGCGCTCGGCAGCTGGCGCAACGCCTCCGCCAGTGCGGCCGCGGCGGCGGGGAGGTCGGTCGTCACCTGCGTATGCAGGCGGCCGAGGGCGAGGTAGGCGAAGGCGCCGCGCGGCAGGGTGATGGCGTGACGATACGCCGCCTCGGCCTCGACGGTGTTGCCCTGGAGCTCGTGGACGCGCCCGATGCGCTCCCACACGTAGCTCGACGTACGATCGAGATCGCGTGCCTGCTCGAACAGGGCACGCGCGCCGACGAGATCCCCGCGACGCAGCTGGAGCTCCCCGCAGCAGGCGAGGATGTGCTCGGGCCGGATCGCGGGTGGATCGGTATCGGCGTCCAGCACGCGGCATTCGTCGAGCGCTTCGGTCGCCGCGTCGAAGTCGCCGAGGTCACGCAGGACGCGCGAGAGATGGAAGAGTACCTGCACCTGGACGCCGCGGCCGCGGGCGCGCTGGTCGGCGCCCGCCTGGTCCCAGACGGTCCGCGCGCGCGACAGCGCCTCCGCCGCCTCGCGCGGCCGATGCAGCTTCTCGAGACAGTAGCCGCGCCGGAACAGGCACAGATGGTAGGTCGGGAACGATTGCAGCGCACGGTCGTACCATCGCAGCGCCTTCGTCCACTTCTTCTTGCGCTGGAAGTACCAGCCGATCGCACAGTGGAAGACGGCGGCACGCCGCGGCGCCAGCTCGGCACACCGCAGCAGATAGCGCTCGACCTTGTCCTCGTTGCCGAGCATGCCGAACGCCCGGCCGATCTCGTAGAGCAGCTCCGTGGAGTTCCAGGTCTCCTCCTCGGGCGTGTCGTCCACGGTGCCGTACCGGGCAACGATCATGTGGTGATCGCCGCGCGTTGCCAGCGACCGCACCTCGGCCAGGATCGCGTCCACGTCGCCCATCGATCAGCCTCCCCCTCGCACCCCACGGCCACCCACCGGCTTCCCGGGCACCGTTGCCCAAAAGTCGTAGAGACCCGGTGCTCCTCTAACAGCGAGTTCCAAAGCTTTCAACAGAATCGCTGCCCGGGGACGGTGTGCGACCGACGGTCAGGACGTCGACGCGACGGGCGCCGGTGCCGAGGAGGGCGCGCGCGCACGCGTCAGCGGTCGCCCCGGTCGTCATGACGTCGTCGACGACGACGACCGCACGCGCACGGACGTCGTCGGGGCGACGCACGGTGAACGCATCGCGCAGGTTCTCGCGTCGCGCGACGGCACCGAGTCGGAACTGCCCCGCCGTCGGCCGACCGCGTTGCAGGGCATGGGGCGCGATGCGCAGTCCGCGATGACGTGCGACGACGCGCGCCAGGAGAAGGGCCTGATTGAATCCGCGGACACGGAGCTTCGCCGGATGCAATGGCACCGGAACCAGGACGGCATCGGGCGCGAACGGGTAGCATCGTGCCAGCATGACGCCGAGTGTCGTCGCGACGACGCGTCGTCGACGGTACTTGAGCGCGTGCACCGCGCGGGCGAGCGGATTGAGCCCGGCGGTGGCGGGCAGGTACAATCCCAACGCGCGCGCCGTGGAGAAGGCGGGAGGCATGCGGAGGCAATCGATGCAGCGTGGGGCCGTCGAGACCGTGGGGACGCCGCAGACATCGCAGCCGACGTGCACGGGCGTCGCGACAGCCACCATGCAGGTCGCACAGAGGCACGTCTCGTGCCCCGCCGGCAGGCCGGCATCGCACGCCTCGCAGCATCGTGGCAGAAGGCAGTCGAGTGCCACACGCAGCCAATCGGCCATGGCGATGGGGCGCGGATGGTGCGCGGCGTGCCGGGCCGAGGCAATGCCGCGAGGAGGAATGGGATGAGGAACTTCGTGTGGGGAGCGCTCGTGGGGGCGGTGGCGATGTACCTCTACGTCACCGGGCTCGACGCCTTGTATCAGCGCGCCGCCGATCTCTGGGCGGAGGCGTCGAGCCCGCCCGCGGGAACCCAGCGACGCGCGCCACCGTAGCGCGCCACGGGCTTTACATCCCGTATGCTTCCGCCTACCCTGCGCCGCGTGGCGATCAGCGAGCAGCTCCTGTCGGACGAGCTGACGCAGGCCATGAAGGCCCGCGACAGCCAGCGCGTCCTCGTCCTGCGGGGTGTCGTCGCCGCAGCGAAGAACGTGAAGGTCGAGCGTCGCGTGCCGACGCTCGACGAGGCCGACCTCGTCGCCATCGTTCGGCGCGAGCTCAAGAAGCGAGAAGAAGCAGAGGCGTTCGCCGACAAGGCGGGACGTCGTGACATCGTGGAGCAGAACCGCGCCGAGCGGGCCATTCTGGAGGCGTGGGTTCCCGCGCCGCTGACGGCCGAAGACCTCGAGCACGCGATCCGCGACATCGCCGCCGGGAGCGCCGGGGGCGCACTCGGCGGCATCATGGCCGCCCTGAAGGAGCAGTTCGCAGGGCGCTACGACGGCAAGCTCGCCAGCGATCTCGCGCGCCGCATCCTCGCCGAGCGCGCTGCCGGCTGACCGTACGGAATAGCAGCATGGAGCTACCGGTACTCGCCAAGCTCAAGAAGGAGCTCGCCGACCTGAAGCACGAGCTCACCTTCCAGATCCCGAAGGACCTCCAGACGGCGGCGGCGCATGGCGATCTGTCCGAGAATGCCGAGTACGAGGCGGCCAAGAACCGCCAGGACTTCGTTCGCTCGCGCATCGGTCATCTCGAGGGACGCATCCGCGACCTCTCGATGTACACGGTGGCGTCGATTCCACGCGGCGTCGTCGCGTACGGCAGCCGCGTCACCGTGGCGGACGTCGACGCCGACACGGATGTGTCGATCAACTACATGATCGTCTTCCCGGAAGAGGTCGATGCGGCGAAGGGCCAGATTTCGCTGTCGTCACCGATCGGCAAGGCACTAATGAGCAAGACGGTCGGTGACGAGGTCGAGGTCCACACGCCGAGCGGCAGGCGCACCTACCAGATCATCGATCTGGTGACATTCCACGAGCTCCGCGAAGGTGGCAGCGAGTCGTAGTCGCGGTCAGGTCGCGGCGCCGCGCAATGTGCGGGCCGCGTCCTCCGGTGCCACCGGGTTCGAGTAGATGCCGGTGGCCCACTCCATGCCGAGCTCGTGGCCCAGGTGCGGCACGATCTCCCAGTGCCAGTGGAACTCGGCTGCGTCGCTGCCGTCGACGGCGCCGCTGTGCAGCGCCACGCTGTAGGCCGGGTCGCCGCACACGCTCCGGAGGCGGGCGAGCGTATCCACCAGGACGGCCGCGAGGGGCTCGAGCACGTCGTCGGGCGTCGTGGCGAAGTCGGCGGCGTGCATGGTGCTGCTGATCCACGTCTCATACGGGTGCGCGGACGCAAACGGCGTGAAGCTCAGCAGGTCGCCGCGTTGCGCGACCACCAGATCGCCCGTCCCGAGCACCTCCGCCAGCTGATCGCAGAAGACGCAGCGCTCCTTGCGTCGGTGATACTCGCGCGCGCCGGCGAGCTCCTCCTCGATGCGCTTCGGCGTGAACGGCGTCGCGATGACGTGGGAGTGCGCATGGTGGTAGCGACTCCATGCGGCGCCACGGTTCTTCAGCACGAGCACGTAGCGGAAGCGTGGGTCGCGGCGCAGATCGGCGAGGCGGTCGCGATAGACACGCAGCAGCCGGACCATCTGCTCCAGCGGGAACTCGGCCCAGGTCTGGACGTGATCCGGCGAGTCGGTGACGAGCTCGTGGGCGCCGACGGCGTTCATCAGGTCCGACATGCCGGCACCGCGTCGCGCCAGCTCCCCCTCGATGCGGAGCAGGGGGTGGCGGTCGGGCGTCACCCGGACGGCCCAGCCCGCGGGTCCCTCGGCGCGGGCGATCTCGACGGGATTGCGGTGCTCGTTGCCGGGACAGAACGGACAGTCACGCGGACCATCCGCCGCCGACCCACCCCGGCGCTGCGCCATGTCGCCGGGTCGTTCCGGGGCGATGATCACCCAGCGGCGCAGGATGGGGTCTCGACGTAGCTCGGACACGACGGGGTCCTCACGGCCTTGAGCGGAACGACGCGCCTATTATACGGGACGGCTGAACGGCGCCAGCGGGCGAGACGAATCGGAGGCACGCGTGAGCTACGCGAATCTAGCGCAGATGTTCTTCGCCCGTGCGGCGGACCTGGGCGACCGGCCACGCTATCGCCATCATCGCGATGGCGCGTGGCGCGACGTCAGCTGGACGACGATGGCCACCCGCGTGCGCCAGCTCGCCGCGGCGTTGATCGACATGGGCGTCGCCCCGGGCGATCGCGTCGCACTGCTCTCCGGGACCCGCGCCGAGTGGATGGAGATCGACCTGGCGATCCTGGCCGCAGGTGCGCTCACGATTCCGATCTATCCGTCGGTGCTGGCAGCGGAATGCGGCTACATCCTCAACAATGCCGGCGCCACGCTCGCCTTCGTCGAGAACGCCGCGCAACGGGCCAAGGTCGTGTCGGCCCGCGACGACGGGGTCGCCCTGGACGGCGTCGTCCAGCGCAGTCCGGTGCGGGCCATCATCACGATCGACGACGATGGATCGGACGAGACTCTCGCCGCGCTGCTCGCGCGCGGCGCGGCGTGTCTCGATGCGCGCGGCGCGGAGGTCGACCGTCGGGTCGCCGCCATGGGTCGCGACACGCTCGCGACCATCGTCTACACGTCGGGAACCACCGGTCCGCCGAAAGGTGTTCCGCAGACGCACGGCAACCATCTCGCCTCGGTCGATGCGACCCTGCGTCTCGGGATGCTGCGCGAGGGGGAGGTCGATCTGTTCTTCCTGCCGCTCGCCCACTCCTTCGCGCGCATGATCGAGTACGTCGGCATCGCGTCCGGCTCGACGACCGCGTTCGCGCGCTCCATCGACACGCTGGTCGACGACCTGCGGCACTGTCGGCCCCACGTCCTGCCGGCCGTCCCGCGCGTCTACGAGAAGGTGTACGCGCGGGTGCACGCGGCGCGGGACGCGGGCAGCGGGCTGAAGCGTGCGATCTTCGACTGCGCGGTCGGGATCGGCATGCGACGCAGCCGGTACGAGCGCGAGGGGCGCCCCGTCCCCGCCTGGTTGCAGGCGGCGAGCGGTGTCGCACATCGGCTCGTGTTCGCGCGCATCCACGACACGCTCGGCGGCAACATCCGTTTCCTCCTGTCCGGCGGCGCTCCGCTCTCGCCGGACATCGCCGGCTTCTTCCACGCGGCCGGTATCCTCATCCTGGAGGGTTACGGGCTCACCGAGACGACGCCGGCGCTCACCGTCAATCGACCGGACCGCTTCCGTCTCGGCACCGTCGGGCTGCCGCTCGACTGCTGCGAGCTCCAGATCGCGGCCGACGGCGAGATCCTCGCGCGCGGGGCGAACGTGGTCACCGGCTATTACCAGCGCCCCGACGCCACCCGCGAGGCCTGGGACGACGAGGGCTGGTTCCACACGGGCGACATCGGCGAGTTCGACGCCGACGGATTCCTGCGCATCACGGATCGCAAGAAGGACCTCATCAAGACGTCGGGCGGCAAGTACGTCGCCCCTCAGAAGATCGAGAACCTGCTGAAGCTCCAGCCCCACATCAGCCAGGCGGTCGTCATCGGGGACCGGCGCAAGTTCTGCGTCGCGCTGCTCACCCTGGATGCCCCCGAGGTCGAGCGCTGGGCGGCCTCCCAGGGGGTATCGCTCGCCGGACCCGAGGCCATGGCCACGGACGCGAAGGTCCGGGAGCTGATCGAGGCGGAGGTCGGAGCGGTAAACGCCCACCTGGCGTCCTTCGAGTCGATCAAGCAGTTCCGTATCCTGCCCGCGGACTTCTCGACCGAGACCGGGGAGCTCACGCCGAGCCTCAAGGTGAAGCGCAAGGTCGTCGCCGAGCGGCATGGAGCCCTCATCGAGGGGATGTACGCCTGAGGGCGCACCGCGTCACGGCCGGACCCGTCGTTGCGGGTATGGATCCCCCGTGTTATACGACCCGTTCCTGGCCTTCACTGACCAACCTGAGTGGGCCCCGGCCCACTTTTTCATTTTGGAGGAGCGAAGTTAGCATGGATCGGGCCGCGGTTACCCAGCGTATCTGGGAGCTGTCGGAGCCCGTCGCTTTGGCGGCGGGCCTCGAGCTCGTGGATGTCCAGTATCGACCGGAAGCCGGTCGACTGGTGCTCCGCCTCCTGATCGATCGCCCCGAAGGCCGGGTCACCCTCGACGAGCTGGCGCGGTTGTCGCGTGAGCTGGGTGACGTACTCGACGCCCATGACGTCGTGCCGGGTCGCTACCAGCTCGAATGCTCGTCCCCGGGACTCAATCGCCCCCTCGTCCGCGAGCCCCACTTCGTGCGTGCCGTCGGCCAGAAGGTCACGATACGGGCCCGGGAGCCGATCGCCGGACGCCGCCAGTTCCATGGCGTGCTCGCGGCGGTCGCCAATGGCGAAGTCACCGTCGAAGATCCCGACGCCGGCACGGTTTCGGTCGCCCTCGCGGCGATCGAAAAGGCCAACGTCGAGTTCGACTTTCCCCGGCCTGCGGGCCTACCGCACTCCCACGCGTGAGGGCAGGAGGTACCGATGTTGCCGGATCTGAATCGCGTCATCGAGCAGGTGAGCAAGGAGAAGGGGATCGACCGCGGCATCATCGTCGAGGCCCTGAAAGAGGCGATGCTGTCCGCCGCCAAGCGCACCTACGGTCCCGAGAAGAAGATCGAAGCCCAGTTCAACCCCGAGATCGGTGAGGTCGAGCTCTTCGAGATCCTGACGGTCGTCGACGTCCTGCAGGACGCCGAGAACGAGATGCTGCTCGACGATGCGCGCACCTCGATGGACCCGGAGTGCGAGGTCGGCGACGAGCTGCTGCGCAAGCTCCCCTCGGAGAAGTTCGGTCGCATCGCGGCCCAGGCCGCGAAGCAGAACATCATCCAGAAGGTGCGTGACGCCGAGCGCGACAGCATCTTCAACGAGTTCAAGGGCCGCAAGGGCGAGCTCGCCTCGGGCATGGTGCAGCGCTTCGAGAAGAAGAACATCATCGTCAACCTCGGCCGCACCGACGCGATTCTGCCCGAAAAGGAGCAGATCCCGCGCGAGCGGTATCGCCAGGGTGACCGCATCCGGGCGTACATCGTCGACGTCGAGCTCTCGAGCCGCGGTCCGCAGATCGTCCTGTCACGCACCCACCCAGGCCTCCTGATCAAGCTGTTCGAGCAGGAGGTCCCGGAGATCTACGAGGGCATCGTCGAGGTGAAGGGCGCGGCACGCGAGCCCGGTGGGCGCGCGAAGTTCGCCGTCACGTCGCACGATCCCGACGTCGATCCCGTCGGCGCCTGCGTCGGCATGCGCGGCACGCGCGTCCAGGCCGTGGTCCAGGAGCTGCGCAACGAGAAGATCGACATCGTGCCGTGGACGGCCGATCCCGCCGAGTACGTGTGTCGTGCGCTGGCCCCCGCCAAGGTGTCCAAGATCATCATGGACGAGGACGAGCACGCCATGGAGGTGATCGTCCCCGACGATCAGCTCTCGCTCGCGATCGGCAAGAAGGGGCAGAACGTCCGCCTGGCGTCGCGCCTCACCACCTGGAAGCTCGACGTTCGCAGCGAGTCGGAAGCCGAGGACGAGGCCCGCCGCGCGCGGGCGTCGCTCAGTGCCATTCCGGGGCTCACCATCGCCGAGACGGAGCTCCTGTTCCAGCACGGCTTCAAGTCCGCCGAAGAGCTCGCGGCGTCCGACGACGAAACGCTGCAGGACGTCGATGGCCTCTCGCCGGAGCGGATCGAACCCATTCTCTCGGCCACGCGCGAGCATCTCGCCTCGATTCCACCACCGGAGATTCCCGGGATCGACGACGCCCCCCTCAGCAGCACCAGCCTGCCCGAGCCCGCGGGCGAGGAGGGCGCCGGGTGACGGAAGCCGTCCGGACGTGCGTGGGATGCGGGAAGCGCGCTCCCCAGGCTTCGTTGTCACGGTTCGTCGCACGCGACGGTCAGCTGAGCCCGGACGTCGATCGACGCCAGACGGGTCGCGGGGCCTATCTGCACACGCAGTCGACCTGCTGGTCTGCGTTCGTGCAGCGCCGGGGCGCCGTGCGGTCGCTCCGAGCCACTCCGCCGCGCGCCGCGCGTGAGGCCCTCGTCCATACGTTCGCAGCCGCAGGGAAGCAGGGCTGACACCATGTCGAAGCGAATCCACGAGCTCGCAAAGGAGTGGGGTCAGACCCCGAAAGACCTCATCGCCCTCGCCGAACGTCTCGGCATCAAGGGCAAGCGCTCGCAGAGCGCCGTCTCCGACGACGAGGTCACGCGTCTGAAGGACGGCCTCGGCCTGACGCCGCGTCCGACGGTTTCGATCGGCTCCGAGCGAGTGGTGTCCGAGCGCGTCGTCACGCAGCGTGACTCCGGCGCCGACCAGATCGTCACGGCCCTCGAGCAGACGACCGAGACACGCCTGCGCACGAACGTCATCCGTCGTCGCACCGCGCGCGAGGTCCTGAAGCGCGAAGAGGTCCCCGCGTCCATCGCCGAGCCGGAGCGAACCGAAGGCGACGTTCCGCCGTCGCTCGACTTCGATGCTCCGGAGCTGCCCCCGTCGATGACGGAGGTGCCGCCGCCGTCGTTCGAGCCCGAGCCCGAGCCGCCGGCCCCCATCGTCGAATCGCACGCCGACGTCGACGAGTCGGCGAGGCCCGACGATGCGCCCGCAGCCGATGCCGAGCCGACGCAGGTCGAGGCGCCTCCGGCACCGGTCGCCGCCGCACCCGAGCCGCCGCGACCGG
>CAYOIZ010000006.1:0-179665 GCA_964404165.1 uncultured Binatia bacterium (SeqCode) | reverse complement strand
TCGCGCCGGCGACCGACCTGCTCGCGCTGGCGGCGTCACTCGACGACGTCGCCGCCCCGAGCGACGACCTGCTCACCGTGGCCGGCCTGAGCGCCGCCGACGGCATGCCGACGTCCGGCTGCACGGCGGGCGAGCTCGGCTGCCCCGATCTCGATGGTTCCGACGCCTCCGACGACCACCGGTCGCGCAGCGCGTCCGGAAGGAGTGCCGCATGACCCGCTGGACCCACGCCCTCGCGCTGACCGTCGCTCTCGCCGCCCCCGTGGCGGCGCAGCCCATGGGCCCGCCCGACGGCGGACCGGGCGGGCGGCCGTTCGGCCCGCCGCGCTTCATGAGCCGGATATTCCCGCCGTCGCTGGTGATGCGGAACCAGGAGGAGCTGAAGCTCACGGACGCGCAACGCGAGATCATCAAGACCGCGATGGTGGAGGCGGAGCGCGAGCTCGTCGACCTGCGCTGGACCCTCGCGGCCGAGTCAGAGAAGCTCGATCGGCTGCTGGATCGCGACCGGATCGACGAAGCCGAAGCGCTGGCGCAGATGGACCGCGTGCTGGCGGCCGAGGATCGGATGAAGCGGCGGCACCTGGCGCTGCTGATCCGGATCCGGAACGCGCTCACCCCCGAGCAGCGCGCGCAGCTGCAGGTGCTGAGGAGCAGCGAGCCGCTGCCGCCCGGGCCGCCTGGCCCCCCGCCGGACTGAAGCCGTCGGGCGGGAAACGTCGTGTGCCGGACTCGCGTTGGACTAGCGTGCGCTGGAGCATTCGGCATCTCCGGTGCGGGTCCGACGGACCCGCACCGGCGCTGCCTTCCCGCCAGCCGACGATTCGCACGAGGACGGGCGGGGCTCGATCGCGAGCCCCGCGCATTCCGACGAGAGCGGCCTCTCGCGAAGCGCGTCGCGGAATGCGGCGGTCGCGCGGAACAGATGCCGCTTCACGGAACCCTCCGTCACGCCGAGCACGTCCGCCACCTCACGCGTCGAGCGGCCCTCGAGGTGCCGCAGCTGGAACACCCGCTGCTGC
The DNA here is from genome assembly GCA_964404165.1 of uncultured Binatia bacterium (SeqCode). Lineage (GTDB taxonomy): Bacteria > Desulfobacterota > Binatia > DP-6 > DP-6 > DASYLJ01. The sequence continues at coordinate 178,643 of CAYOIZ010000006.1, read as the reverse complement.
TGGCGCGAGAGCGCGGCGAAGATCTCTTCGAGCTCGCGACGCTGCTCCCGTGCCGCGACGGATTCGTCCGGCGAGGCGACCGCCGTCGCCAACTCGTCGCCGACGAACGGCTCGCGGGCGCTCCGCCACCACTGCCACCAGCGCCCGCGGCGCCGGCGATGACACGCGTGCATGGCGACGGTCGTGAGCCACGGTCCCCACCGCATCGTGCGGGCTGGACGCGCGAACCACGCCAGCGCCGTGATGAACACCTCCTGGGCCACGTCCTCGGCCTCGGACTCGTCACGAAGGAGCATCCGACAGAGGCGCAGGACCCGGGGCCGGTGCTCCCGGTACAGCGCCTCCCAGCCCTCGAGCGGGGGACCCGGGACGGCCGGCGTCGCCGAAGCTCCGCCGGCCGTCCCCGAGGAACACGGCCATGCATCCATGTCCCCTCAACGGCCAGGACCACCAAATCCGTCGCCGGGCTACGCCACCGTCGAGAGACGCCCCCCGGCGAGATCGGCCGTCCCGTCGAGCATGCGGTCCACGAGCGCCTGCAGAAGCGAGGTCGTCTCGGCGCTGCAGGCCTGTCCGTCCGTGAGTGCATCCAGGAGCGTGTCCTTCAGCCCGTTCACGTCCTTGCCGACCGCGCTGGCGAGTTCCTCCAGCGACGAGCCCCCGGCCAGCGCCTCGCGGATGGCGGAGACATCCAAGCCCAGGTAGCTGCTGGCCGCCTTCTCGAGCGCGTCGAGCGCGTCCTCGTCGCCCTGCTGCCGGCCGCCCGGCGGGGGCGGCAGCGTCCGGTTCACGATGCGACCCACCAGGGCCGAGACGTCCACGCCGTCGGTGCTCCCGGTGGCGTTCAGGGCCGAGACGAGGGCGCTCTCGAGCCCATCCACGCTCTTGCCTTCCGCCGTCGCGATGTCGGCGAGGCGCTCCCCGCCCTGCAGCCGCGTCCGCAGGGTCTCCCGGTCGATGCCCAGGTAGTTCGCGGCCGCCGTGTCGATGGCCTGAAAGCGCTTGCGCATGCCCTCCGCGTCGAGTGGTCGCATCCCGCCCGCCCGCATGCTCGTGTCGATCGTGCTCATCCCTGCCGTCCTTTCTTCCCGCCGTGGGTATCCGTGTGCATGCCAACACGAAGGCGGCGACCCCGACGGCGGTTGACGCGCCGGCGTGGGCCGCCCCTGTCAATCCGCTGACCTCGGGGGCGGCGCCTACCGGCAGATCAGGCGCAGCGCATCGACGTCGACTCGGCCGCCCGACGCCGCCGTCCGGGCCTTCAGCACGACGCGCTGACCCGCGGCGACGACGACCGGAACGGTGGCGCCGCACGCACCAGCACCCGCGAAGGGCGCGTCGAAGGTGACGGTCCCCCCGCTGCGATGCGAGGGTGCGAGGGCGGAAACGGCCTCGAGCAGAGCCGCGGCGTTCGCGTCGTCGGCCGGAGCTTTCAGCGTCCAGGACGTGACGGGGTCGCGCCGGCAGACCTTGTCGCCCTTCGTGAGACGTGGGTCCGTGCGGTCGAAGCACACGGCGACCAGAAAGGTGCACTGGCCGGTCGCGCCGTCGGCATCACAGCCGTCGTCGCCGTCGTCGCACGACTGGCGCAACGCCGCCGCCCCGTCGCGGCCCGGACGCTGGGCGGAGTTGGTGATCTGCCATTCCGCGGTGCACTCGGGGCCGGTTCCGCCGCCGGGGACATAGAAGGTCGGATCGCAGCGATCGGTGGTGAGCTTGCACGACGTGCTGCAGTCCATTTCCCCGCCCGTGAAGCCGACCGCCTCGCAGGTGGTGTCGCCCAGCGCGTCCTGGTCGCACTGCTCCTCGTCGTCGATCGTGCCGTTGCCGCAGGTCACGCAGCCGGACTTGTCGAAGTGACACTGGTGGCACGTGAGATCGCCGTCGGCATTCCCGAAGTCTCCGCAGCTCGAGCCGCCCAGGTCGCCGCCGTCGCATTCCTCCCCCGAGTCGACGTGCTCGTCGCCGCACAGGGAGGCGACCGTGGCCGAGACGCCCGCGTTGTTCTGCGGCGTGGGCGTCAGCACCGTGTCCCAGTCGGCCCGGTTCGTTCCGGTGGTGGCGACGCGCACGATCGTGCGGTTGTCGGGACCGCCGCGCAGCGGACGTCCGAAGTCCCCGTTGTCGCCGGCGTAGCCACCAAAGGCGACGCAATCGACCGTCATCGAGCTCCCGTCGTCAGCGGTGACCTGGTAGCAGACCCGACCCATGTCTTCGCCGAGGAGCCCGTCCGGCAGGACGAAATCGGCCGTGACGCCGAGGACCTCCTGCGCCCGCTCCGTCGCGACGAGGATACGACTGCCCGCGGTGCCGACGGCGACGTCGCTGGGGAGCTGGAGGGCGCGGCGCTTGCCCGACGTTGTGCTCGTGAACGTGAGCCGCGCCCCGGACACCTGCGTGGCGCCGTCCTGCACGAGCGCCAGCTCGACGAACTGCACGGCACCGTCGCCCTGCCACGAGCCGAGTATCTCGACGAGGCGGATCGCGCTGGTCGCCGGGAAGGCTTCGCGGCCGCTGAGAAGGATGGAGAGCAGACCCGCGCCTGCGACGGCGCTCCGCATGACATGACGATCCACGGCCCCCACAAGGCCGTGCGCGAGGGATCGGTTGACACGTGCCATGTGGGTCAACCGCGCGCCTGCGGCGTGACTTCTCCCGGCGCGGAAGACGGAGGAGACTTGGATGTCGCGTTCCCTCATCACCCGAGAAGAATGCTCGTCACCGGAATGCTTGACGGTCAATGCGTCGGCGTTGCATAGCGTCGGACGGGTGGCGCCAAGCTCCGGTGTCTCGCTACCCTGACGCTGCCCGAGCCGATGTGCGCGATCGCGGCTCCGGGAAGGAGGTGGACCCGATGAGAATGTCGGTGTTTGCGAACGCTGCGCCGACTGCGCACGCGGGCGTCGTGTCGGTGACGCGGCTGCGCCGCAGGTCCGCCTGCTCCATGATCGGCGCGTGGGTGCTGCCCCGAGCTGGTGCAACTACGTAGTGAGTTGCACGAGCAGCAAGAAAGGGCACGGCCATGCCGGCGACGTCCTTCGATGCAGGCCGTGGCAAGTCGACACTGGGGCGACGAGCGCCGCTGTACGTCGGCGTGGCGCAGACGGCCGAAGCCGTCGGGCGGCATGTCCTCCGATACGGCCTCGTTCTGGTGCTCCTGTGGATTGGCGGCATGAAATTCACGGCGTACGAGGCCGACGGCATTTCGGGCTTCGTCTCCAATGGCCCGTTGATGAGCTGGGCCTACTCGGTGTTCAGCGTTCGCGGCTTCTCGGCGTTGCTGGGTGGCGCCGAGATCGCGGTCGCCCTGCTCATCGCCGCCCGTCCGCTCTCGGTTCTGGCCGCCCTCGTCGGCAGCGCAGCGGCCGCCGGCATGTTCTTCACCACCTTGAGCTTCCTGCTCACGACCCCTGGTGTCTGGGAGGCGTCGGAGGGCGGATTCCCCGCGCTGGCCGTCGTTCCCGGACAGTTCCTCGTGAAGGATTTCGTGTTGTTCGGAGCATCCGTGTGGATGTTCGGCGCGGATTGGCGCGAACTGACCACGAAAGGAGACCGCGATGCCCAGCGGTGACGCGACGAAACCGGTCGACATGAAGCTCGAGGTGGTGTTGCTCCGCGTATCCGACGTCGACCGCGCGAAAGCGTTCTACGAGGAGCTCGGCTGGCGTCTCGACATCGACGTGGCGGCGGGCGGCTTTCGCGGCGTGCAGATCACGCCGCACAACTCGGACGCGTCGATCATCTTCGGCAAGGGAGTCACCTCGGCGAAGCCCGGCTCTGACAGCCTGGTCCTCGCCGTGGACGACATCGACGCCGCCCGGGACGACCTGATCGCGCGCGGCGTCGCGGTGAGCGAGGTCTTCCACTTTGCCGGCGGGCCCTTCAACGACGCGGTGGCGAACCCGCGCGCGAACGGGCGCGACCCGGAAGGCCGCTCCTACTTCTCGTTTGCCTCGTTCGCGGATCCGGACGGGAACGAGTGGTTGCTGCAGGAGATCGGGGCGCGCCTTCCCGGCCGCGAGTGGAAGCCGGCGGGGGCGCAGGCCACGGACGTCACGGCCCTTGCCGCACTCCTCCGTGAGACCGAGGAGCACCACGGCTCCTACGAGAAGACGCACGGCAAGCACCTCTGGTGGGATTGGTACGCGCCCTATCTGAGCGCACGTCAGGACGGCAGGAGCCCGGAGGAGGCGGCGGCCGCCGCCGCCCATCGCATGGCGGAGTTGGGTCGCCGGGGGAGAACGTGACGGACGCGATGAGAGCGTTCGACGCGATCATCATCGGCGCCGGCCAGGCCGGCCCGTCGCTCGCCGGGCGGCTGACCGGGGCCGGCATGACGGTGGCCCTCGTCGAGCGGAAGCTCTTCGGCGGGACGTGCGTCAACACCGGGTGCATGCCGACGAAGACGCTCGTTGCCAGCGCCTACGCCGCACACCTCGCTCGCCGCGCCCCAGAGTTTGGCGTCGTCCTCGAGGGATCGGTGCGCGTGGACATGCGGCGGATCAAGGCCCGCGCCGACGCCGTCGTCATGGCCTCGCGCACGGGCGTGGAGAAATACCTGCGCGGCATGGCGGGCTGCACGGTGATCGCAGGGCACGCACGCTTCGAGGGCGTGGGGCGGGTTCGCGTCGGCGAGGAGCTGCTGGCGGCGCCACGCGTCTTCATCAATGTCGGGGGCCGCGCCGCCGTCCCCGACATGCCTGGCGTGCATGACGTCCCGTTCCTCAACAACCGCTCGATGCTCGAGCTCGACCGTCTCCCCGAGCACCTGATCGTCGTCGGTGGCAGCTACATCGGGCTGGAGTTCGCGCAGATGTATCGTCGTTTCGGCGCGGAGGTGACGGTCGTCGAGAAGGGGCCCCGCCTGGTCGCGCGCGAGGACGACGAGGTCTCGGAGGCGATCCGCGAGATGCTGACGGGTGAGGGCATCGACGTCCGCACCGGTGCGGAGTGCATCAGCCTGGCGCGGCACGCGCGGGGCGTCGAGATCGGCGTCAACTGCGAGGACGGCGAGCCCTCGTCGGTCGGTTCAGACGTCCTGCTCGCGGTGGGGCGCCGACCGAACACCGACGACCTCGGCCTCGAAACGACGGGCGTCGAGATCGACGCGCGGGGCTACATCACGGTGGACGACCAGCTCGCGACCAACGTCGCCGGCATCTGGGCGCTCGGCGACTGCAACGGTCGCGGCGCCTTCACGCACACGGCGTACAACGACTTCGAGATCATCGCCGCCAACCTGCTCGACGGCGCGAGCCGGCGCGTCAGTGACCGCGTCCCCGTCTACGCGCTCTTCGTCGATCCGCCGCTCGGCCGCGCCGGCATGACCGAGCGCGAGGCGCGCGCCACGGGTCGTCCGCTGCTCATCGGCCGCCGCCCCATGACCCGCGTCGGTCGGGCCGTCGAGAAGGGCGAGACGCACGGGTTGATGAAGGTCGTCGTCGATGCGGAGACGCGCAGGATTCTCGGGGCCGCCATCCTCGGCACGGGCGGCGACGAGGCGATCCACGGGGTGATCGACGTCATGAACGCGGGTGTTCCCTGTGACGTACTGCAACACGCGATGCCCATCCACCCAACGGTGTCCGAGCTCATCCCGACGATCCTGGGGGAGATGCGTCCCGCCGAGTGAACCTTGGATGCGTGTGCCACCGTGATGGGAACGCTCGGGGAGTTGCCAGGCTGGGTCCAGGCGGCGGCAAGGAGGCCCGAAATGGTCCTCGTGGAGTACGCGCCGGGTGAGCCGGCAAAGTTCCTGGTGCTGTTCGTGAAGGAGAAGGGCGCTCCGAATACCGTGCCGACGAAAATGATCGGTGGACAACGAGGCGACACATGAGAGCAATGCGCCTGTCGGATACCGCGAAGGTCCCCACGCTGATCGAGGAAAGCGTGCCGCAGCCGGAGCCGCAGCGAGGCGAGATACTGGTGCGCGTCCATGCGGTCGGCGTGACGCCGACGGAGGTCGCGTGGGTCCCGACCATCCACACCAGGGACGGCGGAAAACGGAGCCGCGTCATACCAGGGCACGAGTTCTCCGGCGTCGTCGCCGCCGTCGGCGGCGACGTTACCGGTGTCGAGATCGGCCAGAACGTGTTCGGCATGAACGACTGGTATGCCGACGGCGCCATGGCGGAATACTGCGTCACGCAGCCGAGCAGCGTGGCTCCCAAGCCACCCCGCCTGACGCACGAGGAGGCCGCCTCGGTCCCCATCGGAGCGCTGACGGCGTGGCAGGGATTGTTCGATCGCGCGGGACTGCAGGCCGGAGAGCACGTGCTGGTGCATGGCGGAGCGGGGGCGGTCGGCCTCTTCGCGATCCAGCTCGCCCGCTGGCGCGGTGCCCATGTGACGACGACCGTGTCCGCGCGAAACCTGGACTTCGTCGCGGGGCTGGGCGCCGAACGGGTGATCGACTACCGCGCCGGGCGCTTCGAGCGAGACGTCTCGGGAATGGACGTCGTCTTCGACACGGTCGGCGGCGACACGTTGGAGCGGTCCTGGGGCGTCCTCAAGTCCGGCGGCCGGATGATCACGATCGCCGTGGCGAGCGAGACGACCGCCGAAGACCGGGTGAAGCAGGCATTCTTCATCGTCGAGCCGAGCCGTGACCAGCTGGTGCGCGTTCGCGACCTGCTGGAATCGGGCGAGCTCCAACCGGCGGTCGATGCCGTGGTGCCGCTGGAGCAGGCCTCGGCGGCATTCACGCGGGAAGAGTGGGAGCCGGGGGCGCGGAAAGGTCGTCGTGGCGATCGCCGACGAGGTACACCGATGACCGCACGTTCCAGCTCGAGATTCGATCTGACCCCTCCGTCCCCGGAGCAGCGCAAGCTGCTGGAAGCAGACCTGACGGCCGAGGAGGCCGATGTGCTGCTCCGTCACGGCACGGAGGCGCCGTTCTGTGGCCTGTTCCTGAAGGAGAAGCGCCCGGGGCTGTTCACGTGCCGGCTCTGCGGCCTGCCGCTGTTCGTGAGCGGCGAGAAGTTCGACAGCGGCACCGGCTGGCCGAGCTTCGCGGCGCCCTTCGACGACGCCCACTCGCGTGAGGTGCGCGACGCGAGCTACGGCATGGTGCGTACAGAGATCGTCTGCGCCCGCTGCGGCAGTCATCAGGGGCACGTGTTCCGCGACGGTCCGCCGCCGACGGGGATGCGCTACTGCATCAACTCCAGATCGCTGGACTTCACGCCCGAGGGGGAGCCGCTGCCCGACAAGCTCGGCCGTGGTACTCCGGAGGGCGAGCCCTGGCGCGGGAAGAAATCAGGGTGAGGAGACATACGATGGCGAACACGGAAACCGCGATTCTCGCAGGCGGGTGCTTCTGGGGCATGCAGGACCTGATCCGCAAACGGCCGGGCGTGGTGAGCACGCGCGTCGGCTACAGCGGCGGCGACGTGCCGAATGCGACGTACCGCAATCACGGGACGCACGCGGAAGCGATCGAAGTGGTCTTCGACCCTGCCACCCTCTCGTACCGCGACCTGCTCGAGCTGTTCTTCCAGATACATGACCCGACGACCAGGAACCGGCAGGGCAACGACATCGGCACATCCTATCGGTCCGGCATCTACTATCTGTCGGACGAGCAGCGCCGAGTCGCCGAGGAGACGATCGCCGACGTGAATGCCTCTGGCCTGTGGCCGGGATCCGTCGTCACCGAGGTGCGGCCCGCGGGTCCGTTCTGGGAGGCCGAGCCGGAGCATCAGGATTACCTGGAGCGTCTTCCCAGCGGCTACACGTGTCACTTTCCACGGCCGAACTGGAAGCTCCCGCGGCGTGCAAACGCACGGACGGGTTGAGGCGTGAGCCGTCCACCGGAGTGCTACCTGGAGGACATCGTCCGGCGTCGCCCCGCGTGACGGGTGGGGACGTGACCATGGAGCGAGCCATGGACGAGGCCGTCAGCGAATCATCATGACCGTGCTGGCCATCGACTGCGTGAAGCCCCGCCAGGGGATCCAGTCGATGGCGCCCGTTGCCGACGTGTGCGTGCCCGGGGCGGCGACATAGGGGCCGTTCAGGTTCGCCTGGTAGCACGCCTTGAACCACGTGTTCTCGAAGCAGACGGCGCGGTCGCCGCGCTGGAGCTGCACCCGCACTGGCCCCGTGAAGGTGGCGGGGGAGTGCATCTCGAGCGGCGCCCCCTTGGCGGTGACGGAGATCGACGCCGCGCTGGTTACCGTGATGACGGTGCGGTCCCTTTCACGTCCGCCGGCGCCTGCGTCGACGGACAGCTGCCTGGGCGAGCCCGCCGCGGGCGTCTCGATGCGACGATGCTTGCCCGGGTGGGGTCTTTCGGGACAAGACATGGTCGCGCGCGCATGCGTTCAATCTTGCGTTCAATTTGCGATCTCGCGGGTATCCGCGAGGCCGAATCCCGATGATCGCGTTCGGCGACTTCCGGCTCGATCGGCGCACGCGCCGGCTCCGCCACCGCGGCAGCGAGCGCCCGCTGCGTGCGAAGTCGGCGGCCGTCCTCCTCCACCTCGCCGAGCATCCCAACCGGCTGGTCACGCACGCCGAGCTGCTTCGCGCCGCCTGGCCCGGCACGTCGGTGAGCCCGACCGTGCTACGGGTATGCATCCGCGAAATCCGTGCCGCCCTCGGTGATGAGGCGGATCGGTTCCTGGCGACGGTGCCGCGCCGCGGTTACCGCTTCACCGGCGATCCCGGCGATCACGGCATGGCGGGTCCGGTCTTCGTCGGACGTGCCCCCGAACAGGCAGCCTTGCACGAAGCGCTCGCACGGGCGCGCGGTGGTCGCCGTCAGGTCGTCCTGGTGGCGGGCGAGGCCGGTTCCGGGAAGACGGCGCTGCTCGACCACTTCCTCGAGACGTTGCGGGCGGATGGGGACATCCGCTGCGCCCGCGGCCAGGCGCTGGAGCTGCACGGCCGCGGCGAAGGCTGTGCGGCGGTGCTCGACGTGCTGAGCAGGCTCTGCGACGAGGCGGGGGGTGACGAAGTCGTCCAGGCCCTGTCGCGCTGGGCGCCGGGGTGGCTCCTTCAGCTTCCCGGTCGCGTCGACGACACCACGGCCGACGCCTTACGGGGGCGCGAGGCCAATCCGAGCTGGGAGGGCAGGCTGCTCGAGCTCGGGGAGGCGATCGAGAACCTGTCCGCCGAGACGCCGCTCGTGCTGGTGCTGGAAGACCTCCATTGGAGCGACGCCTCGACGATCGATGCGCTCGCCTACCTCACGCGGCGCACGGTCGCGGCGCGCCTGCTCGTCGTCGGCTCGTACCGGCCCGACGCCCTGGCCGATGGCCACCCGTTCATCGAGATGCGGGACCGTCTGCACGCCAGCGGCACGACGACGGAGATGGAGCTCGGCCGGCTCCCGCCCGAGCAGGTGGAGGCCTACCTCGCGCGGCGCCTCGCCCCGCACCCGCTCGCGGACGGCACAGCACTCGCGCTGCAAGACGCCAGCGAGGGGCTCGCACTGCGTCTCGTGGCGACGGTCGATCACCTGCTCGATCAGCGCCGACTGATGGTGCGCGACGGCGCGTGGTTCATCGACGGGACGGTCACGGAGGCGATCAGCGACGGGGTCGGACACCGCCCAGCCCAACAGTTGGTCGCTCCGGATGATCCGGTCCTCGCCGCCGAGCGCCGCCAGCTCACGGTCATGTCCTGCCACCTCGTGGGATCCGGCGATCTCGCGCAGCGTCTCGACCCGGAAGACCTCCGCAGCGTCGTGCGCGCGTACCAGGAGTCGGCGTCGGCGGTCATCCACGGCTACGCGGGCCACGTCGCCCAGTACCTCGTCGACGGGCTCCTCGCGTACTTCTGCTATCCGCAGGCGCACGAGGACGACGCCGAACGCGCGGTACGCGCGGGGCTCGACGTTCTGACCGCGCTCCAGACCCTGAACGAGTCGCTGGAGCCCGAGCACGGATTCCGGCTGGCCACGCGCATCGGCATCCACACCGGCCCGGTCGTGATCGGCGAGATGGGTGGCGGCGCGACGCGCGGCATGATCGCCCTCGGCGACGTGCCGCACATCGCGGCGCGGGTGCAGGCCGTGGCCGAGCCCGACAGCGTGCTCGTCACGAACGCGACACAACGCCTCGTGGCCGGGACGTTCGCGATCGAGGACCGTGGCGCAACGACGTTCGACGACATGCGCGAGCCGCTGACGCTCCATCGCGTCGTACGGCCGACCGGGGTGCGCAGCCGTCTCGTGACCGCCGGGCGCCTCACGTCGTTCGTCGGTCGCGAGGCCGAGCTGGCGACGCTGGTCCACCAGTGGGACGCGGTGCAGCGCGGCGTGGGGCGCAGCGTGCTCGTCGTCGGCGAAGCGGGCGTCGGCAAGTCGCGCCTCGCGCTGCAGCTGCGCGAGCGACTCGCCGCCACGCCGCACACCTGGCTCGAATCCGGGGCGACGCCGTACACCGCGGGCACGCCGTTCCATCCCGTGATCGCGCTGGTCACGCAGGGGCTGGGGCTCGCATCGCAGGACTCGATCGCCGACGCCATCGCGAAGATCGAGCGCGGCCTGGGGGGACTCGCCACCTCGGAGACGGTGGCCCTGATCGCCGATCTGCTCGGCCTCGAAGCCCCGACGCGGCTGCAGCTCAGTCCCGAGCTGCAGCGCCGCAAGACCATCGAGCTGCTCGCGCAATGGACGCGCGCGATCGGCGCCGCGCAACACACCGTGCTCCTGGTCGAGGACCTGCACTGGTGCGACCCGTCGTCGCTGGAGCTGCTCGGGAATCTGGTCACGCGGAGCCCGACGTCATCGATCCTCGTCGTGCTCACCGCGCGCCCCGAGTTCGTCGCGCCGTGGCCGGCCGGTGAGCACGCGACGACGCTCGCGCTCGCCCGTCTCGGCGAGCGCGAGACGCGGAGCATGGTCCTGGCGCTCGCCGCCGAGGCACTGCCGCCGAGTACGGTGGATGCGCTCGTCACCCGCTCCGACGGTGTGCCCCTCTTCGTCGAGGAGCTGACCAGGTCCGTCGTCGAGCCGGGGACGGTGCCGAGCGTGGACGCGATCCCCGCGACGCTCGCCGACTCGTTGATGGGACGCCTCGACCGGTTGTCGGCAGCGAAGGAGGTCGCGCAGCGCGCGGCGGTCCTGGGGCGTGCCTTCGGCTATTCGCTGCTCGCGGCGGTGTCGGGCGTCGACGAAGCGGTACTCCGGCGCGAGCTGGCGCGCTTGGTCGATGCCGGGATCGTGTTCGCGGGCGGCGAGCCGCCCGAGGCCACGTACGCCTTCAAGCACGCGCTGATCCAGGAGACGGCGTACCACTCCTTGCTCAAGCGCACGCGCCAACAGCTCCATGCGCGCGTCGCCCATGTGCTGGAAGAGCGCTTTGCCGCGGAGCCCGAGGTGATCGCGCGGCACTGGGACCTGGCGGGCGAGGCCACATCGGCGATCACGCACTACCAGCGCGCCGGCGAGCGTGCGGCCCAGCGGTCGGCGAACGAGGAGGCCATCGCCCACCTGCGGCGTGCGCTCGTGCTCGTCGAAACGTTGGCGGACGGGCGCGATCGGGATCAGCGCGAGCTCCAGCTCCAGATGGCCATCGCGACGCCGCTCGGCGCGGCCCGGGGATTCTCGGACCCGGAGTGCGAAGCTTCCCACACACGCGCGCGCGCGCTGGTGTCCCGGATCGGCGAGTCGCCCGAGCTGCCGCGCGTGCTCATGGGGCTGGCGACGGCGTACTTCGTGAAAGGCGACCTCGCCACCGGAGACGAGGTCGGGCACGAGGCGCTCACGGCGGCCGAGCGCACGCGCGACCCGCTCGATCTCCTCCTGGCACACGTCGTGGTCGGCTTTCCGTTCTTCTACCGCGGGCACTTCGCGCGCGCGCTGGAGCACTATCGTCAGGCCACCGAGCTCTACGATCCCGACGAGCATGCGTCCTTCGCCCAATCGCTGGGGTGGGACCGGGGCGTGAACGCCCACGCCTACCTCGCCTGGTGTCACTTCTACCTCGGCCATCACGACCAGGCCCTTCGGTGGAGTGAGAAGGCGGTCGCGCTGGCGAAGCGCGTGGAACATCCGCTCAGCCTGGCGAACGTACTGTTGCACGTGGCCATCCACCACCTCGAGCGCCGAGAGCCCGACCGGGCGTTGGCGCTCGCCGAGGAGCTCGTGGGTCTCGCCGAGCCGCTCGGCTTCCCGATGTTCGTCGGCGCGGGCAGGTTCTTTCGCGGCTGCGCGCGATTCGATTCCGGAGAGGGCGAGACAGGCATCGCCGAGATGCAGCTGGCCCTGGCCGAGCTGGCCCAGATTGCGATCGGGATCGGTGCGCCGGGGTTCCTCACGTTGTTCGCCGGTCGCCTTCTTCAGATTGGCCGTCACGACGAGGCCATGGGTGTCGTCGGCCTCGGCCTCGCACGCGCCGCGGGGCAGGGGGCGCACTGGGTCGACGCCGAGCTCCACCGCCTGCAGGCCGCGATCCTCGTCGACAAAGGGGATGCCGAGGCGGAGGCGGAAGCGGGCTTTGCCGAATCCCTCGAGATCGCGCAGCGGCAGGAGAACAAGCTCTTCGAGCTCCGCGCGGCCATGGGACTGGCGCAGCTCTGGCAGCGGCAGGGAAGACGCGACGAGGCGCGTGCGCTGCTCGCCCCGGTCCACGCGTGGTTCACCGAAGGCCTCGACCTGCGCGACCTGCAGGACGCCCGCGTGCTCCTCGACGACCTGGCGTGAGGAGCTCAGCCGGTGCGCCGCCGCACGCGCACCGGCATCCGCATCACCCCGTTCATCACCGTCGACGCCAGCACCTCGACCGGCCCGGCCAGCTCCAGCGACGACCAGCGCGCGAACATCCCCTCGAACATGACCCGCGCCTCGAGCCGCGCGAGGCTGGCGCCGAGACAGAAGTGCTCGCCGAACCCGAACGCCACGTGCGTCGGGTCCGGCGGGCGCGCGATGTCGAACACGCCCGCCGTCTCGCCGAACACCTCCTCGTCGCGGTTGCCGGACGCGTAGAGCAGGACGAGCGTGGCGCCGGCGGGGATCGGGACGCCGCGGATGTCGGTGTCGGCGGTGGCGGTGCGCACGAAGGCGCGCACCGGGGAGACCCAGCGCAGCATCTCCTCGACCGCGCCGGGGATCAGGGTGGGCTCTGCGGCGAGCCGCGCGAGCTGGTCCGGATGCTCCATCAGTGCGCGCGTGCCGCCCGCCACGAGATTGCGCGTGGTCTCGTTGCCGGCGACGAGCAGCGTCAGACAGAACATCAGGATCTCCTCGTCGGTGAGGCGGTCGCCGTCGACGACGCCCATGGCGAGGGCCGAGAGGAGATCCGCCTGCGGCGCGTCCCGGCGGGCGGTGAGCATCTGGTAGAAGTACGCGAACAGCTCCCCCGCCTCGGCGCTCATCGTCCCGGGCGTGTCGCTGTCGGCGTCGGCGATGAGGGCGTCCGACCAGCGCCGGAACGTGCCGCGGTCGGCCGTCGGCACGCCGAGCATCTCGGCGATGACGAGGAGCGGCAGCGGGACGGCGACGTGCTCGACGAAGTCGAAGACGTCGCCGGTGGGGACCGCGTCGAGCGTCTCGTGCGTCAGCTCCCGGATGCGTCCGTCGAGCGCCGCGATCATGCGTGGCGTGAACGCGCCGCTCACGATGCGCCGATAGCGATTGTGTGCCGGCGGATCCAGGTGGAGGATCGACGGCGGCGTCGCCAGCCCGCCCATCAGACGGATCGGGTCGTTCACGATCACGCCCCGGCTCGAGCAGAAGAGCTCCGGCTGCTTCGACACCCGCTGGATGTCGGCGTACTTCGACAGCACCCACAGGCCCGCTGTGTCCGACCAGTACACGGGCGCCTCCGTGCGCAGCCAGCGATAGATCGGCTGGACGTCACCCAGGTAGAAGTCGCGCTCGTGCACGGGGAGCGAGTGCATGCGCGGGTGCTAGCAGGACGCCGGTCGGGAGACCACCGCTCGGAGGACGCTGCGCGGCTGACGTGCACCCGTCGGAACGACTCGCTCGGCGGCCATGGGTTGAGCGATCTCGTCCCGTCGGATAGCTCCAGTCGCCTTGGCGATGGAATCCGAGCGCATAGACGATCGCAACGTGACGGCGGTGGTGCCCCTGGTGCCGCCCCGGGCCGTTCGGCAGGCCCTGCCGCTCCCCCCGGAGATGGCGGTCCGGGTCGCCGCCACGCGCCAGGCGATCCGCGACATCCTGCACGGCGCCGATGCGCGACGGCTGCTGGTCGTCGTCGGACCGTGCTCGATCCACGATCCGCGCTCTGCCGTCGAGTACGCCGAGCGTCTGGCGCCGCTGGCCCGCGACCACGGCGACGCGCTGGTGGTCGTCATGCGGACGTATTTCGAGAAGCCGCGGACGACGGTGGGCTGGAAGGGCCTCATCAACGATCCGCATCTGGACGATTCGTGCGACGTCGCGGCGGGGCTCGAGCTGGCGCGACGCGTGCTGCTCGACATCGGGCGCACCGGCGTCGCCTGCGGCGGCGAGCTGCTCGACCCCATCACGCCGCAGTACGTCGCCGACCTCCTCGCATGGGCGTCGATCGGGGCGCGGACGACCGAGAGCCAGACGCATCGCGAGATGGCGAGCGGCCTCTCGATGCCCGTCGGCTTCAAGAACGCGACCGACGGCAACGTCCAGGTCGCCCTCGACGCGATGGAGTCGGCCCGCCATCCGCACAGCTTCGTCGGCATCGACGTCGACGGCGTGACCAGCGTCGTGCGCACGCGCGGCAACGCCGACGGGCATCTCGTCCTGCGCGGCGGGCGGGCGGCGAGCAACCATCGTCGCGCCGACGTCGAGCGTGCCGCGGCCCTCGCCCGCACGCAGGGCGTCGCGCGGCCGGTCATGATCGACTGCTCGCACGCGAACTCCGGCAAGGACCCGACGAAGCAGCAGGCGGTGTGCCGCGAGATCCTGAGCGAGCTCGAACCCTCGGAACCCTCGCTCATGGGCATCCTGGTGGAGAGCAATCTCGTCGAAGGTCGCCAGGACTGGAAGCCCGACGCGCCCCTGCGCTACGGCGTATCGATCACCGATGCCTGCATCGGTTGGGACGACACTGCGACCCTGCTCGGCGAGATCGCCGAGGCCGTGCGCCGGCGGCCCGACGCGACGAAACGCGTCGGCTGAGTCGGCGCGGGCGATCAGCGGGCCAGAACCTCGAGCCCCGACGGGATGGTCCTCTCGTTCGTCGGGGCCGTGGCCCTCACGAGCGGCGTGCAGGGAACGCAGCAGGCACGGCTCGCTCGTCGCGCGTCGTGCGGATCAGCAGCGACGCGACGACGACATGCAACGCGACGGCGGGCCACAGCAGTATCCCGTTCAGGTGAGGGACGACGCCGAGGTAGGCGAGGTAGGCCGCGATCAGCAGGTTGTACGCGAGCATTCCCACGAAGGCCGGCCGACCGCTCCCGGTGCCATCCCGTGTCGGCCAACACGCCAGTCCGAGCGCGAGCAACGCGACGCCGAAGCATCGGCCGAGCACCGTCCCCACGCCGGAGATCTCGGCGCCCAGCAGCAAGGCGACGACGGTCGCGGGATCGATCACCAGGACCACGCCGGTGCCGGCTTCCACGACCGCGGCGAAGCCGAGGAGCCTCCGGCGCGCGAACATCGCTAGTCGCGCGCTCTGGCCGTCGCGTCGGCCGCAGCCTTCTGGTCCGCGGCAGCCATCTGCGACGGACCGAGGTGGAACGTCAGCTTGTCGATAGTGCCGGTGAACCGGAACGGGAGATCGTAGCTGTCGTCCACACCCGTGCGGGTATCGCTCCCGATGTCGAAGGTCTCGTCGATGGTCATCATCAGGGGAATCGTGTGCGCGAGCGTCTTGCGGGCCAGCTCCTTGCCGTCCACCGAGAACACGCCGGTGCCGCCCTTGCCGGGGCCGGGGCCGTCGTACTTGAAGTCGAACACGAGCGTGTGCTTGCCCGGCGAGAGCGCGCGGCCGAAGAAGTCCCCGCCGACCACGCCGCCGACGCCACCCTCCCAACGGAATCGCTCGAGGTCGAGGAGGTTGTAGACGAAGACCGGCTTGCCCTTCTGCAGGAACATGGCGTAGCCGCCGAAGCGACCGCCCAGGGTCACGATCATCCCTTCCGCGCCGCCGTCGGGGACGGTCACCTCGGCGGTGATCGTGTAGTCCCTGTCGAGCAGGCTCGGGGCGTTGCCGAGGGGAATGCCGGCGTTCGCCCCCGTGTAGGTGAAGTCGGTTCGCCCGGCGACGGCGCTCGGCCGGGGCGTCAGCAGACGCGAGAACGCCGTGTTGTCGAGCGGGAAGACGTTGTACTTCGCCGCCTCGGTCGCGAACAGCGCCTGCATCTCCTTCAACTTGTCCGGCATCTTCGCGGCGAGGTCGACGTTCTGCGAATAGTCCTCGGCGATGTTGTAGAGCTCCCACTTGTAGCCATTGACCACGTCCGGCAGCTTGCCCGTCGCCAGGTCCCAGGGCGGCGCGAACGGCGTCGTGTTCGCGATCCAGCCGTCGTGGTAGATCGCGCGATTGGCGGCCATCTCGAAGTACTGCGTGTCGCGCTTCGATGGCGCCGCGGCGTTGGCCTTGTCGAACGTGTAGGCCATGCTCACGCCCTCGATGGGCCGCTGCGTGATGCCGTCGACGGTCGCCGGCGCCTGAATACCCGTGGCTTCCAGGATCGTCGGCACGATGTCGATGACGTGGTGGAACTGCGAGCGGATGGCGCCTGTGTCCGTGATGTGGCCGGGCCACGAGATCGCCAGGCCCTGCCGCGTGCCGCCGAAGTGCGAGGCGACCTGCTTGGTCCACTTGAAGGGGGTGTCGAACGCCCACGACCAGCCGACCGACATGTGCGGGTAGGTCTTGTCCGAGCCCCAGTTCTCGTAGTGCAACAGCTGCAGCGCCTCGGGGGCCTGCAGGATGCCGTTGTATGCGGTGAGCTGATTGAACGCGCCGGACAACGTGCCTTCCGGGCTCGTCCCGTTGTCACCGCAGATGTAGATGATGAGCGTGTCGTCCAGCTTGCCTTCGTCCTGGACCTCCTGGATGACGCGCCCGATCTCGTGGTCGGTATAGGCGGCGTAGGCGGCGAAGACCTCCGCCTGACGCGCGTAGAGCTTCTTCTGGATCTCGGACAGCGAGTCCCATTTCGGGATCTCCGCCGGCCACGGGGTGAGCTGCGCGTTGGCGGGGATCACGCCGAGCTTCTTCTGGTTCGCGAAGATCTGGTCGCGCAGCTTCTCGTAGCCCATGTCGAACTGGCCCTTGAACTTCGCGATCCACTCGGCGGTCGGCTGGTGCGGCGAGTGGGTGCCGCCCGGCACGTAGTAGACGAAGAACTTGTCGTCGGGCGCGGCGGCGTTCAGGTCGCGCATGTGCTTGATGGCCTCGTCCGCCAGGTCGGTGGTGAGGTTGTAGTCGGGGTTGCCGACGAACGGGAATATCTGGGTGTGATCGCGGAACAGGTACGGCGTCCACTGGTCGGTCTCGCCGCCCATGAAGCCGTAGAAGTAGTCGAAGCCCATCCCCGACGGCCATTGGTCGAACGGCCCGGCCACGCTGTACTGGAAGCTCGGGGTGTTGTGGTTCTTGCCGAACCACGAGGTGGTGAACCCATTGTCGCGGAGGATCGTGCCGATGGTGGCGTTCTCGACGCCGATGACCGAGTCGTATCCCGGGTAGCCGGTGGACAGCTCGCCGATCACGCCGGAGCCCACCGAGTGGTGATTGCGGCCGGTGATCAGCGCCGCCCGCGTGGGTGAGCACAGCGCGGTCGAGTGGAACTGCGTGTAGCGCAGTCCCGCGGCGGCGATGCGATCCAACGCGGGTGTCGGAACGACACCGCCGAACGTGCCCGACACGCCGTAGCCCTGGTCGTCGGTCATGATGAGCAGGACGTTGGGCGCGCCCTTCGGGGGCACCACGCGCGGCGGCCAATACGGCTTCGAATCGAGAGTGCTTTCCTTGATCACCCCGCCGAACGGCATCGGTGGCGGCGGGATCTGCTTGCCGTCGATGGTGACCGTCGCGGTGGGCGACCCGGGCGTGCCGGTGATCTGCTGGGCGGTCGCGGGCGCGACGACCAGCGCGACGAGCAGGACCGCAACCGCTACGGTGACGATGCCACGCTGGGGTCGGCGCCAACGCGTGCTGGGCGCTCCGGCGGTGGCAGGCCGTACGGCGCGGCCGGCTCGGGCAATCCTGGGATCTCGCATGATTCCTGCCTAGGGCACTTCGAGTCCCGAGTCTTGCCCTTGCGCGCCGCGGGCGAACTTGCGTCGCGCGAGGCCCGGTGCGTGCCGCCTGCGCGCTACTTCGGCGGGGTCCAGTCGCGATGCAGGACGCGGCGGACCATCGGCTCGAACGTCGCCATCGGCTCGCTCTGGTAGGCGGGATCGAATGAGATCTCGTCGTACCGTGCGCAGAAGTCTGCGGTGCGATCGAAGTGCGGGCTGCCGCGGTACTGCTCCCGGGCGTTGGGGTCGATGCCGAGGTGGCTGCCGTAGAAGTAGACCTGGAACACGGGGTGGTGCTCGAGCATCCAGTGGTTGGCGTCGGACACGAACGGCTTCAGGACGCTTGCCACGACCTCGCCGTGATTGAACGGCCCGAGCGACTCGCCGATGTCGTGCAGGAGCGCACACACGACGTACTCCTCGTCGCGCCCGTCGCGTAGCGCGCGCGTCGCCGCCTGCAGGCTGTGCTCGAGCCGATCCACCGGGTAGGCGAGGTCGCCCTTCAGGTCGGTCAGGAGACCCATGAGCAGATCTGGGAGCTTGCGGATGTTCTCCTCGTGCACGCGGGCGAGCACGGTGAAGTCTGCGTCGGTCCCCTCGTCCATGCGGCGGAAATGCATGCGTCCATCGTCGTCGGCCATGTCGCGGGATACGCTCGCCGCGGAGGGTGGCGCAAGCGCTTCGAGCCCGGAGGTGCGCGCTGCTGCGCCTCGGTGCCGCCATGCCAGTCCACGCCGTGGAGCCGGTCGTCCTCGCCATGCTGGCCGCCGTCGCGGCGTTCGTCGCCACGCCGTTGCGCGACGGGTGGCGCTTCGCGTGCGGCCGCCTTCGGCAAGCTGTCTACCTTCGCAGTCGACTATCGATGCTCTCTTCGTCGGAAAATTGGTCCGATGTCGTGGCGGTTTACTCGAGTGCGCCAGGCGCGGTATGGCCAGCAGCGTCGACCCCGCGAACCATCTATGCAGCTTCCCGCATGGGGTTCGCTCATCGCCTCGCGCGCCGTGGCCCCATAGGAGTTCCGAAATGCCGTCTGTCCTGGTCCTCGTCTTGGGCCTGCTCGTCGGATCGCTCGTGGGCGGGGAGGCGAACGCCGCCTGCAACCTGATCCCCAGCGCCTCGAAGACGTTCCGCGGTGCACTCGGCGCGATCAACCGCCCCTTCGCCGCGCCCGGGGACTTCGTCGAGCTGGGCGTCGACCCGACACGCTGCGACGACGCGTCGCCCGGGTTCACGGCGGACGGCAAGGACCACGTCGTCACGATCGTCTTCGCGCCGACCGGGGGTCAGGCCCGGGTCGTCTTCCTCACCGCGGGCTCGTGCGGGAGCGGGTCGAACAAGGCGCTGCGACAGGCCTGCGAGGGCACCGTCGGCGCCGGCAACGTCTCCTGCGTACAGGCGCCCCCGAACGACCTCGCCATCGTCGAGCGCAACGGCGCCCGGCGGCTCTCCTTCCGCTTCCCCGACACCGACGCGTTCCTGGCGCCGGACGGCGACGACCTTACGCTCTCGGGTCCGGCCACCCTCGCCGTCACGGCAGCGGGGACGCCCCTTCCGTGCGGACTCGCGACCTCGTCGTGCGCGACGGCGTCGGGCGTGGTGTCGTGCGTCGACGACATCTACGCCGCCGACGGCACCTGCGAGCCGACCGTGAGCGAGACCTTCGGTCACTTCACCGCACTCCCGCAGCCGAACGACTACTCGAGCGTGTGCTTCGCCGACAGCCCGGTTCCCTGCAATCCCACCGCAACCGGGCTCCGCATCGCGGCCGACGCCGCCGGAAATCTGCTCGTCCCGTTCGATTGGCTCGGTATCCTCGTGAACGACTCGGGCATCCCCGTGCCGCGGCTGATGCGGGCGACGCTACGCTCGCCGATCGGATTCGCGATACCCGATCCGGTGTTCCTCGCCTCGTACACACCGGAGGGGGCGAAGCTCCCACCGATCTTCGAGCCGACCGCCGATCCGAGCATCGCTGCTCCGGACGTCATCTCGCTCTTCGGCTCGGCCGACGCGCCGTACACGATCCTCCGCATCGCGCGCCATGCCGGCACGTGCTCGAACGCTCCGGGAAAGGCGTGCGTGCTCGCCACCGATTGCCCGGCTGGCGGGACGTGTCCGAGCACCTGCGTCGGTGGTGGTACGCCAGGCGCGTCCTGCGCGAGCGACGGCCAGTGCTCTGGCGGTCGATGTGGCGCGCTCTTCGACGATTTCCGGCCGATCGTGGCCGGCGGGGGCCCGTTCACCCTGCCGCGGGCTCCGCTCGGCATTGGCGTCTGCCAGCTCGAGCCGCACCAGACGTGCACGCTGCCGATCGACTGCGCCGGCGTCGGCAACACCTGCGTGACCTACGCCTTCGAAGCCCGCACGCCGGTCCCGCTCGAGAGCCTCTCGGAGGGGACCGCCGACCAATTCGCCTTCACGGTCGAGGAGCGGGTCGACCTCACCGATCGCAACGGCGACGACGACGAGACGGACTCCGTGATCACGCTGCGTGATCGCACGACCGGCCGCAGCCAGCATCTGGGCGCCCCGGCAGGGTGTGGGATTCCCGGCACCCCGGAGGGCCGCGCCGTCGTGCGCATCAATCAGCCGCCATTCAGCTTCCCCGCGGTCGCGATCGAGAACGACGTCCTCGCCTTCCTCGAATCGGAGCCGGGCGAGAACAGGTGCGACGAAGACGACAACGGCGACGCCGCAGGCGCCATCGCGCGTGTCTTCCGACTGGGCACGGGCGAGATCGCCATGAGCCGCGTGCGCGGCGTCGACGCCAACCTGCTCGTGAACGGGCAGAGCATGGCGGTGTCGAACGGCCGCGTCTTCTTCCGCTCCTCCGAGCCCGTGATGGGCAGGCGGACGACGGAGCGCGTGAGCCTCACGACCGGCGGCCTCGGGCCGAACGCCGACTCGTCGGGCAGCGCGCTCTCGTCCGACGGTCGGTACGTGACCTTCTTCAGCGCCGCCACCGATCTCCCCAATCCGAACTTCAGCGCAGGCTCCGGCTGCACGAGCCTCTACCTCCGCGACCGGGTCGCCGGCACGACGGAGCAGATGGACCCGGGCGCCGGCGGCATCGCGGCCAGATGCATCTACAGTGGCGGAGGCACGACGTTCTCGACGATGTCGCCCGACGGGCGCTTCGTGGCCTTCGTCAGCGACGACTGGAACCTCGAGAACCCGGTGTTCGACCCCGCGACGAGCGGCACCTTCGCCGTCCACCTGCGCGATCGCTGCGTCTCGAACGGCGTGGCCGTCGGCGGGGGATGCGTGGTGGGCAACACGCTGGTCAGCGTGGCGCCCGACGGCGCGTACTGCACCCTGCCGCCGCCGCCGTTGACCGCGCTCGGCACGTCGGCGGCGCCGGCCGTCTCCGACGACGGGCGCTTCGTGGCGTTCAACAGCAACTGCACGAACTTCGCCGCGGGCGACACGAACGACGACGACGACGTCTTCGTCCGTGACACCTGCCGCTCGAACGGCGTCGCCGTGCCCGGCTGCGTGGCGACGACCGAACGGATGAGCGGCGTCGCGGGTGCGCCGGACGTCTTCGGTGACGTCGACACCAGATCGGTCGGCATGTCGGCCGACGGGCGCTACGTGGCCTTCGCGTCCACGTTCGGTTTCTCGGCGCAGCAGCAGGTGCTCGTGCGCGACCGGCTGCTCGGCACGATCGAGGTCGTGAGTCTCACCAGTCAGGAGGCTCCGCACAACGGCAACTTCGCGCGTGATCCGCAGATCTCGGCCGACGGGCGCTTCGTGCTCTTCTCCAGCAGTGCCACGAATCTCGTGCCGGGCGATTCCAACGGCGTCGACGATCTCTTCGTGCGCGACCGGCTGCTCGGGGCGACCGAACGCGTGACGGTCGGCACCGATGGGGCGCAGGGCGATGTCTTCACGTTCCTCGGGCAGATGTCGCGCGACGGTCGCTACGTGGCGTTCCAGACGATCTCCACCACGCTCCTCGGTCCCGGAGGCGACACCAACGCGGTCAACGACGTCTACGTGCGCGACCGGCTCGTCAACGTCACCAAGCGCGTGAGCGTCGCCGCCAACGGCGCGCAGGCGACGGTTGCCGCGACCGGCTTCGCGATCTCGGGCGACGGACAGACCGTCGCGTTCGCGAATGCGGACGCGAACCTCCTCGCGCCCGGTGCCGACACCAACGGCAAGCGGGATCTCTTCGTGCGCGGCGTCGACGGCGGCGATCCGGGCGTGGTCGATCCGCTGCTCTTCCAGAACGGTCGGCTGACCGACGACGTCCTCGAGGTGCTCGACACCGGGACGAACGTCCTGCGTACGCTCTGCCCCGCGACACAGGCGGCGGTCGCCGCCGGCATGGCGGCGTTCCTTCGTCCGGAGTCGCCCGTCGGCACGGCGAGCTGCCCGGGCGGCTCGCTCAACGCGGACGCCGACGTCGCCGACGCCGTCGTCGAGCTCTGGCCCGGGAGCGGCAACGCGCAGAGCCTCGGCGTCGCCGCGACGGCCGTCGCCATGTCCGACACGACGATCGCCGCTCTCGTGTCCGAGAGCGGGCAGGCCAACACGATCCTGAACGGCGACGGCGACCGCAACGACGCGGTCGTTGCGGTCCACCCCGCGACGGTGGCCGGAGCGTGGACCAACACCGGGCAGGCCGGCGATCTCGTCCAGGTCTGCGGGCCACGCGCCGTGTTCCTGACGCCCGAGTGGCAGCAGGGCGCCGGCAGCTTGAACCCGCCCGATGCCGACACCACCGACCGCGTGCTCCAGATATGGGACACGAGCGTGGTGAGCGGCAACCTCACCAATACCCAGCGGGAAGCCCAGGACTTCGTCTGCGGCCCGAGCCTGATCGCGCTGCGAACGCGCGAAGCGGGGCAGGGCACCGACCTGAACGACGATGGCGACACGTCCGACGACGTGCTGCAGGTCTACGACACCACCACGAACACGCTCTACGACACGGATCAGGCGGTGTCGCCGTGTCGGCTCCCGCAGTGCGATCCGCGCATCCCGTACCGCGTGTTCGACCGGTCGGTGAAGTTCCTGACCGTCGAATGCGATCAGCATGGCGGCGTGTTCTCGGGCGGATGCCCAACCGGTGGCACCGACCTGAACGAAGACGGCGACGCCGATGATCTCGTGATCCAGCTCTTCGACGTCACGACCGCGACGACCCGGACGATCGGCACCGTGACCGGAGGCAACCCGCTGGCTGGCGGCGATCCGGGAACCGTCAAGGGCACGGCATACGTCTCGTCGGGGGCCTGCATCGAAACCGTCGGCGGACGGCAGCACGGCGTGTGCGTGACGGATTCGGACTGTCCGCCGGGATCGACCTGCCAGCCCGTGGCCATCGTCCCCGCGAGCCCCGACACGGACGCCGACGGCGTTCCCGACCACCTGGACGACTGCCCTCGCGACGCGGATGCCGGTCAGGTGGATACCGACGGCGACGGTGTCGGCGATGTCTGCGATGCCGAGACGTGCGGCAACGGCGTGGTCGAAGGGGCCGAGTCGTGCGACGGCCTCGTCGTCGGCACCTGCCCGGGAACCTGTGGCGGCGACTGCAGCTGCCAGTGCACGAACCTGGTCGTGGACCCGAAGGCCAAGATCGACGTGAACACGAAGAAGGGGATCGGCAAGCTGACGGCCAAGATGCTGATCCCGCTCGGACCCTACACCGGCGACCCGATCGTCGTCCGCCTCGACGACGGCGACTCCGCGCCGATCGCCGCGCGCAGCCTGGCGACGTTGCCGCCGCTCGGCGCGTCGGGTGCGCAGTGGCAGTTCAAGGCGAAGGTGGATGGCCTGCAGCAGGTGCAGCTGAAGAGCCTCGAAACGAAGATGCCGGGCATGTCGCAGATCACCGTCAAGGCGAAGCGCTGGTTCACGGCCGCCGCGGCGAACGACACGGCGGCGAACACACGCCTGACCATCACGGTCGGCGGCGTGCAGTGCTACACGCACGTGGTGACGAAAAAGACGGACTGACCCTCCGATGCCGCGACGCGGCGCAGGTTTCCATTGACCGGGTCCGTCGCACCCCGTTACGGTCGCGCGATGCGATCCCATCGTGCGTTGCCACTCCTGTGCTTGGGTTTCACCATGACCGTCGTCGCGTCCGCCTTCGGAGCGACCCCGGCGCAGAAATGCGAGGCGACCGTCGCCGCGCTCGTCACGTCGTGCAGCAAGACCGTCGGCCTGCACGTCGGCAAATGCTACGCCGGTACCGGCGCGGCGTGTGCGCCGACCGACACGCTCGTCCTCAAGTCGCTCGCCAAGGTGGACGCGAAGGTCCTGAAGGCGTGCCCGGACGCGGCCACCGTCGCCGCCGCTGGCTTCGGTGCGATGATGGATCCGGCCGGGCTGATCGCCCGCGTCAAGGAAGCGTGCGCCGGTGAGCCGGCGTCGCTCGCTGCGCGCACGTTCGGTGGGCCACAGGCGGCGGTGCTGGCGGCGGCGGACGCCCCGACCACGACGTGCCTGGTCACGGCACAGGCCGAAGCCACCAAGATGATGCAGCTCGAATCCAAGACCTACGCCAGCTGCCTCAAGGTGACGCACGCGGGGAAGACCTGCAGCCTCACGAAGACGCTCGCCAAGATCGCCGCGATCGAGGCGAAGAGCACGGCGAAGATCACGGCCGTCTGTCCGGACCTGGCGACGCCGATCGGTCTGACGGTGCCCGAGTACGTTGCGCGCGCGGCCAGCCAGGCGCGGTGCATGGTCGCTGCCGGGCACGGCGACACCGCGCCGCTGTCGCTCGACTGCGGTCCGCGTCCCGACGTCACGACGCCAGCGCGTGGCGTGTGGACGCAGGTCGTCCTCGACAACGCCACGTGGGGCACGAAATGCGGTGACGGTACCGACTACGCCTTCTGGATCAAGCTGCCGCCGGCAGGGCAGCCGTCCGGGAACGTCGCGATCGATCTCCAGGGCGGCGGCGTCTGCCTGTTCGACGCGGATTGCGCGACCGTGCCCGCGTCGCTCTTCAATGCGCTCGACGACGGCCACCCCACCACCGGCCTGTTCGACGCCAATCCTGCGATCAACCCGTTCTCGAGCTGGACGCAGGTGTTCCTGCCCTACTGCACGCAGGACGTGCACTTTGGCGGCGGAACGACGAGCGCCTTCCCGAGCGTCACCGTGCAGCGCTTCGGTGGTCTGAACGTGCGGGCGGCG
This sequence comes from uncultured Binatia bacterium (SeqCode), assembly GCA_964404165.1. Classification (GTDB taxonomy): domain Bacteria; phylum Desulfobacterota; class Binatia; order DP-6; family DP-6; genus DASYLJ01. Next base: position 153,334 of record CAYOIZ010000006.1, on the reverse strand, counting down.
CTGCGCTGGGTGCGCGACGCGCTCTGGCAGGATCTCGGTGACACCGATGCCCAGGGCTACAACCCGAGCCGTCTCACGGTGCTTTTCGGCGGTGAGTCGGCCGGGGGCTTCGGCGTCAACTACAACTACGCCTATCTCCTCGACGACCTGCGCTGGGCGCACACCACGGCGATCCCGGACGCCGGCCTCGCGCTCGACAACGGCCAGGTGCTCGGGGTCGCGAGCCTCGGCCTCGTCGTGGGTCCCGACACCCCGCCGCTCGGGTGGGGCACGCGCCGTCTCCAGCCGCCGTACTGCCTCGCCGGCAACTGCGGCGTCGGCCCGGTGCTGCAGGCGTCGAGCTCACCGCGGCTCAAGGCGGTGCCGGAGCAGCAGATCATCAACATCTCGAACCAGGTCGACGACGGCCAGGTGGGCACGACCTTCTTCGCCAACACCAAGGACTGGATCAACGCGCTTCGCACCGCGTACTGCACCAACCAAGGGCTGAACGGCATCCGCAACTGGCTGCCGGCGCAGACGGCGTCGTACCACACCATCCTGACGACGGGATCGCGTTGGTCGAGCGTCACGGCCGACGGCGAGTTGCTGCCGGACTTCCTCGCCGACGCGATCGCCGATCCCGACGGCGTGATCGACCACGTCGACGAAGGCACGCTGGTCGCCGACTATCCCGGCGTCACCGCGTTCGCCTGCCCGCTGCCGTAGGCGGGCACGCCGATTGAGGGCGACGTGTGCAGCCGACACGTCGCCCTCCGCTGGTGCTGGCGGGCACACCGGAACCCGTAATGACCGGCGCGTAGCAGCGCGCCGTCACGGTGGCCTTGCCCTGCTGGATCTTCGTCACGATCCCGTGGTTCGACGTCGTGGCGTTCGGGACCCGCCACACGGTCGCGCCGTACCTGTCCATGCACGCGGTGCCGGATGCGACCGAATCCACAGGACATTTCTCGATCGGCTTGGGCGTGGGCCGTGAGTGCCTCCATCGACGTTTCCTCGCCAGGCGGGTCCCCACCTCGCTGATGCTGTGGATCACGCCAGGTCGGCCTGGGGATGGCATCCGGGGCTCGCACGGCGCAGCGCGGCACGATCCAGAATCCTGCCCCCACACCCCATTTTCCCGGGCCCGCGGGAAATTCTTGCCTTGACTACTTTCCGATGCGCCGGGTACTTCTCCTTGCGCGAAGGAATAGTCCTGCGACGCGAAGGGGGAACCGTTGATGAATTGGTCTAGATTTTCCGTAGGAGCGCTCACCCTGGGTGTGGCAGCGCTGTGCATGCCCGTCGTGACGCTCGCGGCAACGCACATCGTTCAGCCCGGCCAGTCCATCCAGGCTGCGGTCGACGCGGCCGCCCCCAATGACACCGTGCTCGTGATGCCCGGTGACTACACCGAGACACACGGCAACCAGATCGCGGTGCGGATCACGAAGAGCCTCAAGCTCTACGCGAAGAGCAAGCTGCCCGACACGAAGGTCCGCCTCCTGCCTGGTGCGGGCAACATCCACGGCATCGTGGTGGAGCCGGTGAACCCGGGCGTCGACCCCGACGTGACCAACGTGCGCGTCAAGGGCTTCACCGTCGAGGGCTTCTCCAAGAACGGTATCTGGCTGCGCTACGTCGACCGGTACAAGATCGAGGGCAACGAGTCGATCAACAACCTCGAGAACGGCATCTGGCCGACCCTCTCGGCGAACGGCCTCGTCAAGAAGAACCTCTCCTACGGCTCCGAGGACGCGGCGCTGTGGATCGAGGCGTCCGAGAACGTGCGCGTGATCGGGAACGAGCTGCACAGCAGCCCGACCGGTCTCGAGGTCACCATCTCGACGAACGTGAAGATGGTGAAGAACAACATCTACAACAACACCGTCGGCGTCGGCCTCTACCATCCCACCGCGGCGGGACTCCCCGCGGAGCCGCCGTACACGCAGTACGGCAACTGGATCCTCACCGCGAACAACGTGCACGACAACAACTTCGTGAACACGGCCCCGCCGGGGTCGATGTCGTCCGCCCTGCCGCCCGGCATCGGTGTGCTCGTGCTCGGCGTCGACCGCGTGACGATGAGGCGGAACACGATCACGGGCAACGGCTCGGTCGGCATCGGCATGCTCGACTGGTGCCTCGGCGTCGCCGACGGTCCGTTCGACTGCACGATCAACCCGCCGGAGGTCGCCGACACCGTTCCGGACGAGAACCGGTTCATCGCCAACACGGTCACCGGCAACGGCACCAACATCGGCCCGGGGTTCCCAGCAGTCTTCGCGGGAGATTTCCTGGCGCTCGGTGGTGTGGACAACTGCTACAACGCGAACGTCACGACGATCCCGCCGCTGTTCCCGCTCGAACCGAAGTGCGGCTGAGGGCCGCTGGCGACGATCCGGGCGGCAGCCGCCGCATCGCGTGAAGTCGACGTGATGCCGACTGCCTCCCCGATCGTCAGCCGGCGGTTCGTCGGCCCCGAGGCCGACGAGTTCACGATCCAATGCCTCCCTGCTGGGCCGCCGAACGTGGTGGCCCAGCAGGTCGAGGAAACCTACCGGGCCCTGGCGACGTTTCTCGCCGCCCACGCGTCCTCCTTCCAGGACGTCACCACCGAGACGCTGCTGCTGCGCGACGTCCGGCGCGATCTTCCCGGCATCCTCGACGTCAGGACGCGCGTGCTGGGCGAGGTCGGACAGGCCATGTACGCTCCGCGTCCCGCGTTCGTCGGCCAGGCGCCCGCGGGTCATGCCGCGGCCTTCCAACTCGCGGCAACCGTGGTGGTCCCCCGTCGCCGCGACGCCTGGTCGGTGCGCGACGTCGCGGCGATGCCGACGTGCCCCTGCGACGGCTGCGCCCGCTCCGGCGCGCGCGTCGTTCGCCTCGGCGAGAGGACGTCCGTCCACACCACGAACGTCTACGGCGAGGGCGAGGGCACGCTGGAGCAGGCCCGCAGTATGTTCCGCGCCGCCGAGCGCCTGCTAGAGCAGTGCGGCATGGACTTCGGCGACGTCGCCCGCACCTGGATCCACCTCCGCGACATCGACCGGGACTACGACGCGCTCAACACCGCCCGGCGTGAGTTCTTCCAGGCCCGCGGCATCGGGCGGCGGCCGGCCAGCACCGGCGTCCAGGGCATCCCCTTTCCGGACGCGCACGCCGTGGCGATGAGCCTGACCGCCGTGCGGCCGCTCGACGCGACCGTCGTCTCCACGCCGACCCTGAACGAAGCCTGGAGCTACGGCGCCGACTTCTCGCGCGGCCTGCGGCTGGCGGACGCGAACCAGGTGACGCTCCACGTCTCGGGGACGGCCAGCATCGACGAGGCGGGGCGCACCGTGCACGCCGGCGATTTCGACGCCCAGGCGGAGCGCATGCTGCACAACATCTCGACCCTGCTCGCCGGACAGGGCGCCACGTTCGCGGACCTGGCATCCGCCATCACCTACCTGAAGCGTCCCGAGGACGCGGCTGCGCTGCAGGCCATCTTCCAGCGCCGCGGCTTCCAGGGGTTCCCGTCTGCGGTCGTGCACGCACCGCTCTGCCGGCCCGAGCTGCTCTGTGAAGCCGAGGCCGTGACGATACTTCCGGTACGGCGCCCGGAAGCGTAGCATCCCGGGAGATGTCGAGCCCCCGTCGTCCGGCGACGCTCGCCGCCGTCGTTCCCCTGATGCTCGCGGCCGTGCTGCTCGTCGCCGGCTGTGATCGCGAAGCCAGCACGCAGGAGATGCTCGCGGCCATCCCCACCGGGGACGCGGTCGCCGCCACGCCGCTCCAGATCTCGTATCCGCAGGACGGGACGCTGTTCCCCCCCGACATCGTCGCACCGACGGTCGTCTGGGCTGACGCGACCGACCACGTCGACCGCTGGTACGTGGTGGTGCGCGACGACACCGGGGCCGACCTCCTGAAGGCGACCGTGGAGACGCCGCGCTGGCGGCCGTCGGAAGACGACTGGCGCCGGATCAAGGAGCAGAGCCGCGAGCGCGACGCGGAGATCGTCGTCGCCGGCACGAGCAAAGGGCGGCCGGCGGACGTCCTGTCGTCGGCCCGGATCCGCATCCGCACCTCGAAGGACCCGGTGAACGACGCGCTCTTCTACCGCGAGGTGCCGCTGCCGTTCCTCACCGCGGTGCGCGATCCCTCCAAGATCCGCTGGCGCTTCGGCACCATCGACTCCGAATCGGGTCCGCCGATCGTCCTGCAGAACCTGCCCGTGTGCGGCAACTGCCACTCGTTCGCCGACAACGGCAGCTCGCTCGGCCTCGACGTCGACTACGGCAACGACAAGGGCGCGTACGCCATCATGGACGTGTCGCAGCACATGGTGATGAACGACGCCAAGATCATCACCTGGGCCGACTTCCAGCGGCACGACGGCGAGATCACCTTCGGTCTGCTGTCGCGGATGTCGCCGACGGGACGCTACGTCGTCAGCACGGTGAAGGACCGCTCCGTGTTCGTCGCCATCCCGGACCTGATGATCTCGCAGCTCTTCTTCCCCATCAAAGGCATCCTCGTCGTCTACGATCGCGACACGAAGACCTTCGCGTCGCTGCCGGGCGCCGACGATCCGCAGTACGTGCAGAGCAACGCGGTGTGGAGTCCCGACGGCAAGGAGCTGGTCTTCGCCCGCGCGAAGGCCTACCGCCCCGAGAAGCTCGATCAGCAGAACGCCGCGCTCGTCGACGAGAAGGACGTGCCGGAGTTCACCGTCGAGAAGCGGCCGTTCCGCTACGACCTGTTCCGCATCCCGTTCAACGACGGCCGTGGCGGCACGCCCGAGCCGGTGCTGGGTGCCGGGAACGACGGCAAGAGCAACTTCTTCCCGAAGTACTCGCCGGACGGAAAGTGGATCGTCTTCTGCAAGGCCAACAGCTACATGCTGCTGCAGCCCGACAGCGAGCTGTACATCGTGCCCACGGCGGGCGGCGAAGCGCGCCGGCTCCGGTACAACACGCCGCGCATGAACTCGTGGCACAGCTGGTCGTCGAACAGCCGCTGGCTCGTGTTCTCGTCGAAGGTGAACGGGCCGTACACGCAGCTGTTCCTCACGCACATCGACGAGAACGGCAACGACACCCCGCCGGTGCTGCTCGAGCGCTTCACGTCGTCGGACCGGGCTGCCAACATTCCGGAGTTCGTCCGCCAGCCCGCCACCGCCATCGCCGACATCCGCGAGGAGTTCCTCGACGCGTACTCGTTCCTGCGCGCCGGCATGGCGAACGAGCACACCGGCGACCATGCGGGCGCCGAACGCTCGTTCCGCCGCGGCCTCGAGATCGCGCCGGACAACGCCGAGCTGCGCAATGCCCTCGGCTGGACGCTGTTCCAGGACGGGCGGTCCGCGGAGGCGGTGGCCGAGTACGAGCGCTCGCTCGCCGGCAACCCGCAGCAGGCGAAGGCACACAACAACCTGGCCCTGGCCCTGGTCGAGCTCGGCCGGCTCGACGAGGCCGCGACGCACTTCAAGGCGTCGCTCGCGATCGAGCCCAAGCCGGAGATCTACAGCGACCTCGGCTTCGTGCTGGCCCGGCTCGGCCGCAACGACGACGCCCGCCAGCAGTACGCGGCTGCACTGGCCCTCGATCCGAACTGCCCGTCGGCGCACTTCAACATGGCCGTCACCGCCGTCCAGGCGGGGGAGCTGGCGGAGGCGGAGGCCCACTACCGCAAGGCGCTCCCCGGGCGTCCCACCGCCGAGACCCACAATGGCCTCGGCTTCGTGCTCGCTCGTCAGGGCCACGAGGACGCCGCGATCGCGGAGTTCCGTCAGGCCATCGCGATCGACTCGAAGTTCACCCCGGCCTACAACAACCTGGCCGCGGCGCTGGCCGAGCAGGGGCAGCTCGAGGAGGCGGTGCGCTACTACCAGGCGTCGCTCGCGGAGCGGCCGAGCGTGGGCGTGTACAACGCCCTCGGCGGGGTCCTCCGGAAGCTCGGTCGCACGGACGAGGCCAACCAGCAGATCGACAAGGCCCGGGCCCTGGCTGCACGCGGCTGAGCCGGGAAACCGCGGCAGCCGCAGATTTTCTGTTGACAGCCGTCGAGGCTTTCCGGGACACTCCCGGTGCGCTCGCGCCCGGCCCAGGCCGCTGCCGCGAGAAACGCGCCGTGAGAAGGGGGACGCAGTGATTCGACTTCGAACCAGGCCCGGGAGGCCGAAGAGCACCATCGCGCGGCAGGCTGGCGGCGCCCTCGTGGTGCTCGCTCTGACGCTGGTGGCGCCGAAGGCGCACGCGTACCGCTGGTACGACAAGGACGGCACGCAGACCTCGGGTTGCGTGACGTGCCACACCGGCTTCCTCGGCGGCAACGGGCCGCTGCATGCGCAGCATCGCTCGTTGCTCGGCACGCCGACCGAACAGGCGGCGCGCTGCAACGTCTGCCACCCCAACGGCGGCGGCACCACGCCGGTGCTCACCTACACCAGCGGGCCGATCGCCCCGCTCACGAACGGCTTCGGCTGCGCCGGATGCCACGGCCAGGATTACGGGGAGACCTCCCCGAACAGCTTGCTGCCCAAGTCCACGTCCTATGGCCTGCGGCAGGTGCACGTCGCCGCTGGCGTGACGGCGTGCGGCACCTCCGGCTGCCACGCCCCCGGTAACCTCGGCTCGCCGGATCCGTTCCCGACGCTCTTCGGTGAGAACGTCGCGCCGCCGTATTTCGGGCCGAGCTTCAGCGTGCTGACCGACCCGTGCTCGAGCGCCGAAGAGGACTTCGCGTTCGACCCCGATGCTCTCGGTCTCGACAACGACGGTGACGGGCTCCGCGACTGGCCGGACGATCCCGATTGCCCCATGCCCACCACGACGACCACGACGACGCTTCCGCCGTTCGACTGCACGCCGGCGCCCACGCCCGGCTGCGTGGCTCCGAGCAAGGGCGTGCTCCTCGTGAACGAGAAGGTCCCTGGCAAGGAGAAGCTCAAGGTCTCGCTCACGAAGCTCCAGACCGCGGTCGTGCCGGCCGACTTCGGCGACCCGGTCACGGGCGCGACGAAGTACAACGTCTGCATCTACGATGCGGCCGACCAGCTGCGCGGCCAGTACACCGTCGACCGGGCGGGCGACACGTGCGGCACCAAGCCGTGCTGGGCCGTCGTCACCGGCAAGGGCTTCAAGTACGGCGACAAGGTCACGACCGCGGACGGCATCCTCAAGGTCTCCGCGAGCGGCGGTGCCGCCGGCAAGGGCAAGGTCGTCGTGATCGGCAAGAACAGCTCCGCGACCATGCCGACGGGCGTCGCGCTGCTGCTGCAGAATCAGTCCAGCGCGACGGTCCAGGTCGTGACGAGCGACGCCGCGTGCTTCGGCATGACCCTCCCGGTCGTGAAGAAGGCGGACGGCGCGCTGTTCAGCGCCGTCGGGCCCTGAGCCAGCGGACATCGGGGCGCCCCGGCCACGGCCGGGGCGCCCGTCCTCCGGCGACGCGCATCGATCGTCGCACCCGACTTCGGCGTTCGGTTGATGCGCGAGGGCATTGCATCGCCGTGCCCGGTGGGCTGGGTTGTCGACCATGATCGATCTCTACTACTGGCCCACGCCCAACGGCTGGAAGATCAGCATCATGCTGGAGGAGTGCGGGCTCGCGTACCGCACGATCCCCGTCGACATCGGCGGCGGCGATCAGTTCAAGCCCGAGTTCCTCCGCATCAGCCCGAACAACCGTATGCCCGCGATCGTCGACCACGAGCCGCTGGGCGGCGGGCAGCCGCTCTCGCTCTTCGAGTCCGGCGCCATCCTCGAGTACCTCGCGGACAAGACCGGTCGGTTCCTCCCGAGCGGCCGGCAGCGGTACGTCGTGCTGCAGTGGGTGCACTGGCAGATGGCGAACCTCGGCCCGATGATGGGCAACGCGAACCATTTCAAGAACTACGCGAAGCAACTGGTCGACGACCCGCAGCAGCTCGCGTACGGGACGCGACGCTTCACGGGCGAGGTCGACCGGCTGTGCGGCGTGATGGACGCCCAGCTCTCGGCGCATCGCTACCTGGCAGGCGCCGAGTACACGATCGCCGACATCGTCACGTGGCCGTGGGCATCGCTCCTCGCCCGATTGATCGACGAGAACGTGTGGACGTCGTACGCCAACGTGAAGCGCTGGGTGGACGAGGTGGCCGCGCGGCCGGCGGTGGCGCGCGGGCGCGCGCACGAGAAGGAATGGGGCGAGCGGACGCTCAGCGCCGAGGAGCAGGAGCGGCGGAAGCAGCTCCTCTTCAACCAGACCAACGCGACGGTGCGCGCGGCGCGCGAAGCGGCCGCCAGATCGACCTCCTGACGTCCCGCTTCGACTTCCCAGGGTCTTTGCGACGTGCCCCGTTCGACCTGGCGTGTGCCGTACGCATCGCCGGGCCCGTCGAAAACTTCCTGGGCCCCGGTCACATCGGCGTGGTAGGCGTCGTCAGGTGATGATGGTCCCGTCGATCGCACGATCCCGCTGTCGCGCAGCACTTTGCGCGCTCCTCCTCCTGGTGCTGTCCGGGTCGAACGCGGCCCACGCCGCCGACCAGACCATTCTCGGGAACCGGCTCATCGTGAAGAACCCGGGCGCGCCCACGAAGCGGACGGTGCTCGCCGTCGCGAAGGAGAAGTCGAGCCCGAACACGATCGTCGGCGCGCCGACCACCGGCGGTGCCACGCTGACGATCGCGGTGGACGGCGGAACGCCCAGCAGCCAGACCTACGAGCTGCCGGCGGGCCCGAGCGCCAGGACCGGCAAGTCCTTCTGGTCTGGGAACGCCAGCCAGGGGTTCAAGTACAAGGACGCCAAGGGCGAGAACGGCCCCGTCAAGCTCGCGCAGCTGAAGCTCAAGAAGGGCGTCTTCCAGTTCACGGCGTTGGTGCAGGGAAAGCTGGGTGCCGTGTCCGTGGTGCCGCCGAACACTGGAACCGGTGGCTGCGTCGCGCTCACGCTCGGCGGGGGCGACTCCTACAGCGTCCTGTTCACCGGCGCCGTCACGAACAAGACGTCCGCGCTCTTCAAGGTCGCGAAGGTGACGGTGGAGGGTACCTGTCTCGCCGCCACGACGACGACCACCACGACGGTCCCGACCACGACCACGCTCTCGACCGACACGACGACGACCACCACGACGACGCTCGGCGGCTCGACGACGAGCACCACGTCGCCGGCGAGCGAGGAATTCTGCGCGACGCTCACGCCGCTGGAGTCGGGTACGTGCGCCGTGACGGCCGGTGGCGCCGAGCTGCTGCTCGAGGGCGACGTGCTCGCGCCGTCGACCATCTACCGCGGCGGTCAGGTTCTCGTGGATGCCACCGGCACGATCACGTGCGTCGGCTGCAACTGCGCCACGTCCGCGCCGGGCGCGACCCGCGTGACCTGCCCCACGGGCGCCATCTCGCCGGGCCTCGTCAACGCAGCCGATCACATCACGTTCACGCAGAACCCACCGGCGAGCGACACCGGCGAGCGCTACGAGCATCGGCACAACTGGCGCACGGGATCGGGGATGCACACGGAGATCAGCGCCGCAGGAAGCGCCTCCGCCGACCAGATCCGCTGGGGAGAGCTGCGTTTCCTCATGGGGGGCGCGACGTCGACGAGCAGCAGCGGCGGCACGGTCGGCCTCATCCGCAATCTCGACCGCAGCAACGCGAGCGGCCTCGCCCTCACGCCCGTTCGCATGGAGACGTTCCCCCTCTCGGATACCGCTGGCGGACAGCTGACGTCGGGATGCGGGTACCCCGACATCGACACGCCGGCGGACATCGCCAGCAGCACCGCGTTCGTCGCGGTGGCCGGCGAGGGCGTGAACGCCGCCGCACGGAACGAGCTCGCCTGCCTCACCAGCAGTGACGACGGTGGTGAGGACCTCGCGCTGGCGAAGACGTCCTTCTCGAAGTCCATTGCGCTCACCCCTGCGACGCTCGCGCTGATGGGCCAGCGCGGCACGGGCATCGTCTGGACGCCGCGCTCGAACATCCGCCTCTACGGCAACACCGCCGCCGTGCGCGCGGCCGTGGCCCTCGGTGTCGAGATCGCCCTCGGTGCCGATTGGACGCGGACCGGCTCCATGAACGTGCTGCGCGAGCTGCGCTGCGCCGACGCGTTCAACCAGACGTACCTGGACCACGTCTTCTCCGATCGCGATCTGTGGCTGATGGCGACCCGGCAGCCGGCGCGTCACGCCGCCGCCGACTCGCTGATCGGCAGCCTCGAGGTGGGGAAGCTCGCCGACATCAGCATCTTCAACGCCGCCACGAACGACGCCTACCGCGCGATCCTCGCCGCGGACCCAGAAGACGTCGTGCTCGTCATGCGCAAAGGCCAGACGCTCTACGGCGATCAGGCACTCGTCGCCGCGCTGGCCGGCACCGTCCCGTGTGACGCCCTCGACGTCTGCGGCGTCCAGAAGTCCGTGTGCCTCTCGAGCGAGATCGGCGTGAGCCTGTCGGCGCTGCAGACCGCGGTCGGCGGCATCTATCCGGCGTATTTCTGCGACACGCCGACCGACGAGCCCACCTGCACGCCGAGCCGTTCCGCCGTCGTCGACGGTTCGACGATCTATACCGGCGTGCCGAGCGAGACCGACGGGGACGGCGACGGCATCGCGAACGCGTCGGACGACTGCCCCGCCGTGTTCAATCCGATCCGGCCGATGGACGCGGGTGCCCAGGCCGATGCGGATGGCGATGGGGCGGGCGATGCGTGCGATCCGTGCCCGCTCGTGGCGAACGTCACGACGTGCAGCTGACCCCACGCCGCGGCGCTTCGATCACGAGTGGCCGTGCGCCGGCTTCTGCAGCGAGTGCAGATAGTTCCCGATGTCCCAGATCGTGGTCTCGGGAAGCGTGTCGACGAAGGCCGGCATGCCCGTCCCCTTGCCGTACGCGATGTGTGCGCTGATTCTCGTCGCCGACTTGTCGTACCCGAGCGCGGTGAAGTCGGTGGGTGGAACCGGCAGCGTGGAGGCCAGGGGGCCGTGCCCGTCGGCCTTCTCGCCGTGGCACGTAGCGCAGTGCTTCTCGAAGGCGATCTCTCCCTGGGGAATCGACGCCGGGTCGTTCTCCCGCGGATTGTCTTCGAGCACGAAGAGTCCCATGCGGAGATGCCGACAGCTGGCGGAGGAAAGCGCAGCCACGATGACGACGGCCGCGAGCAGCAGCCTGGGTCTTGCCTTCATGCCGAGCTTCTACTCCGGGCGGAGGGGTCTCGCCTAGGAAGGGTGGGCTCACCGGCTCCGATCGCCGCCACGTCCCCGGTGCTCTCCACTGGGACCGGTATCTGTTAGCTCTGGACCGACCTCACCATGGGCTCGCCAACCTCTCCCCCGCCCAGCGCCCTCCAGCGCCGGATCCCGGCGCTGGCCTCGTTGCAGGGCTATGGCCTCACGCAGGCCCGGGCCGACCTCCTGGCCGGGTTCTCGGTCGCCGCCGTGGCGGTCCCGCAGGCGATGGCCTACGCGATGATCGCGGGGTTGCCGGCCGAATACGGGCTCTACACCGCGATCGTCATGACCGCGGTCGGCGCGCTGCTCGATTCGTCACGCCAGCTCATCAACGGCCCGACCAACGCGATCTCGATTGCGCTCCTGAGCGCGATCGGTGGCATCGCGGGTACCGACGAGAAGGTCCAGGCTGCGGTGCTGATCGCGCTCCTCGTCGGCTCGATCCAACTCGGGATCAGTCTCCTGCGCCTGGGCGACCTGACCCGGTACATCTCGCACTCCGTGATCGTCGGCTTCACGGCCGGGGCGAGCGTCCTGCTCGTGCTCGATCAGACGAAGAACCTGTTCGGCCTCAACGCCATGGGCGATGCGCACGATCACTTCCTCTACCGGTTCTGGCTCACGATCACCGAAGGCGGCGGGGTTCATCAGGCGACGCTCGCCGTCGGCATCGCCTCGATCGCGGTCGTACTCCTGCTGCGGTGGTTGAAGCGACGTCTCGGATGGCAGCTCCTGCCCGAGTTCCTCATCGTGGTGGTCGCCGCCGCCGCCGCCACGGCGTGGTTCGGCCTCGATCAGCAGGGCGTGAAGGTGGTGGGGGACATCCCGGCGTCACTGCCCGGTTTCCGGATGCCGACGCTGGACGCCGTGCACATCCGCGAGTTCTCGACCAGTGCGCTCGCCATCGCACTCCTCGGATTGCTCGAGGCCATCGCAATGGCCAAGGCCATCGCCGCCGTGACGCGGCAGAAGCTCGACCTCAACCAGCAGTGCCTCAGCGAAGGCGTGGCCAACATCACGGGCAGCTTCTTCCAGTGCATGCCCGGCTCGGGCTCACTCACGCGGTCCGCGATCAATCAGCAGGCCGGTGGGCAGACGCAGTGGTCCGGCGTCGTGTCGGCGGCGGCGGTCGCGCTGATCATGCTGGTGTTCGCGCCCTACGCGCGATTCATCCCGCGCTCCGCGCTCGCCGGTCTCCTGATGCTCACCGCGGCCCGCATGGTGAACGTCCACGACCTGCGGTACCACGTGCGCACGTCGCGGTTCGACGCCGCCATCGTCGCCGTGACGGCGTTCGCGGCCTTCGCCATCTCGATCGAGTTCTGCGTCCTGATCGGCGTCTTCATGTCGTTCATGCTGGCGGTCCCCCGCACGGGGCAGATGCATCTCACGCAGTTCGTCGTGACCGGCGACGGCGAGGTGCACGAGTGCCTGCGCGACGACGAGGTGTGCGGGTGCGTCCTGATCTTCGGCCTCGAGGGCGAGATGTACTTCGGCTCGGCGGCGAGCCTCGAGTCGCACGTCGAGTCCATGACCGCTCATCTGCAACCATGGACGAAGGCGGTCGTGCTGCGCATGAAACGTGCCCGCAATCCCGACGCGGTCGGCATCGCGACGTTCGAGCACTTCGTCGACCTGCTCATGGCGCGCGGCATGCGGGTGATCGTGTGCGGCGTGCGCGACGGGATGTTCGCGTGCATGGTGCACTGCGGCCTCGCCGACAAGATCGGGGAGGACAACGTCTTCCGCGAGGAAGCCGTGCGCCAGACCAGCACGTCGCGCGCCATCCGGCACGCCGCGAGCTTCATGGGGAACTCGTGTCCCCACTGCGGCGGACGACAGTCGGGTGGGCAGAAGCAGGGCGCGCTGTACTACTCGATCTGAGCCCGCCGGCCGCCGCATCGAAAATCTGCCCCGATTGTCGATTTCCGTTCTTCTCGGCCGTCTCCCCCGTGTGAGCATGGTCCGGAGCCCATGTGGGGCTCGCCCGGGCCCGAAACGCGCAGAGAGGAGCACGCGATGAAGAAGTTCCTGGCCGTCTACATCGGCACGGCAGCGTCGTTCGAGAGATCGACGTGGGCCACCATGGGCGAGGCGGAGCGCAAAGCCGCCGAGGCCAAGGGCATCCAGGCCTGGGGCGACTGGATGACGAAGCACGCCGCGATCATCGTCGAGCAGGGTGGTCCGCTCGGAAAGACGAAGCGGGCCTCCGCACAGGGCATCTCGGACACCAGGAACGAGATGAGCGGCTATGTCGTCGTCCAGGCCGAGTCCCACGAGGCCGCCGCGAAGCTGTTCGAGGGCCATCCGCACTTCACGATCTTCCCCGGCGACGCCGTGGAGATCATGGAGTGCCTGCCGATTCCCGGGCAGGGGTAGCCGCGACGGGACGCCGCCCTGCCGGAACGCCACGCGCTGCGTGTGGGGCGGCGTCCTTCGCATCGCGGCGCCGGCGAACCTGTGGGCGCAGGTTTGTTCGAGCGCGACCTGGCGATGTCCGCAATGCCGGCTGCGGGTTTTCGCGTCTTCTTCGGGCATGACGACGATGGTGAGCATCCCCGGCCGCTTCTGTGGCCCGCCGTCCAGCGGCAACGGCGGGTACGTCGCCGGTCTCATGGCCGCGGCGTTCGATGGCCCCGTCGAGGTCACGCTGCGGAAGCCTCCGCCGCTCGACCGATCCCTCCAGCTCGAGCCCGGTTCCCCAGCCCGCCTGCACGCCGGTGCGGATGTCGTCGCCGAGGCGCGGCAGGCCGTGCTCGAGGTCGACGTCCCGCCCGTTCCTGCCTTCGCGTCCGCCGAGACCATCGCCGCCGCGTTCGCCGGCTTCGAGCAACACGCCTTCCCCGGTTGCTTCGTCTGTGGTCCAGATCGTCTCCCGGGTGACGGCCTGCGCATCTTCCCCGGTCGCCTTCCGGGCAGCGACGTCGTCGCCGCACCCTGGATCCCGCACGCGTCGCTCACGGCCGCCGACGGCGTCGTGCTGCCCGCGATCCTCTGGGCCGCCCTCGACTGCCCGGGCTACTTCGCCGCGGCCGACGACGGCGAGACGGCGGTCCTCGGTCGCATGACGGCCGAGGTCGATCCGTGCATCACGGCCGGCGAGCGCTGCGTGGTCGTGGGCTGGCCGCTCGGGCGTTCCGGCCGCAAGCTGCACGCGGGGACCGCGCTCGTCGACGCGTCGGGAACGGTGCGCGGTCGGTCGCTCCAGACCTGGATCGTGGTGTAGGAGACGGCCGTCGTGCTGCCCCTGGGTTGGCCGATTCGCCGACGACCCGACCTGCAGCCTCGGGCCGTCGCAGGTGCCGACGATCTCAGGCGCCCGGGCCGGCCGTCGGCGTGCACTTCGCGTGCGCCTTGCGGGCCCGCCGTACGGCCCGCGGCGCGCGATAGGCCTGGGCGCCGAGCACGCCGTCCAGCGTGTCGGGGACGTTGGTGAACATGCCGTTGGCACCGGCGGCGATCAGCGCCGTCATGTCGGCCGGCTGGTTCACCGTGTAGGGGTGGACGTCGAGGCAACGCGCCCGCGCCGCGGCCATGAGCGCGGCGTTCGTGAAGAGCAGGTTCGGTCCGACGCCGACGGCGTACGCGGCGATGGCGTCGAGGCTCTGCTCGAGCACCGGGCTCGCGCCGAACGCGACGACGAGCTGGATGAGCGGAAGCGACGGATCCAACGCATGGACCTTCTGCAGGCTCGCGGCGCTGAACGACTGGATCAGGACCTGCCAGCGCCGCGCCGTTCTCCGCAGCCGATACTGGTCCATCAGCGCCAGCAGCCGTTCCTCCATGTGGTCCGCGGTCTCCGGAGCCTTCGTCTCGATGTAGTAGTTCGCGCGCCGCTGATAGCGCTGGAAGACCTCTTCGAGCGTCGGAATCTGGAGACCGACGTACTCCGGGCGGGCGAGCGACGGGTTCGCGTCGTTGAACCAGCTGCCGACGTCGCACGTCTTGATCTGCGCCAGGGTCTTGTCGCTGACGAGCCCCGTGCAGTTCTCGGCGGCCCCACGTGCCGTGCGATCGAGCGTGGTGTCGTGCAGGCAGACGAGCACCCCGTCGCTCGTCAGCTGCAGGTCCTGCTCGATGTAGTCCGCGCCGAGCGCCAGCGCGAGATCGTAGGACGCGATGGTGTGCTCCGGGGCGTATCCCGAGGCGCCGCGATGGCCGATGTTGAGCACGGGGGCAGGGGCGACGGCGCCGGCGGTGGTCGCGAGCAGAGCCACGGCGGCGAACGTTCCGGCGACGATCGAGGCGGGTGAGCGCATGGGCCAGGCCTACCGACGATCGGGCCTCGCTGTAAAGGCATTTCTCGCGCCCGCGCTTGCCGAATGCCCATGGAACACGTATTTCGCGCGCCATGCTGACGACCAAGATGGGGACGGGGCGACGACTGGCCGGCGTGTGCGCCATCGCGGCCATGCTGGTGGCCGGCTGCGGCACGATCGTCAGCAAGGGCGCGAAGAACGAGACGAGCGGCGCCGCACGAGGCTCGTCGGGCATCGGACACGTGTACACCGGCATCCGCTGCGACGCCGCGTGGACGCGGGCGATCGGGAAGGTGTGGATGGCTCCGCTGGCCATCGCCGCGATCGCCGACATCCCGTTCTCGCTGGTCCAGGACACCGTCATGCTGCCGGTCGACCTGGCGATGTCGAGCGACCAGCCCTGGAACGCCGACGACGCCTGCGGTCTGACCAAGGACTGACCCTCACCGCCGCGGTAGGTGAATCCGCGCCTCTCATGCTAGGGCCGGATCCACCATGCTGTCCCTCCTGATCCACGCGGCCCTCGGCGCCCTGACCGTGGTCGTCTTCTTCCGGGTGAATCGCTATCTCTACACCCGCGACTGGCGGGGCTCCGACGTCACCTGGCTCGAGGGCCTGTACTACGTGCTCGCCGTCGTCTCCGTGTGCATCGGGTGGTACTTCAACGTCACCTACGTGATGACGTACCCGGCCGAGGCGAGCTGGTGGCACTTCACCACGATGCTCTTCGACAACCCGGCCTCGGGATCGGGCGGCCAGGACCTGATCATCACCAACGCCATCCTGTTCCCGCTCTGGACGATGATCGACGGCCCGCGTCGTGGGCTCAAGTCGACGTGGATCTACTTCACGATGAGCCTCTTCACGAGCTTCGGGTTCTCGATGGGACTCTACCTGGCGGCCCAGGAGCGCCAGGTGCGTTGGTCGGCTGCGCGGCCGGTTTGACGGTCGCGGCGACGGATGTGGTAGCGTCGCCCCCGCATGACCCTCCGGCCCGACTACGACGTGATCGTGGTGGGCGCGGGCCACAACGGGCTCGCCGCCACGGCGATCCTCGCGGGCCGCGGGCTCCGCGTCCTCTGTCTCGAGAAGAACGCCTACGTGGGCGGCATGGCGGGGACGCGGGAGATCCTGAGCGGGTGTCGGAACGACGTGGGCGCGAGCCTGCTCTTCCCGCTCGCCAGGGGACTCGCCGACGAGCTCGAGCTCGCGCGCTACGGCGTCGAGCTGATCGACCTGCCGATCATGGCGTCGAACCTCAATTCGACCTCCTCGCCGGCGGCGATCTTCTACGCGAATCCGCTGCGCATGGCGCGCTACGTCCTCCGGCACTTCGGCGTGCGCGCGATGATCGGCTTCGTGCAGCTGATGGCGTTCTGCCGCTACCCGGCGAGCCTCATGGATCGGTTCACGCCGCGGAGCCTCCCGTCGACGCTGCCCGAGCTGCTCGCGAAGGCGCCGTCCGCACGCAAGCGTCGTCAGATCGAGCTCGCCTTCACCGGCAGCGCCATGGATCTCGTCGACCGCTTCCTGCCCGACCGGCAGCGGCACCGCACGCTGCGCGCGTTGGTCGCCTTCGCCGCCGTGCAGTCGACCTACAAGGGACCGTTCGATCCCGGCAGTGCGCTGTGTCTCGTCTACACGTTCGCGCAGAACGACGGTGGCGGCCTCATGCGGCGCGTGAAGGGCGGCATGGGCATGCTCTCGGAGGCGCTCCGTCGGTCGATCACCGACAAGGGCGGCGAGGTGCGGACGAAGGCGCCGGTGCGCTCCATCGTCGTCGAGAACGGCCGTGCCGTGGGTGTCGAGCTGCGCAGTGGCGCGCGTCTCACCGCCCGCGCCGTGATCTCGAACCTGGACAAGCCGGCGACGTTCTTCGGGCTCGTCGGTCGCGAGCACCTCGACCGGGAGACGACGGCACGCATCGAGGCCATCGAGCATCGCGGCGCCTACATGCATCTCCTCTTCAAGCTCCGGCGACTGCCGAGCTACGGGCCGCCGTTCGAGCACCTGAACGCCGACCCGCGGACGCGCTTCAACACCACGCTCGTCCCGGATCCGGAGCTGCAGCAGGCGAGCTACGAGGCGTGCCGTCGGGGCGAGGTGCCGGAGCATCCGGCCGTGGGCATGCAGATTCCCACCGTCATGGACCCGAGCCTCGCGCCGGAGGGATTCCACATCGCGACCACCTACGGGTTCTTCTTCCCGTGCGAAGCGCCGCGTGAGGAGCGTGGTCGCCGTCGCGACGAGATGGCCGAGCGCATCCTCGATCGGCTCTCCGAGTTCCTGCCCGACCTGCGCGACTGCATCGTGGAGCGGGCGATCTTCTCGTCGGATCACTTCGCCGCCATGCAGGGCGCGACGAACGGCGACTTCACGCACGGCCTCATCCATCCCGAGCAGATGATCGGTGGTCGCCTGCTCGTGCCCGGGTCGGCGCACGCCACGCCGATCGCGAACCTCTATCTCTGCGGTGCCTCGTGCCACCCGGGGCCGGGGGTCACGTTCCTGCCGGGGTATGGTGCGGCGTACGAGGTCGCCGAGGCGCTCGGCACCGCCGCCGGCTCGCCCGCACGCAGCGCGGCGTAGGCGCGCGCACCCTGGCGTCCGAGATGGAGGTCCGAATGGGTCGCTCGCGCATCGTGTTCGCCGTGCTGCTGGTGCTGGTCGCCAACGGAGCGATGGCGGGGGTGATCCCACGGCCGGCCGCGACCGGAGCGAGCGGGCGCACGCAGGTCTATCTCCTCGGCTCCCAGGGGGGACAGCAACGCACCCAGCTCACGGGTGCCGGCATCCGGAGTGGACCCTCGGCGCTGATCGTCGTCGACGGCCATGGCTCGCTTCCGTCCGTCGGCTACCGGTTCGAGACCCCCGATCTGAAGATCGTCTTCAGCGGCGACCGTGGGGATCGCGGCGACGAGCTGGCGCGGTTCGCCACGGGTGCCGACGTCCTCTTCCACGAGATCAGCGATCTCGAGCTCGTGAAGGCCGCCCTCGAGGGGCAGGGGGCGCCGCCAAAGTACGTCGATCATCAGCTCCACGATCACTCCGGTGGGGAGCTGGTCGGACGAACCGCCACCGACGCCGGGGTTCCGAAGCTCGTGCTCTACCACCTCGTTCCGGGCACGCCGGCGATCAGCGACGAACGCTGGCGCTCGCTGGTCTCTCCGTTCTTCGCGGGCGAGATCGTCGTCGGGAAGGACCTGCTCGAGCTCTGACGTGCCCCGGTGGCTCAGCCCCCCGGCGTGCACGTCGCGCTCGCGACGGCGCAGAGCTTGCCGGCCGCCGAGCGCATGTCGGCGTCGGCGACGATGATCCGTCGACCCTGGCGCACGAGGCGGCTCGTGATCGTGACCGTCCCCTCACCCGGTGTGGCCTCCGTCTCCATTCCCCGGGTCGCCGAGCGGCTCGGCGTGACGAAGGGCAGCTTCTACTGAGGCGCAGGCGTTGTATCTCGAGATATCCAATGCGGCGGCGATCCGGCCCGCGTTCGCGGCGGTGGTGGCGCGCGTCGTCGAGAAGCGCGTCGCGTTCCTGGCGCGCACCTATCGCGAGCTGGGATTCGGTGCGAAGTCGGCGCGACGTCGCGCGGTCACGGCCTATGCCGGCTACGTGGGGATGCTCCACCTGGCGCGCATCGCGCCGGCCACCGTCGGGAACGCCTCGGAGCGAGCGGCCACGATCCGGGAAGCGGTGCGGCTCCTCGGTGCGCGGTGAGCGCACTTCGCGCTCGTCACCCGATCGGTCGATCCCCGCTCGCGGTCAGCCGGTGCACCGGCTCCGCCCCCGCCGTCGCCGACTTCGGCGAGCGCCTCAGCCATCCGGAGATCGCCGGCCTGCTGATGGCCGTCGGCTCGCTCGTCCTCCTGGCCCGCTTCGCCTGACCGGCGACGGTCGGCCCCTGGTAGCGCGGGCGATGCGCGCGCTATAGCGACGGCATGATCTTCGAGGAGATCCGAAGCGGCGGCTGCTGCTCGTACGTGGTCGCGTGCGGCGACACCTGCGCGGGCGTCGTCGTCGATCCCGAGCTCTCGCAGGTCGACCGCACGCTGGCGCTGATCGGCAAGGCCGGCGTTCGCGTCCACTACGTCATCGACACGCACACCCACGCCGATCACTTCTCGGCGTCGCGCGAGCTGGCGCGACGGCTCGGTGTCCCCCGCGTCATGCATCGCGCGAGCATCGCGCCCGACGTCGACGTCCGCGTCGACGACGGCGAGCTGCTCATCGCGGGCAAGCTGCGGATCCGCGCCGTCACCACGCCCGGTCACACCGACGACTCGCTCTCGCTCGTCCTCGCCGACCGCGTGTTCACGGGCGACACCCTGCTCCGTGGCGCCACCGGGCGCACCGATCTGCCCACCGGTGATCCCGAGGCGCTCTACGACAGCCTCTTCGGGAAGCTGCTGCAGCTCGACGACGGGCTCGCCGTCTACCCGGGGCACAACTACAAGGGCGTGCCGGTCACGACGATCGGTCAGGAGAAGGCGAACAACCCGCGCCTGCAGAAACGCGACCGCGCCGCCTTCGTCGAGCAGATGCGCGCCCTCAGTCTCGGCATGCCGGATCATCTGACCGAGGCGCTGCGCACCAACCGGACCGGGGGCAAGACGGTCGCCCAGCTGCTCGACGAGGCCGCGCGCCGGATCGCCTTCATGTCGATGGACGAGCTGCGTGAGCGCGTCGACGCGGAGGCCGGCGGGCTCCTCGTGCTCGACATCCGCGAGCGCGACGCCTACGACGCCGGCCACATCCCCGGCGCGCGGCACGTGCCGCGCGGCCAGCTCGAGCTGCGCATCGACCAGGTGCTGCCCGATCCCACCGTGCGGGTCGTCACGTGCTGCGAGTTCGGGAAGATCTCGACGCTCGCCGCCGACACGCTGCACACGATGGGCTACGTGCGGGCGGTGGCGCTCGACGGCGGCATGAAGGCCTGGCGGGAAGCGGGCTACCCGATCGAGCCCACGGCGGCGACGCCCTAGATGCTGACGATCGACGACGTCGCCGCGGTGCCCCTGTTCTCGGGGCTGCGGGCGGCGGAGCTGCAACGACTCGCGCGCACCTCCGCCGACCTCCATCTCGCCCCCGGCGAGTTCGTGGTTCCCGAGGGCGGCGAGCGCGCGCTGTTCGCCGTCCTCGCCGGCAGGATCGAGGTGGTGAAGACGATCGACGGGGTCGAGCGCCGGCTCGGCTTCCGGTTGCCCGGCACGATCTTCGGCGAGGTGCCGTTGGCGCTCGGGACCCCGTTTCCCGGCGGCTACCGTGCGCTGGAGCCGTCGCGCGTGATCCGGATCGATCCGCAGGAGTACTACGCGGTGGCGGCGGTCTCGCCGGAGATCTCGCTCACGGTGAGCGCGCTGGCGCGCGAGCGGATCGGCGGGCTCCAGAGCATCGCCGCCGAACCGCCCACACCGCGCGTGATCGTCGTCGGCCACCGCTGGGACACGGCGTGCAGCGCGCTGCGCCGGTTCCTCGCGCGCAACCAGATTTCGCTCAACTGGGTCATGCCCGACGCGCCGGAGCTCTCGGCGACCTGGTCCGGGCCCGGTCCCGCGGCCGGCGACCTTCCGGTGATACGGCTCGCGGACGGGCAGGTGCTCGTTCGGCCCGACGTGCGCGACGTGGCGAATCGCCTCGGCCTGCAGACCACGGCCAGTGCGGACGAGTACGACGTCGCGATCATCGGTGGCGGGCCGGCCGGACTCGCAGCCGCGGTCTACGGTGCCTCGGAGGGGCTGCGCACGATCGTCATCGAGCGCGAGGCGCCCGGCGGCCAGGCCGGGACGTCCGCACGGATCGAGAACTATCTCGGCTTTCCCAACGGCGTCTCGGGCGACGAGCTGGCCAGTCGCGCGCTCCAGCAGGCGCGGCGTCTCGGCGCGGAGATCCTCGTCACGCGCTCCGTCGCGCGCATCGATCCCGCGGCACGCGCGGTGTTCCTCGACGGCGGCGACGTCGTGCGCGCACGGACGCTCATCCTCGCCACCGGCGTCACGTGGCGGCACCTCGCCGTCGACGGCCTCGACCGACTCATCGGCAAGGGCGTCTACTACGGCGCGGCGCGCAGCGAGGTGGGTGCGACGCACGGGCTCGACATCCATCTGGTCGGTGCCGGCAACTCGGCCGGGCAGGCGGCGCTCAACTGCGCCAACCATGCCCGCCACGTGACGCTGGTCGTCCGCGGCGAGTCGCTGGACAAGACCATGTCGCACTACCTGATCGAGAAGCTCGAGGGGAAATCGAACGTCGCGCTGCGACTCCGATCCGAGATTCAGGCAGTCCACGGCGACACCCATCTGACGGCGATCGACCTGCGCGACACCGTCACCGGGGCCGTCAGCCGGCACGACTGCGGCGGCCTGTTCATCTTCATCGGTGCCGACGCCGAGACCGCGTGGCTTCCGGCGGACATCGCGCGCGACGCCCGCGGCTACGTGCTGACGGGCGAGGACGTGAAGAAGGCCGGGCGCTGGTCGCTCGGACGCGATCCCCATCTGCTCGAGACGAGCGTCCCCGGCGTGTTCGCGTGCGGCGACGTGCGGCTCAGCCCGGTGAAGCGTGTGGCCGCGGCCGTCGGCGAGGGCAGCATGGCGATCGCGCTCGTCCGGCAGTTCCTGGCCAGCGACGCCGACCGCGGCCGGACGTAGACGCGCTTGCATTTCCGCGCCGCCCGCCGCACGACGACGGTCGACATGGCCGTCGATGTGCTCGTGGTCGGGGCCGGCCCGACCGGATTGCTCCTCGCCGCGGAGCTCCACCGCCGCGGGGTGACGTGCCGCCTGATCGACGCCACGCCCGGGCCGCTGCACTGGGATCGTGCGACGGTGGTGCATCCGCGCTCGCTCGAGGTCTTCGAGTCGCTCGGCCTGCTCGAGCAGTTCCTCGCCACGGGCGTCAAGCAGCGGTTCGCGCGTCTGCACTCCGACGGCGGCGTGCTCGGCGAGATCGATCTGTCGATCTGCGGCAGTCGCCACGGCTTCAACATGGGCATCTCGGAGGAGACGACCGAGACGATCCTGACCGGGTACCTGCGCCGGCAGGGCGGCGACGTCGAGCGCTCGTCGCGTCTCGTCGGCCTGCAGGCGAGCGAGCGCGGCGTCGTCGCGACGATCGACCGCGACGGCACGACGGACGCGGTCTCGGCGCGGTGGGTCGTCGGCTGCGACGGGGTGCACAGCGTCACCCGCGACCTGAGCGGCATCGAGCTGGTCGGCCACGACATCGCCGAGCCGTGGGCGGTCTTCGACGTCACCCTGACGGGGTGGGCGCAGCCGTACGAGGCGATCTACGTCTACATGGACGACCCGCCGGTGATCCTGACGGCCCTGCCGAACCGTCGATGGCGTGCGTACCTGCGGCCGAGCTCGGACGAGTCCGATCTCCTGGCGGACGCGTCGTCCACAGTTCTCCGCTACGACCCGACGATCCGCTTCGACGACGTCGAGAACCCGATGCGGTTCCACTGTCACACCAAGGTCGCGACCCGGTTCCGATCGGGGCGTGTGCTGCTCGCGGGGGATGCGGCGCACCTCTGCTCTCCGTTCCAGGGGCACGGCATGAACACGGGGCTGCAGGACGCGTTCAACCTCGCCTGGAAGCTGGCTCTCGTCTGCCGGGGCCTCGCGGCGCCCGAGATGCTCGACAGCTACGAGAGGGAGCGCCGGCCGGTGGCGGAACGGGTCGCCGCCTCGGGCGACGAGGTCGAGCACGCCCAGACCCTCACCGATCTTACCGAGCGACGGCTCCGCGACCAGTCGCTCCGCGCCGTGTTCGCCGACCCGAACACGCGCCACCACGAAGCGATCGCCGAGGCCGAGCTCGACATCGACTACGGCGACTCGCCGATCGTCATGGGCGACGACCACCCGGTGCTCGGCCCGGGCCAGCGATTGCCGGATACGATCGGCGTCCGGCTGGCCGGCGGCATACGCGGGCTGCACGAGCTCGCGCACCATGCGGGGCACACGGCGCTGCTGGTCGGCGAGGCCTCGGCGCCCGACGACGACGTCGCACGCCTCGCCGACGCGATCCGCGCCCGGAGCGACGGGCTCATCGAAGCGACCGTCGTGCTCACGACACGATCCGGCGACCGGCACGGCTGGGCATGGCTCGAGCCGACCGCCGCCGACGCGTGGGGCGTCGGCGAGATCACCCTCCTGGTCGTGCGGCCCGACGGTCACATCGGGTTGCGCGCCGACAGGGACCATCTCGCGGCCCTCGACGCGTACCGCGCGCGGTTGTCGTCTGGGCGTTGACGCTCCGTGCCTCCACGTCGCACGGTCGGAGAACGACGTCGCGGCCCTTTTGGGCCGACGTCGCTAGGGGCCCGCCTGGTGCCGCATCACGTCGTGCAGAACGAGCTGGTACGCGATCGGTGACACCCCGCTCGCGCCCCGATACGGCCGATCGGTGGACGCGATGAAGAAGACGAGGAGGGCGATCATCGCGGCGAGCAGGCTCGTCATCAGCGCGTGGAACCCGAGGCTCTCCATGCTGAAGACGCATGCGCCCAGCAGCGCGATGATCGCACCGACGAGGACGACGCCCCACAGCGTGTCGGGCACGGCGTAGTCGACCGCCTCGATCCGCTCGCGGCGCTCTTCGATCATCTCGTTGAAGGCGCGCATCGCCTCGGCATGCACGATGCGCTGCCCGTCGGTCGCGGGCTCGAAGGCATAGAACACCTGCTGCAGCTCGGTCAGCACGTCGGTGCCGTGGTGCGGAATCTCCCCGCGCCGTTGCATCGGCCACTCCGCGTCGATGACGTAGCGGGTGTAGCGGACCAGCCGCTGGCGCAGCTCCGTGCGCACGGGCTCGGGGTATCCCGAGAAGTCGCGGTAGATCGCCGCGATGCGCGCCGCCTCGTCGGACGCCTCGTTCTGCGCACGCGAGGCGTTGCCCCAGGTGGCGACCGCAATGAGCCCGATCGCGATCGCATAGATGACGAGGATCGCCGAGAAGATCCAGCCGACCACGCCGTTGTCGACGAGCGCGTGGAAGCCGCGCCGGCGAACCCACCCGCGCGTGACGACGAGGACGCCGAGTGCGGCCGCGACGAAGACGGCGATCGTCAGGGTGGCGAAGAGCCAGGGAGGGAGATCGTGGAGGAAGGTCACGCGGGGCCCGACGGGAGTATTCGCACGAGTTCGCGGGGCGAGCCAGTACGGCGCACTGCTGCTACACTTCGAGGCGTCATGCGCGACGTGAGATTTCCAGGTCCCACGATGATCGCGGCGATCGTGCTCCTCGTCGTCGCGGGGTCGAGCGGCTGCGGGCGCCCCAGGCCGTCGCCGGCTCGTCTCCCCGAGCCGCCGGCCGTGGCCGCGCCGGCCCCGCTGCCGGCCGTCTATCTGCTGCTCCGGGTCGGCGAGCGACGCATCTACCTGATGGACGACGATCCCCGAACGCCGGTCGAGTCGTTCCCCGTCGCCGTCGGCCGCGAGGGCCACGAGACGCCCATCGGACGATTCCAGGTCGAGGAGATGGTCGAGCATCCGACCTTTCCGGTGTTCGATCCGAACGACCGCACGCGACTGATCCGGGAGATACCGCCGGGGCCGACGAATCCGCTCGGCCAACGCTGGATCGGCTTCATGCACGACGACGCCGGCGCGACCGGTATCCACGGGACGCCGCATCCCGAGCTGCTCGGCCGTGCGGTGAGCGGCGGCTGCGTCCGGATGCGCGACGCCGACGTCGTCCGGATCTACGAGCGCGTCCAGCTCGGCACACCGGTCATCGTCGAGCCCTGACGTCCGACGGCTACCGCTTGCGATCGCAGGCAGAACACCAAGGCGCTTCCGGCCCTGCTCGCCGGCGCCTGATCAGCGCCCGACGAACCGCGGCTCGCGCTTCTCGAAGAAGGCCGCCACCGCTTCCGCGTGGTCCTCGGTGTGGTGCGCCAGCGCCTGCATCGACGCCGACAGCTCCATCACCGCGTCGAACGTCTGGGTCATGCCGTCGCGCAACAGACGCTTCGTCATGCGCAGGACGTCCGGGGGTTGCCGGCAGATGCGGGCGGCCAGGGCGCGCGCCTCGTCCATGAGCGTCGCCGCGGGGACGACGCGGCTGACGAGGCCCCAGGCGAGGGCGGTGGGCGCGTCGATGGTGTCGGCGGTGTAGAGCAGCTCGGCGGCGCGCGCCATGCCGAGCACGCGCGGCAGCAGCCAGGCGCCGCCGTCGCCGGGGACGAGCCCGACCCGCAGAAAGGTCGCCCCGAAGACGGCGCTCTCGGCGGCGATGCGGGTGTCGGCCAGGCAGGCGACGTCGTTGCCGAGGCCGATCGCCGGACCGTTCACCGCCGCGATCATCGGCACCTCGAGCGTCCACAGGGCGCGCACCATGCGGTGGATGTTGTGCCGGTAGCCGTCGCGGATGTGGACGCCGGGTCCCGCGAACGCGCCGCCCCGATCGCGCATCGCCTTCAGGTTGCCGCCGGCCGAGAAGGCCGATCCGGCCCCGGTGAGGATGACGCAGCGGACGTCGCGGTCGGCGTTGATGCGCGCCGCCGCCGCGGCGAACAGGTCGCCGTCGCCGGGCTCGCCGAGCGGGTTCCGCTGCTCGGGCCGGTTGATGGTGAGCGTCACCATCGGGCCGTCCTGGGTGACGAGGAGCGCGTCGGTGTCCATGGGCACTGACCTAGCGCGGGTCGCTGCGGTTTGTCACCCGGCTCAGGGTTTTGCCCGCACCTTCTCCAGATCCGGGATCCACCGCTCCAGCACGCGATCGAGCGTGCCGTCGCGGCGCATGGTGGCGAGCGCGCCGTTCAGCGCCTGCAGGAGCGCCGTGTCGTCCTTCCGGACCATCCAGGCGAGCCGCTCGTCGGTGATGCCGATCGGCACCAGGTCCAGCTCGACGGCCTGCTGCGCGCGAAGGTACGCCAGCACGGGCGCGTCGTGGACGACCGCGTCGTTCCGACCCGACGCGACCGCGACCACGGCGTCGTCCGCGGTCACGTAGACGACGGGATCGATCTTGGTGCAGCGATCGTGCACGTACTGCTCCCCCGTCGACTTGGCGACCACGCCGACGGTGTGTGGGCGCTTGCACACGGCCTTCAATGAGCCGAACCGCTTCCGATCCGCGCCGCGGATCAACACGACGATGCCGGTCTGCAGATACGGCTCGGTGAACGCGAAGCGACGCTCGCGTTCGGGGGTGACCGTCACACCCGCCATCACGACGTCGACGCGCCCGTCGCCGAGCGCATCGAAGAGGCCGTCCCACGGCACGTTCACGATGCGCACCGGGCGACCCAGCACCTTCCCGACCTGGATCGCCAGGTCGGGCTCGAGGCCCGCGATCGTCCCCGCCCGCCGGGTCGAATAGGGCGGCGAGTCGCCGCTGGTCCCGACCACGAGCTCCTTCTGGACCGAGGGGCTCGGCACCGGTGCCGGCGTCGTCGGCGGGGGCACCGGACGCGCGCACGAGGCTGCGAGGAGGACCAGACCGACCACCACCGACGTTTCCGCGATCCGCATGGGCAGCGGTCATAGGGCTTCGATGCCTCGCCCTCAAGGCCAGGAGCCCAGGTAGCGACCCGCTACCCCGAAGGTAGCGCCTGGCGGTCGAACAGAAAGGGATGACGACGACATGCACACGACGATGATGCCGCGCCTCACGGCGCCCTCCGGATCGATCCTGGCGGCAGCCCTGCTCGCCGCGCTGCTGGCCGCGCCGCGGCCCGGAAACGCCGCCGACGTGCTGGGGCAGTCGACCGGTCCCGACGGCTGCATCAGCCAGGATGGCGACTGGGCCTGTACCGAGAGCACCGCGCTCCACGGTGCCTTCGCGGTGGCCGTCAGCAAGGACGGCAAGAGCGCCTACGTCGCGTCCGTCGACAGCGACACGGTGGCGGTGCTGGCGCGGGACCGGTCGACCGGCGCCCTGAGCCAGCTGGGCTGCATCAGCGACGACGGCAGCGGCGGGCTCTGCGACGACGGCGTCGCGCTCTTCGACCCCGTCTCGCTGTCCGTGAGCCCGGACAACCGCAACGTCTACGTCGCGTCCCACCAGCGGGACCCGGTGACGATCACGGCGCTCGCCGTGCTGGCCCGCGACCGGAAGACCGGCGCGCTGGAGCAGCTCGCGGGTCTGCAGGGCTGCGTCAGCGACGACGGCACCGGCGGGCTCTGCACGGACGGCGTCGGGCTCAGGGGCGTGATGTCGGCCGTGGTCAGCAACGACGGTCGGTTCGCGTACGTCGCCTCGAACGGGAGCAGCGCGGTGGCGGTGTTCGCCCGGGACAGGGAGACGGGCGCGCTGACGCAGCTCGCCGGCCCGCAGGGGTGCATCAGCGAGGACGGGACCGGCGGGCTCTGCATCGACGGCCACGCGCTCCTCGGCGCCCGCCACGTGCTCCTCAGCAAGGACGGCCGGCGCGTGTACGTGGCGTCGGAGCGCAGCCGGGCGGTGGCCGTGCTGAGCCGCGACCGCGAGACCGGCGCGTTGACCCAGCTCCCCGGCACCGACGGCTGCATCAGCGAGGACGGCACCGGGGGCCTCTGCGTCGACGGCGACGGGCTGGGGAGCCCCACGCTGATGGCCCTGAGCCCGAACGGTAAGCACCTGTACGTGACGTCGCCCGTCGGCAACCAGGTGGCCGTGCTGGGCCGCGACAAGCGCACGGGCGCGCTGAGCCAGCTGCCGTCGCCGCAGGGCTGCATCAGCGACGACGGCAACGGCGGAATCTGCACGGACGGCTACGCCCTTCGCCATCCGTTCTCCGTGGCGGTCGGTCCCGACAACCGGTCCGTCTACGTCACCTCGCGCGATGACGACGCCCTGGCGGTGCTCGCGCGGGACGACAAGACCGGCGCGCTCACGCAGGCGCCGTCACCCGAGGGCTGCATCAGCGAGGACGGCCTCGGCGGCCTCTGTGCCGACGGCCGGGCGCTCGGCGATCCCCGCTCGGTGGTCGTCAGCAGCGACGGCAGGCAGGTCTACGTCGCCGCACAGCAGAGCGACGCCGTGGCGGTGCTGCAGCGGGAGAAGTAGCCCCTACGTCGCGCGTGCCGCGACGGGCTCGGTGACGGGGGCGTGGCGCTCCAGCGTGAAGAAGCTCGGCGTCGGGACGTTCCCGACGCCGAGGTCGAGGTAGCTCCAACCGAGCAACAGGTCGGCGCTGCCCGCCTCGAGGGCGACGATCGGGTCGCGCAGGCGGGTGGTCGGGTCGAGCGTCGCGTTGCCGCCGAGCCCGTAGTCGAGCAGCAGGCCGCGGTCGCTGCCCGCCGGCATCCGGTAGCCGCGTGGATCGACGACGCGGAAATGGCCGAACGTGAACGCCGCGCCGTGGCGCAGCATCGGCTCGATCGGCCCCTGCAACCCCGTCTGCTGGATACGGACGTTCCAGCCGCGGACGAAGGCCGCGCCCGGGTCGCGGTGGAACGCCTTGACGAAGGTCTTCCACGCCAGGCGGTCGATGATCGCCGGCATGCCGAGGCTGACGCCGCGGTACTGCCACCCCGCGATCGCGTCTGGATCGATCGGGTGGCCGCTCGCCAGCAGGGCGCGCAGCGTGCGGTGGTCGGCGTCGATCAGCTCGCCGGCCTTCATCGGCCGGCAGCGAGGGGCGACGAGGGCAGCAGGCCGGGCGCGAAGGTGAAGCGCCCGTCGCGCCAGGCGCGCCATACCTCGCGCGGGGTCGCCGGCTGCAGCGCGCACCAGCGCAGGTAGGCTGTGAACGAGATGTCGGGATCGGCAGCCTGCTCGGGCGGCAGGCTGATGCCGTCCTGCACGGCACGCTCGACGACGTCGAGGAGGGTCTCGTGGTAGCGCTCGTAGACGCACAGGTTGCGCAGCCAGCGCGTGCGCGGTGTGTCGTGCTCGACGACGTCGCGGGCACGGTCCCGCAGCTCCTGCAGCGCCCCCGGATAGGCGGTGAGCATCTGCATGTCGTAGACGAACTGCAGGCCGTCGTGGTGCGTTCCCAGAAGATGCGTCATCAGCCGCTGCGGGGTGCTGAGCAGGCCCGACAGATCCCAGGGCACGACCGACCCTTCGCGCAGCAGGAACGGAAAGCGGAACCACCGCTTCTCGAGCATGCGCGCCCAGCGGTCGTCACGCACCGGGAAATCGGACGTGGTGCCGATGGTGTCCGGGCGGAACAGGATGCGGTGCCACATGCGCAGGACGCCGAGCTCGATCTGGAAGAGCGTCGGCACGGGGTCGACGACGCGGGCCGTGCGGATGGCGTCGAGCGCGCGTGCGATCTGGCTCGGCCGCAGCAGCACGACGTAGGCGTGCCACGGGAAACGCGTCGGGATGCCCGTGGGCGGCTGCGCTGGGGTCGGGCTCTTCGGGGTGTCGGCCATGTCGACTCGCGTCCGCTC
This sequence comes from uncultured Binatia bacterium (SeqCode), assembly GCA_964404165.1. Classification (GTDB taxonomy): domain Bacteria; phylum Desulfobacterota; class Binatia; order DP-6; family DP-6; genus DASYLJ01. The sequence continues at coordinate 123,569 of CAYOIZ010000006.1, read as the reverse complement.
CCACTACCACGGAGGGGCACCGCGGGGGCAAGGCCGACGTGGGGCGGCTTGTCCCCGCCCGTGCCCGTCGGATACGCCCCGCAGATGCCGACCGATCCCATGGCCCAGCTGCTCGACGAGCGCGCGTGCGAGCGCCTCGTCGTCGACTACACCCACTTCGTCGACTTCGGGGAGGCGGCGCGCATCGCCGAGCTCTTCACCGGCGACGGGATCTGGGAGGCCGAGGGTGTCCGCATGGTGGGCCAGGAGGCGATCCGTGCCGGCTTCCTCGCCAGGCAGGGCGTCGTCCGCCGGACGTCGCGCCACGTCTGCACCAACGTGGCGATCACCATGCGTGGCCCCGACGAGGCGACCGGCCTCTCGTATCTCGTCAACTACCGCCACGATTCGACGAGCGGCGCCGCGGAGCGGCCCGCGCCGGCGGGGCACCCGAAGTACGTCGGCGAGTATCACGACCGCTTCGTGCGCACCCCGGACGGCTGGCGCATCGCCCACCGTCGCTGCGAGATGGCGTTCGTCCGCGCGCGCGGCGCCGGTGCCTGAGATCACGACGTCCGTTCGTCGGGTCCCGGTCGGCTGATCGCCGCCCCCACGTCGACCCCGGTGAACCCCTCGGGCGCGGCGACCTCCACGATCGGCTCGTCGCGGTCGTCGAACTCGAGACGCAGCGCCCGGCTCATCACCGCATGCATGTCGTACAACGCGGTGATGTAGGTGAGCTCGAGAATCTGCTCGTCGCCGAGATGTGCGCGCAGCGCCGCGAACACGCCGTCGGGCACACGCCCACCGTCGAGCACGAGGCAGTCGGTGTAGGCCAGTACCGCGCGCTGCGCGGGCGTGAACAGATCGCTCGCCGCCCACGACGGGATGGCCGCGATCATCTCCTCGCTCATGCCGAGCGCACGACAGCTCTTGCAGTGCTGCGAGAACACGAACTGGCTGCCCCGCGCCCACCCGGCACGGGTCTGGCCCAGCTCCCGCAACACCGGGTCGAGCAGCCGGCGCGGGCTGCGGTAGAGGCCGAACCCCTGCACGGCGTGACGGAACACGTCCGGCACCAGTGCGAAGACGGTCCACCAGTCGCCGGGTGTGCCGGTGGCCGTGCCCGGCTCCGCGACCGGATCGCGGGTGCCGAACAGGTGATCGTACATCTGGAGCACGAGGGCATCGGTGGTCTCGTGACGGGCGACCTGGCGCAGGCGCGGCATGGGGGACTCCTTTCGCTCGTGGCGCAGGCATCAGCGACCACACGACGTGGTGATAGTCGAGGGGAGCCGCACGTTTCCGCAGTGATGATGACGGAAACGTCGCCAGCCGGGCTCGACCGGCTCAGGCGCCGAATCCACATTGACACCTTCCAGCCGGCCGACCTAGCGATGAGACATGCTGCGTGTGCTCGCGCTGGTCGTCGCCTGTGCCTTCCCGTCGCTCGCCCAGCTGGTCACCCCGCCGCAGTTCCTCGGGTCGATCGCGGGGCCCGGCTCCGTGGTCGAACCGGCCGGCGTGCGCTTCTACGGCACCGACCTCGGCTGGACGTTCGCGCATCGCGGCCGGCACTTCATGCTCTTCGGCGATACCTGGCCGCACCCGCGGTCGCCCTGCGATCCGCTGCCGCACAACGACGACTCCCAGGTGACGCTGCCGCTGGCGCTGCCCGCGTCGGGCCTGCCGCTCCTGACCGTCGTCACCGATCCCGACGCGCCGAACGAGTTTGCGCGCATCCGTCTCTTCACCGACGGCGAGTCGCAGGTGATGGGGTACAACAAGACCCCGCTCACCGCGTTCAGCGACGGTACCGACGCGGTGACGCTCTTCGGTCTCATCGACCTCGTCCGCTGTCGTGTCCGGCGCGGCAAGCCGTCCTGCCGCCCCTACGACCACCTCACGTGCAGTCAGGACGTCGGCATCTGCACCCCGCCGAGCCTCGGCTGGGACGCGCCGTGCGATCTGGCCACCGGTGCCGGATGCGGCGTCGGTGAGCGCTGCGAGCCGAGCCCCACCGGCATCTGCATCGATCCCGACAGCTCGCAGAACGACGGCACCTCGGCGAGCCTGCCGGCGATGGCCGCGTACCACACCCACGTCGGCATCCAGGACGCCGAGCGACCCTCCGACTACCGCGACGCCGGCACGATCGCGTCCAACAAGTTCATCGACGTGACGGCCACCACCGTCCGCTGCTTCTCCGGTGGCGCGTGTGGCAACGACTACACCACCGGGCCCGGCGCGGTCTTCATCTGGGGCCGGCCCGGCTACGACGTGCAGCCCGGTCGCCAGGCGCACATGTACCTGATGGTGCACCGCCTGCCGATCCGCCGGAATCGCGCCGGCGCCGTCCAGCTCCGGCCGCGCTACTTCACCGGCGTGCGCGCCGACGGCGAGCCGGTCTGGACGCGACACGAGTCGCGCGCGAAGGCGCTGTCCATGGACGGCGTCGTCGACGGCAACCCGGACGACGATCTGCCGAATCCCAACCAGACCGAGGTCAGCTGGCTCGGCCCGCCCGTGAACACATGGATGATGCTCTACGGCGGCGGCGGGTCGAGCGTGAGCGGCGGGCTCGGTCCGGACGCGACGGCAGGCCCGATCATGGTGCGCTTCGCCGATCATCCCTGGGGACCGTGGAGCCCGCCCGTCGTCCACCTCGATCCGGGAAGCCCTGTGGTCGCCGGCGATCCGTTCGGGCCGGGCGGGTACATCTTCCACCCGGCGTGCACGGACCAGCCGCCCGCCGTCTGCGCACCGAGCGATCCGACGCGGCCGCTCGACTACTTCCTGCCGGGGTGTCCGTCGGTGGGTGCGAACCTCGACACCGGCATCCTCTACGGGCCGAACATCATCGAGGCCTACACGCGCGCCGACGGTGCGGGCGGCCTCGACGTCTTCTGGAACGTGTCGGTGTGGAACCCGTACCTGGTGGCGCTGCTCAAGACGAACGTCCGGCCGGACGCGGCGGGCGCGGCGACGACATGTGGGACCGGTCGGCCGGGGGGCCGGTTCCGCTGGTGTGCGAAGGGCGCGCGTCGCTAGCGCCTACTGCCCGCCGTCCTTCAGATCGTTCTTGCGCGCCAGCAGATACAGCGGGATGGCGAGGCCGGCGAGTACGCCCATCGCCGCGCCGATGGTCTCGCCGATCACCTTCTGCGCGTCGGGTGACGCGCGATCGGGGTTGGCGGCCACGGTGCCCGCGAGCCAGAGCCAGAGGCCTGCCAGCAGGAGCTCGATGGCGCCGATCGCAATCAGGGTGCGGGTGCGCTTCGACATGGCGGCCTTATCGCCCGTGACTCGACGCACTGCCAGCCGCGGTCACACCGTGGCGTCGCTGCCGATCGGCAGCGTGAACTGGAACACCGCACCCTGCGGGGCGCTCGCCGTCGCCCAGAGCTTGCCGCCGTGCGCCTCGACGATCGAACGGCAGATGGCGAGGCCCATGCCCATGCCGTTCGCCTTGGTCGTGAAGAAGGGCTCGAAGACGCGTCGGGTCGAGTCCGGATGCAGTCCGGGACCAGAATCCTGCACCGTGACCAGCACGCGCTCGGCGCCGTCTCTGGCACACCCGATCAGCAGCTCTCGCGCGGCGGCATCGCTTTCGCTCATCGATTCGAGGGCGTTGACCACGAGATTGAGCACGACCTGCTGCAATTGGATGCGGTCGCCCAGGATCCGGGGCAGATCGTCGTCGAGGCGGATCTGGAGCGACACCCCGTTGCCGTGCACTTCGCGCCGCGCCAACGCGGTGACCTCGAGGATCGTGTCCTTCACGTCGACCCAGTCCCGGCGTGGGGGGGCCTTCTGGGCGAGCGCGCGGATGCGATGGATGATCTCGCCAGCCCGCTGGGCGTCCTCGACGACGAACGCGGCCGCCTCGCGAGCCTCCTCCAGGTTCGGGACGGCGAGCCACTCCAGGCAGGCGCCGGCGTTGTTCACTACCGCGGCCAGCGGTTGGTTGATCTCGTGTGCGATCGAGGCCGTGAGCTCGCCCAGGGTGGCCACACGGGTGACGCGGGCCAGCTCCGCCTGGGCGTGGCGCAACGCCTCCTCGGCCTGCTTGCGCTCGATGAACTGCCCGATCTGACTGCCGATCGTCGTCATCATCTCGAGCACGTGCTCGTCGGGCTCGCGCAACTCGTGGTTGAAGAACTCCATGATCCCCAGGATCTCGCCGCGCAGCGTGATGGGGAACGCGAAGGCGGTGCGCACCCGTCCGCGCGCGGCGATGGGGGCCCGCACGAAGTTCGCGTCGCGGACGACGTCGGGAATGTACGCCGGCTCGCGTGCGGCCCAGACGCGCCCCGGGAGTCCGACCCCCGGGGCGAACGTGAGCGCGCGGGTGGCGGCCACGAAGTCCGGATCGGAGAACGACGCCGTGTGCCAGATCTCCACGCAGCGCAGGACGCCGGCATCCCGGTCGGTGCGCCACAACGCGCTCAGGTCGGCGGCGAGACACGCGCACATCGCCTGCAGGAGTCCCGGCGCCGCGTCCTCGAGCGTCGGCGCCTCCGCCAGGATCTGGGTGATGGTGTGCTGTGCCATGAGGCGACGCTCGGCCCGTTTGCGGTCGGTGATGTCCTGGACGGTGCCGAACATGCGCCGCGGCCGACCCGCATCACCCATCATCACTTCGCCCTGGCTGTGGACGAATCGCACCTCGCCGTTCGGCCGGACGACCCGGTACTCGACGTCGTAGCGCCTGCGACCGAGCAGTGCGTCCGCGGCGACGGCGTCGACCATCGGCTGGTCGTCGACGTGGACCAGCTCGCCCCATTGCGCCCGGTCCATGCCTCGTTCCTGCGGCCGCAGCCCGAAGATCCGGTAGGTCTCGTCCGACCACGTGATGACGTTCGTCTCCGGGTCGCGCTCCCAGTAGCCGACGTGTGCGAGTCGCTCGGCGTCTTCCAGCTTGCGCTCGCTCTCCCCGAGGCTGCGAAACATCAACAAGCTGGTCAGCGCATCCTCGAGGCGTCGGCCCATCTCCTGGAAGAGCCGTTCCTCCTGCGGGGTCCACCCGCGCGCGTGTGAGCACTGGTGCAGCCCCAGCATGTAGGGTTCGTCGCCTTTGGGACGGACCACCATCGCGATCATGGATCGGAGGTTGAACCGCGCCGCGGCCTCGGGCGGCAGGGGGTGCTCCGACCCCGGGCCGAATCGCACCGGCCTGCTGGACGTCCTGACGAGCCGGAACGTCGTGGCGAGCTCGTGCGACACGGGGAGATCGCGACCCTGGGCGAACGCACCGGGAAACTCGGGCCGCGCATGCTCCATCGTCACGTTCCACGACACCGCCGCCGGATCGCATGGATAGACCAGCCACGATCGATCGCAGTCGAAGATCGACAGCACCGCCTCGAGCACGTCGCTCAACATCTGCTCGAGATCGTTCGTGCCCTGGATGGCGCGGTTGACCTGATCCATGCGCTCCAGGAACCAGACGTGGGCCTGGCGCTCCTCCTCCGACCGCTTGTGCTCGATCGCGATGCTCGCCAGGTCGGTGATCTGCTCGATCGTCTGGAGCTGCTCCGGCGTGGGGCTCCGCGGCTCGCGCGAGTAGATCGCGAAGGTGGCCAGCACCCGTCCGTCCGACGAGCGTACGGGCGTCGACCAACACGCGCGGAGATCGTGCTGGAGCGCCAGGTCTCGATAGTCGGCCCACAGGGGATCGTGCGCGATGTCTGCGACCATCACGGGAGCGTTGCGATACGCTGCGGTGCCGCATGATCCGGCGGCAGGACCGATGGGGCTGCCGTCGATGGCGTCGATGTAGCTCTTCGGAAGACTCGGCGCCGCGCCGTGACGGAGATGGTGCCCGTCCGTGTCGAGCAGCAGGATCGACGCCAGGGCTCCGGGCGACAGCTCCTCCACCAGGCGACACAGGGTGTCGAGGATCATCGCGAGGGGATTCCCACGGGCGATCATCTCGAGCAGCCGATTCTCTCCGGAGAGGAATGCCTCGGCGCGCAGGCGTTCCACGCGCTCGTTCGCCTCGCGCAGCGCCCGCCGAACCGATGGCCCGAGCTTGGAGAGTCGATCCTTCAAGAGGTAGTCGGTCGCGCCGATCCTGAGGGCCTCGATCGCCACCTCCTCGACGAGCGTCCCCGAGACGAAGATGAACGGGACGTCCGGACGATCGTTCCGCGCGATTCGCAACGCCGACATGCCGTCGAAGGCGGGTAGGGTGTGATCGGCGAGGATGACGTCGACGGCGCGCCGCTCGAGCGCGGCGACGAAATCGGCCTGCGTGTCGACACGGTCGACGTCGACCACGATGCCGTCGCTCTCGAGAGCGGCTCGGATCAACTCGGCGTCGGCCGGGTCGTCCTCGAGATGCAGGATGCGCAACGGCGATGTCATCGACGCGGCATGCTCCGGCTAGGCGTCTCGCTTGTGGATGCTGCCGGGCGGCGGCTGGTTGATGACGGCCCAGAACACGCCGAGCTCCTTGATGGCGTTGACGAACTCGTGGAAGTCGACCGGCTTCACCACGTAGGCGTTCACGCCCAGCTCGTAGCTGGCCACCATGTCCCGCTCCTCGTGGGAGGACGTCAGCACCACCACCGGAATCATCTTGAGCTTCTCGTCGGCCCGGACCTGCTGCAGCACTTCGAGACCGTCGACCTTCGGCAACTTGAGGTCGAGCAGCATCACGGCGGGGTTGTCGCTCGTGCGTTCCGCGAACGCGCCGCGACAATGGAGGTAGTCGAGCGCCTCCTCCCCGTCGCGCGTGACGACGACCTCGTTGGCGAGGTTGTACTCCCCGAGCGCCGTGAGCGTGAGCTCGACGTCGTTCGGATCGTCTTCCACCATCAGGATGCGTCCCACGTTGATCATGCGTTCGACTCCAATCGTTTGGGCAGCGCCACGTAGAAGGTGGCGCCTTGCCCGACCGCACTCTCGGCCCAGACCCTGCCTCCGTGACGATGGACGATTCGCTGTACCGTGGCGAGCCCGATGCCGGTCCCTTCGAACGCCTCGGTCGTGTGCAGCCGCTGGAAGACGCCGAACAGCTTGTGCACGTACTTCATGTCGAAGCCGACCCCGTTGTCCCGGACGAAGATCACCACGTCCCCGTCCGAGCCGTCCGTGCATCCGATCTCGATTTTCGGGTCGGGGCGCGTGCGCGTGAACTTGACGGCGTTCGACACCAGATTCACCAGCACGAGCCGCACCATCGCGCGATCCACGTACAGATCGGGCAGGGTGCCGACCGTCCAGTCGATCGTGCGACCGTCGGCTTCCGGCTGGACCTCGGCCAATGCGTCCCGCACGAGCGGCTCGAGGCTCACGCGGGTCTTTCGCGTCTCGGCGCGACCGATTCTGGAGAACGCCAGGAGATCGTCGATGAGCTGTCCCATCCGTTTCGCGGCGTCGAGGATCAAGGTCACGAACCGGTGCTGCTTGGCATCGAGCGTGGACCCGGCGGTCCGGAGGAGGAGCTCGGCGTATCCGACCATGTGTCTCAGGGGAGCACGCAGGTCGTGCGATACGGAGTAGGCGAAGGCTTCCAGCTCCTTGTTGGTGGCCTCGAGCTCGTTGGTCCGTTGCTCGAGGTCCTCGTTCAGGGTGCGTATCCGCCGTTCCGTTCGCTTGTGCTCGGTGACGTCGTTGTTCGTCTCCAGGATCGCCACCGGGCGTCCCTGCTCGTTCCGACGTAGCGACCATCGGCTCGCCACCGTGATCCGGGTGCCGTCGGCCGTCGTCTTGTCGACCTCACCGTCGAAGCGGTCGGTGCGGAGCAGCTCCTCGCGAATCGCGTCGATGGGCGTGGTGTAGACGGCCTGCAGGAGCTCATGGGCGTTGCGGCCGATCGCCTGCTCGGGTGTCCAGCCGTACAGCTTCTGCGCGCCCCGGTTCCAGTAGGTGATGACGTCGTTCATGTCGCGGACGAAGATGCTGTCGTGCGTGAGATTCAGCAGGCTCGCCTGCTGGGTGCGTTCGGCGACTTCCATCTCGAGTCGGGTGCGGGCGGTTCGCAGATCGTTCTCCACACGCCGCCGCCTCCCGGCGAACGAGGCGATCGTCAACGCGAAGAGCGTGAAGGTGACGAACAGCGGGCGGTCGGCGCTCTCGATGTAGAGGGTATGGCGGGGATCGGTGAAGAAGTAGTTGAACGTCACGCTCGACAGCACGACGGCCAGCGTCCCGGCGATGGCACCCGCGTTCCACACCGTGACCGCCACGGCGGTCAGGAAGAGCGGGAATTCCACCTTGGAGATCGCGTACGCCTGCGCCGCGAGCGCCAGCCCGAGCGCGATCGCGACGGTGACGGCGGCGAGGCCGGCGCGCAGCAGCGCGTCCATCGCGGCGCCGACCGGTCCTGATCGTTGCGACATCGCGGGAGGGCTACCGGCAGAGCGCGAATATCGAGCGGGCGCCGCTCAGGCCCCTGAGCTCGTGCTCGCCGCGCGGTTCCACGGCGAGACCCGAGCCGTCGAGGAGGTCGCGTGTCGTGCCGGAGAGGAGGACCTCACCCGGTCCGGCGAGTGCCGCCACGCGCGCCGCCGCGTGCACGCCGACACCACGCGGCTGGCCGCCGACGATCTCGACCTCGCTGGTGTGGAGCCCGACGCGGACGCGGATTCCGAGCTCCGCGACCGCCGGGTCCATGAGCGCCGCGGCGCGAACCGCGCGCGAGGCGCCGTCGAACAGTGCCAGAAAGCCGTCGCCGGTGGACGTCACCTCTCGACCGCGGAACCGATCGATCGCCGCGCGGATGCGGACGTTGTGCTCGTGGAGCACGCTGGTCCACGCGTGGTCGCCGAGCTGCTCCAGCGCCTTCGTCGAGCCGACGATGTCGCTGAAGATCACGGTGGCGAGCACACGTTCGCCGAGCTCCTCGGGAGCGAGGCCGAACGTGTGGGCGGTCGCGAACTCGACCGCTTCCCACGGCTCGTCGCCGATCACCGTCACGCCGTGGCCGGGCGGAATCTCGTAGGCGTCGCCGCGACCGATGATCAGCTGCGTGCCGTCGTCCATGGTCACCTGGAGCGAGCCGGACATCACGTACCCGACGTGCCGCAGCAGGCAGGACTTCGTGCGCACCACCGGTGCGACGTCCTTGGCCCAGGTCCAGCCCGGCTGCAGGGCGAACCGGCCCACCGTGATCTCGTCGAGCAGGACGATGTCGACGTGGCCGGAGGGGAACGTTCGCACTTCATCCGGGGTGGCGAAGCTCTTGCGCTGCAAGCGCGGCATGGGGGTCCTCTCTGTGCGCAGGGGGGCTCGATCCCCAGGCCCACGCGGTGAGCGCTATGCCGATCAATGCCGGAAGCGAGACCGCGGGGAAATCGCGGACCAGGGTCGAAGGGCCGCAGATGCCGACCGCGACTTCCCAGACGTGGAACATCGCATGGGCGATGAGCCATGCCGTCGCGGCGGCCCAGAGGTCGCGGCGGAGCGTCGGTCGGACCATGCCGATGACGAACGCTCCGCCCAGGAACGCCTGGATGATGCCGATGTCGCGGACGAAGTGCTGGTTGAAGGCCCCGGTGTCCGTCACGCCGGGCACGAAGTAGTACCAGGTCATCGGCGCGACGAGCATGAAGAGCCCGTTCCCGATCAGGAAGAGGCCGTTCAGCGCGACGGCCACCCTGACCGCCATCGGCGCCGCCGACCGTGGTGCCATCGTGTCCATCGACGACCCCTCAGGCGGCGGTACGGGCGAGCCAGTCGTCGAACCGGGTCGCGCCCAGTCGCGGGGCGTCCCCCGGCGTGAGGGATCGGTCGTTCACCGTCACACCGAAGTACTTCGCCTGGCCGTCGGTGGTCACCTGGCGTGCGTCGTGGGTCGCGCGCAGGAAGCGTCGGACCAGCTCGTCCATCGGGATCCGCTCGGGACCGGCGATCTCGACCATGCCGTTCAGCGGCGCACCGAGTACGACGTCGGCCAGCTTCGCCGCGACGTCGTCCGACACGATCGGCTGCATGAGGACCCCTGGCAGACGGATCGCCTGCCCCTCGCCGCTGAAGTGGGCGATGCTGTTCACGAACTCGAAGAACTGCGTCGCGCGCACGATGGAGTACGGCACCGGGGACGCCTCGATCAGCTTCTCCTGCGCCATCTTGGCGCGGAAATAGCCGCTCTCGAGCAGGCGCTCGGTGCCGACGACCGAGAGCGCGACGTGGTGCTTCACGCCGGCGGCGACCTCGGCGGCGACGATGTTCCGTCCCGACGTCTCGAAGAACGTCATCGCCGGGCCGTCCTCGAACGACGGCGAGTTCGCCACGTCGACGACGACCGCGGCGCCCGCGAGCGCTTCGGCCAGCCCCTCGCCGGTGATGGTGTCGACCCCCGAGCGGGGTGACGCGGCCACCACGTCGTGGCCCTGCTGCTGCAGGATGTTCACGAGCTTGCTTCCGATGAGTCCACTGCCGCCAATGACGACGATCTTCACGTCAGGCCTCCTGGTTCGATGCCCCGGTGTCGGGGCATGGTTGCCGTCCAATCACTACGCATGACCGGGTAGCGGGCCGTTCTGTGACAGGGGGCTCATCTGGACTGCCTCGATCGACGTTTCCGCGATGGCGCACCGGCGTCCTGCGCCGCGAGCTGGCCGATGGCGGACCAGTCGAGGTCTTCGCCGCCCTGCGCCAGCAGGGTCAGGAACCGATCACGCAGCAGGCTCGCCAGCGGCATCGGCACGCCCAGCGTCTCCGCCGCAGCGAGGGTGAGCCGGATGTCCTTCTGGCCGAGTGGTGCCGCGAAGCCCGCGGGCTCGAAGCGTTCGTCCACGATCATCGCGCCGTAGTTCTTGTAGACGGGCGCCGTGAAGAGGGTGGACGTCATCACGTCGAGATAGCGCTGCCGATCGATGCCGCCCTTGCCGACGAGGGCGATGGCCTCGCCGAGGGACTCGATCACGGCGGCGATGAGGAAGTTGCCGCTGAGCTTCACCAGGTTGGCGTCGCGAGGCTCGTCGCCGATGCGAAACGTCTTCTGTCCGATGGCGTCGAACAGCGGCGCACAGGTGGCGAGGGCATCCGCCGCGCCGGCCACGACGACGAACAGCTTCGCCGCGGCCGCCGCCTCCGGTCGACCGAAGACCGGTGCGGCCACGAATCGTTGCCGCGCCTCGGCATGGGCCGCCGCGAGACGCTCCGACAGCGCGACGCCGATCGTGCTGAGGGACACGTGCACGGCGGTGGGCGGCAGACTGGCGAGCACGCCGCCGTCGCCGAAGACGACGTGCTCGAGCGCGGCATCGTCGGCGAGCATCGTCATGACGGCGTCACCCAGGCAGGCGTCGTGCACGCGCGTCGCCGCGCGTGCGCCGCGCTCGACCAGCGGCTGCATCCGGCTCGCCGTCCGGTTGTACACCGTGACCTCGTGGCCCGCGGTGAGCAGGCTCGCGGCCATGCCGCTTCCCATCTGCCCGAGCCCGATGAATCCGACCTTCATGCTGTCCCTTCGTGCAACCTCGGCGTGATCGTCCCCGCGGACGTCGGGGCGACCGTTCGCCCATCGCGTACGAAAGGGGTGCCCGTATAGAGGGGGTGCCGCGGCTCGACGCAGGGGTCTAGTCGGCCGTGAATCCGCCCTCGTGCCGCGCGCATCGTCTGGCGTCCGTCCTCGTCCGCACGACGAGCAATCCGGATGCCGCCCGGCGCCTGGCGCCGTTGCGACGCGACGGCAGGGCGGCCTGCCGAGTCCTCGGCACCGTGCCCACATGACGGCACACACGGGCGGGACCCGGTCGGCGCGCCGCACTCGCCGAACTCGACGGAGGTCGGCGATCATGTGAAGAACGCTCCGGAGACCGGATGCGCCCCGCCATCGTTCGATACGGATACGCGGTCCTCGTCGTCGTCCTCGCACTGGGCGCGGCGCTGGCCCTGCGGTCGTTCGACCTCGAGGGCTTCCTGTTCGTGATCGCGGTGCCGGTGGCGGTCTGGCTCGGTGGTCGCGGACCCGGTGTCGTCGCCATCATCCTCTCCGCGGTGGTGCTGCACTTCGTCTTCATCGCGCCCGACGCCACCGGCGCCCTGCTGCCGAGCTACGGATACTTCGTCGTGTTCTCGGTGCTCGCGGTGCTGGTGACGGCGCTCAGCGAGGCGCGGCATCGTGCCGAGCAGTCGCTCGTCCACGCCCGCGACGAGCTCGAGCTGAAGGTGCAGGAGCGTACCGCCGAGCTGGAGCGATCCAACCGCCAGCTGCGCCAACAGGCGGAGCTGCTGCGCCTCGCGCACGACGCCGTCATCGTGCGCGACCGCGCCGGCCGCATCTCCTTCTGGAATCGCGGCGCCGAGGAGGTCTACGGCTGGCCAGCGGACGAGGCCGTCGGCCAACCGTCGCACCAGCTCCTGCGCACCACCTTCCCGATTCCGCCCGAGGACATCGAGGCGCTCACGCGCGAGCAGGGGCGCTGGGACGGCGAGCTCGTCCACCTCCGTCGCGACGGGGCCGTCGTCGTCGTGGCCAGTCGCTGGTCCCAGCTGTGCGACGAGCGCGGCGTGCCGATCGCGATCCTCGAGATCAACCGCGACGTCACCGATCGCAAGCGCGCCGAGGAGGCGCTCCGCAAGGCGCAGACGGAGCTCACGCACGTCACGCGGGTGACGACGCTCGGCGAGGTCACTGCCTCGTTCGCACACGAGGTGAACCAGCCGCTGGCGGCGATCGCCAACAACGCCAACGCCTGCCTCGCCATGCTGGCGGGGGCGCCGCTCGACATCGACGAGCTGCGGGCGGCGCTCGGCGACATCACGTCCGACGCCGATCGTGCCAGCGCCGTCATCGAGCGGGTCCGCGCGCTCGCGCGCCGCTCGCCGCTGGAGCGGCACCCGTTACGGCTCGAGAGCGTCGTCACCGACGTCGTGGCACTGACGGCGAGCGAGGCGGCGGCACGCCAGGTGACCATCCGCACCGACGTGGGGACGGACCTCCCCACGGTATCGGGCGATCGCGTGCAGTTGCAGCAGGTCCTGTTGAACCTGGTGGTCAACGGCATGGACGCGATGAGCACCGTGCCCGAGCCGGAGCGGGTCCTCGACATCCGCGCGCGACGGGACGGAGCGCCGGCGGCGACCGTCAGCGTGCAGGATCGTGGCGTCGGCGTCGCCCCGGATCAGGTGGAGCGACTCTTCGAGGCGTTCTACACCACCAAGCGCCAGGGCATGGGGATGGGCCTGGCGATCAGTCGCTCGATCATCGAGCTCCACGGCGGCCGCTTGTGGGCGGAGCCGAACCAGGGGTCGGGCGCGACGTTCTCGTTCAGCGTGCCGGCGGCCGACCATGGCTGAGACCGCGCCGACCGTGTTCGTCGTCGACGACGACCCGTCCGTGCGTGGCTCGACCGAGCGCCTGCTGCGCACGGCCGGCTTCACGGTGCGGACGTTCGGCTCGGCGGAGGAGTTCCTCGAGAGTCCGCCACCCGAGGGGCCGGCGTGCCTCGTGCTCGACGTCCACATGCCGGGCCAGAGCGGCCTCGATCTGCAGCGCGAGCTGGGGGACTCCGGCGTGCGCATCCCGATCATCTTCGTGACGGGGCAGGGCGACATCCCGATGACGGTGCGCGCGATGAAGGCGGGGGCGGTCGAGTTCCTCACCAAGCCCTACCGGCGGGACGATCTGCTCGCTGCCGTCCGTGCGGCGATCGAGCGCGATCGCACGTCGCGCCAGGCGCGCTACGAAGCGGACGCGATGCGACGGCGCTACGAGCACCTCACGCCGCGCGAGCGCGAGGTGATGGCGCTCGTCATCGCGGGGCTGCTCAACAAGCAGATCGCCGGCGAGCTCGAGACGTCGGAGCGCACCATCAAGTTCCATCGCGCGCATCTGATGCAGAAGATGAAGGCGGGGTCGGTCGCCGAGCTGGTCGCCATGGCCGTGCAGCTCGGCATCGCGAAGGGCTGAGCCGGGTACCTGTCCCAAGGTACAGCTAGACCGCTCGCCGGTCGCGTGGTTCGTAGGGCCCACGGTGACCGACACCCCGACAAACCCGGCAGGGCCACTCGTCGCGATCGTCGACGACGACGCGTCGGTGCGACGGTCCACCCGCCGGCTCATCCGCTCGTTCGGCTTCCGGGCCGAGGCGTTCGAGTCGGCCGAGGAATACCTGGCGTCGGGTGAGGCGACGACGACCGCCTGCCTCATCCTCGACGTCCGCATGCCCAGCATGGACGGCCTCGAGCTGCAGTGTCGGCTCGCCGACAGCGACCCGCCGATCCCGATCGTCTTCATCACCGCCCAGGCCAGCGAGGAGGAGGAGCGCCGCGCGCTCCACGCCGGTGCCATCGCGTTCCTGCGCAAGCCCGTCGACAAGGACGTCCTCCTCGGTGTGCTCGGTGCGGTTCTCGACAAATCGATCAGTGGTGGAGGAACTCGCGATGAGAACTGAACTGGTGGATCCGATCGACCGTTGTGGGCGGTTCCTCGACGTCGACGGGATGGATCGTGTCGCCATGACCATGCGGAACGCCGACCTGGGCAACCAGGCGATGTTCGACGACATCATCGGCTCGTCCCCGGCGCTGCGCCTGGTCCTGTCGCACGTCGGCATGGTCGCCCCGACGGACTCGACCGTGCTCGTCTCCGGCGAGACCGGAACGGGCAAGGAGCTCATCGCGCGCGCGATCCACACACGGTCGCGACGCGCGGCCCGTCCCCTCGTCAGCGTGAACTGCGCGGCGATCCCGGCGTCGCTCATCGCGGCCGAGTTGTTCGGTCACGAGCGGGGCGCGTTCACGGGCGCGATGCAGCGTCGCATCGGCCGCTTCGAGATGGCGGCGGGCGGCACGCTCTTCCTCGACGAGGTGGGCGAGCTGCCGATGGAGACCCAGATCGCGCTGCTCCGGGTCCTGCAGGAGCGCGAGTTCGAGCGCGTCGGCGGTACGACGACGATCCGGGCGGACGTGCGCGTCGTCGCCGCGACCAATCGCGATCTCGAAACGGCGGTCGCCGAGGGCACGTTCCGGAGCGATCTCTACTACCGCCTGGCGGTCTTCCCCATCGAGATGCCGCCCCTGCGCGAGCGACGCGAGGACATCCGGCAGTTGGCCGAGGTGTTCGTCGACCGCTACGCACGGAGGGCCCGCAAGACCATCTGCGGCATCAGCGACCGGACGCTCGCCCTCCTCGAGGCGTATCCGTGGCCGGGAAACATCCGCGAGCTGCAGAACGTCATCGAGCGGTCGGTCATCATGTGCGAGTCGGACATCCTCTCGATCGACGAGCGCTGCTTCCGCCGTCATCCGCCGCTCCCGCCGCCGGTATCGGACTCCACGTCCCGGGAGTCGAGCCCGGCGACCGGCACCCTCGAGCAGATCGAGCGCGAGGCCATCCTGCGCGCGCTGCGGGCGGCGAACTGGATGGTGGGAGGCGCGAACGGCGCGGCCGCGATGCTCGGTCTCAAGCGGACGACGCTCCAGGCCCGCATGCACAAGCTCGGGATCGCGTCGCCCAAGACCAGCCTTCGCGGCGTGGCCTCCTGAGCCCACTGGCGGCTGGCGACGACGGACCCCGCATCGTCGCGCGCCGGGTCTGCGCGAGCGTGTCGTGAGCGGCGCGGGAGTTCCACGCTATCGTCGCCCGATTCCCCGGGTATGCTGCACGCACGACACGCATGGACGTCCGGATCACACTGCTCGCCGTCGTCGTCGCGTACGCCGCGACGGGGAGGCCCGAGGCGTGCGCGACGCCGTTCTCGGCCCGGGAGACCGAGCGCGGGATGCGGATCGACGGCGCCGACGGCACGACGGGGGTGCTCGAGGCGAACGGCGAGTTCCAGCGCCCAGGCGAGCCCGCGCTCGTCTACCGCGTGGGCGGCGAGACGGTCGCCGGGGTGTGGCGGACGAGCACCGACGCCATCGCGGTCCGTCGCGGCGTGACCGAGGACGCGCCGCTGCTCGGCCGCGTCGTCACGTCGTGGACCGACGACGAGATCGTCCTCTCGATCGAGCCCGCGGGCGGGGGCGCGGTGCGGACGACCCCGTTCGCCCGCGCGTCCACCGGCGGCCCGACGTCGGCACTCGATCGCGACATCTTCACGCGCGAGGCGCTCGAAGGCACCTACCGTGCCACGTTCCTCACCGGCGACGGCGAATCGGGATGGCTCAGCGTCGACATCGATCGGGACGGCGTCACCACCTGGTCGGGTGACGTTCCGCCTGCGATTTCCCCGGCCCTGGCGGCCGCTGCCGCCACCCTGGTCGTGGGTGAGGTGGACCTGATCTCGAGGAACATCGACGCTGCGGTCCCGCGCCGGCGATGAGGTCGGTCGGACTGCAGCTCATCGCCCGACGCTGCGGAGACCGAGCCCACTACTCGTCACCGAATGCCGCAGCCCACCCACGCGGCGGACGCGGAACGGAACGACCGTGGCACCGGTCGCGCGCCGGCGATCGCCCCAGCGGTGCAGTCCGCCCCGCACGTAGGCGGGGTCGAGGCCGAAGAGCTGGCAGATGGCGACGAAGGTGAACGGCGAGCCGTCGTCGTCGGAGGCGAACCATTCGCCGACCTCACGAAACAGGCGCTGGGCGCGCCGGCCGGGGGCGCCCTCGTAGATCTGCCAGCAGCGGACGGCGTCTTCGAGGACGGCGAACAGCAGCCGGTGCTCCGGCGGCCGTCGTCCGTCGCCGCGGTTCATGTCGGCGAACTGCACGGGGAGCAGCGTCTCCTCGTAGAGCAGCGGTTCCAGCTTCGATGCGGTGGCATGCATGCCCTCGAAGAGAGCAAACCCGGTGCCAGCGCGAGTCGGCCGCTTCCGCGTCGTTGCACGACGGTGGTGCCGACCGCACGTCGCGCGATGCCACCACGTCGGCACCCGACGCCGAGCAACCCGCATTGACCTGGCGCTGCAGGCGGACAACGTGGGGCGCCGGAGGTGCGAATGGAATATCGGCAACTGGGTGGCTCCGGCTTCATGGTGCCAGAGCTGTGCTTCGGCACGGGTACGTTCGGCGGCAGCAACGAGTTCTTCAAGGCATGGGGCGCCACGGACGTCGCCGAAGCGACCCGCCTGGTCGACGTCTGCCTCGAGGCGGGGCTCACCATGTTCGACTCGGCCGACATCTACTCCGACGGCGTCTCGGAGGAGATCCTTGGCCAGGCCATCAAGGGCCGGCGCCAGCAGGTGATCATCTCCACCAAGGCGACGTTCCGCGCCGGCCCCGGGCCGAACGACGTCGGCTCGTCGCGGCACCACCTGACGCGGGCGGTGGAGGGCAGCCTGCGTCGGCTCGGCACCGACGTCATCGACCTCTTCCAGCTCCACGGCTTCGACGCCCGGACGCCGATCGAGGAGACGCTGCACACGCTCGACGACCTCGTCCGCGCCGGCAAGGTCCGGTACGTCGGCTGCTCGAACTTCTCCGGCTGGCACCTGATGAAGTCGCTCGCGATCGCCGATCGCTACGGGCTGCCACGTCACGTGGCGCACCAGGCCTACTACTCGCTGATCGGTCGCGACTACGAGTGGGAGCTGATGCCGCTGGCGCTCGACCAGCACGTCTCTGCCGTGGTGTGGAGCCCGCTCGGCTGGGGTCGTCTGACGGGCAAGATCCGCCGCGGCCAGCCGCTGCCGGAGACCAGCCGGCTGCGCAACAAGATGGTGACGGACAGCGGTCCCGCGGTGTCGGACGAGTACCTCTTCAAGGTGGTCGACGCGCTCGACGTCGTCGCCCGCGAGACGGGGAAGTCGATCCCCCAGGTGGCGCTGAACTGGCTGCTGCGACGCCCGTCGGTGGCGTCGGTGGTGATCGGTGCGCGTAACGAGGAGCAGCTGCGCCAGAACATCGGCGCCGTCGGCTGGCGTCTCACGCCGGAACAGGTGGCGGCGCTGGACGCGGCGAGCGCCGTCACGCTGCCCTATCCGTACTGGCACCAGCGCGGCTTCGCGGAGCGGAACCCCGACCCGATGATCGGCGTCACCATGTGAGACGACGCCGGGCTGCGTCATGACGCGGCACGAGGAGTACGTCATGACGCGGCCAGCCCTGTCGGGAATGGTCGGTGCGCCGGGGAGGACCGCATGCACGGATTCGCGAACGTGATGGTGGCCTTCGTCGACGTGGCGGTGCTGCTGTCGCCCCGCGTGCGCTGACGCCATGCTCGCCGGACATTACGCCGCGTCCTTCGCGGGGAAGCGCGCCGAGCCGCGGGTGCGGCTCTGGGTGCTGCTCGTCGCAGCGCAGCTCGTCGACATCATCTGGGCGGTGCTCGTGTTGACGGGGGTGGAGCGCGCGTCGCTCGACTACTCGCTGCCGTCCAATCCGCTCGTCGCGGAGTACATGCCGTATACGCACAGCCTCCTCGGCGCCGCGGTGATCGCCATGGTTGCGGCGCTGGTGGTGTGGCGGTGGCTCGGGTCGTGGCGCGGCGGGCTCGTCGTCGGCCTGGTGGTCGTGTCGCACTGGTTCCTCGACCTGCCGATGCACCGGCCCGACCTGACCCTTGCCGGGGCCGATCCGAAGCTCGGCTGGCAGCTGTGGAACTACCCACTGCTCGCGCACGCGGTCGAGCTCGGCGTGCTGATCCTGTGCTGGCTGCTGCTGCCGAACCGCCGCGGGGGCTGGGCGGTGATCCTGCTCCTGGTGCTGGTCGTCGTGCAGCTCTACGCCATCCTCGCCCCGCCACCGCCGTCGGTGACGCAGATGGTGCTGTCGCTGCTCGTCGTCTACCTGGCGATCGCCGGTCTGGCGGCGTGGCTCGAGCCGCGTTCGGCCGCGCCGGGGTGATACCGCACTTCCGCGTCGCCACCACTTCAAATTCAAAGTGCCATGCGTCGCCGAGTCGTGGTTTTATGACCCGTGGCAGCACCCAGCTGCCAATGGGGGGACACGAACATGCGTCAGGGTCGAATGTTTGGTTTCACGTACTACGCTGCCGGCAACGGGGACCGGTACAAGCCCTTCAAGATGCGCGACGGCCTCGGGTTGGTCGCGCTCACCAACGCGCTCGCCAGTCTCGGCTACGAGTACGAGGACACGTTTCTCAACTTCCCGCACGTGCGGGGTGCGAAACCGGAACACGTCGACCTGGGCCAGTTCCGGCCGGACGATCTCATCGTCATCCCGTTGCGTCCGCCGCTCGACGACAGGGAGTTCCCGAACAGGAAGGAGATTCGGGGCAGCTTCAACAACCTGGAGACCGCGCTCTTCCAGGCACTGCGTCGGGTCTTCCGTACCTGCTCGCGCCCCGAGGTCGTCCTGCAGAACGACGTCGCGGCGATCTCGGCGGAGATCGCGCAGCGTGGCTCGATCGAGTTCCATCAGAACAACGGCACCAGGTACCACCGCTTCCACAACCCGATCACGGGCGAGATCACCGAGTGCAAGGACAAGGACCCGATGACGGCCGCCTACCTGGTGCGCCTGGAGCACGCGTGGGAGGGAGGCCCCGGCGTGGTCGCGGCGTTCGGCATGGGTGGCACCGAAACCCTGATCTGGTGCTCAGTGCTCGCCACCAGGTACCGGTCGCTCCTCGCCACGGCCTCGTTCGCCATGGCGGAGTTGCCGGAGGCGCCGCTCTCGCTGCGTGACGCGTCGGTGCGGAGCTTCGCGGATCGCTGCGATGTGAGGATCCTCGGCGTCGCCCCGCGACCGGGCTCGTCGAGCATCGGTCGCACCGGTCCATGCGGTGGCGGACCCACGAGCGGGCCGATCGAGGCGCAGGCGTAGCGAAATTTTGAATTCGTTTCTTCAAAAGGCGATCGCGCATGCGACAAGCTCGGCATGTCGACGATCGCTTCCATGCACGACCTGGCCGCGGCGGACACCACCGGCGTCCCGCTCGCGGCCAGGTCGGCCTTCGAGGTCACCCTGGTCGGCGCGGATCGCCTCACGCTCGACGACCGCGGGTGGGCCGAGACGCAGCCCATCCTGCGGGCGCCCCGCGCCGCGGTCGAGCAACAGCAGATCATCTTCGCGCGCGATCGCCTGACCGGCCGCGAAGCGATCCTGAACCCGCTGCGCGCGCGGCGGGTCCCGGCCGCCGTCGCTGCCGGCGACACGGCGGCGGTCGTCGACTGCCGTTGGTGCGACCGCGACGGCTGGCACGTCACGCAGCCGGGTCGTTGGACGGAGTCCTTCGGCGACGTGTACGCGCTGGACGGCCGCGTGTGCGCGCGCCCGAACTGGGCGCGGCAGGCGCCGACGAGCGGCATCGCGTTCGGCGACGAGCGCATGCACGACCTTCTCCGCCTCCGTCGCGAGGAGTTCGTGGGCCTCTTCGACGCCGCCGACCGCTACGTCGCGGCCACCTGCCGTGCCCGACCCGAGATCGACCACCTGATGATCTTCCTGAACGGGGGTGAGCGCGCCGCCGCCAGCGTGGAGCATGCGCATCTGCAGATCGTCGGCCGCCCCGGCCGGCATTTCGCCTACGCCGAGCAGACCGCGGCCGAGGCGCCGGCCGACTACTGGGGCCGGATGTACGCGGCGCATGCGGCGCTCGGCCTCGCCGTCGACGGCGACGGCGCGTCGGCGTGGGCGACGCTGGTGCCGGCGAAGGAGCGCGACGTCACCGCGATCTCGCGCTCGCTCGTCGACGGTGCCGCGCTCGTCCACGACGTGCTGCAGGCGCTGATCCGGCACGGGACGAACACGTGCTCGCTGGCGGCGATCCTCCGGCCCGGGTATCCGGCGCCCGCGCCGGCGCACAGTCGCTTCGCCGGCTGGCCTCCGGTGGTGTGGCGCCTCGTCGATCGCGGCGATCGCGCCGTCCGTCACGGCGACATCGGGTGCCTCGAGCTGTTCGGGTCACCGGTGATCGCGACCGATCCCTTCATCGTCGCCGGCTGGCTCGGCGCCGTCCGCTGAGCGGGGTCCGAGCCGTGGCCAAGGGGGGCGACCTCGGCGACCTGCTCGCCCGCGCCAAGCGGACGCTCGAGCGGCACGCGGTGACGTTGGAGAAGATCCAGCGCGAGACCGACGACATCGCCGTCCGACTCGAGGAGGCGCTGTACGGCCGCCGTCCGGCCTCGCTGCGGGTGCGACGGCAGGCGCGGCGCTCCCCGCTCGAAACCGGGGTGCTCGAGGCCGAGGCCCTCGTCGGCGCGCGGCTCCAGATGACGCGCAGGATCGACGGCAGCGTCCTCGTCGACATCAACGGCCGGCGGGCGTTCCGACTGCCACCCAAGCTGGCCGATCTCCTGGCGATCATCGCGAGTGCTCCGCCCGAGGCCGGCACCGTCCTGAGTGGGTGGTGCGATGCGGACCAGGTGGCGAAGACGCTCGGCGAGTACCGCGGCACCGTCATCGCACACGACGATCTGACCAAGACGCTCCACAAGCTGCGCGAAGCGTTCAAGGACGCCCGGGAGAACGATCTCCTGATCCAGCGTCACGTGGACGGCCGCGTGCGCTTCGCGCGGCGATGGTGAGCGATGGTGACGGACGGGGATCTTCGCACGCCCGCCGCGTCGGCGCCGGTGTGCCGCAAGGACGGCGCGCATCGGCCCTGTGGGGATCCTCGTGGCCACCGCATCACCGCACTCGAGCGGGTGTACCCCTGATGCCCATGGCGCACTTGTGGTTGCAGCCCCCCGACGCCGTCGACGCCTGGACGCACGTTCCGCTCGACGGCCCGAAACCCGACCGCGGCCTGATCCCGTCCGGCGACGCCTGGGTGCTTCTCGCCGGGCCCGACACGCGCATGAACGGCACGCCGCTCGTCACCGGCATCCGCGTGCTGCGCGATCGCGACGAGCTCGTCGTCGGCGGGGACCGCATGTTCTTCTCCACCGAGTCGCTCGCGACGATCGCGCCGTTCGACGGGCCGGTCGCCGTCTCGTGCCCGCGCTGCCGCCTCGAGGTCGTTCCCGGTACGCCCGCGGTCGTCTGCCCGGGGTGCCGCGTCGTCCATCATCAGTCCGACGAGCTGCCGTGCTTCACCTACGATCCCCGCTGCGCCGCCTGCGATCATGCGACGGCGCTCGACGCGGGCTTCCGATGGACGCCGGAGGCGCTGTGACCATCGTCGTCGTCGGCGCCGGAGGCAATATCGGCTCACACCTGGTCGCGCACCTGGCGCGCCTGCGCGGCGTCGTCCGCATCGTGCTCGTCGACCCCGACGTCTACGACGCGGGCAACGTCGCGTCGCAGGACATCACGCGGCGTGACGTCGGGCAGGCGAAGGTGCTGGTGCAGGCGAGCCGGCTGCGTCGCATCGCACCCGAGCTCCACGTGACCGCCATCGCCGATCGCGTCGAGAACGTGCCCCTCGGCCAGCTTCGTGGCGACGTCCTGCTGGCCGCCCTCGACTCGCGCGGCGCGCGCCGCACCGCGAACTGGTGTGCCTGGCGCCTCGGCATGGCCTGGATCGACGCCGGAGTCCGTCGTGACGGCCTGCTGGCACGCGTCAACGTCTACGTGCCGGAGGCGGGCGCGCCGTGCTGGGAGTGTGGGCAGGACGACGACGCCCCGCTCGAACAGACCTATCCCTGCGCCGGCGACGAGACGCCGCTGCCGACGAACGCGCCGTCCGCGCTCGGCGCGCTCGCCGCCGCGCTGCAGGCGATCGAGTGCGAGAAGCTGCTCGGTGGGCAGCGGGAGTACCTCGCCGCCGGCCAGCAGGTCACCATCAGCGCCCTGACGCATCGCCACTACGTCACCCGCACCCCGGCCAACCCGGCGTGCCGCTTCGACCACGCGCGCTGGGACATCGCGACCTGTGGCACGTCGCCCGACGCGATGACGGTGGCTGACGCGTACGCCCTCGGGCGCGACGCCGACCGCCTGCAGGTGACGGGGCAGATGTTCGTGCGGGCGCTCGTCTGTCCGGCCTGCGGCGAGCGCCGCCGTTTCGGCGTGCAGCTGCTCGGCCGCCTCGGGGCCGCCGCGCGTGCATGCCCGGGGTGTGGTGGGTCGATGCGCCCCGCGGGGGGTGACGTCGTCGAGTGGCTCTCGGCGGCCGACGCGCAGGTGGGGACGGCGTCGCTCGCCGGCATCGGTGCGCGTGACGGTGACGTGCTGACGCTCGCCGGTCCGTCGGGAGTGTCGCACGTCCAGATCGGAGGCCTCGGATGAACGATCGCATCTTCACCGCCTTTCTCGAGCGCCAGTACGTCGACGGCATGGCGCTCGCCGCCGCGAGCGACATCCTGCGGCTGGTGCCGGCCGCGGGCGACCCGCCGCACCGCTATCTCGCCGAGTTCCGGTGTACCGGGCTGGTCACGACCGAGCAGGGTGCCATCGAGACCGCCGATCGTGCGCTCTGCGGCATCTGGTTCCCCTCGGACTACCTGCACACCGCCGATCCGTTCCTCGTCCTGCAGTGGCTGGCGCCGTCCCGCCCGTTCCACCCCAACGTGGCCGCGCACGCGCCGTTCATCTGCGCTGGTCGGATCCGCGCCGGTACCCCGCTCGTGGACCTCATTTTTCAGCTGTACGAGATCATCACGTACTCGCGCGTCACGATGCGGGAGGACGATTGTCTGAACCGCGACGCGTGCGCGTGGGCGCGTCGCAACCAGCACCGCTTCCCGTTCGACCGCCGCTCGCTGTGCCGCCAGTCGGCCGACATCGCCGTGGAGGAGCTCGCATGACGGACGAGCTCGCGATCGTGCGCGCGCTGGGCGCTGGCGCGCAGGCCGTCGGTCCCGTCGGCGCGGCCCGCTGGGAGGTGACGCTCGCCGGTGGCACGCCGTTCGACGTGCGCGTCCGGGCGGCCGGCGGCTGGCTCACGTTCGACGGTCCACTCTACGACGGGGTCCCGTCGGCGCGCGCGCTCCTCGAGCGCAACGCCATGCTCGACGGCGGGGCGCGCATCGTGCTCGCGCCCGTCGACCCGACGCCGCGCGTGCGCGCCGACGTGCCGCTCGACGACGACGTCGATCTCGCGCGGCGCGTCGTGGACGCGTGCGCCGGCATCGAGCGAGCGCGGACGGGCGCCGTGGGTGGCGGGCGGGACGTCTCACCGGACACGCTCGCGCTGCGCTGCGGTGCGACGGGCTGGCGGATCGCCGAGCGCGAACCCGGTCTCGTCGCCGTGGACCTCGACGTGCCGGGCGCGTTCCAGCAGGCGACGATCGCGGTGCGCAACGGTGCCACGATCGTCGAGGCCGGCGTCGCGGAGGGTGAGCCGGCGTCGGACGTCTGCCGGCGGGCGCTCGCGATGCTGCTCCTGCGCGTCGCGGGGACCGTCCGCATGGTGCGCCCCACCGGCGCGGCGCGTTTCGAGGTCGGATTCGATGGCGACGCGTGCGCGACCGAGCTGGCGCACGCGTTCGCCGCCCTGTCGGTCGCCTGCCGGCTGTCGTGCCGGGAGGCGTCCGTCCTGCAGCACGACGAGCACATCGCACGCGCCTACCTGGCGCAGAACGAGGGAGGAGAATGACGATGCAGGCTGCAACCACGACCATGGCTCTCCGGGTGACCGACGTCACGGGTCAGCGCGCGGTGCGCGCACCCGCGGTGCCGTCGACCCTCGCGATCAGCGACCTGGTGCAGGGACTGATCGCGAAGATGGGACTCGCCCGCAACGATGCCGAGGGCCGGCCGCTGTCCTACCAGGCCAGGCTCACGCGCGAAGGCAGGCACCTGCGCGGATCCGAAACGGTGGGTGACGCCTTGCGTGACGCCGATGAGATCACGCTGACACCGGACATCGACGCCGGATGATCACGTTCCGCTACGTGATCGACGTCCTCGACGATGCGGGGGACGCGATCGGACGGATCACGGCGCAGCCCGATTGGCGGGCGGCGATGGCGTGGGTCCGTCTCGAGGGAATCCGGGAAGGCCGGCTCCGCCCCGTCGTGACGACGGGCGCGGGGTCGGTCGATCCGGTGTGGAACGTGGCGGCGGGTGCGCCGTACGTCGAGGCCTTTCGCGTGACGATCGGTCCGGTCGTGCGCGACATCCCCCTCACGTACCTGCGCGGCATCGTCCAGCGGGCGCAGGCGGCCCTCGTCGCGCAGGACGTGCTCGCGGCGGGGGCCGGGTTCCGCTGGGTGGTGAGCGCGTTCCCCGCCGATGCCGCGCCGGCGGCACCGGCCGATGGCTTCGCCATCGAGGAGATCGAGCACCCACTGCCACTCGACGAGGCGTCACTGGCCGCATGCCTCGCCGACGTGGAGGCCGTCGAGCCCTCCGCGGCGATGCCGGTGTTCATCCCGCAGCGGGTGCTCGACGAGGCCATGACGGTGGCGCGCGCCACGCCCGACGTCGAGGCCGGCGGCGTGCTGGTCGGCCGACTGCACCGCGACACCGACTCGCCGGAGCTCTTCGTGGAGATCACGGCGCAGGTGCCCGCCCTCCACACGCGCGCCACCTCGGCGACGCTGACGTTCACCAGCGACACCTGGGCGGCGGTGGACGCGGCCATCGCGCTGCGCGGGCGTGGCGAGGGCATGATGGGTTGGTACCACTCCCATCCGAACTGGTGCCGGCTGCGCGGGTGTCCGCTGGAACGCCGGCGGCGGTGCGACGTCGCCGGCCCGTTCTTCAGCCAGGAGGACGTGTATCTGCACGCAGCCTGTTTCGGTGCGCCCTGGCACATAGGCCTCCTGATCAGCGACGGCGACATCACCGGCGGCATGACGACGTCACTGTACGGGTGGGGGCAGGGCATGGTCGTGCCGCGCGGCTTCCACGTCATCGGACGAACCAACGAAGGAGCGATCCATGCCACGCATGCAACGTCCTGAGCCTGAGATCCCGTTTCTCGACGACATCCTCGCCACCGGCGAGCAGGCGCCCGATCTCGCCCGCAAGGTGGAGCTGGCCCATACCGCCCGCACCATGAGCGCCGACGGCGGTCGTCGTCTCGACCAGATCCTGCTCGACCGTCTCGCCAGGCAGTCGCTCGGTCTCGCCGCCGCCCAGGCCGCGCAGCAGGAGCTGCGCGCGATGCTCGAACGTCTGGACGCGCCGCCCTGGCACCCAGCGCTCTTCCTGCGGGCGGTGCCGACCGACCTCGGACCGCGTGCGATGGTGCTGCATGGCGGCGCGCGCCGTCTGGTGGCGCTCGCCGATGGGCTCGACCTCGACACGCTCGTCACCGGCGAGGAGGTCTTCCTCGGCAACGAAGGCAACGTCATGGCCGGTCGGTCACCCTACGGGGCGCCGCAGTACGGCGAGACCGCGTGGTTCGAGCGCGTCACGGCGGACGGTCGCTGCGTGCTGCGCTGGCGCGACGAAGAGGTGGTCGTCGATGCCGCCGGCACGCTCGACGCCGCGGCGCTCGAGCCCGGGGATCAGGTGCGCTGGGACCGCGGCGCATGGATGGCGTTCGAGCGCATCGCCGGTGGCAGCGCGCGTCGCTTCCTCGTGGACGAGATCGCGGACATCGGCCGCGAGGTGGTGGGCGGGCAGGGGCGCAGCCTCGACCGTCTCGTCGGCGCCCTGACGGCGACGCTGGTCGCACCGGCGAAGGCGGCGCGCTACGGGCTCCGCGGCCGGCGGTCGGTGCTCCTGCATGGCGCGTCCGGGTGCGGCAAGACGCTGATGACCCGCGTCGCGGCGGCGGAGCTGCGGCGGTGCAGTGGACGATCGGTCCACTTCGCCGTCGTGAAGCCCGGGGAATGGGAAGGATCCTTCGTCGGGGAAACGCAGCGGAACATCCGTCTCACGTTCGAGCAGTTGCGCCGTACGGACGGCCTGACGGTGCTGTTCCTCGACGAGGTCGAGTCGATCGGTCGCATTCGCGGCGGCGCCAGCAACCAGCACGCCGACAAGTTCCTGGCGGCGCTGCTGGCCGAGCTCGATGGGTTCACCGATCGAAGCGACGTGGCGATCGTGTCGGCCACGAATCGCAAAGACCTCATCGATCCGGCCCTCCTCGAGCGGCTGTCCGACGTGGAGATCGCCGTCGACCGGCCCGACCTGCGCGGTGCCCGGGCCATCTTCGACGTCCATCTCCCACAGGACCTGCCGATCCACGCCGCCGACGGACGCGACGCGCTGATCGAGACCGCGGTGTCCCTCTTCTACAGCCCGAACGCCGACAACGCGCTCTGCACGCTGGGCTTCCGCGACGGTACCCGGCGCACGATCGCCGCGCGCGAGCTCGCGAGCGGCCGCACGTTCGCGCAGATCTGTGGCGCGGCCTGCCTGACCGCGTTCCTGCGCGACGAGCACGAGGGCGATCCCGGGCTCCGCACAGCCGACATCGAGGACGCGGTGGTCGACGTGCTCGACCGCCTGGCCACCACGCTCACCGCCCGCAACGCGCACGCGCATCTCGCCGACCTGCCCCAGGACGTCGACGTCGTCAGCGTCGAGCCCGTCGTGCGCCGGGTACGGCGCCCGCACCGGTACCGCCATGCCGCGTGACCGCGTGCCGAAGCTCTGCGGCGCCGACGTCGAGCTCGGGAACTTCATCCTGGGTGACGCCGACGGACGCACCACCGCGGCCGAGGCCTCGCGCGCGCTGCTGCGCGAGGTCGACGCGCCCTACGCGGACGTCCTGGGGCACGGCTTCTCGGAGCACGCGCAGGACTGGGGTCGAAAGCACCTCGCGAGCAACGGCGGATGCTTCTACATCGATCTCGATCACCTCGAGTGCTGCGTGCCCGAGGTGGTGAGTGCCTACGACCACGTGGCGGCCTGGCACGCCATGCTGCGCCTCGCGCGTCGTGCGCTCGATCGCGCCAACGCGATGCAGCCCCCCGGTCGCACGATCCATGTCCTCGTCAACAACAGCGACGGGCAAGGGCACGCGTACGGCAGTCACTGTAGTTTCCTCGTCGCGCGCCAAACCTGGGACGACCTGTTCGAGCGCCGTCTCCAACGATTGCTCTGGCTTGCCTCGTTCCAGACGTCGAGCATCGTCTACACCGGGCAGGGCAAGGTGGGCGCCGAGAACGGCCGGCGGCCGGTGCCGTACCAGCTTTCCCAGCGGGCCGATTTTTTCGAGGTCGTGACGGGGGCGCAGACCACCTACCGCCGGCCCATCGTCAACAGTCGCGACGAGCCGCTGTGCGGCCGGCAGGCGGGGGCCGCGGACGATCTCGCCCGTCTGCACTGTATCTTCTTCGACAGCACGCTCTGTCACGGCAGCACGCTGCTCAAGATCGGCACGATGCAGCTGGTGCTGGCGATGCTCGAGGCCGGGCGCGTGAACCCGCGCCTCGTCCTCGAGGACCCGGTGGCGGCCGTCGTGACGTGGAGCCACGACCCCACACTCGAGGCGCGTGCCCGTACTGTCGACGGCCGCCGGCTGACGGCCGTCGAGCTGCAGATGCTCTTCCTGGAGGCGGCGCGCCGTTTCGCCGCTGGCGGCGGCTTCGACGAGGTGGTGCCGCGCGCCGGCGAGATCCTCGACCTATGGGAGGACACGCTGGTGCGGCTGCGCGCCGGGGACGTCACCACGCTCGCGGGCCGGCTCGATTGGATGCTCAAGTTCCGCATCCTGCAGCGCGCCCTGCTGCAGCGGCCCGACCTCGACTGGACGTCGCCGGAGATCAAGCACCTCGACCACCTCTACGGCAGCCTCGATCTCGATGCGGGGCTGTACTGGGCACACGAGCGCCTCGGCGTCACGGAGGCGCTCGTGTCCGAAGCGGACATCGTGCGGTTCACGGAGGAGCCGCCCGAGGACACCCGTGCCTGGACGCGCGCCATGCTGCTCCGCCACGCGGGCGCACACGGGGTGCTCGAGGTCGACTGGGACCTCGTGCGCTTCTGGCCGTCGATGCGCGCCGTACACCTCGGTGACCCGCTCGGATCCACGCGGGCGGCCACCGCGAACGTCCTCCGGACCGGGGCACCGTTGGACGAGATCCTGAACGCCCTCACACACCACGACGGGAGGTCACGATGCGATACCGGGAACGGAATCACGACGAGCGCCTGAGCGCACCGGCGCCGGGGGGCGCGGCGTTCGGCGGCGGCGAGCTGCGCGAACGCAGCGAACGGCTGTTGGCGCTCGGCGCCGACGCCATCGACCGCGCGCTGTCACGCGACAGCGGCGCGTTCCTCATCGCCAACCGGCAGGAGGGAGGTCAGTAGCGATGGCCGAGCGGCTATTCGGCATCGAGACCGAATACGCCTTTGGCACGGCGGGCGCGCAGCACCAGCGCGCGCTCGCCGCGCTGATGCGGCGTGCGAAGCGTGAGCTGCCGTACCTGCCGGACGAGCTCGCGGACGGGTTGTTCCTCGCCAACGGCGCGCGCTTCTACGTGGATCGCGGCGGACACCCCGAGCTCACCACGCCGGAATGCAACAATCCGTGGGACGTCGTGCGCTACCTTCGTGCCGGCGACGCCATCCTGCTGCGGCTCGCGGACGGCGAGGCGTTCTACCGCTGCAACGTCGACTACTCCGGCGCGCGCAGCTCGTGGGGCTCCCACGAGAGTCATCTGCATCGGGTCGAAAACGATCTGCTGGCGTCGCAGATGATCCCGTTTCTCGCCTCGCGCCTCGTCTTCACGGGTGCGGGCGGCTTCCGCAACGTCTCACCCGGTATCGAATTCACGCTGTCGCCGCGCGTGGCCCACATCGAGGTGGCCATCTCCCCCAACTCGACCGGCAACCGCGGCATCTACCACGACAAGCACGAGCCGTTGTGTGGCAACGGCTGGGATCGGCTCCACATCCTGTGCGGCGAGAGCCTGTGCTCCGAGCTCGCGACGTGGTTGCGCGTCGGCACGACGGCACTCGTGGTGGCGCTCTGCGAGGCCGGCCGGCGGCCCGGCGCCGCGGTCGAGCTCAGGCATCCGGTGGCGGCGATGCACGCGTTCGCGTCCGATCCCACGTGTCGCGCCGTGGCCGAGACGCACGACGGCCGGGAGGTGACGGCGATCGACGTGCAGCGCGCGTATCTCGACGCCGTGGAAGCCCATGCCGGTGCGTCGTTCA
Source organism: uncultured Binatia bacterium (SeqCode) (assembly GCA_964404165.1). GTDB lineage: Bacteria > Desulfobacterota > Binatia > DP-6 > DP-6 > DASYLJ01. The sequence goes on along the minus strand of CAYOIZ010000006.1, from coordinate 93,839 downwards.
TGCCGTCGTGGGCCGGCGACGTGTGCCGGCGCTGGCGCATCGTCCTGGACGACCTGGCGCACGACCGCCTCGCGGCATCGACGTCGCTCGACTGGGCCATCAAGCTCCACGTCTACGACGAGCACATCCGGCGCCGCGGCTTCACCTGGGAGACGATTCGCGCCTGGACCATGATCGCGCGTCGCCTGTCCGACGCCATGGCGTTCGTCCGACAGGACGATTGGACCCTGGCGCCGGAGGTGGTGCTCGCCGGCGACGGTCCGATCGCCGACGTCGTGCAGAAGTTGACGACCAGGCTCGATGGCATGGGCCTCGCCTGGGACGGGTGGGGGTCGTTCGTGACGCTCCGCAACGAGCTGTTCGAGATCGACACGCGGTTCGGCCAGCTCGGCGCGCAGGGGCTCTTCGCCATGCTCGATGCGACCGGAGCGCTGACCCACCGGGTCGAGGGTGTCGGCGACGTCGAGCACGCCATGGAATCGCCACCGCCCGTGGCGCGGGCGCTGGTGCGTGGAAAGCTCGTGCGCGAGCTGTCTCCCGTCGCCAAGGGACGCTACTACTGCGACTGGGACGGGGTGTGGGACTGCACGGACGGGAAGTGCGTCGATCTGAGCGATCCGTTCTCCGCCACACCGGATTGGAAGGAGTGGCGCGAGGACGGCGCGCTGTTCCCGCCGGATCGCTTCCTGCTCGGCCTGGAGGCGCGACCGGGACGGCGCCGTCACCGCCGTCCAGACGTCCCGCCGGCCCCCGATCCCGTCGCGATGAGCCGGACCGCGTTGGAGCATCGGAAGTGCGGTGAGCTCGAGCGTGCCGAAGCGCTGCTTCGCGAGGCGATCGTCGTCGAGGACGCGCAGGTCCCGCCCGAGTCGCCCAAACGGGCGCACCGGCGCAACAACCTGGCCATCGTGCTCATGCGCGCCGCGAAGATCGACGAGGCGCTGGCCCTCAACGCGGACGCGTGGACGCTCCAGGCTGGGCGGCACGACCTGACCAGCGGCCGCATCCTCTTCGTACGCGCGGTGCTGCGTCTCCTGCAGGGCTGCGCCGACGCCGACCTCCATCTGGGGCAGATGAAGACGCTGCTCGATCAGGAGACGCTGGACCCCTTCGGCGACATCGCCACCACCTGGGACATCCCCGACGTCCTGGTGATGCTGGGCGACGTGCTGCCGCAGGCGGAGGCGGCGATGATGGTCGACCTCGCGAACACGCTGAACGACCGTACGCTGTTGGCGGGCCTCGATCGACACCCGGCATGGTGCCGGGCGACGCCGATGCCGCTCGAGACGGCGTGGCTCGCGCCGCGCTGAGCGTGCTACGCCTGGGGCGTGTGAGCGCATCGTCGACCAGTTCATGCTATCTGGCGTCGCTCGACGACGACGCGCTCGGCCTCGGCACGCATCGCGCCGGCGACCAGACGCGGGCCGCCTACCGGACGGCGATCGTCACTGCGACGCGGTGAGGCGCAGCGGCCGCGCCACCTCGGCGGCGTCGCTGCTGTCGGGATGCACGACCTCGCCGATGACGCGCTCGGTGACCTCGTCGAGGTAGGTGCGGAGCGTCTCCGAAAGCGCCTTGAACTCGGGCCACAGCGTCTCGTCGACGAAGCGCTTCGGGACGCGCACCATCACCGTCGTGCGGCGCTGGCCCGGGTAGCGATACGGGTCGAGGTCGTAGCGGCGGAGCAGGGCCAGGAACAGCTTCCGTGCCCAGACGTCGCTCAGCGAGAAGCGGTACTCGATGGGCGGGCTCTCGCGCTCCACGACGTGCAGCCGCGAGCGGATGCGTGCGCGCGCCTCGGCCGCCGCGTTGCGCTCGCCCGCGGTGGCCGCGCCTGCGAACAATGCCTCGATCCGCTCGAGCTTCGCCCGCAGCCGCTCCTCGTCCGACGCCATCCGCGGCGTCAATACTACGTCGTGTGCTTGCGGAGAAACGCCAGCGTGAGGGGCCACGCCTGCTCGGTGGCGCGGAGGTTGGCGCCGTCCTGTCCGCGCTGGGCGCGCAGGAAGCCGTGACCGGCGCCCTCGAAGACGTGCGGGTCGTAGCGCGCGCCCAGCACCGTCTTCGCCGGCTCGATGGTGGCGTCGACGCGCGCGTCGTTGCCGCCGTAGAGGCCGAGGATCGGCGCCGTGCCGCCCATGGGCTCCTCGGGGGACATGCCGTAGTAGACGACGGCGCCGTTGAGCCCGGGCTGGCGCAGCGCCCACGCGAAGCTGGTGCCGCCGCCCCAGCAGAACCCGATGCTGGCGCTGCGACCACTCGCCGCCGGCAGCGCCAGTGCCCACGTCCGTACGGCGTCGAGGCGGGCGACCACCTCGTCGCGCGACAGGCCGGACACGGCCTTCACGGCGTCGTCGCGGCTCGGGTACGCCTCGGTACCGCCGCCGCCCGGACCCTTGCCCGACAGGAGATCCGGCGCCACGGCGATGAAGCCGTCGGCGGCGAGCTGGTCGGCGACGGCGCGGATCCAGTCGGTGAGACCGAAGATCTCGTGGACGACGATGACCACCGGCGCCTTGTCCTTGCGCTCGGGGTAGACGACCCACGTCTTCACCGCGGTGCCCGCGACGTCGACCGACATGAGCTCGCCGTGGCGCGGCGACGCCTCGAGCCGCGCCTTCGCGGTGTCCTCCGACGGCGGCAGTGCCGGGGCGGCGGCGCGGGCCACGCCGGTCGAGAGCACGAGACAGGTGGAGATCGTCGCGAGCAGTCGTCCCATGACGTCGCAGCTACACCCCGGACGTCCGTCCCACTAGCCCCCCCGCATCCCGCCTGCTACCTCGGCGCGATGGACGACGACGCCCTGCGCACGCTCGCCGTGCGGCTTGCTGCCGAGGCGGCGGCGGTGCATCGCGCGGGACGCGAGCGCGTGCTCCACGTCGAGACGAAGAGCTCGCGCACCGATCTCGTCAGCGAGGTCGATCGCGAGGCCGAACGGGTGATCGTCGACGGCATCCGTCGCGCCCGCCCGGATGACGCCGTGCTGGGCGAGGAGGGCGGCGCACACGACGGGACGTCGGGGGTGCGGTGGATCATCGATCCGCTCGACGGCACCACCAACTACGTCTACCGCTATCCGGCGTATGCGGTGTCGATCGGCGTCGAGGTGGACGGCGTCGTGCGCGTCGGCGTCGTGCACGACTCGGTGCACGACCAGGTCTACAGCGCCGTGCTCGGTCGGGGCGCCTGCCGTGACGACGAGCCCATCGCCGCCGGTCGCTGCGACGAGCTCGCGACGGCGCTCCTCGCCACCGGCTTCCAGTATCGGGGGGACGTCCGGTCGCAGCAGGCGGCGACGTTGCTGCGCGTCCTGCCGCTCGTGCGCGACGTCCGTCGCGGCGGTTCGGCGGCGCTCGACCTGTGCTGGGTGGCCGACGGACGGCTCGACCTCTACTACGAGGGCGGCCTGGCGGAGTGGGACCTCGCGGCCGGGACGCTGATCGCGGCCGAGGCCGGCGCCACCGTCCGTCGCTTCGACGTGGCCGGCGGCCCGACGCCGCTCGTCATCGCGGGTGCGCCCGCGCTGGTGGACCCACTCGAGGCCCTGCTGCTAGGAGCGAATCCATGAAGACGATCGTCACCCACGGCACGTGTCTCACGGGGCGCGGCGACACGGTGAGCCAGTAGCGCCGATGGCAACCGTCCCGGCGAAGCCGTTCACGCCGGCGCAGGAGCGCCTCGCGATGAAGGTCGTGAAGGCCATGTCGGCGGCGAACGTCTGGCTCTTCCGCGTCACCGGCGGACGGTTCGGCGCGAAGTTCCTGCGCGGCGCGCCGGTGTGCCTCGTCACCGTCACGGGCCGGCGCAGCGGCCAGCCCATCACCGTGCCGCTCATCTATCTCGCGCGTGGCGACGACGTCGTGCTGGTGGCGTCGAAGGGCGGCATGTCGACGCACCCGCTCTGGTACCACAACATGATGGCCAACCCGCGCGTCGAGGTGCAGATCGGCCCGACGACGCGTGCCATGACGGTGCGGCAGGCGGATCCGGACGAGAAGGCACGGCTCTGGCCCGCGCTGTGCGCGATCTATCCGGACTACGCCGACTACCAGGCACGCACGCCGCGCGACATCCCGGTGCTGGTGCTGTCGCCCGCCTGACCTACGGCGCGTCCGGATACTGGCGGATGGCCGGGTCGATGGTCACCCAGGGCGCGGCCGACGCCACGAAGATCTGGGATTCGACGGGGATGCCCGGATCGTCGTCGAGGGCGCCCATCGGCACCACGGCGATGTCGCGGCTGCGATCGACGCGTGGCATCGGCGAGCCGCAGCCGTCGCAGAACACCTGCATGAAGTAGCGCGCGTCGGGCACCTTCCAGCTCTGCAGCCGGTCCGCACCGCGCGTGATGCGCAGGTCGTCAGCCCGGATGAGGAGATTCGTCGCGTGGGCCGCCGAGCGCGCCTTCCGGCAGCGGCTGCAGTGGCAGTAGCGCACCAGGAGCGGCGTGCCCTCGACGAGGAACCGCACGGCGCCGCAGAGACAGCTGCCGCGCAGCGCGCCCGGCACCGGATCGTCGACCGGCAGCGGCGGCAGCCCGGGCGACCCGTCCGGATACGCGTCGATCTGCGGCTGGTCGTCGGCGATGGCGTACCAGGGCGCCTTCGAGCCGGCGAAGAGATGGCCCGACGGGCGCGTGCCCGGGTCCTCGTCGACGTTGCCGAGCGGGACGAACGACTGCGGGCCGTCCGACCGCGTCGGCACGACGGAGCCGCACTGCGTGCAGAACGCGCGCTCGTACTTGGTCGAGGAGCGGTGGCGGCCGATCGATTCCTGGCCGCGCACGAAGCGCAGCCCGTCCGACGGCGTGGCGGCGAACGTGGCGAAGGCGGCGCCGTGCGCCTTCCGGCAGCGCGAGCAGTGGCAGTGCGCGATCGGATCCAGCGGCCCGTCGTGTTCCCAGGCGACCGTGCCGCAGAGACAGCTTCCGTGTGTCATCTGGTCGGGCTAGCACGGGAGATGCGGTACGAACAGACGGATCCGGGGGCGTCGTGGTATGCGACGGCCATGCGCCAGACACCCCTCGACAAGGCGGTGGAGCCCGATCTCGGCACCGCGCCGATTCCGAAGGACCGCTACCTGAGCGCCGCGTTCGCCCGCCGGGAATGGGATCACATGTGGACGCGCGTGTGGCTCCTCGCCGGACCCGAGGCCGACGTCGCCGCGCCGGGCGACTGGTTCGCGGTCGAGATCGGTCCCGAGTCGATCATCGTCGCGCGCGATCGCGCCGGCGTGCTGCACGCGCACTACAACGTCTGCCTGCATCGCGGGAACCGGCTGTGCGAGCCGGGCCGCGGCCACTCGCCGACCTTCAGCTGCCGCTACCACGCATGGGAGTGGAACCTCGACGGCACGCTCCGCCACGCCACCGACGCCGAGACCTTTCCGCAGGGCATCCCGTCCGACCTGCGCCTCGGCGCACTCCGCTGCGACACCTGGGGCGGCTTCGTGTGGGTGACGATGTCGCCCGACACCGAACCGCTCGCCGAGTATCTCGGCGTCGTTCCCGAGCACCTGGCGCCGTACCGGTTCGACGAGCACGTGCTGGTGGACGACGTCACGCTCGCGATCGACTGCAACTGGAAGGTCTGCGTCGACGCCTTCAACGAGGCGTACCACATCCAGGGAACGCACCCCGAGCTGCTCGAGTACTCCGACGACGTCAACGTGCAGATCGACCTCTACGGCCGGCACAGCCGGTTCATCTATCCCGTCGGCGTGCCGAGCCCGCGGCTCGGGAAGCAGACGCGCGTGCCGCGCTGGCTCGGCGACATCGTGCTGCGCGGCTCGGGCATCGATCCCGAGACGTTCACCGGCACGGCCGCCGACGTGAAGCCCGCCGCCATCGCGGCGGGGCGGAAGCTCGCCGCCGATCTCGGCATGGACCTGTCGGCGCTGCGCGACGATCAGCTCCTCGACGACTACCACTACACGATCTTCCCGAACGTCACCCTCAACATCCACGGACGCGGCTTCTGGCTCTTCCGGCATCGGCCCCATCCGACGGATCCGCAGAAGATGCTCTTCGACTTCCAGGACTACCTGCGCTGGCCGGCGAGCCTCGGGCCGCGCGAGCGCCCGCGGCATCGCAGCGACGCCGAGGGCGGCACGTCGCTCGGCGTCGTCCTCGACCAGGACCTCTACAACCTGCCGCGCGTGCAGGCCGGCATGCGGTCGCGGGCGTTCGACGGACTGCTGCTGAGCGCACAGGAGCGCCGCGTGCGGCACTTCCACCGTGTGCTCGACGACTACCTCAGCGCCGGCGAGGGCTCGACGCCGTCACGGTGAAGGCGCCGAGCATGGCGCCGACGCCGCGGCTGGCGTCGCGCACCGCCTCGTCGCGCGTCAGCGTGCCGTCGTACCAGAGGTCGAGCACGGCGCGACCGGCGGCGACGATCATGCGCGCCAGCGCCGTCACCTCGCGCGGCGTGGCACCGGTGGCGTGCGCGATGCGCCCGAGCCACGGCTCGAGGAGCCGATCGGCGATGGCGCGCCCGAGCTTGGCGACCTCGGCGTCGGGCCCCTTGGCGTCGAGCAGGTTCCACGGGCCGGCCCCTTTGGCCTCGATGGTGTCGCACACCGACTCGACGAAGATGCGGGTGGCGTCGGCCATGTTGTCGGGCAGGCTCCTGAGCGCGCTCTCGCCGAAGCGACGGGTGAGCTCGCCGGCGAAGTCCTCGAGCACCGCCATGAGCAGGGTCTGGCGGTTCGGGAAGAACTTGTAGACCAGCTGGCGGGTCACACCGGCGGCGTTGGCGACCTCGGCGAACTGCACGGCGTCGACGCCGCGGTCGGTGAGGAGGCGGGCCGCCGCCCGTAGCAGCTCGTCGCGACGGGCCCCCGGAGCGAGCCGTACGCGGGGGCGAACCGCCCGCGCTCTGCCCCCGGCCCGGCGAACCTTAGTTGACAACCTGTCACCCACTATTTTACGACTAGTCACCCCGGCGATCGGGGGCAAGCGAAGGAGACATCCCCGTGCGAACCCCACTTTGCAAGACCCTCGGCATCGAGTTCCCCATCTTCGCCTTCAGCCACTGCCGCGACGTCGTCGTCGCCGTCAGCAAGGCGGGTGGCTTCGGCGTCCTCGGCGCGGTCGGCTTCACGCCCGAGCAGCTCGAGATCGAGTGCAAGTGGATCGACGAGCACATCGGCGACCGCCCCTACGGCGTCGACGTCGTCATCCCCGGCAAGTACGAGGGCATGGGCGAGCTCGACCCGAAGAAGCTCGAGGCCATGCTGGTGGAGGCCATCCCGGAGGAGCACCGCAAGTACGCCGACAAGGTGCTGTCCGAGCACGGCGTCCCGAAGCTGCCCGCCGACGAGAAGCCCATCGGCGAGCTGCTCGGCTGGACCGCCGCCACCGCGACGCCCCAGGTGGACGTGGCGCTGCGCCACCCGAAGGTGCGGCTGATCGCGAACGCGCTCGGCACGCCGCCCGAGGACGTCATGAAGATGGTGCACGACTCGGGTCGCCTGGTGGCCGCGCTCTGCGGCTCGGCGTACCAGGCGCTGTCGCACAAGCGGGGCGGCGTCGACATCATCATCGCGCAGGGCACCGAGGGCGGTGGCCACACCGGCGAGATCGGCAGCGTCGTGCTCTGGCCCGAGGTCATCGACGCGGTGGCGCCGGTTCCGGTGCTCGCCGCCGGCGGCATCGGCACCGGGCGGCAGATCGCCGCCGCGCTCGCCATGGGCGCGCAGGGCGTGTGGACCGGGTCGATCTGGCTCACCGTCGCCGAGGCCGAGGCGCCGATCCCGCAGCGCGAGGCGTATCTCGCCGCCGGCAGCCGCGACACGGTGCGGTCGCGCTCGTTCACCGGCAAGCCGTGCCGCATGCTGCGCAACGACTGGACCGACGCGTGGGACACGCCCGACGGCCCGAAGCCGCTCGGCATGCCGCTGCAGTTCATGGTGACGGCCGACGCCGTCGCGCGCGGCCACCGCTACGCCGACAAGGCGCGCAAGGTGATGTTCAACCCGGTCGGCCAGATCGTCGGCCAGATGAACGCCGTGCGCCCGGTGCGCGACGTCGTCTACGGCCTCGTCGAGGAGTACCTGACGGCGGTCGAGCACCTCCAGGGACTGACCGCCACCGAGGCCTGACGTGCAGCCGAACCTCACCGACGCCACCCTCTACGCCGGCGATCCCTACCCGACGTATCGCTGGCTGCGCGAGGAGGCGCCCGTCTACTGGGACGCCGCCAGCAATCTGTGGGTGCTGTCGCGCTGGGAGGACGTGGTGTCGGTGTCGAAGAACGCCGAGGTGTTCTGCGCCGGGCAGGGCGTGCTGCCCGAGTCGGACGCCCCGGTGTCGATCGTCTGCATGGACGACCCGCGCCATCAGCGGCTGCGGAAGCTCGTGAACCGCGGCTTCACCCCGCGCATGGTGTCGATGCTCGAGATGCGTATCCGCGACCTCACGACGCGGCTCATCGACGCCGTCGCGCATCGCGGCGTCTGCGACCTGGTGCGCGATCTCGCCGTGCCGCTGCCGCTCTACGTCATCGCCGAGATGCTCGGCATCCGGAACGAGGACTTCGCCCGCTTCCACGACTGGTCCGATCGCCTGATCGGCGTCGCCGGCAACTACCACGATCCGGTGAAGATGGCCGACTCCACCGCCGCCTACATCGAGTACGGCACGTACCTGAAGGACGTCTTCGAGGAGCGCCGGCACGCGCCGCAGGACGACCTCGTCAGCATCCTGGTGGCGGCGCAGCGCGACGGCATGCTGGCGGAAGACGAAGAGGCGATGGAGAACGACGAGATCGTCATGTTCATGACGTTGCTCCTCGTCGCCGGCAACGAGACCACGCGCAACGCCATCTCGGGCGGCATGCTCGCGCTGATGGAGCATCCCGACCAGTACCAGCGCCTGCGACAGCACCCAGAGCTCATCGACCGGGCGGTGGAGGAGATCCTGCGCTGGGTGTCGCCCATCATCTGCTTCCGGCGCACCGTCACCCGCGACACGACGATCCGCGGCCAGGCCATCCGCACCGGCGATCGCGTCCTGATGCTCTACCAGAGCGCCAACCGCGACGAGGCCGTGTTCGCCGGGGCCGACCGCTTCGACGTCGGCCGGGATCCGAACCCGCACGTGGCGTTCGGCATCGGCACGCACTTCTGCCTCGGGGCCAATCTCGCGCGCCTCGAGCTGCGGGTCATGGTGCAGGCGCTGATCGAACGCCTGCCCGAGCTGCGCGTGGCGCCGGGTGCCGAGCCGGCGCGCGTGGCGTCGACGCTGGTGCGCGGCATCCAGAGCCTCCCCGTCGTCTTCGCGCCGCAGTGACGGACCGCGCATCTGCGCATGTCGGGACGCCGCCATCGGTCTACGACGCCCGTCGTGCCGGTCCGTTTCGAGTGTCGTCCCTGCGCGAGGGTCGGTGGGCCAGTTCTGGGCGCCATGCCCGACGTCGTCGAGTTCCGGATCTCGCGGACAGGCGAGTGAAGGTCGCGCACGGCGAATTCCATTGACCGAGCCCCGCGGCTTGCGCGATGAGGGCGTCATGTCGGTGGCTTCGTGGTCCAGGCGGACAATCCGTGCCGTCTTCTTGGTTCCAGTCCTTCTATTCGGCATCGTGGCGACGGCCGTGTCTCCATCCGCGGTGCGCGCCGCGACCGCATCGCCCGTGGCGGCGTGTCTGGCGCGCAAGCTGCACGCGGCCAGCTCGGCGTGTCGCCTGGCGCTCGACACCGGGGTGAGCGACGCCGATCGCATGGCGCGTCTCCTGGTGCGGGGATGGAAGCGGGCCGAGGCCCGCGCTGCGTCGGCCGGAGCCGATTGCCGCACCGGCGCAGCGACGGCCGCCGACATTCATCTGGAGCTGTCCGAAGGGAGCGCGTGGGGCGCGTTCATCGTCCTGGCGAAGACGAACTATCGAGAGACGGAGTGCCGCCGCCAGGCCATTCGGCCCTTGTTCCACCTCGCCGCCCGCACGTGCGCCGATGTGCTCGCCGCCGAGGCGCGTCTGGCGCGAGATCCGGATGCCCGTCGCGAGGAGGCGCTGGCCCAATTGCGTATCGCCGGTCGTGGACGCATCGACGCGCTGCTGCAGGTCTATGCGCCCCTCGGGTGCGAGCCCGACGGGCTCACGGACGCGGTGATGGGGCTCATCGACGCGGTCGCGCGAGACATCGCGCCCTAGCGATTTTCTGCTGGCGCGCCGGTGTCGAGGGTGTCAGGAACGAGGGGTATGGGGACGTCGTCGACGCCCTGCGAATCCATCGTGTGGAGAGTGACCATGCGTCGTGTCTACTCGCACGACGGCCGTGCGGCGGGGAAGGCGATCCAGCGCCCGACGGCCGGCGTCCAGTTCACTGCGGAGCCCTGATGTCGATGCGCCGGCGCACCGTCCTGAAGGCGATGGTGGTGGGAGGCACGATGGCGGGCACGATCGGACGCGTGACGGCGGCGGGCGGCGCGCCCGTGGACGCGCGCACGAGCCGCTACGGCCGCTGGGTGCGACGCCACGGTCTGCCCGCGTTCGCCTACGACGCCGACCAGGACGCGCTGCCGGAGGCCGAATGGGATCCGGTGCTGGCACCGCGCACCCGTCGTCACTGGACGATGCTCGGGAACCGCGCCATCCAGCTGCAGGCCGCGAACGACGGCACGGTGGCGCTCTTCGACGAGAGCGCGGGGCTGCGCTGGCTCGTGGCCGCCGATCCGGTCGGTACCGGCGTCTCCGTCCTCGACGACGACGGTGTCGTCTGGGGCAGCGCGTTCGCGCAGCGAGGTGGTGAGACGCCGTCACGTCGCACCTTCGGGCCGACGTGGCTCGAGGTCCGCGACGTGCGCGACGGGCTCGTCCTCGAGCGCACCATCCTCTGTCCCGAGGGCGAGGTGCCGTGGGTGCTGGTGCGCGTCCGTCTCGCCCTGGGGCGGAATGCCGGGGGCCCGCGCACGCTGCGCCACGTCGAGCGCTGGCAGCTCGCGCCGCGGTTCCTGAACCTGTTCGAGCCTTCGGCGCAGCGCCGGACGCGCGCGGCGCAGATCGGCTACGACGTGCAGGCGACCGCGCGCGGCGTGCTCGCCGTCGAGCGGTTTCCCGCCGCGGCCGACTTCACCATCGGTGCGCCGGCCCGTCTCGTCCTCGAGCGCCTCGGTCGCACCGAGGGCGTCGCACGCCAGGACGGCGCCGTGCCGCACCCGGCGCTCGAGATCGAGACGTCGCTCGTGCTCCGTCCCGGCGAGCGGCGCGAGCTGTGGTTCCGCTTCGGCCGTGAGGACACGGCCCCCGTCGACGATCCGCGTCGCCTCTTCGAGCGCTCGCTGCGCGCGCTCGCGACCCGGCTGCCGCAGGGTGCTGTGCCGGAGGCAACGGCGGCCGAGCGCGAGATTCCCTGGCACGCGGCGCTCCTCACCGGCGGTCTCTCCGTCGATCGGATCGTCGGCGGCCACACGCTCGACCAGGCGTCGACCTACTCGTTCGTGATGGGGTTCAACGGCGCGGCGCGGGATCCGCTGCAGCACGCGTTGCCGCTCGTCTACACCGAGCCGGCGCTGGCGCTGTCGGTGCTGCGCAACACCTGCGCGTGGGCGTCGGCGGACGGCAACCTTCCCTACGCGCTCGACGGCGCCAAGCGTCCCACCAACATCATCTTCCGTCCGTCCGACCAGAATCTGTGGGCGCTGTGGCTCGCCGCCGAGTACGCCGCCGCCACCGGCGACCTGGCCGCCTTCGATGCGCCGCTGGCGTACCACCCGTCGCGCGGCGCGGCCGCCGTGCCGCTGCGCGAGCACCTCCGCCGCCAGCATCGCTTCTTCACCGACGGCGTGGGACGCGGCGAGCGTGGACACGTCCGCATCCTCAACGCCGACTGGAACGATCTCGCCATCGGCGACTCCGGCGTCGAGCCAGCGGTGATGATCGAGCGCGGTGGGTCGGTGCTGAACTCGGCGATGGCGTCGTGGGTGCTCGGCGTCTTCGCCGGGCTGGCGGAACGGCTCGGCGAGACGGCGCTGGCCACGGAGGCGCGCGCGCAGTCGGAGGAGCTGCGCCAGCTCGTGGCGTCGGCGTGGAACGGCCGCTGGTTCCATCGCGCCTACGCGCCGGGCGTGGCGCCGGTCGGTGACGACGACTGCTGGCTCGAGGTGCAGCCGTGGGCGTTGCTCTGCGGCGCGGCCGACGCCACGCAGGCGCGGGCGCTTCTCGACGTGATCGACGCGGGCCATCGTGCCGGCTCGCCGCTCGGCGCGCGCGTGCGCTGGCCTGCGCCGCCCGACGCGGTCGCGGCCGGGGCCTGGGGCGACGCCACGTCGGGCGGCATCTGGTACTCGATCAACATGACGCTGGTGTGGGCGGCGTCGCGCATCGATCGCGCCCTGGCGTGGGACGAGTGGCGTCGCATGACCCTGCAGGCGCACACCGCGGCCTACCCCGACATCTGGGAGGGCACGCTGTCGGGCCCGGACGCGTGGAACGCCACCGAGTCGATCCGGCCCGGTCGCACCTGGGCGACCACCACGTTCGCCATGCAGGCGTTCCCGGTGAACAACCTGCACAGCCACGCGCAGCCGCTGCTGGCCTATCTCCGTCTGCTCGGTGTCGAGCCGACGACCCGCGGTACGCTCGCCATCGGCGACGGGGGGCGTTTCCGCAGCCCCGTCTTCCGTCTCGAGCGCGAAGGCCACGGCCGCCTGCGGGCGCAGGGTCCGGTGACGCTCGAGACCGCGCGCGGCACGGTCACGGGCGACGCCGGGATCGTCCGCTGGTGACGGCGCGCGGCCCTGCCCAGCGCACGCGCTCCAGATCGACGCGACCGCGGCGGTCGAAGCGCACGCCCTCGCGTTCGAGGAGATCGCGCTGCTCGGCGGCGGAGAAGCCGTCGCGATGGCTGCAGCGCCCGGCGGCGCTGATCACGCGTTGCCAGGGCACCAGATGCGCGAGCGCGCCGCGCAGCGAGCCCAGCGCCGTGCCGACGGCCCGCGCCGCGCGCGGATGCCCGAGCATCGCCGCCACCTGCCCATAGGTGACGACGCGGCCGCGCGGGACCTTCCGCACCAGCCGATAGACCTCGCGATGGAAGGGGGGCGTGCCCGTCGCCGGCATGGCCCTCCGTAGCCCAGCGGAGGGGCACGTTGGAATCGTCGCGGGGACCGGATACCTTCCGCCCCCGTGGAGACGGCGGTCGGCACCATCGGCACGACGGCGGTCGGCGCGGTGACGCCACGCACCCGGCGCTATGCCACCTACGCCTGGTGGACCCTCGCCGCGAACCTCGGCGTCATCCTGTGGGGTGCCCTCGTGCGCGCCACCGGGTCCGGCGCCGGCTGCGGCAGCCACTGGCCGCTCTGCAACGGCGAGGTGGTGCCGCGCGCGCCCAGCGTCGAGACGCTGATCGAGCTCAGCCATCGTCTGACGAGCGGCATCGCGCTCCTGCTGGTCGTCGGGCTCGTCGTCGGTGCCTGGCGACGTTTCCCGTCGGGCCACCTCGTGCGACGCGCGGCGGCGGCGACGGGCGCGCTCATGATCCTCGAGGCGTTGATCGGTGCCGGCCTCGTCCTGCTGGAGCTGGTCGCCGACGACGTGTCCACCGCGCGCGCGTGGTGGATGGCGGGCCATCTGCTGAACACGTTCCTGCTCGTCGGGGCGCTCACGCTGACGGCGTGGTGGGCCACCACCGACGAGCGCCCGCGCCTGCGCGACCAGGGGGCGCTTCCGCTGACGCTCGGCGTGGCGCTGGTCGGCATGCTGCTGCTCGGCGTCAGCGGCGCCATCACGGCGCTCGGTGACACGCTCTTCCCGGTGGCCACGTTCGCCGAGGGCAAGGCGCTCACGTTCTCGCCCTCGGCGCATCTCTTCGTGCGGCTGCGCATCTGGCATCCGGTGCTCGCCGTCGTCGTCGGGCTGCTGCTGGCGGCCGCGGCGACGCACGCGTCGCTGCGACGCCCGACGGTGCGGCGCATCGGCGGTCTGCTCGTGGGCCTCGTGCTGATCGAGCTCGGCGTCGGGCTCGCGAACATGTGGCTGTTGGCGCCGGTGCCGCTGCAGCTGGTGCATCTGCTGCTGGCGGACCTGGTCTGGATGGCGCTCGTCGTGCTGACGGCGAGCGCGCTGGCCGTGCCCTGACGGTGATGGCGGATCGGGACCACCCGTCCGCTGGCGTCCCCGAAGCCCTGCGCGCGCTCGACGTGCGCGCCCTGACACTGGTCGTCCACGACGCCAGCTTCCCCGGCGACGAGGACGAGGACATCGGCCGCGGCGCACCGGGCGCGCGTGGCGCGCAGCGCTTCCTGCGCTTCGTGCGTGGGCTCGGCTTCACCGGGCTGCAGCTCGGCCCCGACGGTCAGACGCCGCCCGACGATCCGTCGCCCTATCGCAGCGCCGCGCTGCCGAAGAACCCGCTCTCGATCGCGCTGTCGCCGCTGGCGGAGGCGGCGGCGTGGGGCGAGCTGCTGCCGGTGGACGCGCTGCGGGCCGCGGTGCGGGCGCGTCCCGACGGTGCGCGCGCGCACGTCCACTACACCGCGGCGCGCGCGGCCCATGACGCCGCGCTGCGGACGGCGTTCCGCGTCTTCCGCACGGCCGACACGCCCGCCATGGCGGCGCTCCGCGACGAGGCGCAGCGCTTCGAGCGCGAGCAGGCGTGGTGGCTCGAGCGCTACGAGCTCTTCGAGCCGCTCGCCGCGACGCACGGCACGCGCGACCCGCGCCGCTGGCCCACCGTCGACGCCGCGCTCTGGCGCGACGACGGCTCGGTGGCGCGTCGCGCCGAGCTGCGTGCCCGTCACGCCGACGACGTCGCGTACTTCCGATTCGCGCAGCTCATAGCCGACGTGCAGCGGCGGCGGTTCGCGGCGGTGTCGCGCGAGATCGGCCTGTCGCTGTTCGCCGATCTCCCGATCGGGCTCGCCCCCGAGGACGTGTGGTGTCGCCCCGACTTGTTCCTCGCCGACTGGCGCATGGGCGCGCCGCCGAGTCGCACCAATCCCGAGGGCCAGGCGTGGGACTACCCCGTCTTCGACCCGCGCCGGCGCGCCGCCGTGCTGCGTTTCGTCGAGGCTCGCCTCGATCGCGCCTTCGCCACCGCCGACGGCCTGCGTATCGACCACCCGCACGGTCTCGTCTGCCCGTGGGTATACGACGCCTGGGCCGCCGATCCGGGGAGCGCCGTGCGCCAGGGCGGACGTCTCTTCGAGTCGCCCGATCGCCTCGACCTGGCGCCGTTCGCCATCGTCGGTCGCGAGCAGCTCGACACGTCGCTGCCGCGTCATGCCGATGCCTGGGTGACGTCGATCACGCCCGCGCAGGAGGACGCCTACGCCGCCCTGATGGACGCCGTCCTCGCGGTCGCACGCCGTCGTGGGCTCGGGGCGGAGGGGATCGTCTGCGAGGTGCTGTCGACGCTGCCGCTGCCGCTGGCACGCGTCCTGGCGCGGCACGGCCTCGGCCGCTTCCGCGTCACGCAGAAGGCGGCGCTCGACGACCCGTGCGACGTCTATCGCAGCGAGAACGCCCGCCCCGAGGACTGGATCATGGTGGGGACGCACGACACGCGGTCGATCTGGGCGGTCGTCGACTCGTGGCGCACGTCGGGCCAGCTCGTCGGACGCGCCGCCTATCTGGCCTCACGCCTGGCGCCGCGGGAGGACGAACGCGAGGCGATGGCGCAGGCGCTGGTGCGCGAGCCGGGTCTGCTGGTGCACGCGCTGTTCGCCGATCTCTTCGCCAGCCCCGCCCGCCACGTCATGATCTTCTTCCCCGACCTGTTCGGCCTGCGCGAGTCGTACAACGTCCCCGGCACCTTCGGACCGCACAACTGGCGGCTGCGCGTCCCGTCCGACTGGGAGCAGGTCCACACCGACGGGGCACGACGTCTCGAGGCGCTCGATCTGCGGGTGGCGCTCGCGATGGCGCTGCGTGCGCGGGGCGCCGGCGACGGCGATCTGCTGCGCGGCCTGCGCTAGCACAAAGGGCATCGACAGCCCCCGCGACCGATGGCAGTGTCGGTCGCGCGGCCCGGCGTGCCGCACCGGAAGTCCATGCACGACGCCACCATACGAGCACAATCGCCGCCGCGGGTCGTCATCGACCGTGTCGGGCCGGAGATCGACGCCGGTCGCTTCCCGGCGAAGCGCGTGCTGGGCGACGAGGTCATCGTCGCCGCCGACGTCTTCACCGAGGGCCACGACAAGCTCGCCGCCGTGCTCCGCGTGCGTGGTCCGGGCGACGGCGACTGGCGCGAGATCCCGATGACGGCGCTCGTCAACGACCGTTGGGAGGCGACCTTCACCGCCGACCGGCTCGGCACGTGGGAGTGCGGCATCGACGCCTGGGTCGACGAGCTCGCGACGTGGCGCGCGGGCCTCGCCGCCAAGCGCGAGGCGGGGCTCGACGTCGCGAGCGAGCTGCTCGAGGGCGCCGCCCTGCTCGAGCGCGCGTCGATGCGGGCCGAGGGCGCCGATCGCGCCTGGCTCGCGGAGCATGCGCGCATGGTCGGTGGGACGGGCGAACAGGCCACGCGTGCCGCGGCGGCGGTGTCACCGGCGTTGACCTCGTGTGCGCTGCGGTTCCCCGACCGCACCCGCGCGACGCGCTGGGAGCGCACGCTGCGGATCGTGGTCGAGCCCGAGCGCGCGGCGTACGGCGCCTGGTACGAGATGTTCCCGCGCTCGGCGTCGCCCGAGCCCGGTCGCCACGGCACCTTCTCGGACGTCGTGCGGCGCCTGCCCTACGTCGCCGGCATGGGTTTCGACGTCCTCTACCTGCCGCCCATCCACCCGATCGGCCGCACGTATCGCAAGGGACGGAACAACCTGCCGGTGGCGGGGCCCGACGATCCCGGCAGCCCGTGGGGGATCGGCGCGGCGGAGGGCGGCCACACCGCGATCCATCCGTCGCTCGGGACGCTCGACGATTTCGATCGCCTGGTGGCGGCCGCGCGCGAGCATGGCATCGACGTGGCGCTCGACCTCGCCTTCCAGTGCTCGCCCGACCACCCCTGGGTGACGGAGCATCCGCAGTGGTTCCGCCACCGTCCCGACGGCACCATCCAGTACGCCGAGAACCCGCCCAAGAAGTACCAGGACATCTACCCGCTGCACTTCGAGACCGACGACTGGCGCGCGCTGTGGGACGCGTTGCGCGACGTCGTGCTGTTCTGGGTGGCGCGTGGCGTCCGCATCTTCCGCGTCGACAACCCGCACACCAAGCCGTTCGCGTTCTGGGAGTGGATGATCGGCGACGTGCGCGCCGCGCATCCGGACGTCTTCTTCCTGGCCGAGGCGTTCACGCGGCCTGCCGTCATGCGCCACCTGGCGAAGGCTGGCTTCTCGCAGTCGTACAGCTACTTCACCTGGCGCAACACCACCGCCGAGCTGACGGCGTGGATGACGGAGCTCGTCACGCCGCCGGTCGGCGACTACATGCGGCCCAACCTGTTCGTGAACACGCCCGACATTCTGCACGAATATCTCCAGATCGGCGGCCGTCCGGCGTTCCAGATCCGCAGCGTCCTGGCGGCGACCCTCGGGGCGACGTGGGGCGTCTACGGTCCGCCGTTCGAGCTCCTGGAGACGGCGTCGAACGGTGGCGAGGACTATCTCGACGGCGAAAAGTACCAGCTGCGGCACTGGGACGTGGAGCGGCCCGACAGCCTGCGCCCCTTCATCGCACGACTGAACCGCATCCGGCGCGAGAACCCGGCGCTGCACCGCAACGAGCGCCTGCGCTTCCTCCCGGTCGACAACGAGCGCCTGCTGGCCTACGTGAAGACCACGCCCGATCTCGCCAACCAGATCCTCGTCGTCGCCACGGTCGACCCCACCCACCGGCAGACCGGCTGGATCGATCTGCCGCTCGACGCGCTCGGCCTCGACGCCACGCAGGCGTTCCAGGTGCACGACCTGGTGAGCGACGCGCGCTTTCTGTGGAACGGGCCGCGCGCCTTCGTGGCCCTCGACCCGGCGGTGGTGCCTGCACACGTCTTCCGCATCCGGCGCCGCCTGCGCACGGAGAAGGACTTCGACTACTTCCTGTGAGTGCGCCGCCGAAATCCCGTCGCGCCGGATCGGTGCCCGTGTTGGGCGGCAGCGATCCGCTCTGGTACCGCGACGCCATCTTCTACGAGCTCCGCGTCGGCGCGTTCAGCGACAGCGACGGCGACGGCGTCGGCGACTTCCGCGGCCTCACCGAGCGGCTCGACTACCTGCGCGACCTCGGCGTCACGACACTGTGGCTGCTGCCGTTCTACCCCTCGCCCATGCGGGACGACGGCTACGACATCTCGGACTACACCGACATCCATCCGCAGCTGGGCACGCTCGACGACTTCCGCGAGTTCCTGCGCGAGGCGCACCGGCGCGAGCTGAAGGTCGTCACCGAGCTGGTCATCAACCACACGTCGGACCAGCATCCGTGGTTCCAGCGCGCGCGCACCTCGCCGCCGGGGAGCCGCTTCCGCGACTACTACGTCTGGAGCGACTCGCCCGAGCGCTGGCCCGAGGCGCGCATCATCTTCAAGGACTTCGAGCCGTCGAACTGGTCGTGGGACCCGGTGGCGAAGGCCTACTACTGGCACCGCTTCTTCTCGCACCAGCCCGACCTCAACTTCGACAACCCGGCGGTGCAGAAGGCCGTGTTCGCGGCGCTCGACTTCTGGTTCAACATGGGGGTCGACGGGCTGCGCCTCGACGCCGTGCCGTATCTCTACGAGCGCGACGGGACGAACTGCGAGAACCTGCCCGAGACGCACGCGTTCCTGAAGAAGCTCCGCCGCCACGTCGACGAGCGCTACGAGAACCGGATGCTCCTCGCCGAGGCGAACCAGTGGCCCGAGGACGCCGTCGTCTACTTCGGCAACGGCGACGAGTGCCACATGGCGTTCCACTTCCCCGTCATGCCGCGGCTCTTCATGGCGCTGCACATGGAGGATCGCTTCCCCATCGTCGACATCCTGGCGCAGACGCCCGACATCCCGGCGTCGTGCCAGTGGGCGCTCTTCCTGCGCAACCACGACGAGCTCACGCTCGAGATGGTGACGGACGAGGAGCGCGACTACATGTACCGCGTCTACGCGCACGACGCGCAGGCGCGCATCAATCTCGGCATCCGCCGTCGCCTCGCACCGCTCGTCGGCAACGATCGCCGTCGCATCGAGCTGATGAACGCGTTGCTGTTCTCGCTGCCGGGCACGCCCGTCGTCTACTACGGCGACGAGATCGGCATGGGCGACAACTTCTACCTCGGCGACCGCAACGGCGTGCGCACGCCGATGCAGTGGAGCGGTGACCGCAACGCCGGCTTCTCGCGCGCCAACCCGCAGCGGCTCTACCTGCCGGTGATCGTCGACCCCGAGTACCACTACGAGAGCCGCAACGTCGAAGCGCAGCAGCAGAACCAGCACTCGCTGCTGTGGTGGACGAAGCGGCTGATCGCGCTCCGCAAACGCCATCGGGCGTTCGGGCGCGGCAGCATCACCTTCCTCTATCCGAGCAACCCGAAGGTGCTGGCGTTCCTGCGCGAGCACGACGGCGACACCATCCTCGTCGTCGCCAACCTGTCGCGCTTCGTGCAGTACGTCGAGCTCGACCTCGCGGCGTGGAAGGGCAAGGTGGCGGTGGAGCTGTTCGGGCGCACGGCGTTCCCGCCCATCGGCGAGCTGCCGTACCTGCTCACGCTCGGGCCGCACGCGTTCTACTGGTTCGCGATCGAAGGGCGCGACGGGCAGGTGGCGACGGTCGCTGCGGTCGAAGAGGCGCGGCCGCCGCATCTGGAGGTGCGCGGCGGGTGGGATGACGTCCTGCGGTCACCCGCGTTCTCGGCGGCGTTGCCGGCACTGCTGCGCACGCGCCGCTGGTTCGGCGGCAAGGCGCTCGCGATGAAGTCGGCCGCCATCGGCGACATCGTGGCGGTAGAGCACGACGGGGGGACGCTCTGCCTGACGCTGGTGCGCGTCGACTACGTGCAGGCGGCACCCGAGACCTACGTCTGGCCCCTGGCCTTCTCGACGGGTGACGCGGCGGCGTCGCTGCGCACGACGGCGCCGAAGTCGATCGTCGCCGAGCTGGCGGTGAGCGGGCGCGACGGGAGCAGCGTCGAGGGCGTCGTCCACGATGCCATGGAGGACGCGGCCACGGGCACGCTGCTGCTCGACATCATCGGGCGCCGGCGACAGATCCGCGGTGCGTCGGGTACGCTGGCGGGCGTGGCGACCCGCGCCTTCCGGACCCTGCGCGGCGATCCCGAGGTGGCGCTGCCGCCGGTGGTGCTGCGGGGCGAGCAGAGCAACACGTCGGTGGCGTACGGCGACCGGCTCATCCTGAAGCTGTTCCGTCGTCTCGCCGACGGCGTGAATCCCGACATGGAGGTCGGCCGCTTCCTCACCGAGCGCACGCACTTCACGCACATCGCGCCGGTGGCGGGTGCGCTCGAGCTGCGACGTCCGGGCGGCGAGCCGGCGACCGTCGCCATCCTGCAGGGCTATGTCACGAACGCCACCGACGCCTGGGAATACACCCAGGATCAGGTGCGGCACTACTTCGATCGCTCGCTGGCGACGCAGCAGGCGGGCGCTGTCGCGGTGTCGGGTCATTCCGTCCTCGATCTCACGACCGAGGAGCCGCCGGCGCTCGTCGCGGAGACGCTCGGCGCCTACATCGAGTTCTCGCGCCTGCTCGGCCGTCGCACCGCCGAGCTGCACCAGGCGCTGGCGTCGCGCGCCGACGATCCGGCGTTCGCGCCCGAGCCGTTCACCGCGCTCTACCAGCGATCGCTCTACCAGTCGTGGCGGAACCTCACCGCCGGTGTCCTGCGCGTGTTGCGCGATCGCGTGGCGACGCTGCCCGCCGACGTCCAGGACGACGCCCGTCGGCTCGCCGGCATGGAGAAGCAGGTGCTGGCGCGCTTCCACGCCGTCCTCGGCGGCACGATCCCGGCGATGCGCATCCGCGGCCACGGCGACTTCCACCTCGGCCAGGTGCTGTGGACGGGCAAGGACTTCGTCATCATCGACTTCGAGGGCGAGCCGGCGCGCTCGCTCGGCGAGCGCCGGCTCAAGCGGTCGCCGTTGCGCGACGTGGCCGGCATGCTGCGCTCGTTCGACTATGCCGCGCAGACCGTGCTGCACGGTGGCGCGTCGCGCGCGGAGGATCGGCCGGTGCTGGCTCCCTGGGCGCGGTTCTGGACCGTGTGGACCAGCTCCGCGTTCCTGCGCGCGTACCTGCAGCAGATGGACGGTGGTTCGTTGCTGCCCCGTCCGCGCGAGCAGCTGACGCGGCTGCTCGACGTCCTGCTGCTCGAGAAGATCGTCTACGAGCTGGGCTACGAGCTGAACAATCGCCCGGAGTGGGTGCGGATACCGTTGACCGGCATCCTGCGCATGCTCGGGGCGTGAGCCTCAGCTGGCGAGCGCCTGCGGCGGCTCGTCGGGACGGGTGGGGCTGGTGGCGGCGGCGAGCTGGTCGAGGAATCCCATCAGCTTGTCACGCGCGACCTCGGCTTCGGGGCTGAGCCCCGTCAGCTCGGGCAGACGCCAGTGCTTCAGGAGGACGGGGCAGAGCACCTGCTCGTAGTGGATGCGCATGTCGTAGATGCCGGCGGCGGCGATCGTGGCGGCGCGCGCGCGGAAGCCGCGCAGCTCGAGCCCGGGCATGGCGAACCCCATCACCTTGCGCTGCATGGCGACCACCATGCTCGACGGGTCGAGCGCGATCGCCGCCGACGCCAGGTCGCGGTAGAAGGCGAAATGCAGGTTCTCGTCGGACGCGACGCGGACCAGCAGGCGCTCGGCGGCGGGGTCGCCGGTGATGCCGCCGGTGTTGCGGTGCGCGATCCGCGTCGCCAGCTCCTGCAGCGTGACGTAGACGAGGCCGTCGCGCGGCTCGGTCCTGCCGCGGGGGTAGTAGCCGCGGGAGACGTGCTCCATGCGCTCGCGCTCGAGGGCCACCGGATCGACGGCGCGCGTGACGACGAGGTAGTCGCGGATGGCGATGGAGTGGCGCATCTCCTCGGCGGTCCACCGTCGCGCCCACTCGCCCCAGACGCCCTTGCCGCCGAATACGTTGAACAGGGCCAGGTGGTAGTAGGGCAGGTTGTCCTCGGTGAGGAGGTTGAGCTCGAGCGCCGTGCGCGCGATCGGGCTCATGGTGGAGTCGGTCGGGCGCCAGGGCGCATCGGCGAAGCTGCGACCCAGCTCCCAGGGGACGTAGTCGTGCGGGAACCATTCTTTGGCCGTGACGAGGTGGCGGTCGAGAAGCTGGCGGACCACGGGCGCGAGCTCCGCGGTCAGGTCGGGGGTCGTCATGGCAAAGCCTCCTTGCGGCCGCGGGGTACGGAGTGCTAACTACGCTTCCGTAACTTACGGAAGCGTACCCTACGGGGGCGTAGGAAACCTGTCAACGTGCCCAAGACGCCCAAGCCCGAGAAGCCCGAACGTCGTCCCCGCCTGGCCGCGTCCGCCCGCCGGGCCCAGCTCGTCGAGGTCGGGCGGCTGGTGTTCGCCAAGCGCGGCTACGAGGCCACCTCGGTGGAGGAGATCGCCGAGCGCGCCGGCATCTCGAAGCCGATCGTGTACGAGCACTTCGGCGGCAAGGAGGGGCTCTACGCCGTCATCGTCGATCGCGAGGTCGAGCACATCGTGGCACGCATCGTCGAGTCCATCTCGGCGGGCTCGCCGCGCGAACGGCTCGAGCAGGCGGCGCTGGCGTTCCTGCGCTACGTGAAGGAGCGACCCGAGGGCTTCGCCATGCTGGTGCGCGACGCGCCGGCGTCGAAGCGCACGGGTGAGATGCCGGCGCTGATGTTCGACCTCGCCGATCGTGTCGGGACGATCTTCACCGAGCAGTTCCGGAAGGCGGGGTACGAGGCGAAGGCGGCTCCCATCTACGCGCACGCCCTGGTTGGCATGGTGGCGTTCGTGGGGCAGTGGTGGACCGAGAGCCGCAAGCCGCCGCCCGCCGAGGTGGTGGCGAGTCACATCGCCGCGCTCGCGTGGATGGGGCTCCGTCATCTTCCGAAGGCGCCGGCCCCGTTGGCGGCGGCGAAGGGAGCGCCATGACCCATCGCGACGTCATCCTGCACGGGCACCGCATGACGTATCGGACCGACGGGCAGGGGCCGGTGCTCCTGCTGCTGCACGGCATCGCGGGCAGCTCCGCGACCTGGAACGACGTCCTGCCCTGGCTCGCCGAGCGCTATTGCGTGGTGGCGCCCGACCTCCTCGGGCACGGCGAATCGGCGAAGCCGCGCGGCGACTACTCGCTCGGCGCGTATGCCAGCGCCGTCCGCGATCTGATGGGCGTCCTCGGTCACCAGCAGGCCACCGTCGTCGGGCATTCGCTCGGTGGCGGCGTGGCGATGCAGCTGGCCTACCAGTTCCCGGAACGCTGCGAGCGGCTCGTGCTGGTGTCGAGCGGCGGGCTCGGCCGCGAGGTGCATCCCATCCTGCGCGCCGCGGCGCTGCCGGGCGCCGAGTACGTGCTGCCGCTCTTGTGCAGCGCCGGCCTGCGCGACGCGGTGGACGGCGTGGCGCGTGCGCTCGGCCGCATGGGCCTCCGCGCCGGCGCCGATCTCGACGAGATGTGGCGCGGGTTCTGCTCGCTCGGCGACGCGGACGCCCGTCAGGCGTTCGTCCACACGCTGCAGACCATCATCGATCCCGGCGGCCAGCGCGTGCACGCGGGGGACCGCCTCTACCTGGCGTCGGAGATCCCGACGATGCTCGTCTGGGGTGGGGACGACCCGGTCATCCCGGTCGCGCACGGTCGCGCCGCGCACGAGGCCATCGCCGGCAGCCGTCTCGAGGTCTTCCCGCGCGCCGGCCACTTCCCCCACCGCGACGACCCCCGTCGCTTCGTCGAAGTCATGCTCGACTTCCTCGCGACGACGGCGCCCGCCCACGTCACCGAGGAGCGCTGGCAGGAACGGCTGCGGGGTGGTGTGTAGCCCCTCAAGTTGCTGACGCTTCCGACCGAAGCACCGAGGTAGCGATGCGATCGACCTCTCCCGATGTCCTCGTCGTCGGCGCCGGACCGGTGGGCCTCACGGCCACCGCCGACCTGCTGCGCCACGGAGTCTCCTGCCGCCTGATCGACGTCGCGCCAACGCCGACGGACAAATCGAAGGCGCTGGTCCTGTGGAGTCGCAGCCTCGAGCTGCTCGACGACATGGGCATCGTGGCCCCGTTCCTCGCCGCCGGGCAGCAGGCGCACGGCATCAGCATGTACGCCGACGCCGAGCCGCTGCTCCACATGCCGCTCGCCATCGACAGCGCCTACGGCTACGCGCTCATGATCCCGCAGTGCGAGACGGAGCGCCTGCTGACGGAGCATCTCACCGGGGTCGGCACGTCGATCGAGCGCGGCACGGCGCTGGTTTCCTTCACGCCGGACGACACCGGCGTCACCGCCAAGCTCCGCCACCCCGACGGCACCATGGAGACGGTCCGCACCGCCTGGCTCCTCGGCTGCGACGGGGCGCACAGCACGGTTCGTCACGGCCTCGGGCTCGACTTCTCGGGTGCCGCCGAGACCAACGACTGGATGCTGGCGGACGTCCACCTCGCCGGCCCGATCAAGCAGGACGAGGTCAGCATCTTCTTCCACTCCGACGGCGTGCTGGTGATCTTCCCCATCCACGGCGATCGCTTCCGCGTCATCGCCGACCTCGGGCCGGCGGCGCCGACGGAGCGTGCCGCCGATCCGTCGCTCGGGGACGTGCAGCGCATGGTCGACCGGCGCGCGCCCGTCGGTCTGACGGTGCGCGATCCCGTCTGGCTCGCCGGGTTCCGCATCAACGAGCGCAAGGTGGCACGCTACCGGCACGGGCGCGTGCTGCTCGCGGGCGACGCGGCCCACATCCACAGCCCGGCCGGCGGCCAGGGCATGAACACCGGCATGCAGGACGCCTACAACCTGGCCTGGAAGCTGGCGCTCGTGCAGCACGGCGACGCGCAGGACGTCCTGCTCGACACCTACAGCGACGAGCGCAGCGCCGTCGGCGAGATGGTGCTCCGCCAGGCGGCGCTGCTGACGCGCGCTGCGACGCTGCGCAATCCGCTGGCGCAGCGCCTGCGCAACCACCTCTACGCGCTGCTCGGCTCGCTCGAGGTCGTGCGTCACAAGATCGGCGAGCAGATGGCCGAGCTGTCGGTGAACTACCGCCAGAGCGTGCTGTCGGCGGAGTCACGCGGCCTGTCGGCGGCGGCGTGGCTGCTCGGTGGCGGCCTCACGCCGGGTGACCGCATGCCCGACGCCCCGCTCACGGACGCGCGCAGCGGGGCCGTGACGTCGCTCTACGACGTCATGCGCGGCACGCGCCACGTCCTGCTGCTGCTGGCGGAGCGGCACGATCCGACGTCGCTGGCGCCGCTCGCGCAGGCGGTCGACGCCGACCTCGTGACGTCGCACGTCATCATCGCCGGCGACGCGCTGCCGTCGTGGAACGGCCCGCTCTGGCGCGACCGCGACGGCGCCCTGCACAGGACGCTCGGCGCGCACGGGCCCACGGCCTATCTCATCCGTCCCGACGGCTACGTCGGCTGGCGGAGCCAGCCCGCCGATGCGGCGGCGCTGGCCGTGCACCTCGCGACCTACTTGAAGAGCGGCGCGTCCCAGCGATCGAGATAGGCGACGCGCTCGACCGGCTTGCGCTGCAGCGGGCCGTGTCCCTTGCCCGACGGAAAGCCGATGGCGAGATGCGCCGCCGTCGCCCAGCCGTCGGGAATGCCGAGCAGCGCGCGCACGGCGGGCTCCTCGCGACAGAGCAGCGTCGTGAGCGCCGCGCCCAGTCCGACGCCGCGACAGGCCAGCTGGAGGTTCTGGATCGCCGGATAGATCGACGCGCCGCCGACGATCGGGGGACGGTCGAGGCCGAGGTCGGTGATCGCCAGCTCCGGCATGTGGACGCAGACGACGAGGAGCACCGGCACCTCGTGGAAATGGTCGGCCAAGTGGGTCGCCGCCGCCAGCATGCGGTCGTGCGTCGCGCGACGCTCGGGCGGCAGACCGTCGAGCTGCGACACGTACGCCTGCGAAAAGGTCTGCCAGAGGGGGCGGTAGAGGTCGGCGAGCGCCTGCTTGGTGGCCGCGTCGCGCACGACGAGGAAGCGCCACGCCTGGCGGTTGCCGCCGCTCGGCGCCCACGTCGCCGCCGTCAGGACCTGGTGCAGCAGCGCGTCCGGCACCGGATCGGGACGCAGTCGGCGGACGGTGCGGCAGGTGCGCATGGCCTCGAACAGCGAGATGTCGGACATGGCGTCCCCCTTCACTCCGCCAGCTTCAGGCGGGCGGCGATGTTGTTCTTCTGCATGTTCGACGAGCCGCCGACGATCGGCATGACGCAGACGTCGCGCACGTAGCGCTCCATGTCGTAGCCCTCGGCACAGCCGTACGCGCCGAGCACGCGCTGGCAGGCGAGGACGATCTCCACGGCGGTGTCGCCGACGAAGAGCTTCGCCATCGACGTCTCGACCGAGCACGGCTGTCCCGCGCCGGCGAGCGCGGCGGCGTGGTAGAGCATGTGCCGGCACGCGGCGAGCTTCGTGCGGGCCTCGACCAGCGCGTGTCGCACCGCCTGGTGGCCGCTGATCGGCCGGCCGAACTGCGTGCGCTCCTGGGCGTAGGTCCAGGCGTCGTCCACCGCCGCCGCGGCGATGCCGTAGGCGCACGCGGTGATCTCGAGCTTCTCGACGTCGAGCGCGGGGCCGGCCAGCATCCGCCAGCCCTGGTTCCAGCCGTCGGCACCGCCGAGGACGTCGTCGATGGGGACGACGACGTCGTCGAAGATCACGTCGGTGGTGGCGGCGTAGCGCAGGCCGAGGTGGTCGATGTCGACGATGGTGATGCCGGGCAGCGTCGGCGGCACCAGCACGACCGACAGATTCCGGTAGCGGGGGGCGTCGGCGTCGGAGCGCACCAGGCAGAGGATCCAGTCGGCGACGCGCGCGGCGGTGCACCAGCGCTTGGTGCCGTTCAGCGTCACGGTCCGGCCGTCGGCCGAGCGGCGCGCCGTCATGGCGACGCTGGCGAGATCGCCGCCGACGTCGGGCTCCGACAGGCCGTACGCGAACAGCACCTCGCCGCGCGCGATGCGCGGCAGGAGCGCCTGCTTCTGCGCCGGCGAGCCGTTCTCGCCGACGTTGAGACCGCCGTAGAACGCGCAGTGGATGTACGGGCCGGCCATCGCGCCGCCGCGACGCGCCAGCTCCTCGATGACCGCGACCGCCGCCACCAGGTCGCGGCCGGCGCCGCCGTACTGCTCGTCGACGGTGAGGCCGCACACCCCGAGCGCCGCGAGCTTCCGGAACACGTCCATCGGGAACGTGCGCTCGCGGTCCCACGCGCGCACCGCCTCCCGCGGCAGCTCGCGCTCGACGAATCGGCGGATGGTCTCGCGCAGCTGCGTCAGGTGCGACGGCTCACCGGCGACGTCGATCATGCGGCCGGCTTGACGAAGCGCAGCGTCATGCGATCGCTCTCGCCGATGGCGATGAATTCGTCGCGGTCCTTGTCCCCGCCACGCAGCGTCGGCGGCAGCGACCAGACGCCGTCGGGATGATCGTGGTCGTCGCGCGGGTTGGCGTTGACCTCCGAGCGTGCGTCGAGCCTGAAGCCCACCGCCTCGGCCACCTTGATGACGTGCGCCTCCGGGACGTAGCCCTTCTTGGCCGACGCCTGCACGTCGGGGCCCACCATGCCGCGGTGCTGGACCACGCCGAAGACCCCGCCCGGCTTGAGGGCGCGGAAGGCGGCGGCGTAGACGTCCTGCTCGACGCCCTCGCCGACCCAGCCGTGGGTGTTGCGGAACGTCAGCACGAGGTCGGCCGAGTTGGGCTCGGCGAGCGTGATCGGCGTGCCGGGCTCGAGCGTCGCCGTCTCGACGCCGGCGAACACCGCGGTCTCGGTGGCGAGCTTGGTGCGGAACTCGGTGGCGCCCTTGGCGCGATACGCGTTCGCGCTCTTCGGGTCGGGCGTGGCGACGATGAGCTTACCCTTGCCGCGCACGACCTCGGCCAGGATCTCGGTGTACCAGCCGGTCCCGGGCCACAGCTCGATGACCGTCATCTCGGGACGCAGCCCGAAGAACGTCAGCGTCTCGACGGGATGGCGGGCGCCGTCGCGGACGCGGTTCGCCGGCGTCCGCTGCGGTCCGGCGACGGCGGCGCGGATGGCGGTGCCGCCGTCGGCGGCGGGAGCGGGGGCCGTGGGTTTGCGGGTCGTGCCACAGGCGACGGTAGCGGCGACGAGGGCGATCGCGGTCAGTCTTCGCATCGTTCCTGTCTGTCCGCAGGCGGCGTGGCGCGCAAGTGTGGACTGGCGCGGGGCCGCGGGATAGGTCGGCGGGGACGGAGGCGCGATGCGACGCGAGGACATGCTGCAGCGCCTGGGTGAGCCGGGTGCGTGGGACGTGGTCGTCGTGGGGGGCGGGGCCAGCGGTCTCGGGTGCGCCGTCGACGCGTCCGCGCGCGGGTTCCGCACGCTTCTCCTCGAGCAGGACGACTTCGCCAAGGCCACCTCGAGCCGCAGCACGAAGCTGGTGCACGGCGGCGTGCGCTACCTCGAGCAGGGCAACATCCCGCTCGTCATGGAGGCGCTGCGCGAGCGCGGGCTGCTGCACCGCAACGCCCCGCACCTGGTGCGCAACCTGCCGTTCGTCGTGCCGCGCTACAAATGGTGGGAAGGGCCGTTCTTCGGCGTCGGCCTCAAGCTCTACGACCTGCTCGCGGGTCGCCTGAACCTCGCCCGTTCCCGTCTCCTGAGCCGCGACGAGACGATCGCGCGCATCCCGAACCTGGAGCGCGAGAACCTGCTCGGCGGCGTGCTCTACCACGACGGCCAGTTCGACGACGCACGCCTCGCGATCTCACTGGCGCAGACGGCCGTCGACCACGGCGCCTGCGTGCTGAACCACGTCCGCGTGACGGGGCTCGTGAAGCGCGACGGCATGATCGTCGGCGTACAGGCGGCCGACCAGGAGACGGGCACCGCCTACGAGGTCGAGTCGCGCGTCGTCGTGAACGCCACCGGCATCTTCGCCGACGGCATCCGCCGGCTCGACGATCCCGGCACCGCGCCCATCGTGCAGCCGAGCCAGGGCGTACACCTCGTCGTCGACCGCAGCTTCCTCGCCGGCGACGCCGCCATCATGGTGCCGCACACCGACGACGGCCGCGTGCTGTTCGTCATCCCGTGGCACGGTCGCGCCGTCATCGGCACCACCGACACGCCCATGCCCGAAGCGCAGCTCGAGCCGCGGCCGCTGGCCGACGAGGTACGCTTCATCCTGCGCAACGCCGCGCGCTATCTGACGCACGACCCGACCGAGGCCGACGTCCTGTGCGCGTTCGCGGGCCAGCGTCCGCTGGTGCAGGAGCCGGGTGCGAAGAGCACGAAGGAGCTGTCACGCAGCCATCTCGTGCTGGTGTCCGACGCCGGTCTCGTCACCATCGTCGGCGGCAAATGGACGACGTACCGCCACATGGCGCAGGACACCATCGACCACGCCATCGCCGTCGGTGGACTGTCGGAGCGGCCGTGCGTCACCGAGGCGATGCCCGTCCACGGTGCGCGGGCGACAGAGGGCCTGCCCGACCACATCGCCTGCTACGGCACCGATGCGCCGGCCGTCGAAGCGCTGATCGCGTCGAGCCCGGAGATGAGCGCGCTGCTCGATCCGCGTCTTCCCTATGCGTGCGGTGCCGTGGTGTGGGCCGTCCGACACGAGATGGCGCGGACCGTCGAGGACGTGCTCAGCCGTCGCACGCGCTGCCTGATGCTCGACGCGCGCGCCTCCATGGACGCCGCGCCGGTCGTGGCGGCGCTGATGGCTGCGGAGCTCGGGCGCGATGGCGCCTGGGCGACGGCCCAGGTCGAGGCCTATCGCGCCCTCGCTCGCGGCTATCTGCTCTAGCTGGCGCTGCGCAGCGCCTTCAGGTCGGCGTCGAGTGCGACCACCTGCGCCTGCAGATCGAGGCGCGTGGCTTCGGCGACGTTGCGCCGGCCATTGCGCGAGCGCAGCCGGAAGTTCATCGCCTTCAGGACGCGTCCGGCCCGCTTGAGCTTGGCCTTCATGGTGGCCACGTCGCCCGCGGTCTGCGCCGTCTCGGCTTCCGTCAGCAGGGTGTCGAGCTTGGTGGCCTGGTTCGTCAGCGTGGTGCCCGTGCGCCCGAGATCACCGGACGACGCGAGCTGTACCATGAGCTCGTCGGTCCGACAGCTGGCGGAGGTCAACGAGGCTTCGGCAACGCAGGCGCTCGGCGGAAGCGTCGTCGATGTGGTGGTGGTCGTCTGGGCTCCGGCCGGGATCGCCGCTCCGAGCACGAGGGCGGTCAGGAGGCCGGCGGGCCATGTCGCGGTGCGTGTCTTCATGCGGGACTGAGAGAGCAACCATGGTGCCAGCCCCGCGCAGCCTGCATATGGGCGTCTTCGCGCCCTGCGGACGCGCCGGGAGTTGCACGTCCGTTGCACACGTTACATGCGGTAGCCCCTACGATGTCCCCAACGTCTTCAGGTCGGTGCGGAGCGCCGTCGACTGGGCCGTCAGTGCGTCACGCGTCGTCTGATCGAGCGCTTTCTTCGCCGGCTTCGATCGGAGCCGCTTCTCCAGTGCCTTGAGGGCCTTGCCGGCCTTGCGCAGCTGTTTCTTGAACGGGCCCTTCTTGCTGCCGCCGGCGAGCCCTTCGGCCGCGGTCGACGCGGCCTGGGCGGCCTGCGCCTTCGCCGCGAGCGCATCGCGCAGCTTGCCGGCGGGAAGCGCCTGCACGGCGGCCAGCAGCGCGCCGAGTCGACAGCCGACGGAAAGGAACGCCGGCGTTGCAGGCAGAGCGGAATGGCTACACCCGCCGCCCGCGCTGCAGGCGTCCACGGTGCAGGCGTCGCCGTCGTCGCAGACGCTCGCGTCGGCGGCGCAGAAGCCCCAGTTGACGACGTCGGCGCGCGCGCGCGCCGAGATGCCCGACACCAGCTCGTCGGTGGGGGCGGGGAGCGCGTCGTAGCGGGTCGCGTTCGTGGCGGCGCCGTCGTTCGTTGCGCCGAGCTCGTCGAAGAAGAGGACGGCGCGCGTTTCGCCCGCCGGCACGGTGATCGGGAACTCGGCGAGCACGCCGTCCGTCGTCGAGCAGTCGAACACGTCGCTCGAGACCAGCGCGGGCGCCACCGGGATCGTCCCGGGGCCCGCGAGCACGTGTGTGATGACCGGATCGCCCGGCCCCATGGGATCGTCGCTGGTGACGACCCAGCGATCGGCAATGTCGAAGGCCTCGTCGCCGCTGCTCGACGCGCGCACGCCCGTGTTGGCGTCCGAGCCCATGTTGGTGGCGATGGAGACGGTGGCGGTGATCGGCACGGGCCCCGCATTGGTGAACGTCGCGTAGGTGCGGAGCGTGGCCGATCCGGGGAGCGCCGTGTACGCGACCGTGGTGTCGAGGCCTGCGAGCGGGAAGGGCCCGTCGGTGTAGCTCGACGTCGTCACGCTCGGATGCAGCGACGCCGTGAACACCGTCCCGTCGACGAACAGCATGGCGCCGTAGTCGAACGCGTCGGTGAGGTTGACACCGGCCGGATCGAAGACGGCGTCGACGACGCTGAGCCCCGGGCCGCCGGCACATTCGCCGCCCGCCGGCAGACCGTTCGTCGGCTGCGTCTGGTTGTGGATGTACCAGAGCGATCCTTCGCCGGGCCCGCCCACCAGCTCGACCTCGCCCGGGAGGTAGAAATTGACGATGCGGAGCCGGGTGTCGTCGTCGAGTCCGTCGAGCAGCGCCGGGGCGAGCACGCCCTCGAACGCGTCGCCGGCGGCGATCGCCCCGGCGTTGTCGTCGTCGAGTTGGGTGAAGAGCAGGAAGTGGATGGTGCCGCCGGGCGGTACCGTGATCTCGGACGAGAGCCGGATGCCCTCGCTCCCGCTGCACTCGAACGGATCGCCCTGCGGGTTGAAGGCGCCGAACGCGTACCCGTAGCCGTGCGGTCCCCTCCAGCCGTTGCCGACCGTCAGGACGACGGCGCCGGTCGGGGCGGCGGGGTCGTCGCTGGTCACTTCCCAGAGCCCTTCGGCCTCGCTCGTCGCGCGCACCCCGGTGTCGGCGTCGGAGCCGAGGTTCGTGAGCACGGTGACGACGCCGGCGACCGGCGCGGCCGTCGGATTGTGCAGCGTGATCAACGTCCGCAGGAGCGGGCCGGACGGGAGGGCCGTGTGCCGGACCGTGACCTCGAGGTCGCTCAGCACGGTCGGGCCCGCGGTGAGCGTGCTGCCGGTGACGTCGACGGTGTCGGGTGTGGTGAAGAGCGCGTCGTTCACCCACACGGTGAGGCCGTAGTCGAAGGCGTTGCTCTTGCCACCGAACGACCCGTCGGCGACGGCGAGCCCGCTGCCCGTCGTCGTGCACGTGCCCGCGGGCGTCCCGTTGGACGTCCCGAAGTTGCCGACGACCTGCCACTGCGCGTCGCCGCCGCTCGTGAGCGTGATCTGACCGCCCGAGCCCGCGAACGACACCGGCGCCGCGTTCACCACCGTCGCCGCCAGCAACACGACGACGCACCCCAACCCACCCCGCGTCATTCCCACAGGTAGGCTCTAACGCGGGGGAGGCGAGGTCTCAAACGAGCGTCAGAGCGGCATGCCGCTGCCGCGCACCCAGGTCGCGAGGTCGAAATAGTCGCGGAACGCCGCGATCTTGCCGTCGCGCACCTCGAAGACGCCGTTGACGGGAAGCATGAAGCGCGGCTTGCCCGACTGGCGGAAGTGATCGCGACGCTCGGTGAACACGACGTCGCCCTTCGCCGCCGAGTGCACGACCTCGAGATCGATCAGCTCCATCAGACCGAGGAAGGCCTCGAAGATGGCGCGGATCTCGGCCGTGCCCGTCTTCGGGTCGGTGGGGACGTTGTGGTAGACGGCGTCGGGCGTGAAGTAGGACATGATCTCGTCCAGGTCGCGGCGCACCCACGCACCGCAGAAGTCACGCACCACCTGCTCCGGATTCGTCGACATCGCACAGCTCCTTTTCGTTATTGCGCCACGAAGCCGCCGTCGACGGCGAGCGCGTGGCCGGTGACGAACGACGCCGCGTCCGAGCACAGCCACACGATGGCGCGGGCGACCTCGTCCGCGGTGCCGAGGCGGCCCATGGGCTTCATCGCGATCAGCGCGTCCTCCAGCCCGGGCATGCCGGCACCGAGCCGCGTCAGCATGGGCGTGTCGATGACGCCCGGGCAGACGGCGTTGACGCGGACGCCGTCGCGCGCGTGATCGACGGCGGCGGTCTTCGTGAGCCCGACCACCGCGTGCTTGCTGGCGACGTAGGCCGAGAACGACCCGGCGCCGACTAGCCCGCCGACCGACGCGGTGTTGACGATGGCGCCGCCACCCTGTGCCCGCATCTGGCGGAGCTCGGCCTTGAGGCAGCGCCAGACGCCGAGCACGTTGACGGCGATGACGCGCTCGAAGACGTCGTCGGGATAGTCGGCGAGCGGTGCCAGCACGCCCTCGATGCCGGCGTTGTTGACGGCGCAGTCGAGCCGGCCGTGCTGCGACACGATGGTGGCGAGCAACGCCGCGACGTCGTCCGGACGTCGCACGTCGGCACGCACGAACAGGCCGCCGGCACGACGGGCCGTCGCTTCGCCGTCGGCCGTGTCCGACACCACGACGCGCGCGCCGGCCTCCGCGAACGCGAGCGCGGTCGCGCTGCCGATGCCCGACGCGCCACCCGTCACCAGGCACACCTTGCTGGCGAGCGCGGCGGTCATCCGTGCCTCGCGACGAAGCCGTAGGCGAGACGGCTCGGCGTCGTGCCGGCGTCGTCGTAGTCGACGCGGACCTGCGAGAGCTGGTCGGAGGGGCTCGTCGGCGGCAGGCCGTAGAGCGTCACCGCGTTGCCGCCGAGGATGGCGGAGCGCACGGGGCCGTCGACCGCGCCGAGCGGTGCGAAGCCGTGGCGCTCCTGCATGTCGGCGGGAATCTCGAGACGGCGGAACGCCTCGATCTGCCACTGCGGCGAGCCGTACCAGACCGAGTCGGTCCCCCACAGCACGCGATCCGTGCCGCACCCCTTGATGAGCGTGCCGAGCAGCGCCGCGGCGTGCCGCGGATGCGTCACTACCGAGCTGGCGAACGAGGTGCCGAGCTCGGCCCACACGTTGCGCACGCCGAACTTCCCCGGAATCTCGGCCAGGTCGGTCACCCAGTCCATGCGACCGGTGCGCTCGAACTCGGCGAGCGACGCGTCCGGCGGCTGCAGGAACGGCTTCAGCGCCGAGTGATAGATGACGAAGTCGAGGTCGGGCCAGTCCTTCGCCGCCTTGCCGACGTCGTCGACGCGGGCGAACGGCCAGGTGCGTGCGAAGGTGCTTTCGTAGTCGGCGGGGAGCAGGCCCTTGTGGATGCAGATGCGACGGATGCCCGCGCGCCGCATGCGCTCGTAGGCCGGATACATGAGCTTCTCGTCGTCGAGGCGCCACGGCCACTGCGACGGCGCGAGCGGATCCCCGGTGGTGTACCCCTTCCAGCCGTCGGGCCGCAGCGTCGAAGCGCAGCGATCGATCTCCTCGAGCCAGCCACGCTGTCCCGGCGTGATCACCGCATGGCACAGGAGCCGTCGCGAACCGGCGAGGTCGTTCACGATGGCGCGGGCGCGCGCCAGCTGGTCGTTGTCGAGGAGCCAGTTGTCGGGGGTGTCGGACGGGGCCGCGCTGACGAGGCCCACCTGCGTGTCACTGTCGAGATAGACCTCCTTCAGGAAGTTCTCGAACTTGAAGCGCTGCATGGTGACGCCTTCGTCGCGCAGGCGAGGGTTCCACCGCTTCGCGTACTCGCCCAAGGCGAGGATGCCGTCCCACCGGAAGTCGTCGCGCACGAAGTGGAGCTGGACGTCGACGACCATCTGGCCGGCGGTGGCGCGCCGGCGTTCGGCGGCCGCCGCACCGTCGGCGGCCTCGGCCTCGCGCACGTCGAAGCAACGGCCGAACACCTGGTTCATGGCGAGGAAGGCGGCGGCCATGCCGGACGCCGTGCGCAGGAACTGGCGCCGGTCGAGCCCGCGACGACGACCGAAGCGATCGGCCATGGCGACGACGAGGCGCTCGACGCGCCGCTGATCCGTGGTCTGCGGCAGCGGCACGTACTCGCCGTTCGACACCACCTGCGTCGGCACCGGCAGCCCGCCGGCCACCGTGTCGGCCATCGCGGTCTGCGCACGCTGCCGCGGAGAGAGCCAGACACCCATGCGTCACCTCGCCATTAACCGATAGTTCGCTCAGTACGCGACAGGATTGTGTTGACATATGAGGTGGGCAAAGGTCAATAACTGATAATTCTGTCAGTAGGGGGATCGATGTCGAGCACTCACGCGATCGTCGTCGGCGGCAGTCTGGCCGGCCTGTGTGCCGCCCGCGTGCTGTCGGACACGGTGGACCGGGTCACGGTGCTCGATCGCGACCGCTACCCGAGCGACCCCGTCGGTCGGCCGGGCGTTCCGCAGGGCCGGCATCTGCATGCGCTCCTGTCGCGCGGCTGTGCCGAGCTCGAGCGCCTCTTCCCGGGCTTCGGGCGCACCATGGCCGACGCCGGCGCGCTCGAGATCGACCTCGACGGCGACTTCGTGCGTCTCCTGCGGGCCGGCTGGGTGCGTCCGCGGCCGAGCGGCTACCGCTGGCTGTTCGCGAGCCGGCCGCTCACCGAATCGATCGTGCGCGCGGCGTGTCGGCGCCTGCCGAACGTCACCATCGTCGACGACACCGCGGTCGAGGCGCTGCACGTGCGCGACGGCCGTGTCACCGGCGTGTCGACGCGCGCCGGGGCGCTCCTCGCCGCCGATCTCGTCGTCGACGCGAGCGGGCGCGCGACGCACGCGCCGCAGTGGCTGCGTGCCGCGGGCATCGCGCCGCCGTCGGAGACCGTCGTCGACCCGCACGCCGGCTACAGCACGCGGTGGTTCCAGGGTCCGCCGCCCGAGCGCTGGCCGCGCGACTGGTGGTGGAAGGGCGTGTGGATCGAGGATCGCAATCGCGCCCGCGACTTCATGGGCATCCTGGTGCCGATCGAGCAGGGACGGTGGGGCGTCATCCTGATCGGCGTCGGCGGCAACTATCCGCCTGCCGACGAGGACGGCTTCATGGCGGCGCTCGACGGCCTGCGCTCGCCGCTGCTCGCCGACGCCGTCCGCCTGGCGACGCCGATCTCGCCCGTCTACTGCGCGCGCAAGTTCCAGAACCGCCTGCGCCACTACGAGACGTGGCGCGGCCCGGCGGGGTTCCTCGCCATCGGCGACGCGGTATGTGCGTTCAACCCGATCTACGGGCAGGGCATGAGCGCCGCCGCCGTCTGCGCCAACCTCCTGGGCGCCGCGCTCGCCCGCGGCGGCCCGACGCATGCGTCGTTGCCGCGGCGATTCTTCCGCGCCCAGGCGCGCTTCCTGCGCAGCCCGTGGAGCCTCGCCACCGGCGTCGACCTCCAGCTGCCCACGACCGACGGCCATCGTCCGGCGACGGTGCATCTGGCCGGGCGCTACATGGACGCCGCCCTCGCCGCCGCGCAGGACGACGCCGTCGTGCATCGGCGGCTCACCGAGGTTGTGACGCTGGTGCGACCGGTGACGACGCTGCTCGATCCGTTGCTCGCGGCGCGGGTGGGGTGGGGCGCGCTCCGTCACCGCCTGCGCGGCGTGCCGAGCGACCGCTTCGCCGCCCGTCCGCCGGCGTGGGTGCTGGCGCCGTTCGCTTGAACCCCGCGCGCCGCCAGAGCAGAAGGGGCGCATTCCGAAGCGCAGCAGGCTCCAACCCGAACGTCGTCGCGCGCAGCTCCTCGCGTGTGCGCTCACGGTCTTCCAACGCCGCGGGCTCGGCCGCGCCGGCCACGCCGAGATCGCGCGCGAGGCGGGGGTCTCGGTGGCCACCGTGTTCGGCTACTTCCCGACGCGGCCCGCGCTGGTCGACGCCGTGCTCGACGAGGTGGAGCGGTTCTTCGAGGACATCGCGCACCTCGCCGACCGGCGCGAGCGTCCGGTGCCGCAGGCCATCCTGGACGTCGCGCTGGCGTTCTCGGCGTCGATCGACAGCCATCCCGACCATGGCCGGGTCTACCTGGCCTGGAGCACGGCCATCGGTGGGGAGAGCTGGGAGCGCTACCTGAAGCACCAGACGCGGCTGCTCCGCATCTTCGCGGGCGCCGTGCGGCGGGGGCAGCGCGAGGGCTCGATCCCGTCCACCACGCACGCCGAGGAGGCGGCGCTGCTGCTCGTCAGCTCGGCGCAGATGATCGCGCAGCTCAAGTTCACCCGTCGCGCGCCGGCCAAGGTGCGGCGGTTCGTGGTGGACATGGTGCGGGGAGCGATCGGGACGGACCCGGAGGCCGCGGCGCCATCCTCCGCCTGATCCCGCGGACCCCCGGATGCGCACGGGCATGCGCGGGCGGTCTTGCGTTCGACGAAGGGGTGACGGTACAGGAATCTTCGAGACTTGGCTGGGAGTAATCGACGTGATCGTCGTCGCAAGAACAGTGGACGTGACGTCCTGCCCTGAGAACCTCGCGAAGTTTGCGCGTCCCGGTCAGGTGTTCGTCTCTCCCGGGAGACGCTACGAGGTGAGGGCGATCTCGATGTTCGAGGGGGTGCTGTTCGTGCAGATCGTGGACGACATCGAGTATCCGGCGTGGCTCCCCGCGTGGCTCTTCGACGTCGTCGATCCGACGTTGCCCGGGGACTGGATATGCAACGCGTTCCGGACCGAGCCGACGTTCCTGATGGGTCCCGAGTTCATCGCCCGGGATCAACAGGCGCACGCCAGTATGGTCGAGCTGGAGACGGACCAGGTCACCAGATTCTGGAAGCGTGTGTCCGGATCGCCGTAGGGTTCGACCCGTGCTGAACCGCATGAGCCGATGAACGGAGCACCGAGACTGTTCGACTCGCTGGCACGCGCCGTTCGTCGATTCCGCGGTATCGATCCCCCGTGGCAGCAGCCTCGCGTCGAGCTCACGGACGATGGCTTCGAGATCGTGACCGATACCAATGCGTCACACCGCGCCCGATGGGATGACGTCCGCCGCATTGCTGCGTACAAGATCGACGTCTTCACGATGGACCGGGTGTGCCTCCATCTCGATACGCACGAGCTCCGCTACACCGTCGATGAGAGCATGGACGGCTGGAGCGATTTCCTGTCTCGTCTCGACGAGGTGTTCGCGCCTCTCTCGCACGATCAATGGTTGCGCAAAGTCACGGTGCCACCATTCGAACGAAGCGAACGCGTGCTCTTCGAACGAGCCGCGCAGCATGACGCCCCGAGGACGAAGGACTGATCGGCTGACAATGGCCCCAGTGCGCACGGGGGACGTGTTCGAAGTCTCGACCAACCGGGGCCTGGCGTACGCGCAATGTACGCATCGACACCCGACCTACGGACATCTGATTCGTGTGCTTCCCGGTCTCTTCGACGCGCGACCCGACGACCTGGCCGTCCTCGCTCGCGGTCCGGCAAGGTTCTGTACGTTCTTTCCGTTGCAGGCGGCCGTGAACCAGAAGATCGTCACCGTCGTCTCCTATGAGCCCGTCCCCGTCGAGGCGCAGGAGTTTCCGTTGTTCCGGTCGGGAGTCGTCAACCCCGCGACTCGAAGGGTCGACGTGTGGTGGCTCTGGGATGGCGAGCATGAATGGCGCGTCGGGAGACTCTCGGCCGCTCAGCGTCGGCTGCCGATTCGCGGCGTGTGGAACGACACGTTGCTCGTCGAGCGGATTCTCGCCGACTGGACGCCCGAGACCGACCCGACCTAGTTCCTCGCACGAAGTACGGGCGCTCAGTGCAACGCCGCGATCGCGCTCCGCCGCGCGTCGATCCCTGCAATCAGGGCCGACGAGAAAGTACGTGAGGTCACCGAGCGCTGCCGACACCAGCGGGCGGACCGTGGCGATACGTGTCAGCGGTCCACCGTCGGTGGCGTAGAGCTCCGGGCCGGTCGTCGCGACGATCGACAGCAGCACCCGGTCGCCCACCCCGGGAAGCCACCCGTAGAACCCCGCGACACTGCCGACCCGCACCGTGTCCTCGGGATGCCCGTCGCTGCGCCAGAGCTCGGTCTGGTCCGATGTCGTCGCGACGAACCAGATCGTCGAGCCGACCGGTTGCAGGTCGGGCAGTCCCCTGAACGTTCCGAGCAGGGTCGTCTCGAATGCCTCGGCGCGGCCGGCCGCGAGGAGAAGGGTGACGATGAGGAAGACCGGACGCCAGCGTACGAACGGCAGGCCTTGAAGCCTAGCAGGTTGGTTACCTCGGTAGCCCATGGGGTTTGTGCCAACGGTGGGCCGGTTCGTGCTGCGGGCCGATCAGGCCGGATCCGGCGGCCGCTGCGGATTGAGCCTGCTGCGGTGAGCGGTTATACGCTGGATGGGAGCACTTTACGTATAACCACATGGATCGCCTCTCCCTCCAGACGCAGACCGCCTACGCCGAGCTCGTCGAGCAGCTCGTCGCCGTGGATGCCCAGCGGGCGATGGGCAGTACGAGTGGGACGTTCGTGCGAAAGAGCGTGAAGGGGCAGGACTACTGGTATTTCCAGAACTCCGGCCCGGGTGGGGTCGTCCAACGCTACGTCGGGCGCGGTGGAGCTGCGCTCGATCGGATCGTCGAGCAGTACGACGCCGGACGGCAGTTGGCGACGGTGGAGCGTGTGCGATTGGAGCAGCTGTGCGCCGTCCTACGTGCCGGTGGTTCGCTCGTCGCCGACACGCCGTCCGTACGGGTCCTCGCTGCCCTCGCCGATGCCGCCGTGTTTCGGCTGGGTGGCGTCCTCGTCGGGACGCAGGCCTTCATCGTGTTGGGCAACCTACTCGGAGTGCGCTGGGCGGGGGGAGGCATCCGTACCGAAGACGTGGACGTCGCATCCGCGCGCACGCTCGCCGTCGCGGTTCCTGGACTTGCGGCCGACGTTCCATCGGTGCTCGAGAGCCTCGAGATGGGGTTTCTTCCGGTGCCAGGCCTGTCGCCCAGCGATCCGTCGACGTCCTTCAAGGTGCGGGGTCGAGCGCTCCGCGTGGACCTGCTGACGCCGCAGCGTCGCGGCGAGCGGAAGCCTGTCGTGATCCCCCGATTCGCTGCAGCAGCCCAACCGCTCCCGTACCTGGAGTACCTCGTCGAGGAGCCGCAGCCCGCTGCCGTCGTCGGCGGAAGTGGCGTGCTGGTGAACGTGCCCGGACCCGCCCGTTTCGCGCTGCACAAGCTCATCGTGGCCCGCTCGCGCGCGGCCGCGATGCAGGCGAAGAGTGACAAGGACCTCCACCAGGCGGCGCAGCTGATCCTGGTGCTCGCGGACGAGCGGCCCGGTGATCTGCGTGCGGCCTGGACGGCGTTGGGCCGCCGCGGCTGGCGGACGGCCACCGAGCGGGGAGTCGCGGCGCTGGGTCGCCGTCACCCCGACGCCGCCAAGGCGCTGGCACGAGAGACGCGCCACCAGTAGATTCCCCCTCCCGTGCGCAAGAACCTCATCAAGAAGGGTGACGAGCACCTCCGCTACGAGATCCGGGAGATCGTCGAGATCGCCAACGAGATCGTCCGGCGCGGTGTGCCGATGATCTGGGAGAACATCGGCGATCCGGTCGCCAAGGGCGAGCGGCTGCCGGTCTGGATGAAGGCGGTGGTGGAAGCCGCGGTGCGCGAGGACCGCACCTACGCCTACAGCGCCACCAAGGGCGACCCGGAGGCGCGGCGCTTCATCCTCGAGCACTACAGCGACCCCCGCATCTGCACGACCGAGGACATCATCTTCTTCAACGGCCTCGGCGAGGCGATCAACAAGATCTTCTCGAACCTGCCGTCCACGGCACGCGTGATCGGCCCCAATCCCACCTACCCGTCACACGCCACCGCCGAGGCCATGCATCACGGCGGGCACCACATCACCTACTCGCTCAAGCTCGACGACGGCGGCCGCATCGACCTCGACGAGCTCGAGGCAAAGGTCCGTGGCGACGAGCACATCGTCGGCATCCTGGTCATCAACCCGAACAACCCGCTCGGCGTCGTGCACCCGCGCGAGGACCTCGAGGCCGTCGTGCGCATCGCGCGCGAGCACGAGTGCTTCCTCGTCTTCGACGAGATCTACCAGCACCTGGTGTTCGACCCGTCGCGCATCGTGCGGCTGTCGGAGATCATCGGGGACGTGCCGGGCATCTCGATGAAGGGCGTCAGCAAGGAGATCCCGTGGCCGGGCAGCCGCTGCGGCTGGATCGAGGTCTACAACGTCGAGAAGGACCCGAACTTCGCCGGCTACGTGAACACGATCGTCGTCAGCAAGATGCTCGAGGTGTGCTCGACGACGCTGCCGCAGGTGGTCTTCCCGAAGCTGGTGACGCATCCCGAGTTCCAACCGTTCCTGCAGAGCCGCCTCGCCAAGTACCGTCGCCGCGCCGACCAGGCGCTCGAGATCTTCGAGAGCTGCTCGGTGCTGCAGCCCGTCGTGCCCGACGGCGTGTTCTACCTGACGGTGGTGATCGACAGCGACGGCTTCCCGAAGACGGAGAAGCTGCAGGCGGCGAACAAAGAGGTGCGTCTCTTCCTCGACGCGCTCGAAGCGAAGACGAAGCTCCGTCGCGACAAGTTGTTCGCCTACGAGCTGATGGGCGCCGAGGGCGTCTGCGTCGTTCCGCTCTCCGGCTTCGCGAGCCCGCACGACGGCTTCCGCATGACGCTGCTGGAAGAGGACGAGGCGCTGTTCCTGGAAACCTGCCGTCGCATCCGCCGCGGCGCGGAGGCGTTCTTCCAGCGCTGACTACGGCGCGATCTGCAGGCTTTTCCGGCAGGTCGAGGTCAGCTGCGCATCGTTCGCCCGCAGACACGCGACGACGCGTCGCCGACCCTTCTTCCCCTTGCACAGCGCCTTGACGTCGGGCTGACACCCAGCGACGGCGACGGTCAGCGCCTTCTGCACGTCGACGCGATAGCGCTGGCACTCGATCGACAGCTCCATCTCGTGTTGCTTGAGACACTGTCGCTGCGCCCCTTCCCCAGGCGGCACCCCCACACAGAACTTCTTGATGTCGGCCGCACAAGGCCGTTCCTGCGCGGAAGCAACACCAACAGCAGCGAGTACGGCGAGGACGACGAGCCGACGAATCATCACTCCGCACCTACGCCAGCGAGGGTGACCGCGCAACGCGAAGACGCGCACGGTACCGTCCCGGGTTGGTGGGTGCGGGCGGGGGTCGCGTCGAGCGAGCGCGTCGAGAGCACGCGTGGTGGGGAAATGGGCGGGGTGGTGCCGTGCGAACGCCGCGCGCAGCCGACGCGACCCCCGCCCGCACCCACCAACCCGCGACGACACTCACCGCCAGTCCCCCCGCAACGCCGCCACCCGCGCCTCGAGGAGGCCCGCCGTGACGGACTCCGCCGGCACCGCCTCCCCGCAGACGACCTCGATGCGCGACCAGAAGCGCCGGAACGGATGCCGCATCGCCGGCCCGTCCTTGCGACTGAAGAAGCTGCCCCACAGCCCGCGCAGCGCCATCGGGATCACCGGCACCGGCGAGCGCTGGACGACGCGCTCGATGCCGGGCCGGAACGGGTTCATGTCGCCCGTCGTCGTGATGCGGCCCTCGGGAAAGATGCAGACGAGGTCGCCGTCGGCGAGCGCCTGCGCGACGGTGTCGAACGCCCGCTCCATCATCGCCGGGTCTTCCTTGCGCCCCGCGATGGGGATCGCGCGCCCCGTGCGGAAGACGAAGTTCAGCACCGGCATCTTGAAGATGGTGTGGTCCATCACGAACCGCACCGGCCGCCGGCACGTCGCCGCGATCACGAGCGCGTCGACGAAGCTGACGTGGTTCGCCACCAGGACCGCGGCGCCCTCGTCGGGCAGGTGCTCGAGACCGCGGTGGCCTACGCGATACACGATGTGCACCACCATGTAGATGATGAAGCGCATCAGGAACTCGGGCAGCAGCGTGTAGATGTAGACGGCCACCGCGGCGTTCACGACGGCGGTGAACAGGAACAGGTCGGGGATGCTGAAGCCCGCCTTCCGCAGCGCGATGCCGAGGACGGCGGCCAGCACCATGAAGGCGGCGTTCAGGATGTTGTTGCCGGCGATGATGCGGGTGCGGTGCGTCGGCTCGCTGCGGTTCTGCACCAGCGCCAGCAGCGGCACGATGAAGAAGCCGCCGAAGATGCCGATCGACGCCAGGTCGGCTGCGATGCGCCAGTAGCGCCAGCCGGAGAGGAAGCCGGCGACGCCGAGCCCACCCGTGCCCGCCGCCGCGTTGGCCGCGAAGTAGAGGTCGAGCGCGAACAGCGACAGGCCGATCGATCCGAACGGCACCAGCCCGAGCTCGATGGTGTCGCCCGACATCCGCTCGCACAGGATGCAGCCGACGCCGATGCCGACGGAGAAGATCGCGAGCAGCAGTGTGACCACGTGCTCGTCGCCCCCGAGCACCTCGTGCCCGAGCCCCGGGAACTGCGCCAGGAACAGCGCGCCGTAGAACCAGAACCACGACATGCCGAGGATGGACAGGAACACCGTGCGGTTCTCGCGCACGAAGCCGATCATGCGTGCCGTCTCGGTGAAGGGATTCCAGCCGATCTGGAGCCCCGGCGCCTCCGGCGGCGACACGGGAATGCCGCGGCTCACCACCCAGCCCAGCACCGCGAGACCGACGATGATGACGCCGACCAGCGGCGGCCCGTAGCCGGGAATGGCGATCAGCACACCGCCCAGGATGGTGCCGACGAGGATGGCGACGAACGTCGCGGACTCGACGAGCGCGTTGCCGCGCACCAGCTCCTCCTCGCGGAGATGCTGCGGCAGGATGCTGTACTTCACCGGGCCGTAGAACGTCGCCTGCGTGCCCACCAGGAACAGCACCCCGAGCAGCATGGTGGCGTTCCGCCACAGCAGGCCCACCGTGCCGAGGCACATGATGGCGATCTCGAGCACCTTGAGGCCGCGCATGATGCGGGCCTTGTCGTACTTCTCGCCGAGCTGCCCGGCCGTCGCCGAGAACAGGAAGAAGGGCAGGATGAAGATGCCGCCGGCGAGGTTCACGAGCGTGTCGGTCGAGAGCACGGCGTCGGCGGCGCCGAAGGCGAACAGGATGACGAGCGCGTTCTTGAAGAGGTTGTCGTTGAGCGACCCGAGCAGCTGCGCATAGAAGAACGGCGCGAAACGGCGCTCGCGGAGCAGGGACGTCTCGTTCACGGTGGGGTGCCTCCGTCGGGCATGGCGCCCGAGGCGAACGCGAGCGCCGCCGCCGCCGTCAGCAGTCCGGCGCGGGTCTCGACGACGGTGGTGCGGGCGCGGGCGAGATCACGCTGCGCGGCGAGCAGATCGATCAGCGTCCCGAGCCCGTGCTGGTACGATTCCAGGCTGGCGCCGTACGCGTCCTCCGACGCCCGCAGCAACGCCTCGGCGAACTCCTGCTTGCGCAGCGCGGTCTTGACGTCGGCGTAGGCCGTCCACACCTCGCGCAGTGCCCGCAGCTCGAGTGCCGCCAGGTCGGCGCGCGCGGCGCCGGCCTCGGACTCCGCCATCAGGAGGCGGTTCTGGCGCTCGAAGCCGTCGAAGAGGGTCCACTCCACGCCGAGGGTGGCGCTGTAGAGCGGCTCCTCGTAGGTGTGCGTGGCGAAGGGCTTGCCCGACCGGAAGTGGTTGAAGTCGCCACCGCCGGTGGCGGTCAATCCCACGCGCGGCATGTACTCCGCTCGCGCGCGACGGATATCCGCTTCGCGTGCGCGCAACGTGGCGAGCCGTGCGGCCAGGTCGGGACGGCTGGCGAGCGCCGTGTCGATCACCCGCTCG
The DNA here is from genome assembly GCA_964404165.1 of uncultured Binatia bacterium (SeqCode). GTDB lineage: Bacteria > Desulfobacterota > Binatia > DP-6 > DP-6 > DASYLJ01. The sequence continues at coordinate 49,116 of CAYOIZ010000006.1, read as the reverse complement.
ACCGTCTCGGGCAGTCCCGCCGGCAGCGGCAACGCGTCGAGCGGGCGCACCCGCAGACGTACCGTGGGCGGCAGGCCGAGCCGTTCGGTGAGCTCGGCGTGCGCGTCGGCGACGTCGCCCTCGGCGTCCTGCAGGTCGAAGGCGGCGCGGGCCTGCTCCTGGCGGGCGAGGAGCAGGTCGGGCTGCGTGCCGAGCCCCTGCTCGACCTTGGCCTCGCTCGATGCCGCGATGCCCGTCGCCGCCTCGAGCGTCGCGCGAGCCGCGGTGACGCGGGCGCGAGCGGCGTCGTAGGCGTAGAAGCTCCGCTGCACGCCGAACGCGACCTCCTGATGGACGCGGTTGAAGGTGAAGGTGCTCGACCGCAACTGCTCGAGGGCGCGGTCGCGGTCGGCGCCGCGCCGGCCGAAGTCGAGCAGCATCCACTCGAGCGTCGCACCGGGCTCGACCTCCCATCGCGAGCGGACGATCTCCTCGCCGGTCGGGGTGGGGAACACGGTGCGCGACGACGAACCCTCCACCAGCAGCGCCAGCGTCGGCAGGTACGCGCCCTCGGCGACGCCGAGCGAGGCGGCGGCGGCGCGCGCCTGCTCCCAGGCGCGGCGGGTCTCGGGGTTGGCGCGCTCGGCGAGATCGATCAGGTCGGCGAGGTCGTGTTCGTGGTCGGGATCCGGCCGGAGCGAATCGGCGGTCACCCGGGGGGCGGGAGCGTCAGTGGTGGAGTCGGGAGGCGTCCACGGACGCGACGGCGTCGGCGGCGCGAGCACGTACGGATCCCGGACCGACTGGAGCAGGCCGCCACAGCCGGACACCAGGATCGCGAGCACCACCCCTCCCCGACGCACCACCACGTTGGCGTCGACGAATACATGAAACGCCCGGGCGCCGTCACGGCTTGGACATGGGGTGCACGCGGACGTCGAGCGGCGCCCCCATCATCGCCAGGGCGTCCGCTTCGTCACCCGGCGTGTATGGCGTCGGTAACACCACCATGGCGGTGGCGAGCGCGTACGAGCCGCCGCGGCGCAGGTTGGTCATCTGGCGCAGCCGATAGCCGACGCCGTGGCCGGCGGGGACGTCGTCGTCACCCGACAGCACGGTTCCCCGGGTGATGCCCCAGTCTCGCCACAGCTTTGGTATGACGAAGGCGTTCAGCAGCGTGCCGGTCGTCCCGCTCGCCACCCACCAGTCGTGGTCGACGTCGGCCCCCGCCCGATTGCGCGCGGCGTCCAGCGCCAGGCCGCCCGGATTGGCCGAATCCCAGTAGCGCGTGCCCGCCGCCCGTGCGCCGAAGTCGTGGATGGCCTCGAATCGGAAGTCGCGCAGCGCCGCCAGGACGAGCGACGGGATCTCGAACGTCGACGGCGTCAGGACGGCGCTGTCGTAGTAGAACGTCTGCACCCGGCCGTTCGGCAGCTCGGGGAAGAAGCGGCCGAGGTCGAGCGACTGACGCACGCGTCGGACCGCCCGCACCGGCCCGTTGCGGACGCCCTCGGACTGCACCACGAAGCTGCGCTCGGTGAAGACGGGTGCCCACGTCGTCAGCAGCAGCGAGAACGTCGGGCCGATGCGCATCCGGGTGCCGTCGATCAGTGGGGCCCGCACGGCGCCGTCCGTGGCCGCGACGCGCAGCCCGAGCAGATGGTTGCTGGGCGGTGGCGCGTAGCGGATCTCGTACCACGGCGTCTCGGCGGCGTTGCGGGTGGCGTCGAAGCGGGCGTAGCGCACGGGGGAGACGGGCGGCGGCGCGTTGGGGAAGTACACCAGATACGCCCAGCCGCGCGCGCCGCGCGCGGTGTCGGTGACCTCGATCTCGAGGGCGCGGGCACCGCCCGCCGGGAGCAGGCTGGTATCGACGCGATCGCCGGTGTCCTTGGCCATCAGCACCAGCTCGTCGTCGCGATCGAACGTCGCGTCGGCGCCGTCGGCGAAGACGATCATGCCGTCCGCGTCCATCGGATCGAACTGGAACGGAATGGGATCGAGCCGCCCGTCGCGCGCGGCGTAGACGCGATAGTTGCCGGTGTGCCGATCCGGGAGGTCGCCGAGGAGCGCCGTGCGAACGACGACCGGATCATAGGCGCGCCGCAGGTCGCGCACGTCGACGGGCTCGGCAGATGCGGTCGCCAGGGCGAGCAGGAGCACGAACGGGACGAGCGCCGGGCGCATGGAGGCGCCAGCATGCGCCAGCGCCGACGAAATCGGAAGTCCTCTGGACGCCTGCTTCCCGAGCGGGTAGCCACGGCACGTGGACGACCCGGGCCCGCGAGGCACCATCGAGAGCGCGTTCCTCCGCCGTCGTCTGCAGCATCAGCGCATGCGGCTGGCGGCCCTGCACGCCCTCGGTGGCGTGACGGGCCACCGCGACGAGCGCCTGCGCCTGCGCTTCGACGACGGCACGGGAATCCTCGATCGTGCCGAGCCCTGGATCGAGGAGCGCGACGACGTCGCGCCGCCGCACGGCCCGGCCCCGGCCATCGAGACGGTGCCGCGGCTCACCGTCGTCATCCTCGTGGTGGGGTCGCGGGGGGACGTGCAGCCGTTCATCCCGATCGGCATCGGTCTGGCGAAGCGCCATCGCGTCCGCCTGGCGACGCACGCGGAGTTTCGTCCGCTGGTCGAGAAGGCGGGGCTCGAGTTCTTTCCGCTGGCTGGCGACCCCCACGAGCTCATGGACTACATGGTGCGGACCGGCGGACGGATCGTGCCGATCCGCATCGACCAGCTCATCGAGGACGTCCCGCGCAAGCGGCAGATCGTCGGCGAGATCATCGCGTCGACGTGGCGTGCCTGCACCGAGCCGGTCGCCGGGCCCGCCGATACGCCGCCGTTCCGAGCCGATCTGATCGTCGCCAATCCGCCCAGCTACGGGCACATCCACTGCGCCGAGGCGCTCGGCGTCCCGCTGCACATGATGTTCACGATGCCGTGGACGCCGACGCGCATGTTCCCCCATCCGATGACGCATCTCGACCCCGGCGGCCACCATCCGGTGCGGAACTACCTGTCGTACTCGGTCGCCAACACGCTGATGTGGGCGGGTGTCGCCGACCTGGTGAACGCGTTCCGCGAGAAGACGCTCGGGCTCGAGCCGCTCGAGCTGGCGCACGGCACGTCGCTGCTCGACGACGCCGAGGTGCCCATGACGTACCTCTTCCCGGACAGCCTGGTGCCGCGGCCGCCCGACTGGGGACCGTACGTCGATCTCACCAACTTCGTGTTTTGGGATCGGGCCGATGCGTACACGCCCCCGGACGATCTGCGCGCCTTCCTCGACGCCGGCGATCCGCCCGTCTACGTCGGCTTCGGTTCGCTGGTCGTCGACGATCCCGCGGCGCTCGGGCGGACGGTCTTCGCCGCCATCGAGAAGGCGGGCGTTCGCGCCGTCGTGTCGCGCGGGTGGGCCGAGATCGGCGGCGACCCGCCCCCCGGTGTCCACCTCGTCGGCGACGTGCCGCACGACTGGCTGTTCCCGCGCTGTCGCGCGGTCTGCCACCACGGCGGCGCGGGAACCACGGCGGCTGGCCTGCGTGCCGGGTTGCCGACCGTCGTCGTGCCGTTCTTCGGCGATCAGTTCTTCTGGGGCCAGATGATCAGCGACGCCGGCGCCGGCCGCACCATTCCGGTGGACGATCTCACGGCCGAGGCGCTGGCCGAGGCGTTCGCCGTCTGTCTCGCGGACGACGTGCGTGCGTGCGCCGTGACGCTCAGCGAGGCGGTGCGCGCGCAGGACGGCGTGCCCCTGGTCCTCGACGCCGTCCACGCGCGCCTGCCGCTGCACGCCATGCGCTGCGTGGGCGATCCGACGCACCTCGCCACCATCTGGTGCCACCCGTGCGGCAAACGCCTGTGCGACGCCTGTCGCACGCGCGATCACGCCGGCCACGTGACGTACCCCTACCGCTGGATCGACTGGAGCAGACGTTCGCCCCAGAGCCTGGTGGGCAAGCTGCGCGACCTCGTCAGCGAGGCCGCTGCGGCGCTGCGCGGCACCGACGACGACCTGCAACTGCGCGACGCTCCCCATCGCGACGGCGTGGTGCTGAGCGACGTCGATCAGGGTGGAGAGGACGGGGCGCCGGTGCACCGGCGTCTCCGTCCTGGTCCGACGAGCAAGGCGACGCCACCGTGACGCCGACTACTCGAGCGTGATCTTCATGCCCTCGGGGCCGGCGGTCACGTTGAGACCCTGGCTGGTCGAGTGCAACGTGATGCGCACGCCCTTCGAGTTCTTCATGGTGGCGATGCCCTTGCCGCCCCCGGCGGTGCCGCCCGCCGCGACGGCGGAGTAGGTCCCCTCGAAGTCCGCGAGCGACTTGAGGCCGTAGACGTAGCCCGTGGCTTCGCTGGCCGTCGCGCCGACGGAGTTGACCGACAGGCCGTCGATCTTGAAGCGGTGCTTCGCCCCCTTGAAGGTGATGGTCCCGCTTCCCCACGACCAACCGATACCCGCCGAGACCTGCTTGGTCTCGAGGTGGAGCGTGGCACTGGCCTTCTCCTTGGCCGTCGCCGTCGCCGCCAGCGCCATCATCATCACGATCGCCAGCGTCGTTCGCATCGAGGTCCGCATGAAAGACTCCTCCTGCGGTGCGCTGTATCGACACCGCGAACCTCGGGCAATCCCGGACTGGCGGCGTCGCGCGCTTTCGGGTAACGCGACGGACGCGATGCGGAGGATGGCGATGACGCGAGCACTCACCACGACGATGGCACTCCTGCTGGCGGCGACCGCGGGAGCGGCGCCGGTGGATTTCAGCAACCCCCCCGTCGTGAGCAGTACGAACGGCGTCCTCGAAACGACGCTGACGGTCGCGCCCAGCCAGGTGACGGTGGGGAACAAGACCGTCACCACCACCGTGTTCAACGGGCTCTACATGCCGCCGGTGCTGAAGGTGAACCCGGGCGACACCATAAAGCTCCACCTCGTCGACCAGAGCGACATGACGGTGAACCTGCACTACCACGGCCTGCTGGTGACGCCGCTCGGCGCCGGTGACAACGTCTTCCTGACGGTCGATCCGGGGACGTCGTTCGACTACGACTTCCCGATCCCCGCGAACCATCCGCAGGGACTCTTCTGGTACCACCCGCACGTCCATCCGGGCGTGAACGAGGCCATCGCGGCGGGCCTCTCCGGCGGCCTCGTCGTCGGTGACGTGCTGGCCGGCTTCCCGCAGCTGGCAGGCATCACCGAGCGCATCCTGCTGCTGAAGGATCTGAAGATCCGGAAGGGGAAGCCGGTGGTCGACCCCGACCCCACCGGTCCCACGCGACGCACCGTGAACGGGCTCACCAATCCCCGCATCGACATCGCGCCCGGCGAGCTGCAGTTCTGGCGCATCGGGAACATCGGGGCGAACATCTACTACAAGCTGCGCCTCGACCGGAAAGTCCCGTTCTACGTGATGGTGCAGGACGGCAACCTGAAGAACCAGCTCGTCGAGACCACCGAGCTGCTGGTGCCGCCGGGCGCGCGCTTCGAGGTGCTGGTGCGCGGACCGAAGAAGAAGGGCACCTACCGGCTGCGTGCGCTCAAGTACGACACCGGGCCCGACGGCGACCACTACCCGGGACAGGTGCTGGCGACGATGCGCAACCGCGGTGCGAAGGTGACCCCAGAGGTGGCGCTGCCGACGACCTTCCCGGCGGTGCCCGACCTGCGCAACGAGGGCGCCACCGTGAAGCGCACCGTGGTCTTCGCCGACACGCCGAACCCGAACCTGTTCTACATCAACGGCCAGGCGTACGATCACAACCGGATCGACATGACCGTCACGCTCGGCAACCTCGAGGAGTGGACGGTGCAGAACACGGCCCACGAGGAGCACGTCTTCCACATCCACCAGACCGACTTCCAGGTGGTGTCGATCAACGGCGAGCCGCAGATGTTCACGGGGTACCAGGACACGGTGAACCTGCCGGCGGCCACGAAGAAGGGCGGACCGAGCGTCGTGAAGCTGCTGATCCCGTTCCGCGATCCGGTGATGGTGGGCGAGTTCGTCTACCACTGCCACATCGTGCAGCACGCCGATCAGGGCATGATGGCGAACATCAAGGTGGTCGATCCGGCGGGGCTGGCGAACGCCGGCGTGCGGGCGCCGGCGCACCACTGACGCTACTGGCCGAGAAACGCGAGCGCCTCCCGCATGGGGAGGCTCGAGATGTGGATCAGCCCGCTGAACGGCTTCGCCATCTCCAGGATCAGGAAGATGGCGCCGGCGATCGAGAGCGCACAGACGACGAGGACCGTCTCGACGGTGGCGTTGCGCGGCGCGAACAGGCCGAAGCTCGCCATGATGAGCGTCAACCACGCGATCAGGACGATCAGGAACGGCGTGGGAATGCTGGTGCCGCTCTGCACGTGCAGCAGCCAGCGGGTCTGAGAGATCACGCCGCTCGTCTGGAGCGCCGCCGTCTGCAGCCAGCGTTGGTTGGCCGTCCCCGGCGTGAGCGCAACGACGCTGGCCTGCGCTGCTTCGAGCAACCGCCACCCATCCGCGGGCGCCGGAGCGTGATCACCGTCCTCCGGCCACATGGCGTCGATCTTGTAGACCGTGTAGCGCCGCAGCAGGTCGCGCGCGTCGGCCGCGTCCGGCCCGTACTGGGCGAGCTGGCGATCGAGCAGGATGAGGTCGCTCGCGAGCTGCTTCACCTCCGCATCCTTGGCGTCGAACGAGCTCTTCGCCGATGCGATCAGCAGCCCGATGACGAGCGCGCTCATCGTCGCCACCACGCCCATGGCGAGCCGGATGATGTCCTCCGTCTCCTTGGTGCGGTGCCACTCGGGGAGGAAGGTGTGCGCAACCATCCCGACGACGATGCCGGCGATGAGACACACGAAGGTGAGCGATCCGATCGTGGACGCGACGTCCGTCATGATGCGTCTCGTTGCCGATCGGCAGCGTGAGCAGGGAGACTCGGCCTTCCCGCGTCGCTAATGATGGCCGCCGTGGCCGGTGCCCGGAGTGTCGGGGGTGGTCGACGCGTCGCACTGCGTGATGTCCGGGGGCGGGGCCGCCGGGTCGACCACGTAGATGCTCGCCATCATGCCCTGCACCTCATGCTGGATGATGTGGCAGTGGTAGACGAACTTGCCGACGATCACCGGGTTGGTGAACGGGAGCAGCATCTTGACGGTGCTCGGCCCGCTCTTCGAGGCGGCGGGCAGTGTCACCACGTCCTGGCGTCCCGTGAACGGCTGGGGCACGCCGTTGATCTCCGTCACCTGGAACTCGAGCTGGTGGATGTGGAACACGTGATTCTCCTGGGCCGTGTTCTGGATGGTCCACTCCTCGACGTCACCGAGGTTCACGATGGTGTCGACGCATTCGCCGTTGAACGGCTTCCCGCCGATGGTGAAGAGGTTCGGGTCGTCGGTGTCGGCGAAGACGATCGTGCGCTGCTTGGCGATCGGCCCGTCGCGGAGATCGGGCACCACCGGGAAGGCCGCCGGGATCGGGATCTGCGTGGCCTGCGACCCTTTGGACACGATGGTGGCGAGGATCTGCCCGGGATAGGCGTCGCCGTCGGGTCCGGTGTCGAACTTCTCGGCCTTGAGGCGGTAGGTGCCGCGCTTCTTCGGTCCGTACACCAGCACCTCGAAGCGGCTGCCCGGCGGGATGATGAGCGTCTTCGTCTCGATGGCCTGGTTCTGGAGGTTGCCGTCGACCGCGATGACGTAGAACGGCTGCCCGTCGAAGCGGAGCTTGTAGTAGATGTTCACGCTCTGGTTGCCGATGCGCCAGAACTCGAGCTGGCCAGGCTGCATCTCGAGGCGCGGCTTCCAGAGCCCGTTGATGGTCCGGCGCGTGGGCCCGGCCGGCGCGGGAAAGAACACCGGCTGTCCCTTCGACAGTTTGAGGTCCTTCAGCAGCATGACGCGCTCGGGGATGCCCTGTAGCTCCGGGAACGGCGCCAGGATGTCGCCGACGATGATGCCGCCGGCCATGCCGCCACCGAGCTGCGTGTTCAGCTCCGGATCGAGGTGGGGGTGGTACCAGAACAGTCCTGCGGACTGGGTGGGCGGAATCAGGAAGACGTTCTGGAAGCTCCCGCCGGCGTCGATGATGACGTAGACGTTGTCCCCGGGGCCGGCGGGCGTGACGTCCAGACCGTGGTAGTGGATGTTGGTCATCGTCTGGACGTAGTTCCGCACGGTGATCTGCATCAGGTCGCCAGGCTGCACGCGGAGCAACGGCGGCGTGTACTGGCCGTCGTAGAGGGCGGGGAACGTCACGTTCTTCCCGGCCACCTTGAGCTGCGCCGGCTCGATCGTGAGGGTGGCCGCCATGACGCCGTTCTGGCTCACGAGCTCGGCGGGATTCGCGAACGGCACCTTGGCCGCCGCTGCGCTGGCGAGGAGAAGGGTCAGGACGAGCGCCCGGAGGCCGTGCGTCGACACGGTATGAAATCGCATCGTCGCCCCATAGCGCGTCCGGCGGGTTTTCTTCTTGCCCGCCCGCGCCACCGCGGGCGCGACCTACGGATCGAGCAGCGGCGCCTCGGGCGCCGTGCGCTTCCGCGCCGCCCAGCGCTCGCTCACCGTCTGCATGACGACGTAGAAGACCGGCACGAACAGCACGGCCAGCAGGGTCGAGGTGATCATGCCGCCGAACACGGCCGTCCCGAGCGCCTGGCGACTGGCCGCGCCCGCGCCCTTCGCGATCACCAGCGGGTAGACGCCCAGGATGAAGGCGAACGACGTCATCAGGATGGGCCGGAAGCGCAGCCGCGCCGCCTCGATCGCCGCCTCGGTGATGCCGAGCCCACGCTCGCGCTGCTCGCGCGCGAACTCGACGATGAGGATGGCGTTCTTGCTGGCGAGCGCGATCAGGAGGACGACGCCGATCTGCGTGTAGACGTTGTTGTCCATGCCGCGGACCGCGACCGCGATGACGGTGCCGAGCAGCGCCAACGGCACCACCAGGATGACGGCGGCGGGGCTGGTCCAGCTCTCGTACTGTGCCGCCAGCACCAGGAAGACGAGCAGCACGGCGAGGGCGAAGATCAGGATGGCCTCGTTGCCGACCGTCTTCTCCTGCAGCGAGATGCCGGTCCACTCGAAGCCCATGTCGGTCGTGAGCTTGCTGCTGGCCATCTGCTCCATGAGCGACAGCGCGTCGCCCGAGCTGTAGCCCAGCGCGGCCTCGCCGGTGATCGACGCCGACGGGTAGAGGTTGTAGCGCGGCACGATCTGCGGCCCGAGCCGGTCCTCCACGTCCACCAGGGTGCCGAGCGGCACCATGCTGCCGCTGGCGTTGCGCACCTGCAGCCGCGTGATGTCGTCGGCGCGCACGCGGTACGAGGGCTCGGCCTGGACGCGCACCTGGTAGGTGCGGCCGAACAGGTTGAAGTCGTTCACGTAGGCGGAGCCGAGATACGTCTGCAGCGTGCCGAAGACGTCGGTCAGCGGGATGTTGAGCGTCTTCGCCTTGGTGCGATCGACGTCGGCGAAGAGCTGCGGCACCCCGGCACGGAACGTCGAGTTGATCGCGCCGATGCCGCTCTGTGTGCCGCCGTCGTGCAGCATCTCCTCGACCACCTGTTGCAGGCGCGGCAGCCCGACGTTGCCGCGATCCTGGATCTGCATCTGGAAGCCGCCGGAGACGCCGACGCCGCGGATCGCCGGCGGCGGGAACGCGAACGTCATGCCGTCCTGGAGCCGGCCCAGCTTCTCGCGCAGCGTGTGCAGGATGGCGTCCTGGCTCTCGCTCGGATCGGTGCGCTGATCCCACGGATCGAAGACGATGTAGAAGGTGGCCGCGTTCGAGGCGGAGGTGCCGTCGAGGATGGAGTTGCCGCCGACGGTGTTCCAGTCGGCCACGCCGGGAATCGACGCGATGATCTCGTTGATCTTCTCGGTGGTGCGCCGCATGCGCGGCTGCGACGCCGCGTCGGGGAGCTGCACCCCGGCGATGACGTAGCCCTGGTCTTCCGTCGGCAGGAAGCCCGTCGGCAACGAGGTGAAGCCCCACATGGTGACGGCGAGCAGCACGGCGAACACGCCCATCATGGCGAACGGTCGCACCACCATGCGTCGCACCAGGCGGGTGTAGAGGTGCTCGACGCGATCGTAGCCGCGATTGAAGGCGCGGAAGAACGCGTTCGGTCGCTTCGTCACCGGCCGCAGGTACGCCGCGCACTGGGCGGGCTTCAGCGTGAGCGCGTTGACGGCGCTGATCAGCGCCGTGACGGCGATGGTGAGCGCGAACTGCCGGTAGAGCTGCCCGGTGATGCCGCCGAGGAACGCGGTGGGAAGGAACACCGCCATCAGCACGCAGGTGATGCCGAGCACCGGGCCCGTCATCTCCTCCATGGCCTTGATGGTGGCGTCGCGCGGCGAGAGGTGGTCGGCTTCGATGTGGTGCGACGCGTTCTCGACGATGATGATGGCGTCGTCGACGACGATGCCGATGGCGAGCACCAGCCCGAACAGCGTCAGGAGGTTCACGCTGAAGCCCACCGCCGCCATGCCGGCGAACGCCCCGATGATGGTGACGGGCACGGTGGTGGCGGGCACGAGGAGCGCGCGCCAGCTCTGCAGGAACAGCAGGATGACGACGAGGACGAGGATGCCCGCCTCGAACAGCGTCATGTACACCTCGTGGATCGCCTGGCGGACGAACAACGTGGTGTCGAACGGGATGTTGTAGTCGAGCCCCTGCGGGAAGCTCGGCTTGATCTCCTCCATGGCCGCGCGGACCTTGGTGGCGACGTCGAGCGCGTTGGCGCCCGGGAGCTGGAAGACGGCGATGCCGGCGGCGGGCTTGCCGTTCTGCTGGAAGAAGATGTCGTAGACCTCGCCGCCCAGCTCGACGCGCGCGATGTCGCGCAGCCGGGTGACGCGGGCGCCCTCGGTCTTGATGATGATGTCCTCGAACTCGCCGACGTCGGAGAGGCGGCCGAGCGTGTTCACCGTGTACTGGAACGTCTGGTTGTCGGGCACCGGCGGTTGGCCGATCTGGCCCGCGGCCACCTGCACGTTCTGCTCGCGGATGGCGGCGAGGACGTCGCCGGCGGTGAGATTGCGCGCGCGCAGCTTCGGCGGGTCGAGCCAGACGCGCATGCTGTAGTCGGCGGCGCCGAACACCCGCACCTCGCCGACGCCGTCGAGGCGTGACAGCTCGTCGCGCACGCGGAGCGTGGCGTAGTTGCTGAGATAGAGCGCGTCGTAGCGCTCCTCGGGCGAGGTGAGGACGGCGAACATGACGATGTTCGTCGACTGCTTCTTGGTGGTGATGCCCTGGCGCTTGACCTCGTCGGGCAGCAGCGGTTCGGCGATGGCGACGCGGTTCTGGACCAGCACCTGCGCGATGTCGAGGTCGGTGCCGACCTCGAACGTCACCGTGAGGCTGTACGAGCCGTTCGCCGCGCTGACGGACGACATGTAGAGCATGTGCTCCACGCCGTTCACCTGCTCCTCGATGGGCGATGCCACGGTGTCGGCCACGACCTGGGCGTTGGCGCCCGGATACGACGTCGTCACCTGCACCGTCGGCGGCGTGATGTTCGGGTACTGCTCGACCGGCAGTAATCGCACCGTCACCAGGCCGAAGACGACAGTGATGATCGCGATGACGTTCGCGAAGATCGGGCGGTCGATGAAGAAGCGGGACAGCATGGGTCAGGGGGTCGGGCTGGTGGCGTCCGTCGGCGGTGGTTTTGGCGGGTTCGGGTCCTCGATGGGCTTCACCGTGGCGCCGGGCCGCGCGTGCTGCAGTCCGTTGATGATCACCGATTCGCCGAGCTTCACGCCGTCGAGGACGACGCGCATCTCGCCCACCTGCGGTCCCAGGTTCACCTGCCGGTACTGCACGACGTTCTTGTCGTCGACGACGAGCACGAAGCGGCCGCCCTGGTCGGTGCCGATGGCGACGTCGGGCACGAGGAGCGAGCGCTCGCGGCTCAAGGGGAGTCGCACGCGCGCGAAGAGGCCGGGGACGAGGACGCGTTCAGGATTCGGGAAGATGGCGCGGATCTCGATGGTGCCGGTGTTGGGGTCGACGCGGTTGTCGCTGTAGTCGACCTCGCCGACGTGCGGGTAGCCCTCCTCGACGGCGAGGCCCATGTAGGCCTTGTTGCGCTCGCCGGCCGGCGCCGCGGTCTCGCCCCGGCGCTGCATGGCGCGGTAGCGAAGCAGCTCGCGCTCGCTGGCGTCGAAGTAGGCGTAGATCGGATCGTGCCGCACGATCGACGCCAGGAGCGTCGCCTCGCCGGCGCCCACCAGATTGCCCGGGTCCACCAGGTTGCGGTCGATGCGGCCGGAGATGGGCGCGTAGATGTGGGTGTAGGAGAGGTTGAGCTTGGCCTCGGCGAGTCGCGCCTTCGCCTGGGCGACGGCGGCGACGGCCTCGTCGCGCGCCTGCTGCTTCTGGACGAGGTCGGTCTTGCTGCCCGCCTGGCGCTCGAAGATGGCGCGCGTGATCGCGAGCTGCTCCTGCGCCGCCGAGGCACGCGCCTCGGCGCTCTGCAGGTCGGCGGCGGCCTGCTGCGCCTGCGCCTCGTACAGCTCGGGCTCGATGACGAACAGCAGATCGCCCTTCTTCACCTCGCTCGCGGGCGTGAAGTGGAAGCTCTGCAGGAAGCCCTGCACGCGGGCGCGGATGTCGACGGCCTCGAGCGCCGCGGTGTGGCCGGTGAACTCGTTGTAGGTCGTCACCTCCTGCTCGACCGGCTTGGTGACGGTCACCTCGGCCGGCGGTGGCGGCGCGTAGGTGTTCTTGCCGCAGGCGGCGAGGGCCACGACGGCGAGCAGCGCCGATCGGATGCGGAGAGATCGTGTCATCGTCGGTTTCACCATTCCGGCCACCAGGAGTCGGTCACCGCCGGGAGCTCGGTCCCATCGTCGTCGACGTTCTGTGCGCGCTGGTCGGCGTCGAGCAGGTCGCCCCACCAGGTGCGGTCGGCCATCTCGGCCTTCACGCCCTCGGGGACGACGTCGTGCCCGGAGCGCAGCTCCCAGCCGCCGCCGAGCGCGCGATACAGATCGATCACGCTGAGCGAGACGCTGCCGCGCGCGATGGCGAGCGCGTCGTCCTCGTCGAGCTTGGCCTGCTGCGCGGTGAGGACGCGGGTGAAGTCGGCGGCGCCCTCGCGATACTGGATCAACGACAGATCGACGGCGCGGTTCGCGGCGGCGACCGCGCGGTCGAGGTGGCCCACCTGGTCGGCGCCGCGGGTGTAGCCGACGAGCGCGTTCTCGACCTCCTGCTGCGCCACGAGGACGGTGTTCGTGAACGTCGCCACCTGCGCCTGGAACGTGGCGTCCTGCGCCCGCACCTGGTTGATCAGGCGACCGTAGTTGAGGATCGGCCACTCGAACTGCGGTCCGGCGACGGCCTCGAACGCGCGCCCCTCGAAGAACTTGGCGGCATCGTCGGCGTTGAGCCCCACCGAGCCGACGAGCTGGACGCGCGGCAGCAGATCGGAGAGTGCGACGCCGATGCGTGCGCTCTGTGCCGCGAGCCGGCGTTCGGCGGCACGCACGTCGGGGCGTCGCCGGATGAGGTCGGCGGGAATGCCGACGGCGACCGTGGGGGGCGCCTGCGGAATGCCCTTGCCCGGGCCGAGCAGGTCGCCGAGGTCGGCGGGCGGCATGCCGAGGAGGACGGCGAGCGCGTTGCGTGCCTGGGCGATCTCGATCTGGCGTGCCGGGATCAGGGCCTCGGTGTCGGTGAGCTGCGACAGCGCCTGCTGCACGTCGAGCTCCGAGGTGCCCCCCGCCTCGAAGCGGATCTGCGTGATGCGCAGGCTGTCGCGCTGCACGCGCACGTTGCCCTCGGCGAGGGCCAGGCGGGCCTCCGCGACGCGAAGCTGGAGGTAGGTGGCCGCCACCTGCGCCACCAGGCTGGTCAGGACGGCGTCGTAGTCGGCGAGCGAGGCGAGCAGCTCGCCGTCGGCGGCTTCGATGCCGCGACGGAAGCGTCCCCACAGGTCGACCTCCCATGCCACGTCGAGGCCGGCGCGGAAGCCGTCGAACGTGGTGAACCCGATCGCCGTGGTGCCGGAATTCTGGCTGCCGACGGTGTGCTCGTAGACTCCGCGCAGCGACTGCACCTGGGGAAAGAGCCCGCCGACGGCGATGCCGCGGGTGGCCTGGGACTCCAGCACGCGCAGCCCCGCGGCCTGCAGCGACAGGTTCTGCCGGTAGGCCATGTCGACGAGCTGGTCGAGCATGGGGTCGTCGAACGCACGCCACCAGTCGCGCGCCACGGGCAGATCGGGCTGGACCGACGGATTGTGGCTCGCGATCCACTCCGACGCCGTCGGCGCCGCGGGGGGCAGATAGTCCGGCCCGACCATGCAGCCGCCGCTCAGGGCGAGGGCAAGGACCAGGAGCGGCCATCGGTGAAGCTTGAGAACGTCGACGGACACCACGCGCGCTCCCGGGAATATGGGATGCTCGGAGCGAACACCATACCGTTTCGCCGGGAGGCGGTATCCGGATGTGTGTGCGGCGGCTCAGTCGGCTTCGCGTGTCTGCGCTACGGGACGGGCCGCCCGCGGACGGGCCGGACGTCGGGTGTCGTGTCGGCCGCCCGCTTGGCGCGCGGGCTCGGTCGAAGCTGGTCCACCACCGCGCGCTGGCGGGTGGGGTCGGTCAGGAGCAGGACCGGACTGGCGAGTGCGATGAGCCCGAGACCGAGCGTCATCCGTCGCAGCGCCGACCGCATGCGGTGCTAAGCGAGAACCGTTCCACCGCCGCAGCCGCACGAAACCGTGCAGAGCGGTTGTTCGTCGAGTCAGAGGCGCCGACCCGCGTGTCGGACGTCCGACCTATTCGGCCGTGACCGTCCAGCCGAAGCGGACGGCGAGCGCGTCGTGGTCGCTCAGCGGCTGGCCGTCGAAGCGCTCGAAGACCTCGGTCTCGAAGTGCCAGCTCTGCGGCGCCAGCGTCACCTGGGCGCTGCTGCGGAACAGGAACTTGTCGATCCGACCCGGCGACGGACAGGCGAGGGCGGCGCACACGTCGGTGAGCCCCGTCTCGGAGAGCAGTCGGTTGAACTGCGTGCTGTCCGGCTCGCTGTCGGTGTGCAGGTTGAAGTCGCCGCCGACGATGACGGCGCGTCCGACCGAATTGGTCTGGATGAAGTTCGAGAGCTGCGTGATGTCGGCGTCACGGATGGCGTCGTCCTCGGGATCGCCGCCCGCCTCGTTGTGGAGGTTGTAGACGTCGACCACGACGCCGGGCGCGAAGGTGGTGCGGGCCATGCTGAAGCCCTTGGTCGCGGCGCAGTCGGCGGCACTCGTCCAGCAGTTGGTCCAGGGCTCGCGGACGAGGTTGCCGAACGGAAAACGCGAGAACCGGTTCAGGCCGTCGCTGACGAGGGCGCTCGGCCGGAACGGGTCCGTGCCGAGCGGGATCGGCTTCGACACCGACTTGAAGCGATGCTGCGAGCCGGCCTCGAGGATCTCGTGGTAGACGCGGGTCGGCGCGAGCGGGTTCGGGTCGGGCGTCTTCCAGGTTTCCTGCATCAGGACCAGGTCGTAGCCGTTCAGGAGCGGCGCGATCAGCGGCGTGTTCACCGACGGGTTCGAGCTCGACAGCCCCTCGGGCAGGCCGGCGACGTTGTAGCTGAGCGCCAGGAAGTCGCCCGACACGCTCGTGGGGCAGCCCTCCAGCGTGACCTTGCCGATGGTGAAGCCCTTGGCGTCGTTCCTGCCGATCGTGCCGTCGGCGCCGAACTGCACGCAGAAGCGATCGTCGCTGCCGGTGACGCCGAACGTCAGCGACGCGCCGGTGCCGGGGTTCGGCGGGAGGACGTCGACGGCGCCGCCCTTGCCGCTGATCGCCGCCTTGAGCGTCACCTTGCCGCTGGCCGCGATCACGAACTTCAGCGACTTGACGGGACCCTGCTCGCCCTTGGGATCGCTGTAGCTCCACCCGCCCGGCGCCTTGGGCGTCCAGAACGGCTTGCCGTTCGAGGCCGTGCCCTGACCCAGCACGAACGTCTGGGTCGTGGGCGTGGTCCCCGTGGTGGCGATCGTCAGCATCGCGCCGCTCGAGTTGGCCGGCCCGACGGGGTCGCCCGACAGCGTGATCGTGCCGTTGGTGCTGCCGCCGTTCACCGACACCCGGCGCTTGCTGGCGTCGGACGCCTGCGGGTTGCCGATCTTGAGCGACTTGCCGAGGATCGTCTGGTCGGCCCCATGGACGGACGTCAGACCGGCGACGGCGGCGGCGAGGGTGAGCGCAGTGCAGGCGAGTGATTTCACGGCTAGAACGTCGCATGTGCCGTAACGAGCCGTCAATGTGACTTTTTACCCGGACTTGCGGGCTGCGAGGTGGTGATGACGACGAGCGAGATTCCCGAGATCGAGGTACCGGACGTCCCGGTGGTGACGCCCGGCCCCTCCGCGTCGCGGAAGGACCTGCAGATCGGCCGCCGACTGATCCACATGGCGAACGGCTGCGTCATCGCCAGCGCCTACGCGCTGCTCTTCACGCACCGTCAGGTGGTGCACGTCTTCGGCACCATCGCGTGCGTGGTCTACATCCTGGACCGCGTCCGGATCCACTATCCGGAGCTGCTGAAGCGGGTGCCGTGGGTGAACAGCGTATTCTTCCGCGCCGAGGAGCAGTTCAAGGAATCGGCGATGATCCCGTACGCCATCGCCATCCTGCTCACCATCCTGACGTTCCCGCAGGAGATCGCGCTGATCGCGATCTACACGCTCGCCATCGCCGACCCGGTGTCGGCCATGGTGGGCATCACCTGGGGGCGACGGCACATCGTGCCCGAGAAGAGCGTCGAGGGCTCGCTCGGCTTCCTGGCCGTGACGTTCCTGGTGACGGTGGGCGTGCTGCGGGTCTTCACCCTCGCGACGGCGGGGCAGATGGTGGGCGCCGGCCTGCTGATCGGTCTCGCGGCGACGGCGTGGGAGATGCTGCCGATCCGCATCGACGACAACCTGACGATCCCGCTCGTGGTGGGCTTCGTCGGGTGGATCGTCTGCGGGCTGCTGGGCGTGCCGGTGGGGTGATTCCTTTCGCAGAAAATCCTTGGATGGATCGCTCTCTGCGTGGTACGCCTCGAATCGGCTCGGCCGTACGCGGCTCCGAGACCGACTTCTGGGACGACAGCCTGACGCCGAACGCGGTGTCGGTCGGGTCCCACACCACACGGAGGACCCGAATGGTCAGTAGATTCCTGCGGCTCGCACTGCTTGCGAGCCTCGTCCCGGCGCTCGCGAGCGCATCCACCCTCGTCGTCGACGTCGACGGCACCTACGATTCCACGACGGCCGATTGCGCGGGCGCCGATCCCGCCTTCACGACGATCCAGTCGGCGGTCACCGCCGCCCTCGACACCGATACGATCCTGGTGTGCCCGGGCACGTACAACGAGGCGCAGATCAACATCAGCAAGGCGCTCACCGTACAGAGCGTCGCCGGCGCCGCGTCGACGATCATCGACGGCCAGGGCGGCACCGGCCTCGCCATCGCGGGCACGGTCCGTCTGACCGCCACCACCGGCAACATCGTGTTCGACGGCTTCACCGTGCGGAACGCCAAGGCCGGTCCATCGTCGGTGCGCTTCAACGTCCGCGTCGGCGCCAACGCCCCGGGGTCCGTCTTCACGGTGACGAACAACATCCTCGTCGGCACCGGCAACCCGGCCGACGGCAGCGACTACGGCCTCTACGCTGCCGGTCCGAACGCCAACGACACCCTGGTGTTCCAGTACAACCAGCTCATGAGCCACGGCTCGAACACCATCCTGATCGAGCGCCACAAGGGCCCGACCGACGTGAGCTTCAACACGTTCACGCGCGGCGTCCGCCTCGGCACGATCTCGGCGTACATCAACATGAGCCACACCAACGACGCGATCACCACGCTGCAGAAGGTGAGCAACAACGTCATCGACATGGCGAACGACGCGGGGCCGTTCGACGCCACCACCGCGAGCACCGCCATCGTGTTCCAGGGCGCCCTCACCGGCACCACGCTGGGGACGTTCAACAACATCGAGATCAGCGGCAACACGATCACGAACCTGCGCTCGTTCCGTCGCGGCATCGTGCTGACGAACGCCGCCAACACGCTCGCCAACCAGAACCTCGGTCTGATCGCGAACGCGGTCGTCTCCTGCAACCACATGACGTCGGCCGGCACGGTCGAGGCCGGATCGCAGGGCGTTCGCCTCCTCGGCTACACGACGAACACGTCGATCACGAACAACACGATCGACGGCGTCGACGTGGGCGTCATCGTCGAGCCGCGCAACGGCCACATCACCGACACGGCGCTGGTCCAGGAGAACTCCATCGCGCCCACCGGCGTGGCGGCCATCAACTGGCAGCCCGCGGGTCCGCTCGACGCCGAGACCAACTGGTTCGGCTCGGCGACGGGTCCGACCGAGGCCGGCAACCCCGGTGGCACGGGCGGCGTCATCACGTCCGTGGGTGCGGTCGACTACGTGCCGTGGCTCGGCACCGGCACCGACGCCGACGTGGGCGCCTGCTTCGTCCCGGGCGACCTCGACGCCTGCAACGGCCCGCAGACCTGCACCGCGGTGGGCGTCTGCGACGCGCCCGACCTCGCCGACGGCACCACCTGTGACGACGGCAACGCCTGCACCACGAACGACCAGTGCACCGCCGGCGTCTGCGCCGGTCCCGGCACCACCTGCGGCGACGGCACCATCGACGGCGCCTGCGGCGAGACCTGCGACGACGGCGCCGGCAACGGCACCAACCTGTGCTGCTCGGCGTCGTGCGGCATCGTCGACACCGACACCGACACGCTCTGCGATCGCGACGATCCGTGCACCAATGGTGCGATCGCGACCAAGCAGAAGCTGACGGCGGTGAAGCTCACCGCGCCCCCTGGCAACGACAAGCTCAGCCTGAAGGGGCAGGCGTCGATCACGCTGGTGCCGACGCTCGATCTGGTGGCGAACGGCGTGCGCGTGCTCGTCGTCGGCGCCACGGGCACGCAGGTCGTCGACACGACGATCGCCGGCGGTGCGTATGATTCTGGAACGCGCACCGGCTGGCGCGTCAACGGCTCCGGCACGTCGTGGACGTGGAAGGGCCCCGGCACGGCCACGCAGGGCATCGTCAAGGTGGGCGTGAAGCGCATTCCGTCCATTGCCGGCGGCATCAAGTTCAAGGTGAGCGGCAAGAACGGCACCTACACCGTGACCGCGCCGGAGCTGCCGGTGACGGGCATCCTCGTGCTCGACCCGCCGGCCGCGACCGGTGGTCAGTGCGTCGAGGCGCGCTTCCCGGCGACGCCGCCCGCGAAGCCGAGCTGCACGCTGCAGAGCGGCGGCGCGACGCTCAAGTGTAAGTAGGCAGGGAGGCGAGGGGGACGGGCGCCGTGTGGCGCCGTCCCCCTCGGTCACCCCAGCGGTGCGCCCACCGGCAGCTTCTTGAGCCGCCGGATCAGCTGGAAGAGCCGCAGCATGTCGCGCGGCCCGCCGCCGGTCGCCACCGCACCGATGTCGATGGCGACGACGTGGCGGAGCCCGGCGTCGACCAGCGGCTTCACCTCGGCGAACACCTCGTCGACGCTGCCGGCGAACACGCCGTCGCCCATCAGCTCCGGGGTGATCTGACGGCGGGCGTCGGCGATCTGCTCGGCGGTGATCTCCTCGGGGACGAACTGGGCGAAGCCCTCGTAGTCTTCGCCGAGCGGATGACGGCGACCGTGCTTCGCCCACAGCGGCCCCGGCAGCAGCATCGACATGGCGGCGGCCGCCGGCACCGTCAGCATCTGCTCGAGGACGCTGCGGCGGTCCTTCCCGAGCGCGATCTGGATCTGCAGCGCGGGCTCGAAGCGCGTCATGTCGCGTCCCGCCTCGCGGCCGGCGGCGCGGATGCGGCCGAGCTTCTCGGCGTACTCGGCGGCCGTCATCTTCTGCGTCGGGTACCAGCCGTCGCCGTAGCGCCCGGTGAGCTGCAGCATGCGCGGCGCGTGCGCGGCGATCCACACGCACGGCGCGCGGCCCTCGTAGAGCGGCGTGCGGAACACCGCCTGGCGCAGCTTCCAGAAGGCGCCGTCGAAATCGACGGGTTCGCCGTCGCTGTGCCAGACGCGCCGCATGATCTCGAGCGCCTCCTCCAGGCGGCCGACGCGCTTGTTGAAGGGCAGACCGTAGGGCGTGGTGTTCTCGCGCTCGCCGTTGCCGATGCCGAGGATCGCTCGGCCCTTCGTCAGGTGATCGATGGTGACGAAGGCCTGCGCCAGCGTCACCGGATGGCGGCGGATGGGCTCGGTGACGCCGGTGCCGATGCGCACCCGTCGCGGCACCGTGTGCGCCATCTCGCCCAGCATGACGAACGGGTCGAAGAAGGCGTCGAGCGACGGAATCATCTTCGCCGCCGGCGTCTGCTCGGGGCTCCAGACCTGCTTCGGCACGAAGCCCTGGTAGTGGTCCGGGATGAGCAGCGAGTCGACGCCCATGTATCCCGAGACGCGCCGCAGGAGCCGTTCGATGCGCAGGGGCGCGGTGCACCCGGTTTCGACCCCGACGGAGAGATTCGCCATACCCCCCATCGTCTCGATTCGGCGCGCGGTCTACAAGGGCCGCATGATCACCATCCGCCCCGCCGCCGCGCGCGGTGCCACCCGGATCGACTGGCTCGACAGCCGCCACACCTTCTCCTTCGGCGACTACCACGATCCGCGGCACATGAACTTCGGTCCGCTGCGCGTCATCAATGACGATCGCGTCGCGGCGGGGCGCGGCTTCGGCACGCACGGGCATCGCGACATGGAGATCATCACCTACGTGCTCGAGGGTGCGCTCGCGCACCAGGACAGTCTCGGCACCGGCGCCACGATCCGTCCCGGCGAGATCCAGATCATGAGCGCGGGGACGGGGATCCAGCACAGCGAGATGAACCCGTCACCGACCGAGCCGGTCCACCTGCTGCAGATCTGGATCGTGCCGGAGCGCAGGAACCTCGTGCCGCGCTACGACCAGCAGAAGGTGGACGTGACGGGACGCCTCACGCCCATCGTCACGCCCGACGGGCGCGACGGCAGCATCGTCATCCATCAGGACGCGACCATGCTGGCGGCGCGGCTCGACGCGGGTGCGACGGCGTCGCATGCGCTGGCGCCGGGGCGCGGCGCCTGGGTGCACGTGGCGCGTGGGTCGGTTCAGCTCGGCGACCGCGTGCTCGAGGCCGGCGACGGCGCCGCGGTGGAGGACGAGTCGGCGATCGCGCTCGTGGCGCGGTCGGCCGCCGAGGTGCTGGTGTTCGACGTGCCGCTCTCCTGAGTCACCGCGAACGTGCCCTTGCGGATGTTGACGAACACCAGCTCCGGCACGCTCCAGATCGCACCCCACACCCCCGCGCGCAGCAGCGCGCCGCCGTCCGCCGGCAGCAGGCCGAGGCCGGCGATGCCGGCGCCGAGGCCGACGGCGAGGTTGGCCAGGCCGAGCAGCGGCCGCATCGCGATCCCGTCGTCGGTGAAGAAGAGGAACACCGAGTCGTCGGGATTGCGGCGGTAGATCGTCGACGTCACGGTGTTCGACTCGCGCAGGCGGTCGAGCACGCCCGGCATGGTCGCGAGCCGCATGCGCCGGTACGACGGTCGCTCTTCGACCGCGTCGACCGTCCACGTGTCGGCCACCGACGCGGCGGCGACGAACGGGATGAAGCGCAGCGTGCCGTCGACGTGGCCGCCGAGCCGGCGCTCGGCCTCGGCGGCGCTGCCGAGCGCGGCGTCCACCGCGGCGAACAGCTCGGTGACGCAGTTGCGGGTCACGAGCTCGTAGCGGTCGAGCGTCGTGACGGCTGCGGTGTACGCGTCGGCGCGTGCGCGAGCGGTGGCGAGCGCGGGCGCGACGTCGTTCGGCACCGCCGGTAGCGCGCGCACGTCGGCCGGCCGCTGCGGCAGCAGGGCGCCCGTCTGGATGCGCAGCGGGCGTCCGTCGTCGCGTGCCGCGAGCAGCTCGACGAGACGGTTGCCCGCGGTCTCGACGTCGCCGAGCGCGGTCTCCTGGGTGCCGGCGGTGACGAACGCCGTGCGCGCGACGTCGAGCTCGCGGCGCACCGTCGCCACGAGATCGTCCATCGCGTCGCGCCGGCTCTGGACCACGGCGGGATCGACGACGGCCGCATCGGCGGCATAGGCGTCGAGCAGCACCCAGTGTCCGGTGTCGAGCGTGCGCTGCAGAGCGGCGAGACGCGCCATGCCCACCAGCAGGGCGAAGCCGGCCCCGGGACGTCGCGAGTCGACGAGGCGTGCGACGCGTTCCGTGATGGCGTCGCGATGCGCAGCCACCACGGCGCGCTCGTCGTCGCGCAGCGCGAGCCCGGTGGTGCGGACGGCGTCGGACGCCAGGGGTCGCGCCGCGGCCAGGGCGTCGAACGCCAGCAGGAGCGCCACGCCGTCCTCGTAGCGCTGCGCGAAGCCGTAGCACGGTGGGCCGAGTGCGTCGGACGGGAGCGGCGGCGGGACGAACGCGTCGGGGCCGAGCGCCACGAGCTGCGCACGCACGGCCGCCTCGCGCCGCGAGACGTCGCCGACGCGCGCGCGGAGCGCCACCAGCGCGGGCTCGGCGTCGCCGCCGTCGGCGAAGAAGCCCGCACCGGCGACGCGCAGGGCGCCCGGCTCGCCGTCCATCAGCGCCAGCAGGCGGACGTCGGCGTCGAGCGCGGCGCGACAGGCGCGATGCTGCGTGCCGACGAGATGGCGTCGCGTCAGCTCGTCGCGCAGGCGCGCGGCGGTGTCGTCGTCGACGGTGACGTGCGTCGCGTGGATGGTGCGGTTCTCGAGGAGCCGGTAGCGCTGATCGAAGCGCGCGGGGCTGTCGCGCTCGAGACGCAGCACGCCGGGCGCCTCGTGCTGGTAATGGAAGACCGTGTCGCCCTGGCGCAGTGCGACGTGGCCGCCGCTCGACCCGCCCTCGTTGGCCTCGATGTGGAGATACGTCAGGTCGGCCGCGACGGCGCCACGCGCGAGGACCAGCGCCAGCGCCGCGGCCGCGAGTCTCACTTGACCGAGTCGTATCCGGACTGCACCCAGTCCATCTTCTGCGACTCGCCGCCGGTGAGGTTCTGCTTGTAGGTGCTGTACGCGACGCCGGTGACGCCGCCGCGCTTCAGCCCCTGGCCGACGCCGATCCAGGTGGCCTTGTTGTTCTCCCAGTCGCTGATGCCGCGCTTCTTCGCGAGCGCGGCGAGCTCGCTCTGGAACGACTCGTACTGCCCGCCCGATTTCACGTAGGCCGCCGTGTAGTCGCGGACGTCGTTCTGGTAGTCGGTCTCGCGGCTGCCCGACGAGCTGGCGCTCGACTCGGAGCTGCTGCCGCTCGAATCGGACAGGCTCTTCGAGCTGTACGAGAAGGAGCAGGCGCTGACGAGTGTCAGGGTGAGACCGAGAAGGGCCAGAAGCGCGTGGCGTCGCATCCCGGGCTGATAGCGGGTTGAGCGGAGCGGCTCAACTCTCAGTGCAGCGTCGGGGACGGCTCGCGGCCCAGGATCGCGTGCAGCGCGTCGAGGTCGGCAGGCTTGAGCAGGTGGTGGTCGAAGCCGGCGTCGCGGGCGCGACGCTTGTCGTCGTCCTGGCCGTAGCCCGACAGCGCCACCAGCGTGGTCTGCGCGCAGGCGGGCTCATGGCGAAGGCGGCGCGCCACCTCGTAGCCGTCGATGCCGGGAAGGCCGATGTCGACGAGCGCGACGTCGGGACGGAAGCTGCCGGCCGCCTCCACGGCTTCCCGCCCGTCGCGGGCGGCGCGCACGACGTGGCCTTCGGCTTCGAGCAGCATCACCAGGCTCTCGGCCGAGTCGGCGTCGTCCTCGACGACGAGCACGCGTCGCGCGCTCACGGGCACGCCGGAATGCACGGCCTTCGCGAGCGGCAGGGACGGCGGCAGCAGCGGCAGGGTGACGGTGAACTCGCTGCCGCAGCTGGCGCCGGCGCTGCGCGCGTCGACCCGGCCACCGTGCATCTCGACCAGGCGCCGGACCAGCGTGAGCCCGATGCCGAGACCGCCGTGGCGGCGGTTGGCGTCGCCCTGGACGAACGGCTCGAAGATGCGGGGCAGCACTTCGGCTGGAATGCCTGGGCCGGTGTCGCGGATGCGGACGCGCACGTCGCCGGCGTCGGCTTCGACGGCCAGCCCGATGTGCCCGCGACTCGGCGTGAACTTGACGGCGTTGCCGAGCAGGTTGGCCACCACCTGCCGCAGCCGCGCCCCGTCGCCGTCCACCACCAGTGGTACGTCCGGTACGTTCACCGTGAGCATCTGCGCCTTCTGCTCGACGAGTGGCCGCACGTCTTCGACCACCTCGCGCACCAGCGTGCGCAGATCGACCCAGGTCCGGCGCAGCTCGATCTTGTCGCGCGCGATGCGCGAGACGTCGAGCAGGTCGTCGATGAGGCGGCCCATCTGCACCACCTGTCGCATGACGATGCCGCGCGCGTGGTCGAGCCGTGAGTCGGCGGGGCTCTCGGCGACGAGCACCTCCACCGCGTTGCGGATGGGGCCGAGCGGGTTGCGCAGCTCGTGGGCCAGGATGGCGAGGAAGTCGTCCTTGCGACGATCGGCCTCGAGCGCCGCGGCCTCGGCCTGCTTCATCTCGGTGATGTCGAGCGAGCTGCCGACGTAGCCGAGGAACGTGCCGCGCTCGTCGCGTCGCGGCAGACCGACGGCCTTCAGCCAGCGCCACTGTCCGTCGTGCCGGCGGAAGCGGAACTGGGCCTCGAACGGCATCCCCGAGGCGCGCGCGCGCTGGTGCAGATCAGCCAGCGTGGTGGCGTCCTCGGGATGGAGGAGGGCGCGCCACATCTCGGTCGACGAGGTGTGCGCCTGGCCGGTGAATTCGCGGTAGGTGCGGTTCAGGAACTCGGGCCCGCCGTCGGGACCCGTCACCCAGATGAGGACGGGGGCGCTGTCGGCGAGGGTGCGGAAGCGCGCCTCGCTCTCGCGCAGCGTGTCCTCCCAGCGATGGCGCTCGGTGACCTCGCGGGCGTAGATCGCGAGACCGTCGGGCACCGGGTGCAGGTGCAGCTCGAACCAACGACCGGTGCGCTCGTCGCAGACCTCGAAGGCGTCGGTCTGCCGCGACGTCATGGCGTCGCGCAGTCGCTGGGCGACCGTGGTGCCGAGCAGCCCGGGCACGATGTCCCACACCGGGCGGCCCAGCAGCGCCTCGGCCGGCGTGCCGGCATAGGCCGCCGAGCGTGCGTTCACCCAGGTGAAGCGCCAGCGGGTGTCGAGGGTGACGAAGCCGTCCGCCAGATGATCGACGGCGGCTTCGATGGGCGGCCGGCGGTGCGGCGAGGCATTGCGGACGACGAGTGCGGTGAGGCCGGCCAGCAGGATCGCCGCGGCGGTGGCGCCGGCGCCGAACGTCAGCGCGATCGCGACGCACGAGATCGCCGCGGCGAGGGCGCTCGCCAGCATCCGCGTGCGCGACCCGATCTGCCCCGTGATCCCCGTACCCACCTCCGACCAGCCGGTTCATGGCACAGGTCGGCGAGGTTGAGAATCCGCCGAAAGTCGTAGGCGTCCCCGCGTTTCGGCACGGTCCGGTCAGCGCAGTCGGACGTGCTCCAGGCAGGGCATCTCGCGTCGGATCCGTCGTAGGTAGTCGAGGTCGATCTCCGCCAGGGCGATGCCCTCGCCGTCGCCGACGCGGGCCACCACGGTGCCCCACGGGTCGACGACGAGCGAGTTGCCGTAGTCGGCGAAGCCGTGCGGGCTCTGTCCGGTCTGGTTCGCGGCGAGGAACCAGCACTGGTTCTCGATGGCCCGCGCCCGGCACAGGACCTCCCAGTGCGCGGCGCCGGTGGGGAAGGTGAAGGCCGACGGCATCAGCAGGACCTCGGCGCCGGCGTGGACCAGTCGGCGGTACAGCTCTGGGAACCGGAGATCGTAGCAGATGGAGAGGCCGAGGGTTCCGAGCTCGGTGGGCACGACGACGACCTCGTCGCCCGGCGCCCGGCCGTCCGACTCGCGCACGCAGGCGCGACCCGGGAGTTCGACGTCGAACAGATGGATCTTCCGGTAGCGCGCCAGCACCTCGCCCGTCGGGGCGATGACGATGCTGGTGTTGAAGGTCCGATCCGACCCCGGTGCGGTCTCGAGCATCGACCCCATGCAGAGGTGGACCCCGCACTCGCGGGCGAGGGCAGTCATCATCGTCGTGGTGGGGCCGGGGATGGTCTCGGCGTTCCCGGGTTCGTCGGTGCGGGGGCCGCGCCACGTGAACACCTCGGGCAGGACGACGAGTCGGGCGCCACGTTCCGCGGCGGTGCGGATCAGGGTGGCGGCGCGGTCGAGGTTCGCGGCCCGATCGGCCCCGGACGACAGCTGCACCACGGCGGCCACGAACGTCGGCATGCATGCGTGCCTAGCGATCGGAGGAATGGTGGTCAACCGCGACTAAGCCCGCGGCTGGAAGGGGCTATCGATTTTCGACTTGGAATCTTCAGACTTGACATCCGCTAAGGCATGTAGTTTGACGGCCACGGCGTGGGGATGCGGGGATGGCATGATTCGGCGTGGCCCAACGCGGCTGCGCACCTGGCTCTCGCGGGAGAGCCAATCGGCCGAGCTCGACGGCGACGCCGCGCGCGCGACGCGTAGCCGTCGGCCCCGAGGGGGCCTGACGCCAAGGGAGGATGTGGAGGATGAGGATGATCACGAAGCTGGTGCTGGCCCTGTTCGTACTGACGATGAGCGCCGTCACGGCGCCCGATGCGTCGGCGCAGAACGCGGGCTTCTGCAAGGCGACGCAGTGTCCGGCGAGCCAGACGCGCGTCAACATCGAGAGCAAGACCTGCAAGGCGACGAAGCGGCGCCCGGCCGTCGTGGTGTCGCGCGCGTGCTGTCAGAAGCCGAGCGGCAAGATCAAGTGCAAAAAGTATCCGAAGTGCCCGAAGAATTCGCCGTCGACGTCCTGCAGCTGAGTTTCGCAGGCTCGTCCACTCGGCAGAATTCCAGATCGAAGACCCCCGCGGCGCGGTCGCGCCGGCGTGTCCGCGGGGTCGTGCTCGCGACGGCGTTCGCGGCGCTGTCCGCGGCCGGATGCAGCTCGATGCAGAGCGAGGCCGGTATCGCACGGCCGCCGGCGCTCGTCCCGGTGACCGAGCTCACCAGCACGCGCGACTACGAGCGCCTGCGAGGGCTCGGGGCCGAGCGCGGCAGCACCGACCCGCGCAGCGGCTACCGCATCGGACCCGACGACCTGCTCGAGGTGCGCATCCCCGATCTCCTCGAGAACGGCTCGCGCTCGCTCACCGACGGTGCGGCCGGCGTGGTGCTGCCCACCGTTCGCGAGACGCCGCTCTTCCAGCAGGGCGTGCGCGTCACCAGCCACGGCACCATCACGCTGCCGCTGCTGGGTGAGTTCAAGGCCGAGGGCCTCACCACCACCGCCCTCGAGGCCGAGATCGCCGAGCGCCTCAAGCGCGCCGACATCCTGCGCAAGCCGCAGGTGACGGTGCAGCTCGCCGAGTACCGCAGCGGTGTGGTCGCGGTCATGGGCAGCGTCGAGAAGCCGGGCCTCTATCCGATCACCCGGCCGGGGGCGACGATCGCCGATCTCATCTGGGCGGCGGGTGGCCCCGCCAAGGACGCCGGTCGCATCGTGGCCTTCGCGCCCGCCGGCACACCCGATCCAATCCGCCTCGATCTCGACATGCTCACCCAGCCCGACGGTGCCGACGCCGCGGTCATCAACGTGCGCGTGGCTCCCGGCGACGTCCTGAGCCTCGCCCCCGCCGGCAGCGTCATGGTGGACGGCTGGGTGGAGAAGCCGGGGGCCTATCCGGTGACGCGCGGGCTCACGCTCATCGGCGCGGTCGCCGCCGCCGGCGGCCACCACTTCGCCGCCGATCGGCAGCACGCGATGGTGAAGCGCAGCCTCGGCCCGCGCGAGAGCAAGGTCATCACGGTCGATCTCGACAAGGTGGCGCGGGGTGAGGAGCCCGACTTCCCGCTCACCGACGGTGATCTCGTGCGCCTGCCGCCGTCACCCACGCGGATGGTGCCGTGGACCATGTACAAGGTCACCACGTCGATGATCGCCATCGGAGCCAGCATCCCGATCTTCTGATGGCGCACGACCTCGTCTCCGCGCCCGTGCCCACGAATGGCCGCCAGCGTCCGGTTGTGCCGGCACGACCGCCGGCGCCGGACGTCCTCGACGCCGAGTTCAGCGACGCGCCCCGCATCGACGTCCGCGAGTACCTCCGCATCCTCTACAAGTACCGCTGGCTGGCGGGAACGTGCTTCG
The DNA here is from genome assembly GCA_964404165.1 of uncultured Binatia bacterium (SeqCode). Taxonomy (GTDB): domain Bacteria; phylum Desulfobacterota; class Binatia; order DP-6; family DP-6; genus DASYLJ01. The sequence goes on along the minus strand of CAYOIZ010000006.1, from coordinate 20,910 downwards.
GCCTGACGCTGGCGCTGTCGGTCCTGATGACGCTGATGACGGCGCGGACGTATACGGCCAGCACGCGACTGCAGGTGGCGCGCACGTCGCCGATCCAGCTGCAGCTGCAGGAGAACGTGCTGCGCGTCGGCGAGGACGACCGCAGCGTCAGCGGGTCGTCGAGCTTCCTCGCGACGCAGGTCGCGGTGCTGAAGAGCCGCGACCTCGCCGAGCGCGTGATCCGCGCGAATCGTCTCGATCAGAACGAAGCGTTCGTGAACCCCGGCGGCGGCCGTGCGGGCCTGCTCGCCGTCGGCGGACGGTTGCTCAACCTGCTGCGGCCGCGAGGATGGGAAGGGCCGACGGAATTCTCGTCTGGTGCCGAAACACTCGGGACGGCCGAGGTGGCGCCCATCCTCATCGATCGCTACCTCGAATGGTTGTCGGTGTCCGAGATTCGCGGCACTGACCTGGTCGAGATCACCTTCGCGACGCCCGACGCCAGCCTGGCGGCGTTCCTCACCGCGGCGCACACGCAGGCCTTCATCGAAGCCAACGACGAGGCGCGGCTCGTGACCAACGTCACGGCCAAGGCGTTCCTGGGCGAGCAGCTGCGCGAGGCGCGCGATCGCATCGACCGGGCCGAGGAGACGCTCTCCGCGTTCGCCGGCGAGCATCCCAGCGTGGCCATCGATCAGGAGCACAAGGTCATCACGCAGCGCATCGCCGAGCTGTCGACGCAGCTCACCAAGGCCGAGGGCTCTCGCCTCACCATGGAGAGCCGGTTCGAGTTCCTCACCCGCAAGGGTGTCGACCCGATGGCCTTCTTCCTCGATCAGCCCGGTGTGCAGAAGCTGCGGCTGGCACTGCTCGATCTGGGGGCCCGCAAGGCGGCGGTGAGCGATCGGCTCGGTGCCAACCACCCCGACATGATCGAGCTCGAGCAGCACGCCGCGGCCGTGAAGAAGCAGCTCGACGGCGAGGTGGCGCAGGAAGTGGCGGCGGTCCGCACGCGCTACGAGGCGCTGGCGCTTCGGGAAAGCCGTCTCCGCGAGAAGCTCGACGCGCAGGAGGACGAGGCGCTGGGCCTGCAGTCGCTGGCCGCGCGCTACGCGATCCTCAAGAAGGACGTGAAGACGGCGCGCACGCTGCGCGACTCGCTGCTGAAGCAGCAGATGGAGACGTCGGTCAACTCGGAGCTGGCGGCGTCGAACATCCGCATCATCGACCGCGCCGAGGTGCCGCAGTACGCGTCGAAGCCGAACGTGAAGCTGAACCTCATGCTGGGCGGCTTCCTCGGCGTGCTGTTCGCGTTCGGCTCGACGCTGGTTGCGAACTACCTCGACAGCAGCGTCAAGAGCAGCGAGGAGATGGAAAGCCTGCTCCAGCTTCCCACGCTCGCCGTCATCCCGAGCTTCACGCGCAACCGCCAGTCGAGCTACGCGCCGCACGACGCCGAGGCCGCGCCGTCCGTGCCGGCGCCCGGACGCTCCGCCGACCTGATCGTGCACCGCGAGCCGCGCTCGATGGTGGCGGAGGCGTTCCGCTCGATGCGCACGGCGGTGCTGTTCTCGTCGCCGGGGTCGCCGCCGCGGGTGATCCTGCTGACGAGCGCCGCCGCCAGCGAGGGCAAGACGGCCACCAGCCTGAACCTCGCCACCACGCTCGCCACCGCCGGCTCGAGCGTGCTGCTCATCGACTGCGATCTCCGCCGCCCCTCGTGCCACCGCGCCTTCGGCATCAGCAACGACAACGGGCTGTCGCGCTATCTGGCGGGCCAGGTCGAGTTCGCCGACGTGGTGCACGAGGTCGAGGTGCCGAACCTGCGCTTCGTGCCGGCGGGCCCCACGCCACCGAATCCGGCCGAGCTGGTCGGCTCGGAGCGCATGCGCGACACGCTCGAGCGCCTGCGTGACGAGTACGACTTCGTCATCATCGACTCGCCGCCGACGCTTCCCGTCACCGACGCGGTGCTGCTCGGCCGCGAGGCCGACGGCGTCATCCTGGTGGTGAAGGGCAACGACACGCCGCGCGAGCTGGTGCGACGTGCGCGCGACCAGCTCACGCAGGCCGGCGTCCACATGCTGGGCGCGCTCATCAACAACGTGAACCGCGGCTGGGGCGAGCTCTACGGCTACGGCCGCTACTACGGCCAGTACTACGGTCCGTCGCCGGGGCCGGAGAACCACGCATGACGGCGTTGCTCTCGCATCTCGACGACGTCGTCCTGCTGGGGCTGGGTGTGCTCATCCTCGGCGTGCCGCTGCTGCTCGGCGGCATGCTCGAGTCGACGGTGACGCTCGCGGTGCCGGTCGTGCTCGTGCTGCTGGCGCTGACGGTGTGGCAGCGCGTGCGTCTCGGCGTTCGCACCGCTGCGCCGGGCGTGACCGCGCTGGCGGCGTTCGCGTTGCTGGCGCTGGCGAGCACGTTGCCGCTGCCGCCGGCCGTGCTCGGCCTCCTGGCGCCGTCCACCACCGAGCTCTACCGCTCGATGCTGCCGGGCTGGCCCGACGCCGGCGGCTGGTCCGCGTGGCGCGCGGTGGCCATCGACCCCTACGCGGCGTGGATCGAGCTGCTGCGCTTCGCGATCGGCTTCGGGATGTTCGCCGTCATCGTCGCGTATCCCTGGCAGGACCGCCCCACCGGCGAGGACGGCCGCAGCCGCGCGTTCCGGGTGCTGTTCCTCACCATGGTCGGCTGCGGCCTCGTGTTCTCCGCCATCGCCTTCATGCAGGAGGCGGCGGGCAACGGGCAGGTGCTGTGGGTGTGGCCGGCGGTGGCGAACGAGGGCCGACTGGCGGGGCCCTTCGTCAATCCGAACCACTTCGCGGGCTGGCTCGAGATGATCCTGCCGGCGGTGATCGCGTACGGCGTCACCGTCGCCAATCGGGTGCGCCAGCGGCTGGTCGAGAGCGCCAACAGTGGACGCGTGGTCGGCGTGCAGTCGAAGCGCGCCTGGGCGGCGTCGCTCATCGCCAACCAGGGACGCCTGTGGCCGCCGTTGGTCGCGGCCACGGTGGCCGTCGTCCTGCTGGCGGCGCACCTGGCGAGCGACTCGCGTGGCGGTCGTGCCGCGCTGCTGGCGGGCGTGGTGGTTGCCGCGCTGGGCGTGCTCGCGACCCGGGGGCCGAAGGGCGTCCGCCTCGTGGTCCGACGTCACGCCTGGGTGCTCGTCGGGGGGTTGCTCGTCGTCACCACCGGCTCGTTCGTGTTGCTGTCGGGCGCCGCGGCCGACGTCGCGCAGGACTCGGTGGCGCAGGACGTCGACGTCGACATGGGCATGCGTCTCGCGGTCGCGGCGCGCGGCGTGTCGGTGTTCACCGATCACGCGCTGCTCGGCACCGGGCTCGGCTCGTGGATCCACGCCTTCCGGCCCTACCAGGAGCCGCCCGTCGAGGACGGCATCTGGGATCACGCGCACAACGACTACCTCGAGCTGGCCGCCGAGACCGGGCTCGTCGGGCTGGTCGTCGTGCTCCTGTTCGCGGCGAGCGTGGCGCGCGGAATGCAGCGCCGGAGCACCGACGCCGACGATCGGCCGCGCCGCCGGCGCATGGCCGGACCGGAAGGATTCGGGGAGAGCGACTGGGAAGCGGCGCTGCGCGACACGGCGCTCCTGCGCTGGGGACTCGCGGGCGGCGTGCTCGCCATCCTCGTGCACAGCTTCGTCGACTTCGGCCTGCGCATGCCGGCCAACCTGTCGGCGCTGATGGTTGTGGTGGGGATGCTCGTGTTGAGCGGCTCGCCGCGCCCTGCCGGCCGCCGGTCCCTGGCGCCGGCGCTGCTCCTCGTCGTGCTGCTGCTGGCGTGCGTCGGGCCCACGGTGAACGCATTCCACGCCACGCTTGGTGTGCCACCGCTGTCGACGGAGCTGGCGCTCGAGCAGTCCGACGCGCTGCTCTCGGAGGAGGACGACGGGCCGGGTGCCGCGGCGCTGGCGCGCGTGGCCATCGATCGCTCGCCGGCCAATCGCGAGGCGCACGAGATGCTCGCGCAGGCGCTCGGTGCCGGCGACGAGGGCGACGCGGCCATGCGCCGAGCGGTGGCCCTCGAGCCCTGGGCACCCGAGCTGCGCGATCAGCTCGCGATGCGGCTCTGGGAGCGCGGGCGGCGCGAGGATGCGCTGCGCGAGCTCGAGGAGTCGATGTACCGCTACCCCACGTTGGTGACGCACGCCTATCTCGACCCCGACAGCGACATGTTCCCGCCGGCCGATTCGGAGCAGCTCGTGCGCGAGCTGGTGGAGGGCGAGACGCTCGGTGCGCGCCTGGCGATGCTCGACGAGTCGATGGCGGCGGCCATCGAGCGTGGCCTGCGGCGTGCGCTCGATACGCATCCCGGTGGCGACATGCACGGCGCCATCGCGCAGGACGTCGTCACGCTGCTCGAAGCGCGCGGACGCTGGGGCGAGGCCGCCGACACGCTGCGCACGCAGGGCGAGCTGTCGATGGACGACACCGACCTGCTGGCCCGTGCCGCGCGCAACTACATCAAGGCCGACGATTCGACGGCGGCCGAGAAGACGCTGCTGACGGCGATCACGCGCACGCCGGAGCAGGGCGTCCTCTACCGGCGGCTGGCGGTCGACGTGTATGCCCGTCGTGGCGACTTCGCGATGGCCGACACCATCCTGGATGCCGGCGAGCGCAATGCGATCGATCTCGTCCCCGTCTACCGCGGCGTCACCGAGGTCCTGGCGAAGCGCGAGACCACGCGGCCAGGCCTCGTGCACACCGCGCCGCGCGACGACGGCAGCGAAGGCGACGCCGAGGAGGAATGACGCCGCCCCCGCTCCGCATCCTGCGCGTCATCGACCGCCTCAATGTCGGCGGACCGACGAAGCACGTCACCTGGCTCGGCGAGGGCCTGGCACGTGATCGCTTCCAGTCGGTGCTGGTGACGGGGACGATCGCACCGGGCGAGGGCGACATGAGCTGGTTCGCGCGTGCGCGTGGCGTGCGGCCGGTTTCGATTCCCGCCATGGGGCGCGCGCTCCGGCCGGCCGATGTCCTGGTGGTGGCGCGCCTGCTGCGCCTCATGCTGCGGCTGCGTCCCGACGTGGTGCACACGCACAAGGCGAAGGCCGGCGCGGTGGGGCGTGCGGCGGCGTTCCTCTATCGCTGGGGGACGCCCGGCACGCTGATGGGTCGTCCCCGGCGCGTGCGCGTGGTGCACACGTTCCACGGCCACGTCTTCCACAGCTACTACGGCCCGGGTGCGACGCGTGCGTTCCTCGTCATCGAGCGCGTGCTGGCGCGTATCGCCACCGACCGCATCGTCACGCTCAGCGAGGGGCAGCGCGCCGACATCGTCGAGCGCTACCGCGTGGCGCCGGCGTCGAAGGTCGACGTCGTGCCGCTCGGGCTCGAGGTGCCGGCGCGCGAGGCGCGCGGGAAGCTCCGTGCCGAGCTGGGCATGCGACCGGGCGAGCTGCTGGTGGGTGTCGTGGGTCGCCTATGCGAGGTGAAGCACCACGCCATGCTGCTCGACGTCACGGCGCAGCTGGTGGCGCACGGCGTGCCGGTGCGCCTCGCGGTCGTGGGCGACGGTCACCTGCGCGCCGAGCTGGAGGCGCAGGTCGAGCGGCTCGGCCTGCGCGGCCACGTGCACTTCCTCGGCTTCCGCGACGACATGCCGTCGGTGTACGCCGACCTCGACGTGGCGGCGCTGACGTCGCTGAACGAGGGTACGCCGCTGACGTTGCTCGAGGCGATGGCGTGCGGGCGGGCGGTGATGTCGACCGCCGTCGGCGGCGTCACCGACATCATGGGTGGCCCGGCGCGGGTCGACGACGGATTCACGGTATGGGCGCACGGCGTGACGGCGCCGTCGGAGGACGTCGATGCGTATGCGCTCGGCCTGCGCTGGCTCCTCGAGCGCCCGGCCATCCGGGCGGTGATGGGTGAGCGCGGCCGCGACTTCGTGGCCGAGCGCATGAGCACCGAGCGACTGGTGCGTGACATGGAGCGGCTCTACTGGAAGCTCGCCGGACGACGAGCCGGTGCGGTGGCGGAAGGGGTGGATGATGAAGGTATTGATCACGGGCGGCGCGGGGTTCATCGGCTCGCATCTGGCGGAGCGGTATCTCGAACGGGGTGACGAGGTCTGTGTCCTCGACGATCTCTCGACGGGATCGATCGAGAACATCCGACCGCTGAAGGACCATCCGCGGTTCACGTACCACGTCGACACCGTCACCAACTTCCGGCTGACGGCCGAGCTGGTGGACGCGTGCGACGTCGTGGTGCACCTCGCCGCCGCGGTGGGCGTGAAGCTCATCGTCGAGAGCCCCGTGCGGACGATCGAGACCAACATCCAGGGCACCGAGGTGGTGCTCACGCTGGCGGCGAAGAAGCGCAAGCGCGTGCTCATCGCGTCCACGTCGGAGGTGTACGGCAAGCGCACGCAGGTGCCGTTCAACGAAGAGGACGATCTGGTGATGGGCCCCACCAGCAAGGGGCGCTGGAGCTACGCCTGCTCGAAGGCCATCGACGAGTTCCTGGCGTTGGCCTACTGGAAGGAGCGCCGCGTTCCAACGGTGATCGTGCGGCTCTTCAACACCGTGGGCCCGCGACAGACCGGTCGCTACGGCATGGTGGTGCCCACGATGGTGCGTCAGGCGCTGCGCGACGAGCCCATCACGGTGTACGGCGACGGCGCGCAGAGCCGCTGCTTCGGCCACGTGCAGGACGTGGTGGGCGCGCTGGTGGCGTTGTCGGACCATTCCGAGTCGGTCGGCCAGGTGTTCAACATCGGCAACGACCAGGAGATCACCATCGGCGATCTCGCGGAGCGCATCCGCCGCATGACGGGGTCGTCGTCGACGATCACGCTCGTGCCGTACGACCAGGCGTACGAGGAGGGCTTCGAGGACATGATGCGGCGCGTGCCAGACCTCGGGAAGGTGAAGCGTCTCATCGGGTACGAGCCGCGCTACGACCTCGACCGCATCCTCGAGAGCGTCATCGGCTGGGAGATGGAGCGCATGACCCGCCGGCACGTGCCGGCCATGCCGTTCGCGACGCTGCACACCTGAGCCATGCGCCTGCTCGCTGCCGGACTGACGACGCTCGCGCTGGGCCTGCTGCTGGTGCCCGCGGTACGTGCGTTGGCGCGGCGGGTGGGCATGGTGGCGGCGCCGCGGAAGGACCGCTGGCACTCTCAGCCGACGGCCCTGCTCGGTGGCGTGGGCATCTTCGCCGCGTTCGCGCTGGGCCTGGTGCTGTTCCCCGAGGCGGCCGACGACGCGGTGCCGGTGCTGGTGGCGTCGGCGCTGCTCTTCGTCGTCGGGCTGGTGGACGACGTGCTGCAGATCCGTCCCCTGCTGAAGCTCGGGCTGCAGGTGGCGGCGGCAGGCATCGTGGTGGGCTCGGGGCTCGACCTGCCGTGGACGCACCAGCCGCTGCTCGACGGGGCCATCACCATGGTGTGGCTCGTCGGCATCACCAATGCCGTGAACCTGCTCGACAACATGGACGGGCTCGCGGCCGGCATCTCGGCCATCGCGTGCGTGTTCCTCAGCGTCACGTTCGTGCTGAATGGCCAGGCCGAGCTGGCGGTGCTGCCGGCGCTGGTGTGCGGCGCGGCGCTCGGGTTCCTGCGCTACAACTTCAAGCCGGCGTCGATCTTCATGGGCGACGGCGGGTCGATGTTCCTGGGGTCGCTGCTGGGTGGGTTGGCGCTGTTGAGCAGCTACGGGCGGTCGCGCAGCGTGGCGTCGGTGATGATGACGCCGGTGCTCATCATGGCGATTCCGATTCTGGACACGACGTTGGTGACGATCACGCGGCGGTTGCGCGGACAGCCGGTGTCGCAGGGTGGTCGGGACCATACTTCGCACAGGCTTGTGGCGCTTGGCGCCTCGGAGCGTCGCGCCGTTGCGATTCTGTACGCCGTCGCTGCCGCGTCTGGGGTGGTTGGACTCGGCACTCGTTGGCTCAGGACAGACGCTCTCATGGTTCTCGTGCCAGCGTTCGCGCTGGTGGTCTACTTGTTCGGCTCGTACCTCGGGCGGATCCCGGTTGGCGACCATCGGGAACCGCCTTCGCGTCTTCGGTTTGGGTTCGCGTTGGCTCCCCAGCTCATTGCCGACGTCTGTGTGTGCCTACTCGCGTATGTCGCGTCTGCTCTGATCCGCTGGGATTTCGCGGTGCCACCAGATCAGACGGCCCTGGTATTCCGTACGCTGTGGGGCGTTGCGCTAGGCGAGGTGTGTCTTCTCTGGGTCGCAGGCCTCTATGCGGTCGACAGGCAGTCCCCCTCTGCCGATGACTTGTTGGTGCTTGCGCGGGCGGCAGTCGTGGCGTCTGCCATTGCGGGGGCTGCGGTGTTCTCAGCCTTCGGCTTCGCAGGCATTTCACGCGGGGCGTTGGTTTTGAACTGCGCGATGCTCCTGATTGGGCTCACCGGAGTCCGACTCGCGCCTAGCGCATTCAGCTCTATCGTCTCCGGGAAGGGAAACGTTGACCCGACGCCGACCCGGCGCGTTAGTGCCGATGTCGTTGATCGATCGTCCGCTCCCGTCTCGGAAGCCAATGCGTGATCGATGGCATCGCGATCGCCTCGTGTGCGCAGACGGCGAAGTTGAGCATCCATCGCTCCTATTGCGGCAGTCTCCAGACGGAGCCTCTCTGGGACTGCCGCGCGAGTACGCTAAACGCGCGACGCGAAGCCTCCACGGCACGGTTCTCCAGTTGACTGGAACAGCTGGGGTCGTGCTAGTGCCGATCGCCGTCGCGATCGTCGGCGGTGCGGCTATTCTCACGCCGGCAGGTGATGTCGAACCGAAGCGCGCAGTGGTCGTCTGGCTCGTCGGCGTGACGCTGTTCATGGGCTGGGCGGGGTTGAGCAAGCGCCGCGGTTCTGGCCTTGGCGAATCCCTTGCCCTTTCTCTTCTGCTGAGGCTCGCGGCGGCCCTTCTCCTTTTCTCGGGGATCGATGCGCTGTGCCCAGACAGCTATGGGTACGACCAGGAAGCGAGGAGGATTCTTGCCTCTTGGGCCTCACCAATCTCTGACCCAGGTGGCCCGGCGGCGATCGGTACGTACGCCGTGCCATACGCGTATGCCGCGATGTACGCCATGGTCGGCCCTTCCATGGTGGCGGGATTCGTCATGAGCGCCTTCGTTGCATCCATCGGCGCTTGGGGCTTCTGTCGAGGCGCGGAGATCGGCCTGCGCTCTTGGGATGTCCGAGGGTACTGGCTTGCCATTCTCTTCCTCCCCTCCTTGGTGATCTGGCCGAGCATCTTCGGGAAGGACGCGCTGATATTCGGTGCACTCGGCCTCGTTGCTTACGGTGCGGCAGGGCTGTTCAGCGGTCGCGGGCCAGCGCACACCGTTGCTCTGCTGGTTGGTTTGATCGTCGTCGGATTGGTCAGGCCACACATCGCGTTCGTTGTGCTCTGTGCTTGGCTAGGCTCTTACGTCCGGCTACCGAACGCGCGGAGTCGCAAGTCCGGATCCTGGCTGGCGCGAGTCGCGGTGCTCGTTGTCGGAGGCGCTGCGATCGGCATGATGGTTTCGAGGGTACTTGGTGGGTTCGACCCCGAAGCGGCCCTCGACAGTTTGTCACGCTTCTCCAGCCGAACGAGTTATGGCGGGTCGGCAATCGCGCCTGTCATGGAAGAGGGTGCAACCGTCGCAGAGGCAGTTCCGGGGTTCTTCAGCGGTGCGCTTCGCGTCCTCCTGCGGCCGTACGTCTGGGAAGCCCACAAACCTGCCGTTCTGATCGCCGCATTAGAGGTGCTTGGGGTGCTTCTGCTGTTGCTTGCCCGTGCGCCAAACGCGTGGCGCGGGCTCCGCTCTTCTGATGGTCAATTCCTTCGGTTCTGTGTCCTGATCAGCCTTTTCACGATGGCGATCATCGGTGTAGCCGGAAACCTGGGGATCATCGTTCGCCATCGAGCCATGGTGTGGCCATTCTTGCTGGTACCTTTTCTCGTATCGCGAAACCGACGGCACGGACTTCGAAGAGCGGTGTACCACTACCGCGCAGACGGCAATGCCCAGTCGCCAATCGGAGAGTCCGAGCTGCACCGATCGGGAAGCGATCGCGAAGAGAAGACCGCTGGTGGTCAGCCGTGCTGATTCACTCCGCTAACCTCATGACGGCTCGAGGGGCGAGCCATGGGGCCGAGTGGGGGCGCTGTACTAGGAGTGGCTCTGAAGCCTTCGTCGCGTGCGCCTGCGGCGAACGCTCGTCTTCTGGATGGGGCACGTGGGGCTGACCCATCCGAGCCAGAGCGTGAGGGCGACGGTGGGCCAGCCTCGCTGGCGTGATCTGATGGCAAGGCTGCGTGGCGAACTGGCATTGGCGTTGGCTCGCACGCTCATAGCCCGCTTCGTTGCGGCGCTCGGCTCGTTGGCGTTGGGCCTGATGCTTGCACGGGCCTACGGCACTAGGGGCGTCGGTGTGTTCGCCCTCGCGCAGGCATTGCTGACGGGCGCGGCCGTCATCGCCAAGTACGGTATGGATTTCACGCTCACGCTGTACGTGGGCCGTGATGCTGATGCGCCTCACGCAGTCACTTACCTGCGCTGGGCATGCACCAAGTCACTGACGATTGCGGGCGGGCTAGCGTTGCTCCTGATGCTCCTGCGGGACGTTCTGGAAAAGTGGTTCGCGACGCCGGGACTTGCGGCCGTGCTCACCGGCGCGGCATTGGCGCTACCCGCGGTTACGCTGGCATTCCTGCTTTCGGGGCTGATGCGCGGCCTAAACCGGCCAGCCGCGGCTTCGTTGCTTGAAAACGGCTCGATCTCATTGGTTGGCGCCGCCGTGCTCGCAGTGTTGGAGTGGCTGCGACCCAACGCGGGCCTAGAGAATGCCGGCTGGGCGCTGATGGCAGCGGCCTGGCTGGTGCTCTTGCAGGGTGGCGTACAGGTGCTGGCCTGGTGCTGGAAGCGCAAAGCTACTTCCGGGTTCGCTGATCGTGCGGCGTTCAGTAGTTCCTCGAAAGATTTTTTTGTCATGAGCCTTTCCGGGTTCATGCAGGCCACGGTTGGCGTCGTCGTGGCCGGCTATCTCCTGAGCGCGAGCGATCTAGGTCTCCTCAAGTCGGCGCAGCAGCTAGCGGTGCTCATTAGCTTCATTCTCGTCGTCATCAACGCAGTCTTTCCGCCACGATTCGCCGCCCTCTACCATCAGGGACGCCTCGCCGAACTCGACCGGTTGGCGCGCCAAAGTGCTGTCCTCGGAGTCGTGCTTGCTCTGCCGCTTCTCACGCTCTTCTTGCTGGCGCCAACCATGCCCCTGAGCGTTTTCGGCGAGCAATTTGAGGCTGCCGCACTACCGCTGCGGATCATTGCGTTCGGAGAGATGGTCAATGTCGCTACCGGGTCGGTCGCTTGGCTGTTGACCATGACGGGACACGAGGCGCTGATGCGCAATGTCGCCCTCGTGACGAATGCCCTTGGCCTGTTGCTCTTCTTCGTGCTCATTCCTCCGTTGGGCACTGTGGGCGGCGCCCTAGCCATGACGTTCGTGTTGGTCGCCCAGAACTTGGTTGCGACGTGGTACGTGTGGCGCCGTCTCGGGATTAGGATATGGGCGTTGCCGCTACCCAAGCCCAATGAGTGGGCGATTTGAATTGGGGGCACTAGGTTTGGGGCCTCAGGTCGAAGAACCAGAAGAGTAGCTAGCAGATGAGAAGTCTCGCGGAGATCGCTGATCACTATGGGTGTGACAAGGGATTGGTTGGCCCGAGTCGAAAGTGGAGCGCCAACAATTACGTGGATGTGTACGAGGCCTCGTTTTGCCGCATGCGTCTCGAACCCCTCAACCTTCTTGAGATTGGAATCGGGGTCTCTGGCGAACGGTGGGATGCAAAGATCGCTCACGGAGCCAACAGGAGAGGGGGCGCTTCGCTGAAGATGTGGTCGGAGTACTTCCCCAACGCGAGAATCTATGCCTTGGACATCAACGATGCATCGCATCTCGATAGCGGCCGCGTACGGACCTTTCGAGTCGATCAATCGAGCCGGACGGAGCTGGCCGCATTCCTTGCGGAGCTCCCGAGTGTTCGTTTCGACATCATCATCGATGATGGCAGCCATCGAGCCGACCACCAGCAGATCAGCATCGAAACGCTGTGGCCACGTCTCAATCCTGGCCGCCACTACTTTGTCGAGGATCTCAATGATCGTGGCTTCGGGGAACGTACCAACGGACGCCACGCCGCGCCTGATACCATTTCCACGAGGGAGCTATTTCGAACATACCGCGAGACGGGCCGCATTCGGGCGCCCAATGCCTTCGAAGACCCCTCGTTCTTTGCTGAGATCGACGATGTTTCGTTCTTTTGTCCCAGGCCGCTGGTTCGACTGCGCGACATCGCCGTGGAGTCCTTGCGAGCAGTTCTGGGGCGCAACCAAAGGGGAATGCTGCGCACAGAGTACAATCCGACGAGTCACCGGATCGTTGCGCTGCGCAAGAAACGACAAGACTGACCCTGCTCGTCTGGTCTCATGAAGCCGCTTTGGGATACCGCGACCGCCAGGCACGTTCTGGGATTGCAGGAGTACTTGCCCCAGAGTCTCAAGCACCAGCTGATGTGCTTGCGTCGACGCAGCCATTGGAAGCGGGCCGGTGTGATATTTGTTCATATCCCCAAGGCGGCGGGCACCAGTGTCGCCCACGCCCTGTACGGCCGCTCAACGGGACACATAAGCGCCTCCGAGATTCGACGATTCTGTCCTGATCTATTCGGCCAGCTCCCATCGTTCGCCATCTCGCGAAACCCTTGGGACCGCCTTGTCTCGGCCTTTTCGTTTGTCCGGCAAGGGGGCACGCGAGATGCTGGAGTCTGGAAGGCGAACCAGTATCAAGCGCCTGCGTTCCGGTCCTTTGAGGCTTTTGTCGAAGAATGGCTCGTGAACCAAGACTTGGAGACAGTCGACTACGTATTTCGCAAGCAGGCGCCGTACGTGACAGATGAGGCCGGCAAAGTGCTTGTGGATTTCTTGGGAGCCGTTGAGCGCATGGACGGCGTCGAGCGCTTCCTTAGACAAGAACTCGGTTTGGCCGTGTCGATACCAGCCAAGAATCCATCGCGCCGGCGCAAGAGCTACCGCGAGTACTACTCGTCATCGCGGTTGATCAATCTCGTCGCGGACACGTATAGCGACGATCTCTCCCTCTTTCCCTATGAGTTCTGAGGGCCGTAGAGAGCCGTGCGAGGAGGTTCGGTGAGGATCCTGCACGTCATCGCCGCGTGTGCGAGCGGCGGCGCCGAGGTCTTCGTCAAGGACTTGGCTATTGAGATGGAGCGATCGGGGCACCCTCAGGCGGTCGCCTACCTGTCAGGCGCCGCTGACCTTGGGAGCAGCGTCGCCTTCGAGCGCAACTTCATCGCTGAACTGCGTGGCGGCGGTGTCGCGAGCTTTGAGATCGGTCATGCGTCGCGTAAGAATCCGGTCTTTGGCGCATTCTCTCTTCAGAAGACTATCCGCCAATTCCAGGCAGAGCTGCTTCACATTCATCTCGGCCGAGCGATGTTGTCGCGTGCCCTGCTGCCTCGGCCGATTCCCACAGTATTCAGCTATCATAACTCAGTGGCCGTGTTTGACGTGCGTTTCTTCTGGCTCTTTGACCGGCTGGTCGATCGGTACATCGCCATTTGTGGGCCGTCCGAGGAGTTTCTCGCCAGCGTCACATCCAAAGTTTGTCGTCGTATCTACAACGGGATCCACCCCGATCGCATTAAGTTTCCAGGGGTTCGGCGGAAGGCACGCAAGCTGAAGATACTGTGCGTCGGAAATCTCCGCAGGCAAAAGCACTACCCAACCGTCATCGAAGTCGCCCATATGCTGCGGGAGAGGCTGCCGCCTGCAACGATCCCCGAGTTCCGAATCGCGGGTGACGGCGCGGAGCGGAACCATCTTGAGCGACTAATCGCTGAGCGCAATCTCGGCAAGGTTGTCCGGTTGCTCGGTGCCCGCTCCGACATTGCTGACCTCATGGCTGAGTCCGACGTACTCTTGAATACCTCCAGCTTCGAGGGACTGCCTATTTCTCTGCTCGAGGCGGCCCGCTCCGGTCTCCCAGTCATCGCGACGGACGTCGGCGGCGTTAGCGAAGTCGTTATCGAAGGTAAAAGCGGGTTTTTGGTGCCGTTTGATCGTCCGGGGCCCATCGTCGAGCGAATCCTCCACCTCATGGAAGACGACACAGCCCTTGAGGAACTCTCGCGGGAATCTCGCCGCCTGTCTGAGAGATTCCTGCTGGAGCCGTCGGTGCGAGAGCATCTGGACCTCTACTCAGACGTCTTGGACGGGGCCGCCGCGGAGCGGTACGAGACCGGCGAGCCTGTCCAAAGATACTGAACCCGCCCACAAGTCGGCTCGCGCGACTATGCCCGGCGTCTGCCGATCGCGCACCAGTAAGGTGATGCATTTCGAAACTCGATCGCGCTCAGCCCGGCGGCGCACATCAACCCTTCGATCTCCCCGCGGGTGAATCGCTGCTCGAGGCGCGTACCGAACCGATCGTACGCATCCGTCTGCATCGTGTAGAAGCTGCGGCGCCGATAGTACGCGAGCGGCAGCCCCTCGACCGGCACGCCGAGCTTCTCGAGCACGCGCGCCGTTCGGGCGGCCGGGAAGTAGGCTGCCGCTGCCACGGCACGGGCGAAGAGGAGCTTCTCTCCGTGCGGTAGCCGCGACACATGACGCCGAACACGATCGCTCAGTCGCCACAGCAGCCGATACGCCAACGGGCGATTGTCGAGCGCGTAGTAGAGGTAGACGAGAAATGGCGCCCCGGGGCGCAGCTTTCGCACGCAGGCGGCCAATCCGGCGGCTGTGTCCGGCACGTGATGCAGGACGCCCAGCGAGTAACCGAAATCCATGCTCTCGTCCGGCAGCGGAATGGCGTCGACGCTGGCGTGATGAAATGTGCAGTTCGAGAGCGACCTCAGGTTGCGAGTCGCTATCCCCAGGGCCTCCTCGCTGGCGTCGATGCAGTGGAGCCGTCCGACTCGAGGGGCCACGAAGCGTGCCCACCGCCCACTGCCGCATCCAAGGTCGAAGCCGACGGCGTCCTTCGGCAGGCTGTCCCACGGGAACAGCGAGAAATACTCCCCGAAAAGTCGTTCGAGCTCACCAGCGCCGGCTCCGCGCTGGTCGAACGTCGACCATTCTTCCCCGAAGCCCCTGACGGTTTCCGTGTCGATGTTCGGTGCCGTCATGGTCGGGGCGCTTCCTGCGGGAGTGCCTCGGCGGACCGAACCGGCGATGCTACGGCGAACGGCGACTCGGACGGCGCGTGACGAGCCAGCCACATTCGCAGGACCAGGAGGTTCCACGTGAGTCCGGCAACCTCGCTGCGTCCAGCCTGCAACTCTCGCCAGACACGTCGATCGGTGTCGGTTCGCTCGAGGTGCGAGTCGGCTAGGGATCGGAGCGGGCCGAGTAGCCAGGCGTTGAGGGGCACGCCGAAGCCCATCTTCGGGCGATCCACCAGGTTGCGCGGAACGTGGCGCTGGAGGATCGCGCGCAGCGGCCACTTTCCCTCCGTCCCCCGAATGCGTTGAGACATGGGCACGCGGGATGACAGCTCGAACAATCGATGGTCGAGCAGTGGCTCCCGAGCCTCGAGTCCCACGGCCATGCTCGCACGGTCGACCTTCACCAGCAGGTCGTCCGGGAGGTAGGACATCAAGTCGAGGAAGATCGCCTGGTCGGCGACGCTTGCCGACTTCGGCCAGGCCGACGTGTCGGTGAAGATCGTTCCGGGTTCCGCAGCACCGGGGAGCAATGCGGTCGGCTCGGAGGTGTGCGACATCAGGCCGAAGTACATCGCGCCTGCCGTCGGTGATTCGGCCAGTGATGCGACCTTCGCGAGCTTTCCGGCGAGGTTGTGCATGCGCATGCCGCGCGGCAGCGCATCACTGATGGTGGCATGCCAACGCTCGAGGCGGAGGACGTCCATGCCACGAATCGCCTGGGCGAAGCCGCGCCGCACACTTCCCGGAACCGGTGCCAACGCCTTCGCGACGCGACCGATCCATCGGTAGCGATCGTAACCGGCGAACATCTCGTCGCCGCCGTCTCCCGTCAGCGCAACCGTCACCTCGGCTCGGGCGAGCCTCGACACCAGGTACGTCGGAATCTGCGATGAGTCGGCGAAGGGCTCGTCGTATATCTCGGGCAGCTCGTGAACAACCGCCAACGCGTCCGCCTCGCTCACCGCGAACGCGGTGTGCTGGGTGCCGAGATGGTCGGACACCGCTCGGGCGTGACCGCTCTCGTCGAGACGTGGGTCTTCGAATCCGATCGAGAAGGTGCGGACCGGGCGTGTGCTCCGACGCTGCGCCAACGCGGCGACGAGCGACGAATCGACGCCGCCCGACAGGAACACTCCGAGCGGAACGTCGGCAGCCATGCGCAACCCGACGGCGTCGTCGAGAAGATCCTCGACCCGCGCCAGGAGTTGCTCGTCGGATAGCTGCAGTGGATCGGCGTTGCCGCGGTCGATGAGGTCGCCGACCGACCAGTATCGCGACGTCCGTGCCTCGGATGGACGGTCTGCCGGAATCGTCATGATCGTCGCCGGCTCGACCTTCCGCGCCGCCGCGTAGATGGTGTGGGGCGCGGGGATGTAGCCGAGGCGGAGGAAGAGGGCCATCGCCCCCCGGTCGAGGGTCGGATCGAAGCGAGGGTGCACGCGCAGTGCGCGAAGCTCCGATGCGAATGCGATTCCCTGCGGCGTGTGCTGATAGCACAACGGCTTCACCCCGAAGCGATCACGCACCAGCGACAGCTCGCGTCGCGCGTGATCCCACAGCGCGAAGGCGAACATGCCGATGAAGCGTCGGACGGCTTCCTCGAGTCCCCACGCTTCGATCCCAGCCAGCATGGTCTCGGTGTCCGAATGGCCTCTGAAGGTGGGCGCAGTGCCAGCCGCTTCGAGATCGCGGCGTAGCAAGGGGGCGTTGTACACCTCGCCATTGAAGGCGATGACGAAGCGCCCGCTGGCCGACACCATTGGCTGTCGCCCGGCGGGGGAGAGATCGATCACGGAGAGTCGCCGGAAACCGAGCGCGATCCCCTGTTCGACGTCGGCCCACGTGTCGTGGTCGTCGGGACCCCGATGCGCCAGCGTTGCCGCCATGCGGCTGGCCGTCTCCAGCAGCGGCGTCGAAGTGGTCGGTTCGAGTATCCCGGCGAAGCCGCACATCCTCGGCTCGTCCTCAGGTCAACGGACGCGCGAGCAGTTCGAGCTTCTTCTGTCCGGCGGGCGGCTCGAAGTCCTCGTCGACGCGGTGGGCGTCGATCGTGCCCCGCTCTGCCGAGTTCGCCCAGCTGACGAGGAGCCGATTTCGCCCCGCCAGCGGATGGTGCGATCGCGTCGTCCGAGGTCCGGCGTGCGAACCCTGAGCGCCAGGCGGTCGAGCGGAAGGAGTGGCGCGGCGCGGGTGAGTGCACAGATCGAGGAGATCACCGCTTCGCGCACGAACCCACCACTATCCGTCATCTTCCCCTCCGATGCCGCTACCGTGGTCACGAATAGGGCATTACCTCCAACGCGTAAAGCGTGCAGCGGCACTCGTGGGCCGGCCGCGACTGCCTGCCGGGCGCGGGTCATGGCGTCCAAGTGCTCCGGCGGGCTTGCTCGAGGGAAGGACCTCGGTGCCTCGGAGTAGATCAAGACGTAGCCATCCGTCGCGCGCAGGGTGGCCTTCAGTGCAACTTTGAATCCCGACGGCGTGAAGTAGTTCCGCCAGGGCTGCTCCGCGTCCCAGTCACGAGGGACACCGTTGTCGATCCAGAGGCCGAACCCGATCTCGATGCGACGGCGGTGCGTTTCGGAGAGGATGCTTCGCGGAGCCGCGCGCTCCCGAACTGCTCTATTGTGCCGCTGCTATCTCGAGCCCGCCTATCGCAACACGACTCCCTCTGTCGAAAGCTCGTTCTCGTGCTTGCGGCTTCAGCGAGGTCGTGCGTGACGAAAATCTCCAGGTTTTGACGCAGCCATCCCTCAAATTCGCAAAACCCACCCACACCTCAATACCCCTCCGCCGCCGCACACGGCGGCGACCCCGGCAGCACCGTCCACCCGCACCCGCCATGCCCCTGCCGTTCGCACACTGCGTCCCGCAGGCAGGCCCACGCGGGATCCC
The DNA here is from genome assembly GCA_964404165.1 of uncultured Binatia bacterium (SeqCode). Lineage (GTDB taxonomy): Bacteria > Desulfobacterota > Binatia > DP-6 > DP-6 > DASYLJ01. Next base: position 2,810 of record CAYOIZ010000006.1, on the reverse strand, counting down.
AGTCGCACGTCGTGGTGATCCCGCGACTCGCGCAGATGTGATCACTGCAGCCCGTGGGCCGACACGGCCGCAGCGGATGGATGGGCTCCGCATCGCACTCGCCCCGCACGAACGTGCCCCCGTCTGCTTCGCAGATGAAGGAGAGCAGGTTGGTGTTAGTGGCTCCGTACACCGCGTACGCGGGACATCCGTTCACCAGGCAGCAGCCTGACGACGGGCCGCAGCCGGATCCCTCGCACGATGCCTCGGTGATCTCGCTGTGCGTGAACTCGCAGATCGTCCCCTGCGGATCGGTCTCGGTATCGCGTCGCAGCTCGAGGCAGGCTGGGCCGAAAAGCGCCCTGAGCTGGTCTCCACGGCAGCACCGCACGTCAGGCGGCGGGCACTGGTCGGGGGGAAGCGTGCTGGTGGTCGTGGTCGTCGTCGACGGTACGAACGTCGGACACGTGTGCGACTCGGCGCGCTCCGGCAGGCAACGCAGCGTGAGCCGGTCGCGGGCGAGTCGTCGCGGGACGCCGGACGTGGCGCGAGCCCGCAACGTGAGCCGGGCCGACTGCGATCTGCCCGGGCGCAGGGTGACGACCGTCGCCTCTCCGCACCCGGAGCTCCCCGGGACTGGCGGTATCAGCTCCACGTGGGCGGGGAGGAGTCGGATCTCGTCGAGGGCCTCCTCGGTGCAGACGCGGACCGAGAAGGTGCACGAGCCGTCACAGGACCGTTGCGTGACGCGCCCCTGCCGCGTGCCGGGAGCGGTGTCGAAGTGGAGCACGTCGTCCGCGAACGCCGTGGTGGAGAGCAGCAGGACGACGCCGACGACGATGTGGGTGTTCATGGCAGACCCCCGCTCGCCTTGGACCGCACCCGACGTCGATCGGCAAGCCCTTGCTGTGTCGGCGGATACAGGAACGACGTTCCAAAGCTATCGGCGTTCAGGCTACGACGACGACACGCACTTCCCGGTTCGCACGGTCAACGGCGCGCCCTGAACCGCCAGCCCCGTATCAACTCGCGGCGGCGAGCGCGCGCGCGACGGCGCGGGGCTCGCGATCGATCACGAGCAGGTAGGCGCGCGCCGGCCCATCGGGCTGGGTTCGCCCCTGTTCCCAGTCCTGAATGGTTCGGGGGTTGAGTCCGTAGGCCGCTGCGAAGGCCGTCTGTGACAGGCCGCTCCTTTGCCGGATCGCTCTGACCTCATCGGGCGTCAGGGTCACGCGCTTGAAATCTGCCAGGCGTCCACGGGCCACCGGCTGCGCGTCCTTGTCGCGGCGCGCGCGGGCAACGACTTCCGCTTCTTTCATCGCCGCAACGCGCTTCCAGTCGGTTCGCCCCTTCACGGGTACCGAGCGCCCACTGGCGATTCGCCGGCGCGCCTTGCCGTCAGCGCCGAGGACGACCTTCGAGATACGCTTGCCGCTCATTTCTGCTGGCCCTCCGTGCGGAGATCATGCGGCGCGTGCGGCCGCGAAGCGTGTACACCACGAACACCACCTGGTCGCTCACACAACCGATCACCTGATGTCGCTCCTCATCGTACTCACGTCGCCTGTCTATCCGTTCCATTCGCAGCGGGTCGGAAAACACTTCCAAGGCATCCGCGAAGTCGACACCGTGCTTTACGAAGTTGGCTTCCCGCTTCGCTTCGTCCCACTCGAACACGGACTTCCTCTATACGGGGTGTCCGTATGGGGCTCAAGCTCCCGTGGAGCCCGCGCATCCCAACCGCTGCGCGCCCGGACTGTGGTCGGCCGGGCGTGGCGCCGAAATTCTCAAACAAGTTCGCGAACCCCTACGGCAAGGTCCCAGGACAGCCGGCCGGACTCTCGCTTCGGATCGCGCGACGGCGGTGCGTCGCGCTCCGGACCGCGTTCGGACCGCGTGAGCGTGATGCCGCGCGTGTCCGGCGACGTTGCGGACCCTGCAAGGGCGGTGCTGCGCACGTTCCGAGCCGTTGCGGACCCTGCAAGGGCGGTGCTGCACACGTTCCGAGCCGTTGCGGACCCTGTAACGACGGTGCTGCGCACGTTCCGAGCCGTTTCGAACCCCGTGATGGCGGTGCTGCGGCACGCCGGGACCGATCCGGACCCCGCCGGGACGGTGCGGCGAGCGGTCTCCTCCTCTCCGCTCGTCTTTCGAGCCGGCGGTCGGCGGTTCGCTCGTGGAATCGCGTGGCTTGGCGACACCGGCCCGCCTTTGGTACCTACGCGCGACCCTAATCGCGCCCTGCACGGAGAACCGATGGCAGCCCGGACGAAAAAGGCCCGTCCCGGAAAGCGGTTGACGGTCGGCGCATCGGTGCTCGTCGCCGCGGATACGGTCGACACGAGTCTGGTGGCCGAGAACGTGCGGCGCCTCGAGACGGCGCACCGCGCGTACATCGACGCCCAGCGCGAGGTCGACGCCGCGCAGGCCGCGCTCGCCGCCGCGCGCCTCGCGTCGGCAGAGCTTCGCGCCGTCCAGAACGAGGCCGTCGAGATGCTCGGACGGACGCTCGTCGGGGATGGCTACCCGCTGAAGAACCCGTTCGCGGCGTTCGGCGCGCCATCGCCGAGCACGATCGCCCGCCTCGCGGTCACCGACGGCGCCGACGCGATCGCACGCCTCGTCGAGGCGGTGAGACGGCGGAAAGGCCTGAGCCCGCGGAGCATCCACGCGGCGCAGGTCGCGCTCGACGCCGCACGCGCCGTTGCGCAGGCGGTCGAGTCGGTCACGCTGCTGCAGGACGGCGGTCGCGCCGCCCGGGCGACGCGGGATGCGATCGGCCGCTCGTGGGACGCGGCGCTCGCCGGGCTCCGGCGGAAGGCGCGCGCGGC